>JAXLXC010000026.1:0-57319 GCA_046328155.1 Chloroflexota bacterium
ATGGCTGACCCCTCGGCGTCGGCACCACGCGGCGCGCCTACGGTTCACGGGGTCGTCGCGTCGTCTCCCGGCAGGTCGCGCACGACGAGGTCGTCGAACAGGATGGTGAGCGGGCCATCGTCGATGGCCGTGAGGAAGCCCGCCTTGCCGAAGGGCCCCGTGCCTGGCACCGGGACCTCCCCGACCCGCACGCCCTTCGTCCACAGCGCGGCGCGCCCCTCGGCCCCCTCACGATCCGCGGTGCAGTCGAGCCTGAGCGCGACTGGCAGGGCGCCACCCACGGGTGCATCGGGGTCGCGGACCAAAGGCAGCTCGCCGCGCGCATCCACCCGGAGGCCGCCGTCCACGAGACGACCCAGCAGCCACTGTCCGTCGCTGTTGAAGCCGCCCCACAGCCAGTGGCCGATGTCGTCGCTCGGCCCGCACGTCACGCCGCCCCCGCCGGACCCCTGGTCGAGGGTGACCGTCCCCTCCACGCTCACCGCGTCCATCGGCACGGGCAGCTCCATCCACTGCCACGTCGACCGAGGGCCATCGCTCAGGACCGTCCGTAGGCTGCCGAAGGAGAAGGATGTGCTCTCGCCCGGCTCCGTGCCCGTCCACCACTCGTCGCTCGGCGACGTGAAGTCCTCGCTCAGGATGGGTGCCAGCGGGTCGCTGGGGAGGGGCGTGGCGGGTGTCGCGCTGCCCGTGGCCGCACCGCTCGACGCAGGTCCGCTCGGTTCCGCGCCCTGGCCCAGGGCCGCCCCGCCGCCGAGCACGGTGGGGACGAGGACGATCGCCACGATGGAACACCGGATCGGCCGAGACATCGATTCCCCTCCGGGTGCCTGGGGTCGCCGGCAGGATGCCGGTCACGCGCTCCGTACCCGTCGACGATACGATCGACGGCAGTCCGGGCGACCCGTACGTGCGCAGGTGCCCCCGGGTGACCGTGCGGTGGCTGGTGATGAGCGGCGGATACGCGACCACCGTCAGGCCCAGGCGCGAACCAGCGCCTGCTGCTCGGACCGGGTGATGGAGCCCTTGCGGCCGGCCTGGGTGCGCGCGATCGCGGTGTCCGCGTCCAGGCCCAGCTCGCGAAGGATGCACGCGACCGTCATGCCCGACCGGTCGATGCCGCCGCGACACGCGACCACGATCGAGCGTCCGCCGTGCAGCCGCTCGACCATGTCCCGCACCACGGCCCGATACGCAGGGACATCCCGCGGCACGTGCGGGTCCGGGATGGGGAAGCGCACCAGCGTGATGCCGTGCCGCACGGCCGCCGCAGCGATGTCCGGGACGCCTGCCTCGAGGAGCTCGTGGTCCTCCACCAGGAGGAGCAGCGTGTCGCCCCAGCGCCTGATCCGCTCCAGGTCCGCGTCCAGGTCACGCCAGTGGTGCCCGGCCATGCCCGCGCTCCGCTTGCCCGGCAGGAACGTGATCCCGATGCGGCCCGGCAGCTCGGCGGTCGAGCCGGTCTCCACCTGGTCCACGCGCAGCGGGCTGGCCGCGGAGGTGCGCCAGCCACCTGCCGGGTCGGTCGCGATGAGCCCATCGACCAGCGGCCGCACGATCCCGGGGTCGCGCATCCCGGCGCGCCATTCGGCGGGGATGTCGTCGACGCCGAACCAGGCGCCCGCAAGGCCGCCCGCGATGGCCGCGGTGGTGTCGGTGTCGGCGCCGTAGCGCACGGCCCGGGTCACCGCATCCTGGTAGCCCGTCGCACCGGCGAACGCATCCCAGGCCGACCAGAGGCTGTCGATGACGTAGCCTCGGCCGCCGCGACCCGGCCATGCCTCGAGCTCGTCCAGCGCGGCCAGATGCCCGCCCGAGCCCTGCCGCTGGTACGTGGCACGCAGCGCCGCCCGGGCGTCCGCCTGGGCATCCGCCCGATGGCGCGCTCCCGCGAGGATGCGCCGCGCCACGAACGAGTACAGCGCGCACGCGACCTGGCAGCGCGGATGGCCATGGGTCACGCGGGACGCGAGGTGCGCCATGTCCACGAGCCGCGCATCCGGCACGTCCCGCTCCACGAGCGCGAGCGGCAGGATGCGCATGAGCGAGCCGTTGCCGCAGTCGCGCTCGCCCGACGGCCCGGCGTCGACCGCGGGCACCCCGGCGGCGAGGGTGTCGAGCGCCGCGCGGGTCGCGTTCCCGATGTCGAACACCGTGCCACCGGCGGCATAGGCGCCCCGCTCCCTCCAGGCGCGCGCCCGGCGTCCCTGGTCCTCGGGGTCGAAGCCGGCCTCCAGCAGCGAGTCGAGCAGCGCCAGCATCAGCGCGCCGTCGTCGCTCCAGGTGCCGGGCGGCTGGTGATGCGAGCCCGTGGCACCCCACTGGACCGTCCCGATCGCGCTCGCATCCCGGAACTCGTAGGGCACGCCCAGGGCGTCACCCACGAGGTGGCCCCACACGGCCCCCGCGAGCCGGGCGGGGAGCGGCGGCCGATCATGGCCCCGTGCCGTGCTCGTCACTCGGATGTCGCCTCCCGCTGCTGGGCGGCCAGACGTGCGTCACGCTCCTGCCAATGTGGCGAGTCGGGTCGGAGCGGATCCAGCTCGATGATCCTGCCAGCATCGAGCAGCTTGAGATAGGCCTCGCCGAAGGGCATGCCCTGCTTGGTGAGCTGCGACAGCCCCTGCGCCATCTGGATGGGCACGAAGCCGTGGTAGTCGGCCCACCACTCCGAGACCGTGGCATAGGTCTCCGGCGGCCGCTGCCGTGCCTCGCGCACCTCCCGCGGATCGTCGTAGCCGTCGGGCACGGTCATCCGGACGTGCCTACCCGATCCAGACCGCGGCCTTGACGTCGAGGCGCCAGCTGCCGCCTGGGTTCTTGTCGAACAGGACCGACACGACGTTGTACTGCGACCCGCAGCCCCGATATGTCCGGACCTGCGCGGCATAGCCGCCGGCCGAGGCGTGGGACACGCGCTTGCCGGAGGTGCCAAAGATACGGTGGACGCGGGTCATGGTCATGTTGCTCTTCGCCGCACGGTACTCCGAGCGGCTGACGCAGCCCGCGGCGCTGGCTGGCGCGGCGGGGAGCATGGCCAATGACGCGAGGACCAAGGAGACGATGAGGGTTCGCATGCCCGCATCCTCCGGCCCGGCTGTGACAGCTTGGATGGCACGTCGCGTCGGGCTCGCGCAAGGGCGCGCCCTGGGCCAGGACCGCTTCGACGAGGTGTGGGAGGGCGAGTACCACGTGGCCCCGCCGCCAAGCGGCAAGGCACGGGCAGCTCGATGACCAGCTTGGGCCGGTCGTCACCACGACGGCATCGAGGAGCCGGTCGCCCAGCTGACCCTGGAGCCAGCGAAGGCGTCGGACATCCGCGTCGCCGACGTTGCGCGCGAGCTTGACCTCGATGGCCACCACGCGACCGTCCTGCCGTTCCACGATGAGGTCGCTCCACCTGAGCGCCCGCCCGCCGGTGGCGATGCCCGGTGCTCATCGGGCCCACGGAGGCTCAGTCGTCGCATTCGTGCCCGCCGGTGTACCATCATGTCATGACAGACATGACAGTGACGGACGTGGCACGAGCCTGCGGGGTCACTGAGCGCACCGTGCGCCGATGGCTGCGTGAGGGCCGTCTGCCTGGGCTTCGGGTGGGTGGTCGCGTACGCATCCCGGAGCGGGCGGTCCGGGAGCTGTCCGCGCCATACGGCCAGGCAGCGGGCGCCGATACCGGCGCCGCCGCAGGGTTCGGTTGGCTGGCATCCCTTCGAGACCCTGACCGGCTCGCGACCTTGGATGTGCGTCGCGCCGAGCGGGCGATCGCGCTGATGGACCTGGTCCGGGGGATGGCAACGCCCGTGCACGGCGGCGCCGATGCCGTTGGCCTGGTGCGCGAGGGCCGCCACGAGCAGGACCGCCGCTGGGACGAGCGACCGGCATGATCCTCGACGCGAGCGTCGTCGTCGCGTGGTTCCTGCCGGACGAGCCGCTGGCGGAGCAGGCGCTCCAGCTCCGAGACCAGGCGCTCACGGGTCCGGAACGGGCCATCGTCCCGGCCATCTGCTGGATCGAGGTCGCCCATGCCCTGGTACGTGCGATGCGTCGTGATCGACTGCCTGCCGCGGCGCTGGACCCGGCCGCCTCCGCCCTCCGCGAGCTGATGACCCTCCTGCAGACCCACGAGGTCGATCCGGTCGATTCGATGCGCCTGGCCATCGAGCACCAGGTCGGGGCCTACGACGCGACCTACCTGTGCCTCGCCCGCTCCAACCGCCACCCCCTCCTCACCCTCGACCGACGCCTGGCGGACGTGGGCGTCGAAGCTGCCATCGATGTGGTCTGGCTGGGCAACGGTGCCTGATGGACCTGCGGTCCACCACTACCCAACGTACTGGGATGAACATCTCAGGGTGTTGAGCAACGCCTGACTCTCAGGCGGACGGCGGCTACGCCGGGAGGTCCGGGTTGGTCCACCGACCGCACGGCGCGCTGGATCCGAGCCGTCGCGAGGCGTTGATGCACCCAACGGACTCGCGACCTGGGCCGCGTCAGGCCGCCGAGCACGGATGCGTCGCGGATGCGCTCACCCCACCCGCGGCGTGGCGCGCGCCCCGAAGTGCATGTAGCGCTCGCCCGTGGGCAGCGCATAGAACATGACCGGGAACCACATCCCCGACTCGGGTGGCCGGACCACGAACAGGTCGGACTCGACCGGCACCAGGTCGTACTCCTTGGGCGGCTCGGGCTCCAGCTCCGCGAGCGTGCCCGTGACCATCGTCCGGAGCCGCGCCATCGGGTGCGCCCCATCCGCGGCGAGCACCTCCATGCGCACGGACGCCCGCTCGTAGACGCCCACGAACGGTGACGCATCCACCTTGACCGGCACCGCCGGCGGCTCCAGCGGGTGCGGCATTGCCACCCCCGCCAGCTCCTCGAACAGCTCGCGATACAGCGCGTCATACACGTCCCGCGTCTGGCCGCCGTTGGTCAGCAGGGTCACCGCGATGCCCGCATCGGGCAGCAGCCGCAGGAACGCCGCCTGACCGATGGTGTTGCCGTCGTGGCCGATGAGCCGCCGCCCGTGCCACCCGAACCGGATCCAGCCCAGGCCCCAGGAATCGCCCAGCAGGTGCCGCTCGGGGAGGTCCACCTGGTGTGCCGCCATGGCCGCCGCACTCGCCTCGCCGAGGATCCGGGTGCCGTCCGGCGTCACCCCGCCGGCCAGGTGCATCCGCGCGAACGCCAGCACATCCGCCGCACGCGCCGTGATCAGCCCCGCCGGCCCCAGCGAGCGCGGCAGCGTCCACACGGGCGCGACCTGCTGGTTCCCGTCGTCCGCGGGGTCCACATGTCCCACGGCGGTCCCGAACAGCAGCGCCTCCTCGGGCAGGGTGACGGTGTGGTTCAGCCCCGAGGGCGCGAACAGCCGCTGGCGGAGGGCGGCTTCCCACGTGGTCCCGGTCAGCACCTCGATGACCCGGCCCAGCATCGAATAGCCCGAGTTGCAGTACGACCAGGTCACGCCCAGCGGGTGGTTCTGGGCGACGTCCGCGAGCAGCGCGACATACCGCTCCAGGCACTCGTCGCCGCGACCGGTGTCCGTGAACACGTCGCCATCGATGCCGCTGGTATGGGTCAGCAGGTGGCGGATGGTGACCGCCCGGGCCACCTCGGCGTCGTGCAGCCGCAGGTCCGGGATGACCTCGATGACCGGCGTGTCCAGCGTGAGCCGACCGTCGTCGATGAGCTGCATCACCACGGTCGCGGTCCAGACCTTGCTGATGGAGCCGATCTGGAACAGCGAATCGGGGGTCGTGGGCTGCCCGGTGCGCAGGCTGAGCACGCCGTGGCTCACGACCACCTGGTCGTCCGCGGCGCCGTCGCCCTGGGTGCCCAGGCGCAGGATCCCCAGCTGGGCGCCGGGCACGTGGTGCTCGGTCGCAAGCGCGCGCAGGCGTTCCTGCCAGTGGGCGGCGTCGATGGGGTGCTGGCTCATGGCGTGCTCCGTTCCTGTGACGTGGCGACCGCCG
This sequence comes from Chloroflexota bacterium, assembly GCA_046328155.1. Classification (GTDB taxonomy): domain Bacteria; phylum Chloroflexota; class Limnocylindria; order Limnocylindrales; family CSP1-4; genus JAFMJV01. The sequence continues at coordinate 5,973 of JAXLXC010000026.1, forward strand.
CGGCGCCCGCGGCGATGGGTGGCGCAAAGTGGCAGGTGGCGTGCTGGAGGTGCTGGTCCGACGGCTCGACCTGTCGACACACCTCGCGGTCGGGCAGCACGAGCGGCCCGATGGGACAGCGGGTGTGATAGCGGCAGCCGGGCGGTGGATGGTGCGGGTCGACCGCCTCCAGGACCTCCACCACGGGCGTCGATGCCGACCCATGCAGCCGCGGGATGGCCGCCAGCAGGTCCCGGGTGTACGGGTGCTGTGGCTGGGACAGGACCCGGTCGGCCGTGCCGTGCTCCACGATCTGGCCCAGGTACATCACCGCGATGTGGCTGGCCACCGAGCGCACGACGGCCAGGTTGTGCGAGATGAACAGGATGGCGAGGCCCAGCTCCCGCTGGAGCTCGCGGACCAGGTTGAGCACCGCGCCCTGGATCGACACGTCGAGCGCGGATGTGATCTCGTCGGCGATGAGCACCCGGGGCTGCCCGCCCAACGCCCTCGCGAGCGCGACCCGCTGCCGCTGGCCACCCGACAGATGCGCGGGGAAGGCGGTCGCGCGGGCCGGGTCCAGATGCACCTGCGTCAGCAGGCGACGCACCTCGGCGTCCCGCTCGGGCCGCGAGAGGCCTCGCGGCAGCGCCTCGGCGATGGACTCGCCGATGGTCATCCGCGGGTCGAGCGAGGCGTAGGGGTCCTGGAACACCATCTGGATGGGGCGCCGGCCGGTCGTGGGCAGCGGTGCCTCGTCGAACAGGATCCGCCCACCCTCCAGGGGCGCGATTCCCACCGCCGCGCGTGCCAGCGTGGACTTGCCCGAGCCCGACTCCCCGACCAGCCCCAGCACGCTGCCCTCGGGCACCTCCAGGCTCACCCGGTCGAGCGCCGTGACGCCATGCCGACGGCTGCCGTAGCGCACGGTCACGTCCTCGAACCGCAGGACGCTCATGCGGCCACCGCCGGATCGGCACTCGGCAGTGGCTCGCCCGCGTGCCAGCAGGCCACGCGTCGCCCGGCGCCGTCCGCGACCAGCGGTGGGTCCTCGTCCAGGCACCGCTGGCTGGCGAGCGGGCAGCGTGCCGCGTAGGCACATCCCGCCGGCACCTCCGATGGCTCCACCGGACGCCCCGGGATGACCGCGAGCGGCCGCTCCAGGTCGGCGTCCATGTCCGGCACGGCCGCGACCAGGGCGCGCGTGTAGGGGTGGTGCGCACCGCCCACCAGCTCCCCGACCGGCAGGTCCTCCACGACCCGCCCCGCGTACATCACCAGCACCCGATCGCACAGCTGTCGGACCACCGCCACGTCATGGCTGATGAGCAGGATGGCCACCCCCGTCTCGCGGATCGTCCGCAGGAGCTGGAGCACCTGCTGCTGGATGGTCACGTCGAGGGCGGTCGTGGGCTCGTCCGCGACGATGAGCGCGGGGTCGCCCATGAGACCCATGCCGATCATGGCCCGCTGACGCAGCCCGCCCGACAGCTCGTGGGGGTACTGGGCCGCGCGTCGCTCGGGGGCCGGCACGTGGACGGCGCGGAGGCGGTCGACGGCGCGCGCATGCGCGGCCCCACGACCCATGCCCAGGTGGTACCGCCCCACCTCCGCCAGCTGCCCGCCGATGCGTCGCGTGGGGTTGAACGAGGTGCCCGGGTCCTGGAACACCATCGACAGCGAGATGCCCAGCAGATGACGCAGCGAGCCCTCGCTGCCGTGCTGGAGGTCGACGCCCTGGAAGCGAATCCGCGTCGCGGTCACCCGACCGGGCTCCTCGATGAGCCGGGCGATGGCGAGCGCCATGAGCGACTTGCCGGCCCCCGATTCGCCCACCACGCCCACGCCCTCGCCGGGTGCCACGGCGAGGGACACGCCTCGGACGGGTCGGATGGCGCCGTGCGCCGTGGGCAGGGTCACCGTGAGGTCGCGCACGTCCAGCACGGGCTGGGCGTCAGGCACGCCGGCCCCCAGGGCGCCGCCATCGGGTGCCGACCCCGCTTCGTCGGGGTCGCGGGGCGCCAACGGCGTGGCGCCCACGGTCGCTGCCGTGGTCAGCCGATGGTCCAGCACCCCGATGCCGAAGCCCTGTGCGATGGCCTCGCCGAACAGGTTGAAGGCGAGGCCCGCGACCACGATGGCGATGCCTGGTGCGAGTGCGCCGGCGGGCTGGTTGTAGATCGAGGCGAGGCCGTCCTGGAGCAGCCGACCCCAGTCGTACGCTGGCGACTGCACGCCCAGGCCCAGGAACGACAGCCCCGCGAACGCGAGCAGCGCGGCACCCGCCCCCACGGTCGCGTTGACCACCAGCGGCTCGCCGATGTTGGGCAGCACGTGCCGGGTCATGATCCGCCCCCGACCCACGCCCGCGATGCGCGCCGCGGTGACGAAGTCGCGATCGCCCACGCTCGCGATGAGGGTCTGGCACAGCCGCGCGAAGGCGGGCGCCCCGGCGAGCCCGATGGCCAGCACGGCGCCCGTCGCGCCCACCCCGAAGATGACCGCGAAGAACAGCGCCAGCAGCAGCCCCGGGAACGCGATCGCGATGTTGACGCCACCCACGATGATTCCGCCCGCGCGTCGCCCCAGCAACGTGGGTGCGGTGCCCAGGAGGAGCCCCACGCCCACCGCGACCGCCGTGGCCGCGAGTGCCAGCACCACCGAGAGCCGCGTCGCCACCAGCACCCGCGCCAGGATGTCCCGACCCAGGTTGTCGGTGCCCGCCCAGTGCTCGGGCGATGGCCCCGCGAGCATCTGGCTGGTGTCGATCGCCTCGGCCCGGACGCCCCACACCACCGGCCCGATGATCGCGAGCGTCAGCACCAGCCCCAGCAGCACCAGCGACGTCACGCCCACGGGCGTCCGGAAGGCACGCACCCAGCGGCGCCTGGTCATGGGTCAGTCCCGCCGGATGAGCGAGCGCGGGTCGAGCAGCGCGAGGATCACGTCCACGACCAGGTTGACCAGCAGCGCGAAGGCGCCATACACCAGCACCAGCGCCTGGACCATCAGGTAGTCCTTGTTGAGGATCGAGCTCACGAGCGTGCCGCCCAGCCCCGGCCACGCGAACACGCTCTCCACCAGCACCGTGGCCGCGACCAGCGAGCTCAGCAGCAGCCCCGCCACGGTGAGCGACGCGGTCAGCGCGTTGGGCAGGGCGTGCGCCAGGTACAGGGCGCGGGCGGGCAGCCGCTTGGCACGCGCGGTGCGCATGAAGTCGGCGTCGAGGACCTTGACCATCTCCACGCGCAGCAGCCGCGCCAGGATGACCGCCGGTCCCAGCGCCAGCGCCACCACCGGCAGCACGTACGACTCGGGGCCCGAGCGGCCCGCCACGGGCACCCAGTCGAGGCCCACCGCGAACGCGTAGACCAGGACCACCCCGATGATGATGTCCGGGATGGTGCCCAGGACCACGCTGGTCGCGGTGAAGCCCAGCTCCACCCGACGGCGGCGGCCGTGACGCGTGAGCACGCCCATGACCACGCCCAGCGGCACCGCCACCGCGACCGCCACCAGGAACGCCAGCACCGCCAGCTCCAGGGTGGCGGGCAGCCGCTGGCCGATGACGCTGGCGACCGGCAGCTTGGAGACCATCGAGGTCCCCAGCTGCCCGCTCAGCAGGTCGCGGACGTAGTCCGCGTACTGGACCCAGAGCGGGTCGTTGAGCCCCAGCGCCTCGCGGGTCTGCTCCACGAGCGCCGGGGGCGCGGTCATGCCCAGGGCGGCCCGCACCGGGTCGCCGGGGATGAGGTGGATCATCAGGAACGATGCGGTCACCAGCACCCACAGCGAGACCACGAGCCGACCCAGCCGACGTGCCGCGAACCGGACCCACGGGTCCGCCGCGACACGCGCGACGAGCCCGGGCGTCGGGTCCCGCCGCACCGCGGGGTCGATGGCGGTCATGCGGTCTGGTGGGCCATGGCGCGGCGTCGGGCGCTCGTCGGACGCGGCGCCGCGGGGCTCAGCCCCGGGCCGGGCCGGCGCTGACGAACGGGCTGTCGGCTCGGCGGACGGCCCGGCCCACGTGCAGGTACAGCGCATGGCCGTGGCCGTCGTCGCCCACGAAGGCGTGCGGCAGGTGCATCCCCCGGTCGCCTTGGAGCGGGATGAGGCTGTCGCCCTCGTAGTGGACCAGCTCGATTCGCTGCGGCTCCTCGCCCAGGTCCACGAAGATGCCCTTGGGGATCTGGTCGACCCAGATCCGGCCGTCGTCGTCCTGGCTCACCACCATGTCCGCGACGGCCGTGGAGTAGGTGCCCACGTAGCGGCTCGCGTCGATGCGCTCCGGGGACGCCGGCGGCGTGGGCAGCGGCTCGAGGGTCATCCCCGCGAGCTCCGCCATGACCTGGCCGAACACGTCCCGGAACAGCGCGAACGTGTCGCCGCCGTTGGCCATGATGGCCACGGCGATGCCCCGGTCGGGCGCGAAGCGCAGGAAGCAGGCCTGCCCGATGGTGTTGCCGTCGTGGCCCGCGAGCATCCCGTCGGGGGTGTGGTACAGCTCGGGGCCCAGACCCCAGGAATCGCCCAGCAGCCCCAGCGGCGGCAGCCGCACGGCCGGCGTGTACATCCGCTCGATCGCCTCGGCCGAGAGGATGGCACTGCCGTCGGGGGCTCGCCCGCCATCGAGGTGCATCCGCGCGAACCCGAGCAGGTCTCGTGGGCGCATGGCGAGCATGGAGCCCGCCGGCGCGTTCGAGCGTGCCAGCGCCCACACGGGGGCGGGCACGGGCGCCGCGTCCGGGGACGGCCGGACGTGGCCCACGGCAGCCCGGAACAGGATCGCCTCGTAGGGGCCGTTGGCGGCGTGCGTCAGCCCCAGGGGCACGAACAGCCGCTCGCGCACGCAGTCGTCGTAGGGCTTCCCGCGGAGCACCTCCACCAGCCGCCCCAGCACGCAGTAGCCGGCGTTGTTGTACGAGAACTGCTCGCCGGGCGCGAACAGCTGGGGCGTCTCCCCAAGGGTGTCCACGAACCGCTCGAGGCACTCGTCGCCCTTGCCGGTGTCGGTGAAGATGTCGCCCTCGAAGCCGGCCGTGTGGCTCAGCAGCTGGCGGACCGTGATGGCCGCGGCCGCTGCCTCGTCGGCGATGCGGAAGTCGGGCAGATGGCGGCGGATGGGGTCGTCCAGGCCCACGAGCCCCTCGTCCACCAGCTGCATCACCAGCGACGCCGTCCACAGTTTGGTGGTCGACCCGATCTGGAACACCGAATCGGGCGTCGCCTCCACGCCCGTGGCCAGGCTCAGCAGCCCGGTGGCCGCGTCGATGACCTCGCCATCGGCAAGGACCCCGACCGCGGCCGCCGGCACGTCCGAGCGGCGGCACAGCTCGGGGAGCGCCTCCCCGAGCCATGCCTGGATGTGCTGGAGGCCGCTCATTGCGCCTGCATGCGGATGCTGGTGGGGATGAGCGAGCCCGAGATCGCGAACTCGGCGCCGTTGCCGAACGTGGGCACCACGGAGTTGGCGAAGGGCACCACGTCCGCGGCGGCCACCAGGTTGGACTCGGCGTCGAGCCACGTGGCGCAGCCCTCGGTGCCGGCCATCGCGGACGCCGCGGTGACGCCCGCGGTGTAGGCGTCGTTCGCGATGCCCGAGAAGTTGGCGCCGCCATCGGCCATCCCGGCGCCCGACAGGAAGGGCACCAGCTGGTCCGGGCTGCTCACGTTGAGCGCGATCCACGCGACGTCCCAGTCGCCGGTCCCGAACAGGGTCTCCTGGGTCGCGGCACCGGTCTGCGCCTTGTCCACGACGTTGATGCCCAGCGCGGTCCACTGCTGCGTGGCGAGCTCGGCGGCCGCCTGGCCCGCGGTGCCCGCGGAGGTGTCGTGGAGGAACGTCACGCTCAGCTGCTGGCCGTCCTTGGCGCGGATGCCATCGGCGCCCAGCGTCCAGCCCGCGGCGTCGAGTGCCGCGCCGGCGGCCGTCGCGTCGAACGCCGGCAGCGCTCCGGAGATCGAGTCACCCGGGCATGCCACGGGCGCGAGCGCCGCGAACGTGGTGGCGGGCGCGCCCTGGCCACCGGTCAGCACCTGCTGGAGCTGGGTCAGGTCGGCACCCTGGGTGAGCGCCATGCGCACCGCGGCGTCGGCGCCGGGTCGGCCCTCGGCGTGGTTGAACCACATCTCCCCGATGACGACGCCGGTGTCGACGCTGAACAGGCTCTCCTGGGCGAGACGCTGGGCATCAGGCCCCACGACCGTGGCGGCGCTGACGTCCCCCGTGAGCAGCAGGTTGGCCGCGGTGGTGGGGTTCTCCACGATGCGCAGCACGACGGTGCCGGGCAGTCCGGCCTCGGCGGTGGTGGCGCCGTTCGGCCCCCAGGCATAGCCCTCCCGCAGCGCGTAGGTGTAGTGGTCGCCGGGTGCGGCCTCGGTGAGCACGAACGGGCCGGTGCCGGCGGTCGCGCTCGCGAGGGCCGTCCGGTCGGCCATCCCGGAGGCGCACACGATGGGCAGGTCCGCGAGTCCGTTGAGCACGAAGGGCGCGGGTGCGGCGAGGGTGATGGTCACCGTGCGCGCGGCGTCGTCGGCGACGGCGGTCGCGCCGGCCGGGTAGTAGGTGCCCAGGAACGGGCTCGCGTTGGCCGGGTCGGCCACGTAGTCCAGGTTGGCGACCACGTCGGTCGCGGTCAGCGGCGAGCCGTCGGAGCAGGTGATGCCGTCTCCCAGCGTGAGCGTCACGGTGGTGCCGTCGACCGCCCAGTCGGTGGCCAGCTGCGACTGGATCGAGCCGTCCTCGGCGGACATGCTGAGCAGCGAGTCGTAGGCGAACCTGCTGGCCTGGAACAGGACGCTGGTGGGCGCCGACTGCGGGTCCAGGTTCCCGGGGTCGGCGTTGAGGACCATCGTGAAGGTCCCCTCGCCGTCGGCGGCCAGGGCGATGCTGCCCGCCCCGCCCGTGACCAGGAGGGCTCCCGCGAGCAGGAGGCTGGACGTGATTCGCGGCGCCGACATGGGTGCTCCTTTGGTTCGGGGCGAGGGCCACCTCGGAGTCTATCGCCGCGGGTCGGTGCCCATCAGCGCGGGGTGCCAGAATCGGTCGCGTGAGCTGGTCGATTCGCACGGACGTCCTGGAGCTCCGCTTCAGCGTCCCTTTCCACATCGCCCGCCCGGAGGAGTCCGAGGCGTTCCGCACCGTGGCCATCGAGCTGGTCGTGGATGGGGCGCGCGGCCTGGGCGAGTGCTACCCCCTGGCCTATTACGGCGAGACGGTCGACACGGTCAGGGCCGTGCTGCCGCGGCTGATGGCTGCGCTGGAGGGCCTCGGCCCGCTGCCCCGGTCGCAGCCCGAGGCGCTGGCATGGCTGGGGCGGTCGACCGAGCTGATGGCGGCGGCCATCGGTGGCCATGGCGCCGCCAAGTCGGGGCTGGACTTCGCGCTCCATGACCTCGTCGGGCGGTCGCTGTCGATCCCGGTGTGGCAGCTCCTGGGCACGTCCGACCACATCCCCCCGACCGACTACTCGCTGGGCATCGACGAGCCGAGCGTGGTGGCCGAGCGGGCGCGCGAGGCCGGCCACTTCCCGGCGCTCAAGATCAAGGTCGGCGGAGCCGCGGACATCGAGACGCTGGAGGCGGTGCGCGCCGTGTATGGCGGAGCGCTGCGGGTCGACGCCAACACCGCGTGGCGGCCGGAGCAGGCCGCGGCGCTCATCCCGGAGCTCGACCGGCTGGGCGTCGAGCTCATCGAGCAGCCCTTCCCGGCACGCGCCCTGCCGGAGCTGCGCTGGCTGCGCGAGCGCAGCAGCCTACCCATCCTGGCCGACGAGTCGGCCGTGTTCGAGGACGACCTGCCGATGCTCCAGGGCGTGGTCGATGGAGTGGTCGTCAAGCTCGCCAAGTGCGGTGGCATCGGCCCCGGGCTGCGCATGATCCGACGTGCGCGCGAGCTGGGCATGAGCGTGATGCTGGGCTGCATGTTCGAGTCCAGCCTGGGCACCGCAGCCGGCGCCGCGGTGGCCTCGGAGGTCGACTGGCTGGACCTCGACGGCAACCTGATGATGCAGTTCGACCCGTTCGAGGGCATCGAGCTGGGCGACGACTGTCGCTGGCAGCTCACCCGGAAGCCTGGTCTGGGCATCGAGCGCCGCGCCCGACCCTGAACGCCGCGGCGGGCCGCCGTGCGGCGGGACGCCATCGGTGATGCCATCAGGATGGTATCGTCATGGCATGCGAACCACCATCGATTCGGCAGGCCGTCTGGTCATCCCGCGCGCCATCCGCGAGCAGGTGGGGGTCTATGGCGCCGCGGAGGTCGACATCGAGCTCGACGGCGCGGCGATCCGCGTCGAGCCGGTGACGACCCACAGCCTGGCCGAGGAGGATGGACGGCTGGTCATCCCCGCCACGGGCACGTCGGTCACCGCCGAGATGGTCGAGCGGCTCAAGGATGCCGACCGTCGCTGAGCGGGCCCGGTCCCGGCGCCCGCACGGCGGAGCCGTCGATGCGTTGCTCGACACGAGCGCGGCCGTCGCCCTGCTGGTGGCGGACCACGAGGCACACGCTCGCACCCTCGACGCGACCCGAGGCCTTCGACTGGGCCTCGCCGGGCACGCGTGGTTCGAGACCTACTCCGTCCTGACGCGACTGCCTGCGGGGATTCGCCGGACCCCGGCCGACGTCCAGCGGCTGCTCGACCACGACTTCCCAGGCGTCTGGTTCCTCGACCCGGACGCGAGCGTGGCGCTGGCGTCCGAGCTGGCGCGTCTCCGGATCGCGGGTGGCGCGGTGTACGACGCGCTGGTGGGCGCCGCGGCCCGCCACCACGACCTCCCCCTGCTGACGAGCGACCGACGCGCGCTGCGCACGTACGACGCGCTCGGCGTCCGGGTCCGCCTCATCGAGTGACGCCTCGCCAGCCCCCAGGCGAGACGCGCCGGGTCCTGCGCGCGACGGCCGTCAACGGGTCGGCGGCCTCCAGGGCGACACCACGCCGAGATGGGTCAGCGCAGCACGCAACGCGTCGTCCTCCAGGAGGGCGCGCCGGTGCCGCGGCTCGAGGGCGTCGAACTCGGTCTCGAGGCGCGTCCGCAGCGAGTCCCGGGCGGCCACCGATGCACCGTCGAAGCGGTCCTGGAGCTCGCGCAGCGCCGAGGCGGGCTGGTGCTCCAGCGACGCGATGCTGACGTCCCGGAGCGGGTCGTCGCGCTCGGCGGGCACCTCCGCGGCGACGTGGGGGACCACGGGGTCCGGGTCGGGCACCGCCTGCGCCATCTCCAGGTGGTGGTGGCGCGCCACCACCGCGACCTTGCGCAGCCGCTCCAGCCGCAGCCACTGCTCGGTGCCGTGCGGCGTCTGCCACATCCGGTGGTCCGTCAGGTCGATGCGTCGCGACCACCAGGCGGCACGCTCGCGATGCTGCGCGGCGGTCGCCGACATGGGCAGGGGCGCGGGCTCGACGAAGTCGCAGTCGCAGGCGCCTCGCAGGAACGACGTCCGGTGGCAGCCCGCGCCGTGGTGACCCACCGTGGGGTGACCGCACTGGAGACAGCGCTCGTCCATGACCTCGATGCTCGCGCCCGGCCGCCCCGGCCGCCTCTGCCCAGCGAGGCAGACGGATGGGGGCGTGGCTGCAGCATGTCGGCAACGCGCCCTCCACCCAGCACGTCGCGGGCGGCGCCCGCCCGACGCTGCGAGCGCGTAGCATCGCGCGGCCGCGGGTGTCACCGCACCCGGGGCCGCGGCGCAGCCGCATGGCCCGCCCGAGGCGACGGAGGGGACGTGACCGAGCCCATCGCGAGTTCGACCCACGCACGTGTCGAGGCGCTGCTCGACGCGCTCCGGGCCCGCGAGCACGAGGTCCTGGCCGCGGCGGCGGCCGAGACCGACATGGAGCCCGAGCGGCTCCACTCGGGGCTGGGCCTGGTCATCGACTTCATCAGCCAGCAGCGGGGCGCCCACGACCAGGTCCGGGCCTTCCGCGAGGCGTCGACCCGCCTGGCTCGGCAGGGTGCCGCCGCGGAGCGGGTGCTGGCCGGCTACCTCGCCCTCAACTGGGCGGTCTGGGACGTGGTGTCGGAGGTCAAGGACACGGCGCCGGCCGCCGCGGTCGAGCTTGCCGACCGGCTCATCCGGGGCCTCCACGTGGCCGTCGCCGAGATGGCCGACGCCTACGCCGATGTCGAGGTGGAGCTGGCGGTGGCGCACGCCGACCGCCGCCGCTCGGTGCTCGAGGAGCTGCTGGGCAGCCCCCGGGTCAACCCCGACGACCGCGCGCGGGTGCGGCGTCGCTCGGAGCGCTACGGTCTGTCCCCCGACGCCGCCTATCGGCTGACGCTCGTCCAGCCGATCGGGCTGCCGGACGAGGCCCTGGGCGAGACCGCGGTCGAGCTGGAGCGCCACATCAGCGCGCCCCACGCGCACCATCGGCGCCAGCCGGGCATCGCGCTGCCGGTGGTCCTGGAGTGGCATGGTCGGATCCTGGTCCTGGCACGCGCCGACTGGGTGGGCGTGCCCCGGCTCAGGGCCGGGCTCACGGCGGCCCTGGGCGATGGGTGGGTGGCCGTGGACATGGCACGCATCGATGGCTTCGACGCCCTGGGCCTGGCGCCCGCGCAGGCGGAGTACGCGGTCGCGGTCGCCGCCGGGCTGGGTCGGCGCGGCTGGGTCGGCGACCCGGCGACGCTTGCCCTGGAGACCACCTTCCTGCTCGACCCGTCCCTGGTCGATGCCGCCATCGAGCACGAGCTGGGACCCCTGCTGGCCGACGAGCGGATGGGCGAGGAGCTCATCCAGACGCTGGAGGTGCATCTCGCGGCCCGCCAGAACATCCGCGAGACGGCGCGGCGGCTGCATCTCGCGTCGCGCACGGTCGCGTACCGGCTGGAGCGCATCGAATCGCTGCTGGGCACCAGCCTCGACGGGGAGGGGAGCGTCCGATTGGCGGCCGCGCTGCTGGCGCTGCGGGTCGTCCGACAGTCAGCGAAGCCCGGGCGTGGGAGGGGCCCGGGCTTCTGATCTGGCGCGGCGCCGCGATGGCGCCGCCGGTTGCCGCCCGGGCGTTGGGGGGATCCGCCCGGGCCTGCGACATGGTGGCCGCTCGCGGGGGCCGGTCGCGACGGGCGGTGCTGGCAGACCCGCTGGTCGTCGGTTGCTCGCTGTGAGCAGTGACGCGGGTGGCCGGCCCGCGCCGTCAGCGCCGGTCGCGGATGGCCGCGCCTTGGGCCGTCCTCGACTGGAGGTCGTAGTGGCTGGCCGCGAAGCGCTCCTTGCGATACCGCTCGGGGAGCTCCCGCAGGAACGTCACCGCCTCGTCCCGGAGCTCGCGCGCGATGCGGCGCAGCTCCTCGTCATCGCCCGCGTAGCCGCGGATGCGTCGCGCCGTCGCCTCGAGCGCCTCGCGGGCCGCGTCGTAGCGGCCGGCCCGGTTGAGGCGCACGGCCTCCTGACGGGCACGCGCCGCGAAGACCCGGGCGATCGTCCGGTCCACCGCCCGCTCGCGCGGCTGGCTGTCGTTCGCGGCATCGTCCGCGTGCTCCCACGACAGCCGCCCGAAGGCACCGCCCAGGGCCCCATCGCGGTCGGCGACCGCGACCACCGCCGCATGGCTCTCGCCCGGCTTGCCCACGGGAAACGACAGCCGCAGCGGCACCTCGACCGACTGGCCGGAGACCAGGTCCCCGAGCGCCACCACCGTGCCACCGGCGACCTTGGTCGCGGGGAATGCGCCCAGGCTCTCGACCCGCACGCCATCGGGCAGGGTGAGCCGCAGCTCCACGTCCCGAGCCGCGACCTCCAGGCTCTCGCCGATCTCGGAGCTCAGGTGGTCCGAGATCGCGGCGGCATCGGCGATGTCCCGGAAGTGCCCGCCACCCGCCTGCGCCATGCCCTGGAGGACGGCCTCCTGGAAGTCGTCGCCCACGCCGAAGGTGGTCGTGGAGACGCCTCGCAGCCGGAGCTGCTCGGCGTGATGCGCCAGCTCGGCCGGATCGGTGATGCCTCGGTTGGCTTGGCCGTCCGTGAGCAGCAGCACCCGGTTGACGCCCGCGTCGAGCGACGCGCTGGCCACCTGCTCGCAGCCTGCCAGCCAGCCGTCCGAGAGGTTGGTCGAGCCGCCGCTCCGGACCTGGCGCAGCCGCTCCACGGCGGCGCGGCAGGCATCGCCGGTGGCGGGGGTGGTCGGCACGAGGAGTCTGACCTCGTCATCGAACCAGACGATGCTGAAGCGGTCCGTGGGCTGGAGGCGCCCGATGCCCTCCTCGACGGCCCGGGCCGCGACCGAGAGCTTGGCGCCCGACATCGACCCGGAGCGGTCGAGCACGAACGCGAGGTTGACGGGTGGGCGGGCGGCGCCCGTGTGGACGACGGGCGCCTCCACGCGGGCGACCACGAAGCGCTGGCTGTGCCAGCGGCAGCGGACGAGGTGGCGGTCGGTGGCCACCTGCAGCGACGGGATGACGGGGCTGGTCATGGCTGATCCTCCAGGATCTCGCGGGCGATGGTGACGAGCCGCTCCACCCGCCGTTGCGCGGTGCGGCTCAGCGGCCGACGCACGTGGAGCTCCACGTCCGTCGTCAGGGCGATGCGCTCCCACATCGCGGCGGCAGGCGTGGCCGCGGGCGGCATGGGGGCAGCGAGCGGGAGCGGTGGTGCGTGTCCGGGGGCGGCAGGGTCCGCCGAGCGGGTCATGGGCGCAGCGCCCGAGGCGGCGACGGGCCGACGGCCGCCCGATGCGATCGACCGGATGTAGTCGAGCGCCGAGCCGGCTGGCTGGGGGTCCGGGGCGCGCAGGGCCGCGCTGACCTCGTCGTCCGAGAGCGAGGTCAGACGGGCCCGGATCTCGGCCAGGGGCAGGTGCTGCTCCTGGAGCAGGCGGACGAGCCGGACCCGATGGAGGTGGCCATCGGTGTAGCGCGAGGCGCGTCCCGCGAGGTCCGGCGCCGGGAGGAGGCCCACCGAGACGTAGTAGCGGATGGTCCGAGGCGTGACCCCGGCCAGGCTCGCGAGCTCGGTGATGGCGTATCCGGCGCTGGGCATGAGCCGATATTGACAGTGTCACGTGCCACTGTCAAGTATTGACCGGCGACGGCGTCGCGAGCGCGGCCCGCGGACATGGCGAAGGGCCGGCCGATTGCTCGGCCGGCCCTCCGGGGGTTGGGTCTGATGGTGGTCAGACGGTCGGCGTGGACTGGGTGTTGAGGTTGGTCAGGATGACCTCCTCCCTGGGCGTTCGGAAGGCGTGGACGAAGCCCGCGATCGAGAGGACCAGGAGGACCGCCGCCGCGATGTAGGCAAGGAGCGCGGCCTGGTCGAGGCGCTCGGCGAAGACGCTGAAGCCGTAGGTGGTCAGGAGCAGGCCGCGGAGGGTCTCGCCCTTGAACATCGTGTCGCGGAGCGCGTTCGCCGCCGTCAGCTGGGCGGTGAGCTCGGTGGTGTCGGTCCCGGCGGTCGTCGCCTCGTCGATCTGGGACTGGATGCCGCGGGTGATGCCGCCCAGCGTGGAGTAGGTTGCGCCCTCATACCCAGCGGCCGTGGCCGCTTCGCGCATATGGAACGCGATGTACTGGTTGGCGTAGCACTCGGCCTGTGCGCCGGTGGTCATGAGCCGCGCGTCCGCGTCGCCCTGCCCGAACTTGACCAGGCAATCGCCGCCCGGCTGCGCATCGGCGCCACCGAGCGCGTCGGCCGCGGGCATGGTGATGAGCTGCGCGCCCAGCTGGGTCGCGGCATAGTCCTTGGCGAAGTTCGCCTGGTTCTGGAGCACCAGCCCCAGGGCGAGGAGCACCACGGCGAGCACCAGCCCGCCGCCGCTGATGATGAGATCGAGGGTCCTGCGCTTCATCGTCCTTCGATGACCTCCCATGTCGCGCTCGGACGGATCGCTGGGTGCGATCGTCGCGAGTCCGTTGCGCGGATGGTCCCAATTGTCTTCCGGGCTCGGCAGGGACGTTCGGCCCGTGCTGGCAGGCGGAGCGGCCCGTCGTCCCGGGACCACGGGCGCCATGCGGCCCGGGACAAGCGGGCCAGCGTCCATTGCTGCTGCCCACCTGAGTCCGCGACCCGGGTCCCGAGGCTCGGAGCTCGGGCGGCCTCCCGGGCCTCCTCGGCAGCGTTTCGGTCGCACCGAACGCCGGCCGGCCATCCTGCGCAGTTTCGGGACGGCACGGCGCCACCCGGCGCCGATCCGGCGCCCGCCAGGGCATGAACCATGCAGGAGTCCAGCGAGGCCGAACGAATGTGGTCACGACGGGCGCCCGGACCGCGACCGGGCGCCCGAAACCCTGCAGGTCAGCGGGCGACCGTTCGGCCACACCGAAGACCTGCGAGGTTGGCGCGGCACCCCGCCCATTGGACGCACCCCGGTTCCGTGGACGCCGCTCGCCGGGCTTGACGATCGTCCAATACAACCATATGGTTGTATCAATGCAGGCCATCACGTTGACCGCCACCACCACGTTCGACGCCGACCGGGTGTTCGCCGCCCTCGCGGATGGCACCCGGCGCGACATCGTGCGACGGGCGATGGACGGCGAGCTGGGCGTCGTGGAGCTGTCCACGCCGTATCCCATGAGCTTCGCGGCCGTGCAGAAGCACGTCGCAGTCCTGGAGCGTGCTGGGCTCGTGACCAAGGCGCGCACCGGCCGACGCAAGGTCGTGCGCACCAACGTCGAGGCGATCCGGATGGCACAGCGGCTGCTCGATCGCTACGAGCAGCTGTGGCGCGACCGCATCGACCGGATGAGCGCGCTCCTCGAGGAGAACAGGGAGGACCCCACGACATGACCGTCACCGCTGTCCGCAAGGACATCCAGGCGAGGACCCTGGGCATCGACGCCGAGTTCCAGGCGACACCCGAGCGGGTGTGGCAGCTGTGGGCCGACCCGCGGCAGCTCGAGCGATGGTGGGGGCCGCCGATGTGGCCCGCAACGTTCACCCAGCACGCGCTCACGCCCGGCGGCCAGATGGCCTACCACATGACGGGCCCGGACGGTTCCGAGGCCCATGGCTGGTGGCACATCGTGTCCGTGGAGCCACCCCGCCGGATCACCTTCCGGGATGGGTTCGGCAACGCCGACGGGACGGTCAACGAGTCGCTGCCGGTGACCGATGCCGTGGTCACCATCGAGGACCTCGGCGGTGGTCGGACGCGCATGTCCGTGGACAGCACCTACCAGACCATCGAGGCGCTCGAGCAGGTCCTGGCCATGGGCATGGAGGAGGGCCTCACCCAGGCGGTCGGCCAGATCGACGCGATCCTCGCCGACACCACGGCCTGACCTGACCGATGAGCCCTACCCATCCCGCGAGTCAACCGACCATGACCGCCACGGGACGATGACCACCTCAGGAGGACCCCGATGACCATGCCAGCGACCCAGGCCGCGCCGGCCACCGGCATCCTGCCGGCGCCGGGTGCGACCCTGACCTATGACGTCCGGCCCGGCGCCGATGGCCAGCACCGACCCCTGCTCGTCATCGGCTCGCCCATGGGGGCATCCGGCTTCGGCACGCTCGCGGGTCACTTCGCCGACCGCACGGTCGTGACCTATGACCCACGGGGCGTCGAGCGCAGCGTCAAGGACGACCCGACCAGCGAGTCGACCCCCGACCAGCACGCGGACGACCTGCATCGGATCATCGAGCATCTGGGCCTCGGCCCGGTGGACGTGTTCGCCAGCAGCGGCGGGGCGGTCAACGCGCTCGCCCTGGTCGCCACGCATCCCGAGGACGTCCGGACGCTGGTGGCGCATGAGCCGCCGCTCGCCGCCCTGGTCCCGGACAGCGAGGCCGCGCTCGCCACGTGCCGCGCCGTCGCGGCGACCTATCGGCAGCGTGGCCAGGGTGCCGGGATGGCGCACTTCATCGCGGTCGTCGCGCACGAGGGGCCGTTCACCCTGGAGTTCGCCGCGCAGCCAGGGCCGGACCCCCAGATGTTCGGCATGCCTGACGTGGACGACGGCAGCCGGACCGACCCCTTGTTGGCCCAGAACATCCTCACCTGCACCGGCTACCGGCCCGACGTGGAGGCCCTGCGCGCCGCATCGACGCGCATCGTCATCGCGGTGGGCCAGGGCAGCGGCACCCAGCTCGCCCGACGCGGCGGCGAGGCCATCGCGGAGCGGCTGGGCGTGACGCCGGTGGTGTTCCCCGGCGACCACAGTGGCTTCCTGGGCGGCGAGTACGGCCAGACCGGCGAACCCGATGCCTTCGCGGCGAAGCTCCATGAGGTGCTCGACGCGGCCTGACGGCAGCGGCGAGCGTGGGAGTCAGGGCGAGTCGGGTGATGCCGACGCGCCCGTCGCCGGACGCTCAGAGCGTCCGGCGCAAGCGCACCTCGGGCTCGCCGAACTCGGGCTCGACGCGGGTCCCGCCGTCGGGCAGCCAGCCGCCCAGGGCATAGAACGAGCGCGCCCGGCGGTTCGCCTCGAACACCCAGAGCGTGGCCGTGGTCACTCCCGCCGACCCGAGCCACGCGACGGCCTCGTCGAGCAGCCGACGGCCCACGCCGCCGCCCTGCGCCCGAGGGTCCACGTACAGGCTGAAGACGTGCCCGGCGTCGGGCTCGTCGGGGTCGCGACCCATCCGGGCGATGCCCACGACGCGATCTCCCTCGACCGCGACCACGCCCCGCGTGCCGGGCCGAGGCGTGACCAGCGCCCGGCGCCAGAGCTCGACCGCGCCGGCCTCGTCGAACACCTCGATCGCCGTGGGTGGCAGCACCTCCGCGTACGACTCGCGCCAGCAGCGGAGGAACAGCGCGACCACGGCGTCGACGTCGGCCGCGGTCGCCTCGCGCACGGTGGTCACGCGGCCACGCCCGCCTCGCGGACGCGCACGTGGCAGGCGACCTCGTGGCCGTCGCCCAGCGGCGTGAGCGGCGGCTCCACGCGTCGGCACACATCCTCGACGAGAGGGCACCGGGGGGCGAACGCGCAGCCCGCCCCCGCCGCCGGCACGTCGCCCACCTCGCCCTTGACCATCGGCTCGATGGGTCGCGTGGCGCGCGGGTCGGGCACGGGCACGGCGTCCCGGAGCGCCTGGGTGTAGGGGTGGAGCGGCCGGTCGACCACGGTCTTCCATGAGCCGGTCTCGACGACCTTGCCCAGATACATCACGGCGACCCGGTCCGAGAGGTGGCGGACCATCGCCACGTCGTGGCTGATGAACACGTACGACAGCCGCAGCTGGTCGCGCAGCCGCACCAGCAGGTTCATGATCTCGGCGCGCACCGAGACGTCGAGGGCCGACACGGGCTCGTCGAGCAGCAGCACCCGGGGCTCGACCGCGAGCGCCCGCGCGATGCCCACGCGCTGCCGCTGGCCACCCGACATCTCGTGGGGGTAGCTGCGCACCAGGCCCGGGCCCAGCCCGACCATCTCCAGCAGCTCGGCGACGCGGCGGGCGCGCCCGGCCTGGTCGCCGTGGAGCCGGTGCGCCACGAGCACCTCGCCCAGGGTGTCGCCCACCGTCCGACGCGGGTCGAGCGAGGAGTACGGGTCCTGGAACACGAGCTGGATCCGACGTCGCAGCGCCCGCAGCTCTCCCGCGGATGCGGCGGTGAGGTCCACCCCGTCGAGCAGCACCCGGCCGCTGGTGGGCTCCTCCAGCCGGACCAGCAGCTTGGCCAGCGTCGACTTGCCGCAGCCGCTCTCGCCCACCACGCCCAGCGTCTCCCCCTCGCCGAGACGCACCGAGACCCCGGCCACGGCGGTCACGACCCGATCGCCGTCGCGGCTCGGGTAGCGCTTGACCAGGTCGATGGCCTCGAGCGTCATGTCCACTCCGACGGCGGCACCCAGCAGGCGACCCGGCCCTCGCCCCGGGCCTCCAGCGGCGGCCTGACGGCGCACGCGTCGCGCGCCTGGGCGCAGCGGGGGCGGAACGGGCAGCCGTCGATGCGCTCGGAGGGGAGGGGCGGGCGGCCCGGGATCTGGGCGAGCGGCGGGCGGGTGTCGTCCAGCGGGTCCGGGAGCGCAGCCAGGAGCGCCGAGGTGTAGGGGTGCTGGGGGGCGTGGAACAGCCGATCGACGGGCGCCTCCTCCACGACGTGCCCGCCATACATCACCACGACCCGCTCGACGAGCTGGGCCACCACCCCCAGGTCGTGGGTGACCCAGATGGTCGCCATGTCCATGTCGCGCCGGAGCTGGTTGACCACCGCCAGGATCTGGCGCTGGATGGTCACGTCGAGCGCGGTCGTGGGCTCGTCCGCGATGAGCAGCCGGGGCCCCATGGCCAGGGCCATCGCGATGACCGCACGCTGGCGCATGCCACCCGACAGCTCGTGGGGATACGCGCGTGCCGCGCGGGCGGGATCCGGCAGCTCCACCCGCGCCAGCAGCCCCAGGCTGCGCGCCGCGGCATCGCGCTGCGCGACGCCGTGCGCGGTCATCGCCTCCGCCACCTGGTCGCCGATCCGCATCAGCGGGTTGAGCGAGGTCATGGGGTCCTGGTAGACCATCGCCAGGCGCTCGCCCCGGAGCCGACGCATCCGCGCCTCGGGCAGGGTCGCGAGGTCGGTGCCCTCGAACAGGATGCTGCCGCCCGCGACCACGAGCGGCGGCGAGAGCAGCCGCATCACCGCGAGCATCGAGAGGGACTTGCCCGAGCCGCTCTCGCCCACGATGCCCACCGCCTCGCCGCGGCCCACCTGCAGGTCGATGCCGTGGACGATGGGCAGGTCGCCGTCGCGACGTCGCGCCACGACCCGGAGGCCATGGACGTCCAGCAGGGGCACGCTGTCGGTCATCCGGGCTCCATGCGCAGCGAGGTCGGTGCGCTGGCCAGCGGCTCCGGCAGCCGCAGGGGCGTCGCGCCGGGGGTGATCGCGCCCAGCACCCGAGGCTCGCGCGCGCCGGTGCAGCTGGGCACGGCGCCGGGCAGGCCGTGCGCCGTGTGCCAGCCCACGACCGCGAACATGATCGCCTCCTTGGTGTCCGTGGGCAGCCCGAACTCGGTGGTCAGGCGGACCGCGATGCCTGGGGCGGACTCGCGGAGCATGCGCAGGAGCGTGGGGTTCTCCACGCCGCCACCGGAGCAGACCAGGGTGTCCACGCCGGCCGCCCGGGCGGCGTCCGCCACGGTGCGCGCGGTGAGCGCGGTGAGCGTCGCCACCAGGTCGGCGCCGTCCAGCGACGGCCAGCGGGACCGGAGCGCGTCAAGGTAGCCGTCGTGGAACAGCTCCTTGCCGGTCGACTTGGGGATGGGCAGGGCGTAGTAGGGCTCGGTCAGCAGGTCGGCCAGCGCAGCCTCGTCCACCGAGCCGGCGGCCGCCATCGCCCCGTCCCGGTCATACGCCTGCGCACCGGCGGTGAGCCGACGCACGGCGGCGTCGATGAGCGCGTTCGCAGGCCCGATGTCGAACGCCACCGGCGCGCCGCCCGGACCATGGAGCACGGTCATGTTGCTGATGCCGCCCAGGTTGAGGGCGCCTGGCGAGCCGGGCACGCCACCCAGGACCAGCACGTCCACGAGCGAGGCGAGCGGCGCGCCATGCCCGCCGACCGCGATGTCCCGGATTCGCACGTCCGACACCACGGGGACGCCGGTCCGCTCCGCGATCCAGGCCGGCTCGCCCAGCTGGAGCGTGCCCAGCGCGTGTGCGCCATCCACCCAGTGGAACACCGTCTGGCCGTGCGAGCACACGAGGTCGACCGGGCCCGCCGCGGCGATGGCGTCGGCCGCCACCTGCGCGAAGGCCTGCCCGATCCGGGTGTCGAGCTGGCACACGTCCTGGTATCGCAACTGCGCGGGCGGCAGCGTCCGCACCAGGTGCTCCCGCAGGTCTGGCGCGTAGGGCACGGAGTCGCCATGCAGCAGCCGGCCCACGAGCGCCGCGCCCTCGAGCCGCAGGTCGACCACCGCGACGTCGATGCCGTCGTGGGACGTCCCGCTGATCATCCCCAGGACCCTCACGATGCCTCCTCCAGCGCGGCGCGCAGCCGCGGCTCCGCCGCGAGCCGTGCTCGCGCATCCGTCACCGACAGCCCTCGGCCCACCATGAGCGCCGCGGGCTTGACCTCCCAGTCGGCGGCACGCAGCGCCTCGACGGCGACCTCGCGCGTCGACCCCGTGACCTGCTGCACGATCCGGATGGCGCGCTCCCGGAGCTTCTCGTTGGTCGCCCGGAGGTCGACCATCAGGTTCCCCCACGTCTTGCCCAGGCGGATCATGGCGATGGTCGAGATCATGTTGAGCACCAGCTTCTGGGCCGTGCCCGCCTTGAGGCGCGTGGACCCCGCGAGCACCTCGGCCCCCACGGGCACCTCGATGGCGAGGTCCGCCTCATGGCTGATGGGCGCGTCGGTGTTGCACGAGAGGGCGACCGTGAGGGCCCCCCGGGCGCGTGCCTCGCGCAGGGCGCCGATGACGAACGGCGTGCGCCCGCTCGCGGCGACCCCGACCACCGCATCCAGCGGCCCGATGGCGTCGTCCCCGATGGCCCGGGTCCCGGCGTCGAGGTCGTCCTCGGCACCCTCGATGGCCTGCGTGATGGCACGCGCGCCGCCCGCGATGATTCCCCGCACCAGGTCAGGTGGCGTGCCGAACGTGGGCGGGCACTCCGAGGCATCCAGGACGCCCATCCGGCCGGCCGTGCCGGCGCCCACGTAGCGCAGCCGGCCGCCCTGCGCCAGCCGCGCGGTGATGGCCTCGATGGCCGGCACGATGGAGCCCATGGCCGCGCCGATCGCCGCGGGCACGCTCTGGTCGGCATCGTTCATGAGCGCCGCGAGCTCCACCACGCTCGCCTCGTCGAGCGTCGCGTAGCGCGGGTCCACCCGCTCCGTCACCAGCGCGTCGAGCGCCTCGCCGGTGCTCATGCGTCCGTCCCGGCGCGCGGGTCGAGCGCGTCACGCAGCCCGTCGCCCAGCAGGTTGAGCCCGACCACGAACACCACGACCATGGCGCCCGGCGCGAGCATGGTCCACCAGTAGCTCGCCACCATCTGCTTGGCGTCCAGGATCATGGAGCCCAGGGCGGGCGTGGGCGGTGGCGTGCCCAGGCCCAGGAAGGACAGGGATGCCTCGGTCAGGACCGCCCAGCTGAGGGCGAGCGTGACCTGGACGATGATGATGGGCGCGATGTTGGGCAGCACGTGCCGGAACAGGATCCGGGGCGTGGCGAAGCCCAGCACCCGGCTGGCCCGGATGAAGTCGGCGTCGCGGAGCGACAGGACGGGCCCGCGCGCGACCCGGATGAAGATGGGCACGTACACGATGGCGATGGCGATGGCCACCGTGAACCAGTTGCGGGTGAGCGCCGAGGCCAGCGCCAGTGCCAGGAGCAGCGGCGGGAACGCGAACAGGACGTTGGCCACGCCCAGGATGGGCGGGCTCACGGGCGACCCGAAGTAACCCGCCGCGACGCCCGCCGCGGTGCCCACCACCGCCGCGATGGCGACCGCCGTGACGGCCACCAGGAGCGAGGTCCCGGCGCCCGCCATGACCCGCGACAGGATGTCCCGACCGAACTGGTCGGTGCCCAGGGGATAGGTCGCGTTGGGTGGCAGGAAGCGGTCCGCGGGGCGCTGCGAGACCGGGTCGTAGGGGGTCAGGCCCAGGAGCGCCGCGAGTGCCGCGGCCACCACGATGCCCGTGAGCACCGCGCCCACCAGGCCGCTCCGGCTGCGCAGCAGCCGCCGCCACAGCGGCACCCGCGAATGGGCGGGGGCGACATGGACCGTGGGCGTGACGGCGAGGTCGGTCATGTCGCGCGCACCCGCGGGTCGACGATCCGGTACACCCAGTCGGTGGCGATGTTGACCAGCACGAACAGGAGCGCGATGACGAGCACCGTGCTCTGGACCACCGCGAACTCCTTCTGCTGGATGCCCAGCAGCACCTGCCGGCCGAGCCCTGGCACGCTGAAGATCTGCTCGACCACGATGGCGCCGCCCAGCAGGTACCCGAACTGGATGCCGGTCATGGTCACGATGGGGATGAGCGCGGCGCGCAGCACGTGGCGCGTCCGGATGCGCCCCGGGCTCACGCCCTTGCCGCGTGCGGTGCGCACGAAGTCCTGGGCCTGGACCTCCAGCAACGCGGTGCGCGCGGTGCGCATGATGGGCGCCGCCAGGCCGAACCCCAGCACGATGGCCGGGAACAGCAGCTGCTGGAGGTTGAGCCAGGGGTCGTCCGTGAGCCGGGCGAACGCGAGCGAGTTGGGGTTGTAGCGGAACCACTTCGAGACATAGGCGATGAGCAGCGACCCCAGCAGGAAGCTGGGGATGGCGAGCGCCGCGAGCCCCACCGTCTGGGCGACGGCGTCACGCGCGCCGTCCGGCTTCGACGCCGACAGGAGCGCCAGCGGGATGCCGATGGCAAGCCCCACGAGCGTGGACAGCACGGCGAGCTCGAACGTGATGGGCAGCGCGGAGAGCGTCATGTCGAGCACCGACTGGCCGGTGTCCTGGTCATAGCCCAGGTTGCCCGTGAGGACGCTACCCAGCCACGACAGGAACTGCAGGTGGAGCGGCTGGTCCATGCCGTAGTAGGCGCGCAGCGCCGCGATCTGCGCGTCCGACATGTCGCCCGACTCGATGCCCAGGGACGCGGTGATCTGGTCCCCGGGCAGGACGCGGAGCGTGACGAACACGAGCACCGCGACCCCGAGCAGGGTGAGCCCGATCTCCAGCAGCCGGCGGCCGATGCGGCGCGCCGTCCGACGGTCCACGGGTCCCCTGCTCCGACAGGTCGCGGTGCGAGCGAGGTGCGAGCCTGCGCTACTGCGTGAGCGAGGTCTGGCGCAGGTACTGGAGCGAGTTGTTGGCCATCGGCACGAACCCGGTCACGTCGGGGGTCGTCGCCGAGTAGTTGTAGCTCGTGAACAGCCAGATCCAGACCGCGTTGTCCTCGAGGTACTTCGAGATCTGGTCGTAGATGGCCTTGCGGGCCTCCGGGTCGCTGGTCGCCTTGCCCTGCGCGAACAGCGCGTCGAGCTCGTCGGACGAGAAGCCGGCGACCGTGTTGAGGTTGCCGGTGCTGGTGAAGTAGCGGCCGTACATGCCGTCGGGGTCAGGGCGACCGCCGTTGAGCGCGATGGCCGTGGTGAAGTCGGCGGCGAGCCACTTGTCGACATAGGTGTCGATGTCCGTGACCTCGAGCTCGACGGTGATGCCCGCCTCGGCGAGCTGTGCCTGGACGCTCTGGGCCTCCGCGACCGAGGTCGCGTACTCGCCCTGGCTGACCAGCAGCGGCAGGGTCAGGCCGTCGGGGTAGCCCGCGGCGGCGAGATGCTGCTTGGCGGCCTCGACGTCACGCGTGGGGCAGGGCCGCGCGCTGGGGTCGCTCTTGTAGGCGGGGGAGGTGATGGGGCCGGTGACCTCGCCCTCGCCCAGGGCGGCGGTGTCGAGGACCACCTGGCGGTCGATGGCGCACTGGAGCGCGAGACGCACGTCGAGGTTGTCGAGCGGCGCCGTGCGGGCATTGAGCTGGAGCACGTGGTAGGCCAGCTGCGGCGTGTCCACGACGGCGATCCCGTCATCCTTCGCCTGCTGGGCCACGAGCGGGTCGTTGAGCACCGCGAGGTTGATGTTGCCGGCCTGGATGCCAGCCACGATGGACGCCTCGTCCGGGATGACCCGGAACTCGACGCCGTCGAGCGGCACGGGGTCGCCCCAGTAGGCGTCGTTGCGCACCAGGCTGATGGACTCGTTGGGGGTCCGGCTGGCGAACTTGAAGGGTCCGGTCCCGTCCGGCTGGGCCGTGAGGGCCGCCTCGATGGGGTTGGCCGTGGGCTCGGGCGAGGGCTGCCCAGACTCGACGGGCGTGGGCGATGACGGCGCCACGATGTCGGCCGCCGGCAGGATGGCCACGTTGACCGTGGACAGACCCGCCAGGAGCCCCGCATCCGGGTTGCCCAGGGTGAGCACGACCGTCTGCGGGTCGGGCGCATCGATGGCGGTGATGGAGGCCAGGCTGGCACGCGCGACCGCGGCGTTGGCCTCGTTCTGGATGGCCTCCAAGGATGCCTTGACGTCGGCCGAGGTGAGTGCCGCGCCGCTGTGGAACGTGACGCCGTCGCGCAGGTGGAGGGTCACCGTGAGGCCGTCGTCCGAGACCTCCCAGCTCTCGGCGAGGCCGGGCACCACGTCCAGGTTCTCGTCGAGCTCGGTGAGGGTGCCGTAGATGTTGCCCAGCACGGCCACCGCCTGGAACTGGGTCGCCTTCCACGGGAACATCTGGTTGACGTCGCTGGTGATTCCGACCACCAGCGTGCCGCCGGTGGCGGGGCTCTGGGCCGCGGCGGGTGCCACGGTCGTCACGAGCGACCCCGCCATGGCGAAGGTCAGGATCGATGCCCAGGCGCGTCGCCCGGGTCTGCGCTGCGTCATGCGACTCCTCCGTGAGCGGCCTGCTCGCCGCACTGCGTGGGACCAGGTGCCCACCCATCGGCGCCCGATGCTCACCCTGCCCCGTCGGCGGACGCGTCGCCCGCCGGGCGGGATGCTGCCCGGGCGCGTCCCCGGATCGTCCCACCGCGGGATCGCCCATGTCAAGAGTTGACATGGTGGCGCGATACTGCGTAACGATGTTGCACGCAGCACGGGGTTCGACGGCACCATGCCCATGAGCGCCCTGGTCCGCCAGGTGCTCGAGAGTGGTCTGGTCGGGCGCCCGCACCCGGCATACCCGGGGGCCGTGGCGGTGGTGCTCCGGGACGGGTCGCTCGTGGCCCATGCGGCGGTGGGTGACGCGCTGCGCTACGCGGATGCGCAGGGCACCGAGCTGCCACCCGACCAGCGGGTCCCGATGGCCCCGGATGCCCTGTTCGACCTCGCGTCGCTGACCAAGCTGTTCACCACGACCGTGCTCCTGTCCCTGGTCGACGAGGGCGCGCTCGGCCTGGACGACCCCATCCATCCGTGGCTGCCCACGTTCTCGGTGGGCGTGCGGCGGTCGGTGTCCCTGCGTCATCTGCTGACCCACACCAGCGGGCTGCCGGCATGGCTGGAGCTGTGGACCGGGTGGCCGGACCTCGAGGCGCGTCGGGGGGCGGTGCTGGGCGCGCCGCTGGAGCGCGGCGCCGGCGCGGCGTTCGGGTACTCCGACATCGGCTTCATCACGGCCGGCTGGCTGGCGGAGGCAGTCACGGGACAGCCGCTGGCACGGCTGGTCGAGGAGCGGGTGTGTCGACCCCTGGGCATGCTCGATGCCGGCTTCCTGCCCCCGGCGGGCCTGTGGTCGCGGGTCGCGGCCACCGAGGACCAGTCCGACGTGGCTCGCGGGATGCTGCGCGGCGAGGTCCACGACGAGAACGCGTGGTGCCTGGGTGGCGCCGTGGGGCACGCCGGGATGTTCGCCACGGCCATGGACGTGGCGCGTCTGGGCGAGATGATCCGGCGCGGGGGCGAGCTCGACGGCGTGCGCGTGCTCCGCGAGTCGACCGTCCAGGCCATGTGCGCCGACCAGCTGCCGGCGCATCTCGACCCGGGGTTCCGGCAGGGCCTGGGCGTGCGGATCGATGACCCGGGGTTCATGGGGGACCTCCGGGGGCCGCTGTCGGTGGGCCACACGGGGTTCACGGGCACCTCGCTGGTGGTGGATCGGGCGGGCGGGCGCACCGTGGTCCTGCTGACCAACCGGGTGCATCCCTCGCGGACGTGGTCCGATGTGGGGCACATCCGACGCATGCTGGCGGAGGTGGTGGCCGAGCTTGACCGCCCAGGCCGGACGCGCTCGGGCGGCCCTCGGCCCGGGCCCGTCGTCGACCCCGCCGAGTCGCCGGCCGAGACGCCGGGGCTCCTGGTCCGGATCCGCGCCGAGCTGCCCGTGCTGCGCCCCGCGGAGCTGCGGGTGGCGCTGGCCATCCTCGAGGACCCGGCAGGTGCCGCCGGCCTTGCCATCGGGACGCTCGCCGAACGGTGCGACACCTCACCCGCCACGGTGCTCCGGTTCTGTCGCGCCGTGGGCTTCACGTCCTACCCGGCGCTGCGCCTGGAGCTGGCGCGGGAGACGGGGCGGGAGCGCAGCGGCCATGGGGCGCCCTCGCCCACGGGCGACATCAGCCCCACCGACTCGGTGCCCCAGATCGTGGCCAAGATCGCGTGGAGCGATGCGCGTGCCATCGAGGACACCGCCGCCCTGCTCGACATCGACAGCCTGGCTGGCGCCATCGACGCGGTCGCCGGCGCGAGGCGGATCGACATCTATGGCGTGGGCGCCAGCGGCTTCGTGGCCCAGGACCTGCATCAGAAGCTGCATCGCATCGGGCTCCTGTCCTCGGTCTCGCCGGACCCCCACGCGGCGCTCACGTCCGCCGCGCTGCTGGGTCCCGGTGACGTCGCCATCGCCATCTCGCACACGGGCACCACCCGCGACACCGTGGAGGCGTTGCGCGTCGCCCAGGCGACGGGCGCCACGACCATCGCCATCACCAACGCCCGCGAGTCGCCGCTCACCGCGCATGCCGGGCTGGTGCTGACCACGGCAGCCCGCGAGACCACCTTCCGGTCGGGCGCCATGGCGAGCCGGATCGCACAGCTGGCCGTGGTCGACTGCCTGTTCGTGGGTGTCGCGCAGCGATCGTGGGACCGCACGCTGCGTGCCCTCGAGCGCACCTTCGTCGCCGTCCAGGGCCGACGCATCCCCGCTGGGCGACGTCGGGCGCGACCCCGCGCGTAGGACGTCGGGCGCCACCTCGCGCGTAGGACGTCGGGTGCCACCCCGCGCGTGGGTCGCCCCTGCGCCCGCGGACCGGGCGATGGCTGGGCTCTCACCCAGTTCCCTTGCGCCGCCCGGCGTGCGACCATGGCGCGGCGTGTCCGGCCCAGGCATGCCGGATCGCCCATGGGAGGCTCCGGATGGCCAGCACACCTCGTCGGGTGGCGTCCCGACCCATGGCGCTCGCGACCGCGCTCGCGTCCGCCGCCGTCCTGGTGGGTCAGCTGTCGGCGGTGTCGCAGTCGCCCTCGGCTCCGGTCGGGTCCGGACCGGTCGGGTCGATCGCCGCGCCCGTCTCGCCCGCGCCCGTCGACGTGGCTGCGATCACCTGGAAGCAATCGAAGGCGAGCAAGGGGTTCGGGCCCCGAGACGGCGCCCTGCTGGTGGCCGACATGGCCGTGGGGGCGGACGGCCGATTCCTCCTCGTGGGCGTGGACAGCGACCTGTCGCCCGACCGGAAGGCCGTCGTGTTCGGGTCCGACGACGGGGTGCGCTGGAAGCGGCTCAAGGGGCCGCTGCCCAAGGGCTCCGCCGCGGCAGGCGTCGTCGCCACGCCGGATGGGTTCCTCATCGTGGGGGACGTGGACACGTCGAGCTCGCTCCTGCTCACGTCCGATGGCACGAAGGTCGCCCTGCTTGACGCGCCCGCCGATGGCCTGCCCACCGGCAGGCTCTTTGGCATCGCCCTCGGGCCTGGCGGGTACGTCGCGGCCGGGACCGACACGGCCGGCGCCGCCACGATGTGGACCTCGCCGGACGGCCGGACATGGGCGGGCGCGCCGCTCCCCGAGGCGGCCTACGTCATCCACGTGGCCGTCGCCGACGACGGCACGCTCGTCGCCCTGGGCAACCAGCAGGATGCCGATGGCAACCGGACGCCCACGGTGTGGAGCTCGGTCGATGGCGTCGCTTGGACCATGCATCCGCTCCCCGTGGACCCGGGCAACTGGTCGCTGGCGGACCTTGAGCGGACGCCCGTGGGCGTGCTCGCCACCCTCGTCAACCAGGGTGCCGGGAGCGTCTGGCTGAGCTCCGACGGCGTGACCTGGACCCATGTGCTCGACACGTCGAGCCGGCCCATGGCAGGCACCGCGGGCACCGAGGCGATCCTCCTGGGCACGGACGCCTGGTGGCACTCGGCGGATGGCGTCACCTGGCAGGAGGCTGCCGCGTCCTTCGACGGCCTGTCCCCCGAGACGAGCGCGGTGCGTGCCGACGGCGCGGTCATCGCGGCCGCGTACCAGTTCACCCCCACCAGCATGGAGGGCACGGGCTGGAGTCGCACGTGGGTCGGGAGGGTGCCGGCGCCGTAGCATGCGTGGGGACGGCCACGCACGGGAGGATCGCATGGGCAGGATGGGCAGCGCCCGCGTCGTCGGGATGGCCGCGCTCGGGCTCCTGGTCGCCTCGGGGGCGGTCTCGGCGCAGGGCGGCTCCCCTTCGGCGTCCCCCTCGGCGGAGCCGTCAGCGTCCGTCGCGCCGTCGGATGCCGACGCGCCCCTGTGGGGCGAGGCCGCCCGCGACCTCCGGATGACCTTGGTGACGCTGCCCTCAGGCCTGCCCGCCGCGCGGCTCAACGCGGTCGCCATCGGTGGGCCGGGGTACGTGGCGGTCGGCGCCACCGAGCCGGAGGAGGTGGGGCCCGTCGATACGCTCGTCCTGGGCTCCATCGACGGGGTGGCCTGGACGGCCGCCGACCTCGGCGAGCTGGCCCAGGCGGGCACGCTGGACGACGTGGTCGCAGGCCCGGGCGGCCTGGTCGCGGTCGGCTCGACCTGGACCTCGACCGGTCGGCAGGATGCCATCGCCCTGGTGTCGACCGACGGCCTCGTCTGGCGGGCGTCGACCGACCCCGACCTGCGCACCGCGTGGATGGCCGGCGTCGCCCTCTGGGGTGACGGGATGGTCGCGGTCGGCTGCCGGTTGAGCTCGGACGGGTTGTGCGCCGCGCCCTCGGCGTGGACCTCGACCGACGGGCTCGAGTGGGACCGCGTCTCGATGCCTGCCACCGCGGGCGACCCGGACGCGGTCGCCTCGGGCGACGGGCTGCTGGTGGTCATGGGCGTGAGCAGCGCCATCGCCGATGGGAGCCCCGTGGTGAGCACCACGCGCGACCTGTCGACGTGGACGGTGCGAGAGCTGGGGTTCGGCGGGGGCCTGAGTTCGGCGACCGTGGACGGGGACCACATCATCGCCGCGGGCACCCTCGTGGATCAGGACGGTGACGTCCTGTTCCGGGGCGTCGTGGCCTACTCGCCCAACGCCGGTGGCCGTTGGGTCCGGCTGCCGCTCACGGCGCCCGCCGGATCGCGCTTCTCGGGCGTGTCCGTGGCCGGCCCGGTCATCGCGTACGGCTCGCGCGAGGCCGCCGACCTCTCGGCGGTCCCCGCCTCCTGGGTGGGCTCCACCGCGGTCGACTGGAACCGCGTGCGGGGTGTCCCTGCACAGGCCCGGGGCGAGGTCTCGGACTTCGTGCCGTTCGCGGACCGCCCCGGGGGCATCGCCGTGGGCGCCACCGGCGAGCGCGGCGACGAGCCCGCGATCTGGGTCATCGAGACGCTTCGCTCGTAGCGGCGACCGCCCCGGAACCTGCCGCTCGGCCCGCCACTGACCGGTCCTCCGGCACTAGGCGTCCGGCGCAGCCTGCGCGACCCTGCGTACCGTGCGGCCCACGTCGCGTCCCGAGGCGCGACGGACCGCCCGTCGTTCGGAGGACCACATGAAGGCGATCGTGGTCTACGAGTCGCACTGGGGCAACACCGCCGCGGTCGCTCGGGCCATCGCCGAGGGCATCGGACCTGGCGCCAAGGCACTGACGACTGACGAGGCGGTCGGTCGCGAGCTCGCGGATGTCGACCTCGTCGTGGCAGGGGCGCCGGTGATGGTGTTCTCGCTGCCTGGCGAGGGGATGCGCGACAGGGTGGAGGCGGACCGCAAGGCCCCGGCCGCGGCTGATGTCGCGCACCCGATGCTGCGCACCTGGCTGGATGGGCTGCCCGCCATCCCGAGGGCACGGGCCGCGGCGTTCGACACGCGCGCACGCTTCACGCCCCGGGGCGCCGTCGGGACCATCGAGTCGAAGCTCCGCAAGGCCGGCTGCCAGGTCGTCACCAAGGGCAGGGGCTTCGTGGTCATGGGCACCTACGGGCCGCTCCGCGACGGCGAGCTCGATCGGGCACGGGCCTGGGGCCACGAGCTCGCAGGGTACGTCGAGGACTGACACCCCGACCCCACCGACCACGCGCGACCATCGGCTGGCTGCGGGCGATCGGCCGCCCGCACCGCCTCTGCGCGGGCAGCGTCGATGCGGTGGGGGGCCGGGCCTACCAGCCCGCGAGTGCCATGACCTCGCGCTCCACGGCCGCGGTGAGCGACGGGAGCGCTGCCGCGACCGGCTCGGAGAGCCCGTCGCCCAGCGTGAGGGACCGGGCACCCACGCCCAGGAACGTCCCCGACCCGTACCAGCCCAAGGCGCGCGCCAGCCCGACCGTGGTGGCGAGCGGCAGCTGATGCCCTGACGACGGCACCCATGGCACGGCCGTGCGCCCGAGGTCGAGGAGACGCTCGCGGACGATGGTGCCCGCGGGGGGCCCCGTGACGGCATCCACGACCACTGCGGCCGCGCCACGCGGCAGGACCAGCAGGTCGTCGGCGGACAGCGACGGGCGGGCCCGCACCTCGACAACCGCCCGCACCGCCGCGGACAGCCGCTCCACCGAGGCGGGACCCGACCCGTCGTCGCCACGCAGCGGTTCGCCGCACGCGAAGACCACCACGCGTGTCATTCGATGTCTCCTGGCGCCGACGGCGCGGCCGCCAGCCTCGCTGCGGTCGGCCCGGGGTTCCCGGCATCGAACCCGGCAGCGGCGATGACGTCACGCAACTCGGCGGTCGCGTCCATGGCAGGAGCGTCGGTCGCGACGCGGCTCCCGGCATAGTGCCGACAGTCCCGCCCCCTCATGACCGACGGACCGGGCCACGTCGCATGCCCAGGGATGCCGGGACCGACGCGCCGAACCGGCTACAGTCGTGGCATGCCCCCATCCCCGACCCACACCGCCACGGCCCCGGTCGATGGCGTGCTGTTCGACGTGGACGACACGCTCGTCGACACGCGCCGCGCCTTCGCGCTCGCCATCGAGGCCGTCGCGCGGGTGTGGCTCCCACACCTCACCGAGGACCGGCACCCGGAGGCGCTCGCGCGATGGCGCGGCGATCCCAACGGCCACTTCCGCTCCTACACGCGTGGCGAGGTCGACTTCGACACCCAGCGGCGTCGACGCGCGGACGACCTCCAGGCCACGTTCGGGGGCGCATCCCTTGACGACCCGGCGTACGCGGAGTGGCTGGAGCTCTTCTGGGGCACGTTCCGGGCCTCCTTCGAGCCCCACCCGGACGCCCGGCCTGCCATCGACCGGCTGCGGGCCGCCGGGCTGCGCATCGGTGCGCTGACCAACGCCGCCACGGCGATCCAGGACGACAAGCTCGCGCAGACGGGGTTCGCCGACGTCCCGGTGCTGGTGGGGGTCGACACGCTGGGCTTCGGCAAGCCGGACCCGCGTGCGTTCGAGGAGGCGTGCCGGCGCCTGGGCACCCACCCGACGCGGACGGCCTATGTGGGCGACGAGCTGGAGGTCGACGCCATCGGCGCCGTGGGCGCCGGACTCGTGGGCGTGTGGCTGGACCGGCCGGGGAACCGCCACGACGGCCTGTCCACCGTGCATGCCGACGAGGCGCGGGCGGGGGGCGTCCGGGTCATCGACACCCTGGCCGACCTGCCGACCGTCTTGGGGGTCGCTCCGGCCTGACCGTGGGAGGGGCCGTTCGGCACCCGGGCTGGTGACCGATGGCGGATGGATCGGTCGGGGGATCGCGGTTGACTGCGCACATGGAACCCGAGTCCGAGCATCCATCCGCGTCGGGTGTCGAGGGATCGCCCTCGCCGACCGGTGTGCGACGGATCTCATGGCTGGCCAGGGCCTCGCGCTCATGATCGAGGTGCACATGTCATCGGTGGCACGCACCTCCCTGTGGTGTCCCACGGCATCGCCCGTGCCCTGACCAGCCTCGAGTTCCCGCGTGGTTGCTCGGCCGTTCGCCCGGCAACCTGGTTGGCGCCGTCATCGACGCCGACCTGGCATTGATACGTGACGTCGGGGATCGCTCCTCGGCGTCACCGCGGCGGTCGCCGCGTCCTCCCAGGCAGCGACCGCCGCAGCACATCCGCTCGTTCCGGAGGAGGAGCGGCTTCGCGGCGAGGCGTCTGGGACGGGCGCCTCTCCCGGAGCCTGATGGAGGCAGGACCATGGACGCCACGCTGACGACCGGTGCGCGCCGAGCCGTGCTGGCCGTGGCCGACGCCATGACCCGCGACCCCATCGTGCTCCGCTCGGACGATGCGCTCGTGGATGCGGCGCGCGTGCTCGACGAGGCCCGAATCAGCGGTGCCCCGGTGGTGGACGCCGCTGGGACCCTGGTGGGCGTCCTGTCGCGGACCGACCTGTTGCACGCCCGCGCCACCGCGCAGCTCTGGGAGCGATGGTCGAGCCTCCAGGTGCGCCACCTGATGCGCTCGCCGGCCATCACGGCCATCCCCTCGATGGGCCTGGACGAGGCGGCCACGATCATGGAGCGCGAGGGTGTGCACCGTCTGGTCGTGGTCATGCCTGGTCATGTCCGGCCCGTGGGCATCCTCTCGACGACCGACCTGGTGCACGCCACCCTGCGTCGGCCGTAGCCCTGACCCCGTAGTACCGGTCACCGCATCGGCGCCCCGGGCGCAGGCATCGTCTGCTGGTGCCGGCATCGCCACCGGGCGCCCGGCTCGCGCTCCCGGGGACGCAGGTCGTACAGTGCGCCCATGTTCGCGAGCGGAGCCACGGCGTACGACCGGTTCATGGGTCGCTGGTCGCGTCTGCTCGCGCCGCGGTTCGCCGACGACGCGGGCGTCAGCCGCGGCCTTCGGGCGATTGACGTGGGGTGCGGTCCAGGCGCGCTGCTGACGGAGCTCGTGACCCGGTTGGGGACCGACCACGTGGCCGGAGTGGACCCATCCGAGTCGTTCGTGGCCGCGGCACGCGACCGGCAGCCGGGCGTCGATGTGCGCGTGGCGCCGGCCGAGCGGCTGCCGTTCCCGGACGACGCGTTCGACGTCGCACTCGCCCAACTCGTCGTGCACTTCATGGCCGACCCGGTCGCCGGCCTTCGGGAGATGGCGCGCGTCACGCGACCGGGAGGCGTGGTCGCGGCATGCGTCTGGGATTACGGGGGTCATCGGGACCCACTGCGGACGTTCTGGGCGGCGGCGCGGTCGCTGGAGCCGGGCGTGGGTGACGAGTCGGGGCTGGCGGGCGTCCGGGACGGGCACCTCGTGGAGCTGCTCGAGGCGGCAGGTCTCGGGCGCGTGACCCAGTCCGTGCTCCGGGTCGAGCTGGAGCACCCTGGCTTCGATGCCTGGTGGCAGCCCTACACCGAGGGCGTCGGACCTGCCGGGACCTATCTGGCGCGGCTCGACGAGGCGCATCGGGCGGCCCTGCGCGACGCCTGCCGCGCGATGCTGCCCGACGGTCCGTTCGTGCTCGACGCCTGCGCCTGGGCCGCCCGGGGGACCGTGCCCGGATCAGGCGGGGATCAGCTCCGCGAGGCTGCCGATGACGAGGTCCGCGGCTGACACGTCGGATGCCGCGTCGGAGGGCACCGCGACGCAGGTCATGCCGGCGGCCTTGACCGCGGCCACGCCGGTGGGCGAGTCCTCGAGGCCCACCGCATCGGCAGGCGCCACGCCCAACGCCCGACAGGCCGCGAGGTAGACGTCCGGCGCCGGCTTGGGCGGCACCTCGTCGCCCGTGGCGACCGCGTCGAACCGGTCGATGAGGCCGCTCTGGCGGAGGATCACCTCGGCCATGGAGCGGCGGGTGTTGGTCGCGACCGCGATGGGCACCCGACCCTGGAGGCTGGCGACGAGCTCGAGCGCGCCGGGCCGGCACGCGATGGGCGCCTCGAACAGTCGCGCGACGAGGGCGCGATACTCCAGGCCGACCTCGGGCGCCGCGTCGGGCGGCAGCCCGAAGCGCGCCGCGAAGTGGGCGGCGGTCTGCGCCTCGGAGGTCCCGAACACCGCGAGATGGTCCGCGTGGTCGAAGGGCACGCCATGACGCGCGAACAGCAGCCGCTTGCCCTCCTTCCAGATCTCCTCGGTCTCGACCAGCAGGCCATCGAGGTCGAAGCACACGCCTCGGAACGGTCCGGGCAGCGTGACATGCGCGGGGAGGGTGGGGAGGACGGGGCGGTGTGCCGCCACCGCGGGGTCGAGGGTCGTCATCGGCGCCGAGCCTACCATCGGCCGACCGAGCTGGGTCGCCATGGGCGCCCGGTCGGTGGTCCGCGCGTCTGACGCGGGCTACCATCCGCACGTGAGCGCTTCGCTGCTGGCACACCGGATCGGCGACGAGTGGGTCGCCCAGCTCCCAGGTCGCGAGGACCGGGACCCATATCGCACCAACGACGTCGTGGCGTACGTGTCCCCGGCCACCGACGACCACCTGCGTGCCGCGGCGGGCGCGGCTCGCGCCGCCCTCCGTCCTGGTCCGCGACCCCAGCGCCGGCGCGCGGGGAGGTCCTGTTCCGCGCCGCGGCGCTGCTCGCCGAGCGTGCCGAGTCCATCGGTCGGGACCTCGTGCGGGAGGAGGGCAAGACGCTCGCCGAGGGCATCGGCGAGACGCGTCGGGCGGCCGCGATCCTGCGCTACTTCGCGGGCCAGACGAGCGAGCCCATCGGGGAGCTGTATGCGTCCGCCACGCCGGGCACGCGGCTGTACACCCAGCGCATCCCCGTCGGGGTGGTCGTCGCCATCACGCCCTGGAACTTCCCCATCGCGATCCCCGCCTGGAAGATCGCGCCAGCCTTGGCCCATGGCAACACGGTGCTGTTCAAGCCGGCGGGTCTGACGCCGCTCACGGGCAACCACCTCGTGACCGCGCTCGTGGATTCCGGGCTGCCCGCGGGCGTGCTCAACATGGTGTTCGCCGACGGGCCATCGGTGGAGCGCGAGTGGATCGCCTCGGGTGTCGTCGATGCGCTCACGTTCACCGGCTCGGAGCAGGTGGGTCGCCACCTCCAGGCGCAGGCCATCGCCGTCCACGCCAAGGTCCAGCTCGAGCTGGGTGGCAAGAACGCGGTCGTCGTGGCGCCGGACGCCGACATCGCGCGCGCCGCGGACCTCATCGTGCGCGGGGCCATGGCGTCCGCCGGCCAGAAGTGCACCGCCACGTCCCGGGTCATCAGCTACGGCGGTGCCACGGGTGCGCTCCGGGACGCGGTCGTGGAACGGGTCAAGACGTTGCGCGCGGGCGACCCGCTCGACCCCGCCACCTCGCTCGGGCCGCTCGTGGACGTCGCGGCGAGCGAGCGCGTGTCGACCATGGTCGGCGACGCCGAGGCGGCTGGCGCGCGCGTCATCGCCCGCACCGTCGTCCCGCCCATCGCCACGTTCCACCCGGCTGTCGTGCTGGATGGGGTGGCAGCCACGATGGCCATCGCGCGCGAGGAGGTGTTCGGGCCGGTCGTGGCGCTGCTGGAGGCGGCGGACCTCGACGAGGCGCTGCGGCTCCACAACGACGTGGCCTACGGCCTCTCGGGCTCGATCTTCACGCGGGACCTCGCCACCGCCGAGGCGTTCGTCAGCACCGCACGTGTCGGCCTGGTCCATGTCAACGGCGAGACGGCGGGCGCCGAGCCCCATGTGCCGTTCGGGGGCATGCGCGGCTCGTCCTCATGGTCACGGGAGCAGGGGCGCAGCGCCGCGGAGTTCTTCACCCAGGGCCGGACGGTGTATGTGGAGGGGCTGCCGACGCTCGGTCCCTTCGACCGCTAGGCGCCAGAGCCCGCCCATGGCCGAGCCGACCGACGAGGCGGCCCCCCGCGTCCTGATGCGCTTCCGCGGCGACGTGTCCGCGCTCCTGGGCCTGCCGTGGGAGACGCCCCTCGCCGAGTGGCCGTCGGACGCCGCCCGGTTCGTGGAGCTGCCCGTGGGCGAGAGCCGCCACGTGGTGCGCTTCATCGCGGGTGCATCCGAGCTGCTGGCACTCAAGGAGCTGCCCATCCGGCCGGGCCGACGCGAGTACGACGTGATGCGCGAGCTCGAGGACCGGGGGACGCCCGCGGTCCGGCCGGTGGGGCTCGTGGAGCGCCCCGACGACGACGCCGCGGTGGTCATCACACGCTATCTCGCTCGGTCGCTCCAGCTGCGCCGGCTCTTCCGGCGGCTGCCCGAGTCCGCGGGCGAGTACCGCGAGCGGTTCCTGGACGCCATGGGTCGCCTGCTGGTGGAACTGCATCGGGACGGCGTCTACTGGGGCGACTGCTCGCTCGCCAACACGCTCCTGATGCGTGATGGCCAGGCGCTCCAGGCCTATCTGGTGGATGCCGAGACCAGCGAGATCCACGAGGCGCTATCCGACGGGCAGCGCCGGATGGACGTGGACATCGCCGTCGAGAACGTGGCCGGCGACCTGCTGGACATCGCGGCGACGTCGGGTCGCGTGCTCGAGGACGCGGACGAGGAGCTGGCCGCCGCGCTCAGCCTGCGGGACCGGTACGAGGGCCTGTGGGCGGAGCTCCACACCGCCGAGGCCATCGGCCCCAACGAGCGCTATCTGGTGGAGGCGCGCATCCGCCGTCTCAACGCGCTGGGCTTCGTGGTCGAGGAGGTCGTCGTGGAGCCGGGTCCTGGGGGCGACCGGGCGCGCTTCCGCGTGGCCGTGGGGTCACGGCGCTTCCATGCGGCACGGCTCCAGGAGCTCACCGGCCTGGAGGTGGGCGAGGGGCAGGCGACGGTGCTCATCAACGACCTCGCGGCATGGTCCGGGTTCGCCGCCGAGGCCGACATGGCGCGCCCCACCGTGGGTGAGCGGCCCGCGGGCCATGGGCCAGGCTCGACGAGCATCGCCCAGCAGTCGCACGAACAGCTCCATCGGGCGGCCCGGCGCTGGCTCATCGACGTGTTCGAGCCCACGGTGGAGCGGCTCCGACAGGCGCTCGGTGGCGAGATCGACCCGGTCCAGGCCTACTGCGACTACCTCGAGGTCAAGTGGCTGCTGTCCGAGGAGGCGGGTCACGACGTGGGCGACGAGCTGGCCATCGGGCGCATGGCCGACCACGCGATCCCCACGGGCGCCGCCGCGGGGATGGTCGTGGGCGAGGAGGCCCCGCTGCCCTTCGACGCGCTCTACGCGGGCCCGTAGCCACCCGCCGCGCGGGCGGTGCGTCAGCTGCCGGCGAACCGGTCGGTCGCGTCCACCAGCAGGCGCTGGATGCCGGGCTCGGTCCAGGCATGGCCCGCGTCCGGGACGAGCTCGAAGCGTGCCTCGGGCCACGCCCGATGGAGCTCCCACGCGGTGCGCACGGGGGTCGCGATGTCGTAGCGGCCCTGGATGATGACGCCCGGGATGCCCGCCAGACGCCGTGCGTCCCGGATGAGCTGGCCCGGCTCCAGCCACGAGTCGTGCGTGAAGAAGTGGTTCTCGATGCGTGCGAAGGCGAGCGCGTACTCGTCCTGCCCGAAGGCCTCGGCGTTGGCCTGGCTGGGCAGGAGCGTGATGGTGCGCCCCTCCCACAGGCTCCAGGCGCGGGCCGCCTCGAGCCGGACGCCCGGATTCTCCGAGGTCAGGCGCCGCCGGTACGCCGCGACGAGGTCGTGCCGCTCGCCTTCCGGGATGGGCGCGAGGAACCCCTCCCACAGGTCCGGGAACAGCCACGAGGCGCCGGACTGGTAGTACCACGCGATCTCCTCGCGACGGCAGCCGAAGATGCCGCGGAGCACCAGTTCCGACACCCGCTCCGGGTGCCGCTGGGCGTAGGCCAGGGCGAGGGTCGACCCCCACGAGCCACCGAACACCAGCCATCGCTCCACGCCCGCCATGCGCCGGAGGCGCTCGATGTCCTCCACCAGGTGCCACGTCGTGTTCGCCTCGAGCGAGGCGTTGGGCGTGGAACGGCCACAGCCGCGCTGGTCGAACAGCAGGACCTGGTAGCGCGTCGGGTCGAACGCGCGCCGGTGGTCCGGCCCGTACGCGGCACCGGGACCGCCGTGGAGGAACACCGCGGGCTTGGCACCCGGCGTCCCGCACAGCTCCCAGTGGAGCTGATGGCCGTCGCCCACGTCGAGCAGCCCCGAGTCGTAGGGCTCGATGGGTGGGTAGAGGACGCTGGGGGTGGTGGTCAACGCGGCGACCGCTCCGGACATGGACGATCCGGCGCCCCGCCAGGCGCCGGATCGTGGGTGCTTCGGTGAGAGGGGTCAGACGGCGACCGGCGGGACCCCCTGGGTCTGCACGGCCTCCTGGACGAGCCGGTGGAGCGAGAGGCCGCTCTCCGGGTCGAACAGGTGGATCTTGTCGAGCGGCACCTTGAGGTCGAGCGCGTCGCCTGGCTTGACGCGGTAGGCGCTGTCGACCACCGCGACCACGTCGTTGCCGCCGGCGCTCACGTGGATGAGCTCCTCGTTGCCGAGGTACTCCACGACGTCCGCCTTGCCCCCAAGGGATCCCGCGGGGGACGTGGTCTGGAGGTCGAGGTGCTCGGGGCGGATGCCCATGATGGCGGACGTGCCGCTGATCTGACCCTTGAAGTCGGCCGGCAGGGGCACGTTGAGGCCCTCGGCGACGAGCGTCACGTCATCGCCGCTGCCCTGGACGTTGACCGGCAGGAAGTTCATCGACGGCGAGCCGATGAACCCGGCCACGAAGCGGTTGATGGGCCGGTCATACAGCACCTGCGGGGTGCCCACCTGCTGGAGGCGCGCCTCGCTCATGACCGCGATTCGCTGGCCCATGGTCATGGCCTCGACCTGGTCGTGCGTCACGTAGACCGTGGTGGTCTTGAGGCGCTGGTGCAGGCGCGCGATGTTGGCGCGGGTCTCCACGCGCAGCTTGGCGTCGAGGTTGGAGAGCGGCTCGTCCATCAGGAACACCGCCGGCTCGCGCACGATCGCGCGACCGAGCGCCACGCGCTGCCGCTGGCCGCCCGACAGCTCGCGCGGCTTGCGGTTGAGCAGGTTCTCGAGGCTCAGCATGCCTGCCGCCTCCTTGACCCGCCGCTCGATCTCGTCCTTGGGGGTCTTGCGCAGCTTGAGGCCGAACGCGAGGTTGTCGCGCACCGTCATGTGCGGGTAGAGCGCGTAGCTCTGGAACACCATGGCGATGTCGCGGTCCTTGGGCGGCACGTTGTTGACCACGCGGTCGCCGATGCGCAGGTCGCCCTGGGTGATCTCCTCGAGGCCCGCGATCATGCGCAGCGACGTCGTCTTGCCGCAGCCCGACGGTCCCACGAGGACCATGAACTCGCCGTCCTGGATCTCCAGGGACAGGTCGTTGACGGCGACGACCTCGCCGTACTTCTTCCAGACGTGGTCGAACGTCACGGTGGCCATGGCTGGCACGCCTCCTCTGCACGACGATGTCGTCGCGGACCCTTGCATCTGCCGACCCCGGAGGGCCTGCTCGACGGGTCCCGTACGCGACACCGGAGCGTTCCGCACATGCTACCGAACCGTCCCGTGCGATGTCACGGCGGAACTACACGGGGTCCTCGCTCGCGCGGTCGAACGCCGTGGCCAGCGAGAGTCGGACCGAGACCGTCAGCTCCTCGCCCGGTGCGAGCTCGAGCGGCCACACGAACGTGAGGCCGCTGCCCTGGTGGGTCCGTTCGAAGCCGTCCTCGGAGATGGACACGGTGTCGATGCTGGCCCACCAGATGTCGCATGGCGAGGCCGTCTCGGCACGCAGGGTGATTCCCAGGTAGTCGTTGCCACAGGCGATGGCGCTGACGCCGCTCAGCACCCCGTCGGTGTCGAACGCGACCCGCCCCTCGGGCGTCTCCCACCATGCGGCCGGGTTGCCGCCACCGCCCAGCAGGTTGAGCGACCAGCCCAGCGCGAGCTGCGCGACGATGGGCTCGTCGCCCAGGGAGCGGAGGGTGACCTCCAAGCCGATGCCCGGCGACCGCCGGTCGCCATCGAACGCGAAGCGCTTGGTCGCGACGATCTGGACGACCGAGTCCGATGTGCGGACGACGCTCGAGCGTTCCAGGACCACCTCGTTCGCCGTCGCCTCGAGGATTCCGAAGCGGCCGTCCTCGAGGTCCGCGAGCGGATGCCCGCCGGCCCGGCCGAACTCCGCGGCGTCCATGGTGGCGGGCAGCACGTGGACCAGCCCCGAGCGACGTTCGTGGCGGTCGTAGTGGAGACGGTCGGCAAGACCCGGCTCGCGGACCTTGACGATGTCGTGGATCGAGGCCGTGCCCTCGCCCTCGTGCGCGACACCGCCGCCGCTCTCGAACTCCACGAGCTTGGCGTGATAGGCCTCCCGCCGCCGTCGGAGGACCGAGGCCAGCGCATGCCGGGACGCGCGGATGTCCCACGTCCCGATGCCCGCGCCCTCGGAGGGCTTGAGCACGACCGACTGGCCGGGGCTGGTGACGACCAGTTCCGGGATGCCATCCAGGTCCGCGTCGAGCGAGCGGATGCCATCGACGGGCAGCCCCTGCTCGCGGCCCTGGCGGTCGCAGATGTCCTGGGCGGCGATGAGGTGCTCCTGGGTGGCGAGCCGCATGTGGGCGATGTAGATGCCCCCGAACACGCCATGCCAGTAGCAGTCGTTCGACTGCCCGCGATAGAGGTGGTCGGTGGCGGCCTCGCGCGCCGGGCCCTCGGGGAGTGCCTCCACCGCGGCCGAGGTTCGCAGCATCTGCTTGTGCAGGTCGTTGATCTCGCGGTACTTCACCTGGAAGTTGCGCCAGAAGCCACCACGCAGATAGCGGGCCTCGGGTCGTCCCTCGGCGACCGCGTCGTGGAGCAGCGCCGCGAACTCGCGGCCCTGGTTGGGTGGCAGCGACCATTCGCCCATCTCGGCATAGGAGCCGGTGGGCAGGTAGATGCGCCCGATGGGTGGCTCGTGCTCCAGCCATGCCGAGGGTGTCGTCGTGGTCAGCCAGTCGCGGTTGGCCTCCAGCGCCTCGAAGAACCGATCCACCCAGCGCTCGCCCGGTCCCCAGCAGTGGTCCCACGTGGTGGGCCAGGCGCCGAACTTCTCCCCGTCGTCGCCCATGACCCCCAACCGGGCGCCATCCTCGGTGGCGTTCGAGCGCAGGTAGTCGATGACCGACTCCACGGTCCCGAACGGGATCCGATAGCGCAGGCCCTGCTCCGTCCCGAACACGCTGATCCGCCGACCCTGGTCGTCGGTGGAGTAGGGGCCCCACATCGCGTCGTCCTCGATGCCCGCCGACCGGAAGTGGGCGTCATCCACGATGGTCCAGGCATAGCCCGCGTCATGGAGCGAGGAGGGGACGTCGGGCTCCCAGACCCGCTCCGCGAGCCAGGCGCCCCGGGGTCGCTCGCCAAAGGTCGCGGCCAGCTCGCTGGCCATCCGGCGCAGCTGGCCCACCCGGTCGCGCTCGGGGAGCGACGCCAGCACCGGCTCGCACCAGCCGCCGCCCACGACCTCCACCTGGCCGCGCTGGCGCAGCGCGACGAGGCGCGCCACGGTCTCCGGTCGCTCGCTGCGCAGCCACTCGAGCAGCGGCCCGGTGTAGTGGAGGCCCAGACGCACCTCGGGATGGCGCTCCAGCGCCTCGATCATGGGCAGGTAGGCCGCATCGTGGTTGGCCGCGATGACATGCCCGAAGTTGCCCACCGGCTGGTGGTTGTGGAGCACGAGCGCGAGCGAGATCCGTGGTGCCATGCGCGCCGGATCGTAGCAGTCGGGCTGGCGGCCCGCGACCGACGACGACCGTATCGCCGGGTGGTGGCGGCTACGATCGCGGCCCGCGTCGGCGCCGCCATCTCCCGAGCGTGAGTCGCGGGCGGAACTCGTCGGCGCGGCCCGGCGACGCGGCGCGGCCCGGCGACGCAGGCCCCGCGCGGCCCTGCGGCCTCGCGGCCTGGCCCGGCGACCCTGCGACGCGATCGTTCATCTTGGCTGACCGCGCGAGCGACGTCTGCGCCCATCGAGGCCCACCGGGTCACCGCTCGGCCCTGCGCGCCCTGCCACACCCGCCGAGTTCATCCTGGGTGAACCGATGTCGGATGCGGCGCTCGTCGCGCTACGCGGGCGGAACCCGTCGGCTGGCTCCCCTCGCGTCCACACTGGATGAACACGCGCAGGGCAAGGACGCCGCACCGCAGACAACCCCTGTCGCCGGCCTGCCCGCGCCCGCCGCCCGCGCCGCCGCCGCGCGCCCGTCGCCGCACCGCAGACAACCCCCGTCGCCGGCCTCGCCCGCGCCTGCCACTGGACACTGCAGCGGGATGGCGTGCGTCGCGGTGCGGCTACCGTTCGCCCATGCCCGGCGCCCGACCCGTCCACTTCGGCTACAACCTGCCGTCCAGCGACCGGCGCCTGAGTCGATCGGCCGTTTCGCGCCGACACGTTCCCGGCGGATGTCGAGCGTGTCGTGGCGCTGGCGGTCGACGGCGGCTTCGACTCGGTGTGGGTCTCGGACCAGGATGAGTGGCGACCGCCATCGGCTGGAGGCATGGACGCTGCTGGCGTGGGTCGCCAGCCGTCATCCGGGCATCACGCTGGGCACGTCGGTTGGTGGACGCCTTCCGGCACCCGCCGCTGCTCGCCAAGATGGTCGCCACGCTCGGCGCGTTGACCGGCTGCCCGACGATCGTGGCCATGGCGCGGGCTGGGAGGAGGGCGAGTTCCGGCGTCTGGCTATCCGTTCCTGGATGCGCCGGAGCGGGTGGTACGGATGGAGGAATCGCTGGAGGTGATGCGTCGCATGGGCGGGCGACCGGCTGACCACGATGGGTCGTCGCTGCGGCTCGAGGGGCTATCCTGAGCCGGCGCCCGCGTCGCCCCCGACCATCATGGTCGGCGGGGAGAGCGCCCGGAGCATCGGCGTCGCGGCCCGCCACGCCGACTGGTGGAACATCGTCCACACGCCCGCCCAGCTCGCGCGGCGCACCGCCCAGGCGGACGAGGCCTGCGCCTGGCGTCGGTCGGGACCCGAGCACGCTCCGCCGCTCGGTGTACCTCAACGTCTTCCTGGCCGACTCGACCACGGACGCCCGACGGCCGCCGGTGCCCGGCTCGACACGCCCCAGCCCCCGTTCGCGGGGACGCCCGCGGGCCTGGCCGACCATCTGGCCGAGCTGGTGGCGTTGGGCTTCGATGCCTTCCAGCTGGTGTTCGGGGACTCGCGGACCGATGACATCGAGCTGTTCCTGGCTCGCACGCTGCCGGCGTTCCGGACATGAGCGAGCGAATCCGCGCCCGATGCGTCTATCCCTTCGGCGATGCCGACCGAGGCCTGCTCGCGCAGGTCGACCCACGGGTGGAGTTGGTGTTCGAGGGCCAGGACACCGGGTGGAGCGCCAGCCTGTGGACCCGGAGGTGGAGGTGCTGTTCGCGAGCCACCCGCCGGACGTCTCGGGCGTGCCGCGGCTGCGCTGGTTCCAGACGTTCAGCGCGGGCCTCGACGACGCCTTGGCCCAGGACCCGTGGCGCGACGGCCTGACGGTGACCAACGGCAGTGGCATCCATGCGGTCCACATGGGCGAGTACGTGCTCGGCGCGGTCCTGCTGTGGAGCGAGCGTCTCGAGGCACGGCTGGCCAACCGAGCCACCCGCCGCTGGGACCGCGACTTCGCCAGCCGCGAGCTGCGTGGCCGACGACTTCGCGGCCGGACCGTCACGATCGTGGGCTGGCGGCAGCCCGGGTCGCGAGGCGGCTCGGATGCTCCACGCGCTGGGCATGCGACCCAGCGCGGTCAAGGCGGATCCCGGCCGTCGGGCCGATGCTGGATGGCGCGAGCCGGGCACGGGCGACCCCGAGGGCGCGCTGCCAGACCGCCTCGTGGGCACGGACGGGCTGCTCGAGGTGGTGGGCGAGTCGGATGTGGTGGTCCTGACGCTGCCCGCCACGCCCCGCACACTGGGGCTCATCGATGCGACGGTGCTCGGCGCGATGCGTCCGCACGCGCTGCTCGTGAACGTGGGTCGTGGCGCCTTGGTGGACCAGGGCGCGCCTGCGAGGCGCTCGCCGCGCGCCGAATCGGCGGGGCCGTGCTGGACGTCACCACGCCCGAGCCGCTGCCCCCGGACCACCCGCTGTAAAGGCGCCCCGAACTGCCTGGTGACGCCACACCTGTCCGGGTGGGGCGACCAGGCGGCCCTGTGGTACACGACGGCGCTGCTGTTCGCGGAGAACTTGCGCTACGCGGCGGGCGAGCCGCTGCTCAACGTGACGTCGAGGGCCGCGGGATACTGAGGCTTGGCGCCCGGGTGAGGGTTGACGCCCGGTGAGGGTTGGCGCCCGGGTCGGGCGCCACCTGGTCACCGACCGCGAGCTGCCTGACGCTGCGCCTTGGCGTCCGCCTTGGCCTTCGCGGCCTGCCGCTGCTCGCGCGCGATCCGGTTCTGGCGTGCCCGCTCCTGGGAGCTCCGCAGGAAGTTGCGATACCACGCCGCGAAGCTCGCCGCGAGGATGCCGACCACCGTCGCGACCAAGATGAACACGATCGCATCGCCGAGCGTGAGCGCCGCGCCCGAGGTCTCCAGCTGCCCGTCCGGGGTCACCGAGGAACCCGGCACCAGGAACCCCAGGAGGGCCCACAGGATGCCGTCGATGATGCCCAGGATGG
The DNA here is from genome assembly GCA_046328155.1 of Chloroflexota bacterium. Lineage (GTDB taxonomy): Bacteria > Chloroflexota > Limnocylindria > Limnocylindrales > CSP1-4 > JAFMJV01. The sequence goes on from JAXLXC010000026.1 coordinate 50,209, forward strand.
CGCCCACGAGATAGCTCGCGCGGGGCGCCAGGAAGCCGCCGATGAAGAACACGAACAGGCCGGTCGGTCGCAGCAGCAGCTCGACGGCGAGCGACACCAGCCATCCAAGGTCCGTGGGCAGGACGCCCTGGATCCACAGCAGCGCGACCACGAAGGTCACGAACAGCATGATGAAGGGGATCCACAGGAGCCGGCGGGTCCGGAACATCCCCGGCAGGATCCGCAGGTCCTCCCGGATGTTGGGCATCTTGAACATGCTGGGCCGGGGCGTCGGTGCGGGCTCCGCGGCCGGGGTCTCCTCCACGAGCTCGCCGCCGTCGGCGGCGCGGACCTGCTCGCGATAGTTGCGCCTCGCCTCGGCGCGGCTGGTGTTCTTGGCGCGGGCCAAGGGTCCTCCTTCGAACGCTGGCGTCAGGTGCCGGTGGTCCCGGCCGTCGGGCCGACGCGATGCTGCGAGGCGACCCGATGTTGCGACTGAAGCCGCGATGGTACCGCGCTCGCCGGTGGTCGACCGGCGACGCCGTCCGGCGCGGCTGGACGCGAGCGGGATCGTCCGATAAGGCGCAGGCGATCGGGCGATGGGGCGGCCGCGCGGCATCATCGTCGCCCGCCAGCCAAGCCCCGCCCGGATCCCGCCGGGAGGTCGGACGATGTCCTATGCCCAGCGGTGACCGCCGCGCGATGGCCGGCCGGTCATCCCCACCATCGGCGTGCTCCTCGCCATGGTGTTCGTCGCGTCTCCGCGGACGCGCAGGGGTGCCGCGGTGCTGCCGGGTCCGTGGTTGATCCGGCGACCTGTGGTCGCCGAGGTGGTGATCGGCGGTGCCAGCGCCTCGGACGAGTGATCGAGCTGTTCGACCGAGGGTCCGCACCGGTGGACCTGGGTGGTCTCGAGCTGCTGTACGTGAGCGCCACCGGCGGCTCGGTGAGCCAGAAGCTCGAGTGGCCGGGTACGAGCTGCGGCTCCGCCGAGCCTGCTCCTGGCCAACGCCGCCGGCTCCCAAGCCTCCATCGCCGACGCGACGTGGTCCGGAGGGGTCGCGCGGGTGGCGGCACCGGTGGTCCTCTTCGTGTGGCCGGCGGCGGGTCATCGGACACCCCGTCGTGGGGGACCGCCGCGAACGTGCGGGTCGAGGGCGCGCCGGGCGACGCGCTCCGCCGCGGGGCAGTCCCTCCGAGCGGCTGCCCGAATGGCGACGCCAGGAACGGCCGCGACACCAACGACAACCGTGCGGACACGTGGGTCCAGACCCCGCCCATCCCGGACGCCCGCCGACGAACCCGGATCCGAGCCCACCTCAGCGCCCACGCCTGAGCCCACGCCCGAGCCCACGCAACGACCGACGCCCGAGCCGACGGCCGAGGCCACGCCGCAGCCGACCGAGGGGGCCCGCCGACCCGACCTCCGGACGAGCCCGCGCCCGAGCCGACGGCCGAGGCCACGCCGCAGCCGACCGAGGCGCCCGTCGAACCGACCGAGGCGCCCGTCGACCCGACCGCAACGCCGGACCCGACGCGGGAGCCCACTCCACATCCGACGGCCCAGCCCACGCCGACTGCCTCGCCGACCCCCACAGCCACGCCGACGCCCAGACCCACCGTCGCCCCGACACCGGCCCCCACGCCGGCCCCCACAGCCACGCCGACGCCAAGACCCACCGTCGCCCCGACACCGGCCCCCACGCCCACGTCCGCCCCAACCCCGACCTTCGCCCCGACGCCGGCCCCCACGCCCGCGGCGACGCCCACGCCCAGGCCCACGGCGACGCCCAAGCCCACGGCCACGCCAAAGCCCACGGCCACGCCCAAGCCCACGGCGACGCCCGTGGCGCTTGTGCCCATCGCCACCGCGCGTGGCAGCGCGGTCGGCAGCCAGACGAGCGTCGAGGGCACCGTCACCGCGCTCCCTGGGCGGATCCTCGGGGACGGCCTCCTCATCCTCCAGGAGGGAGGCGCCGGAATCGCCGTGCAGCTGCCTGCGGGGTTCGACGAGTCGACGATCGCGCTGGGCCGGATCCTGCGTGTCACGGGCAAGCTCGCCGACCCCTACGCCAACCTCGAGCTCCGGCCGGCCAAGGTCGCTGACGTGGCCATCGTGGGCGACGGGGGCGTGCCCAGCGCGGTGTCGGTCCGGTCAACCGACCTGACCGAGTCGCGCGAGGGCACCCTCGTCCGTGCGAGCGGGGTCATCTCACGCGTCGAGACCGGCACCAGCGGGTCCCTCGCCGTGACCCTCCGTGACGATGCCGGCGAGATGCGCGTGTTCGCGTTCGGGGCACTCGGTCTGGCCAAGGACGCCTTCCCGTTGGGCGCCAGCCTTCGGGTGACCGGTGTCGTGGGCCAGCGGGAGTCCTCGTCGGGCGCGGGTGACGGCTACCGGGTGTGGCCTCGCGACCGCGCGGACATCGCGGTCACCGCACCGTCCGCGACCAGCCGTCCCGCGGCCACGCAGAAGCCCGGCTCGGCGACGCCAAGGCCCACCGCGACCCCCAAGCCGACCAGCGAGCCTGAGCCGCCCCTCGTCCGCGTCTCCGCCGCCAAGGACGGTGACACCGTGACCATCCAGGGCACCGTCACGTCGGCGGTCGGCCTGTTCGACAGCGACGAGCGCCGGGTCACCGTCCAGGACGGCAGCGGCGCGGTCCTGGTCCGGCTGCCCGACGGAGCGAGCGGTCCCAAGGTCGGCACGCGTCTCAAGGTCCGCGGCGAGGTGGGCACCTGGTTCTCCGCCCGCCAGCTGGAGGCCGACGCGACCCCCATCGTCACGGGCAAGGGCTCGACGCTCCCGGTGGTGCTCCGCCGGACGCCGCGGGAGGCAGACGAATGGCGTCTGGTCCGGGTCACGGTGCGGATCACCAAGGTCACCAAGGACGGCGATGCATGGCGCGCCGAGGCATCGCTGGGTGCCGCGGGCACGCTGCCCATCGTGGGTCTCGCCCGGAGCGGCATCGCCGCGGACGCGCTGGTCGAGGGTCGTGACGCGGTGGTCACGGGCATCGTCAAGCGCGCCCATCCCAGCGCCACGGATCAGCGCTTCGGCATCGCGCCTCGCGATGCCCGGGACATCCGCCTGGGTGCCGCGCCGCGGACCACCGGTGGCTCGGACGGTTCCGGCTCCGGCGGCTCGGCGGGGTCGGGCGACGGGTCGAGCGTGCCCGACCCGCTCGCGACCGCGGCCCCAGGGTCGGGCGGCACCGCGAACGAGGCGCCCATCGGCACCAGCATCCGGTCGGCGGCCGCGCTCGTGGGTCGGCGCGTCCGCGTGGCCGGAGCGCTCCGCGCGATCGACACGCCATTGCTCACGCTGGACGATGGTTCGGGCCGCGGTCTGGTGCGGTTGCTCGACTTCGACCCGGCCTTCCAGCCGCCGCTCCATCTGGGCGAGGTGGTCAACGTCACGGGCACGGTCGCGACACGCGACGTCGGCGGCTGGGAGATCGTCGCGAGAGCGGATGGCATCGTGCGCGCGGCCGGCCTGTCGCTGGGTACCGGGAGCCCGATGCCAAGCACCTCGCCGGCGACCCCGGTGCCTTCCCCCGGTGGGCAGGTCGTGCCCACCGCCCCGTCGGCCGAGGCCGCCGATGGTGGCGATGGGGGCTTGGGTCGGTTGGTGTTCGCGGTCGTGGTCGGCCTCGGCGTCGCAGCCCTCGCCACCGTCCTGGCGGGCGTCGGCGTCCGGTCCTCCCGACGACGGACCGCTGCCGCGCGACAGCGGGACGACGCGAGCGGCGGGCCAGGCACGCACGAGCCTGCTTGACGCTCCCCGAGCACGATGCCTAGAGTTCGCGCGACCCCCGGCCCGTGCGGGGTCCAACCGAGGAGGCATGTTGGCCAACGGCGACCGCAGGGTGGCCTTGCCCGAGACCGACCGCCAGTACCACATCGACCTGGCGCCGGGGGAGCTCGCCGACCTCATCCTGCTGCCCGGCGACCCTGCCCGCATCGAACGCATCGCCGGGATGCTCGACAGCGTCGAGGTGCGGCGCGAGCACCGGGAGTTCGCCTCGGTCACGGGGACGCGTGACGGCCTGCGGATCTCCGCGGTGTCGACCGGCATCGGCACCGACAACGTGGAGATCACGCTCGCGGAGATCCTGGCACTGGTGCCGCGGCCCACGCTCATCCGCATCGGCTCGTGTGGCGTCCTGCGGCCCGAGATCGCGCTCGGGGACCTGGTCATCACGACGGGCGCCGTCCGCTTGGAGTCGACCACCTCGTGGTACGTCCACGACGGCTTCCCGGCGGTCGCCCACTACACGGCCGTCGCGGCCTTGGTCGAGGCTGCCGCCACGCTTGGCTACGCAGCCCACGTCGGTCTGACCGCCACGGCGCCCGGCTTCTATGGCGCGCAGGGCCGACCCATCCCGCAGCTGCCCATCCGCTACCCTGACCTCGCGGCCGAGATGGCCGCGCAGGGTGTCATCAACTTCGAGATGGAGGCATCCGCGCTGCTGGTGCTGGCGGCACTGGCCGGCGCCCGGGCGGGGGTGGTGTGCACCGCCTTCGCCCAACGCAACGAGGGTAGGTTCCTCGACGAGGCCGGTCGCGCTGCCGCCGAGCTGGCCTGCATCGAGACGGGCATGGTCGCCCTGCGTATCCTCGCCGACATGGACGCACGGACTGCGGCAGCGGGCGCCACGAACTGGCGTCCATCGCTGTGGCCCGCCATGATGGCAACCTAAGGGACAAGCACAGGCATGCGGAGGCTCGGCAGATGCCCGGGCCCCGCGGGCGTCCCGGGTCGGCAGCCCGGGGTGAGAAGGAGGATCTGGGATGGCTGAGGCGTACTGCGTCAAGGACAAGAAGAAGGTCGAGATCAAGAACCCGACGCAGATCACCATGAAGAACGGCAAGCCCGCCACGAAGGGCACCTGCCCGATCTGCGGCGGCAGCGTCTTCCGCATCGGCGGCTGATTCCGGCTCGTCCGCCCGAGGGCCGAGACGCCCTCAGGGAGAGGAACGCACGACGACGCCCGGCCCACCAGGCCGGGCGTCTCGCATGTCCGGGAGGCCGCCTGAACGCGCTGCCGCCCGCACACCCGCCGGCCCCTGCGTTGCCGCCTCTGCCCCACGTTCCCCGGCGGTCGCCCAGCGCGTCGGCGCTCCCAGGATCAGGGCGTGATGACGGCGGAACGGTGGCGGCGACCACCGACGTGACCCCCGAGCCGCCGTCGGGGGCTTCCGCTTGGTCGTCCTGCCCAGATTCAGGGCGTGATGTCGACGTTGCTGCGGTTCGGGTGCGCGGTCGGGGTTGCGTGCGGGCCGTCGAAGAGGCTTCCCCGTCGATGGTCCCGGAATCTGGGAGCCGCGCCAGGAAGCGCCGCACGCCGGCCGACAGGTGACGCCCGCCGCGGTCCGCGTCCACCCGCCGCCGGCCGCGCTCCGATGCCGTTCGGCCCTCGGGAGGTGCGGCCACCGCCCTGATCCGGGCCGTTCGGCACCGATCGGCTCCTGCCGTCGGCCGCGCTCCGGGCCGTTCGGCCCTCGGGAGCCGAGCAGCCCGTCTGGTACGATCCAAGCGTCCTGAGCCAGAGCGTCCGAACACGATGACGCGCACCACGACGGCGCGGCCGTCACCCATCCCGTGAGCATGCCCCCGATCGCAGCAACCTCCCTCGCCCCCAGCACGGACCGCCGCCACGGCCCGTTCCGGCGAAGTGGTACGTTCCACCACGCCGGCGTGGTCCGGGCGCCCGGTTCGAGGCGGCGTCATGGGACGGAGGGGTCGTCGGCATCGGACGTGGGCACGTCCCGGGCGCAGCCTCGGGCGTTCGTCGTGGATCAGGCACCAACCGCACGTCCCCATGGACGCGAGGAGCGTCCCCAGCCTCCAGGAGGATCGAGATGACCGTCAGGGTCGGCATCAATGGCTTCGGCCGCATCGGGCGCCAGTCGCTCAAGGCCATCCTCGAGCGCGCGCCCGACGTCGAAGTCGTGGCCGTCAACGACCTCGTCGACGTGGCGACCAACGCGCTCCTGTTCAAGCACGACTCCACGTATGGCGCCTTCCCGGGCACGGTGGAGCACACCGACGACGCCATCATCATCGACGGCCGGACGATCCAGTCGCTCCAGGTCAAGGACCCTGCCACGCTCCCCTGGAAGGACCTGGGCGTCGACGTCGTGGTCGAGTCCACGGGCATCTTCACGGATGCGACCAAGGCCGCCGCCCACCTCGAGGCCGGCGCCCAGAAGGTGATCATCAGCGCGCCCGCCAAGAACGAGGACGTGACCATCGTCCTGGGCGTCAACGAGGGCTCCTACGACCCGCAGAAGCACCACATCATCAGCAACGCGAGCTGCACCACCAACTGCCTGGCCCCGGCCGCCAAGGTCGTCCATGACCGGTGGGTCATCAAGCGCGGCCTGATGAACACCATCCACAGCTACACCAACGACCAGCGCATCCTCGACGTGGCCCACAAGGACCCGCGCCGCGCCCGCGCCGCCGGCCTCAACATCATCCCCACGACCACGGGTGCCGCCAAGGCGCTGGCCCTGGTCATCCCGGACCTCAAGGGCAAGTTCGACGGCTTCAGCCTGCGCGTCCCCACGCCCACGGTGAGCGTCGTCGACTTCACCGCCGAGCTGGAGCGGCCGGCCACCGCCGAGGAGCTGAACGAGGCCTTCCGGACCGCCGCCGCGGGACCCCTCAAGGGCATCCTGGGCGTCTCGGACGAGCCGCTCGTGTCCTCCGACTTCCGAGGCGACAGCCGCTCCTCGATCATCGACTCGGCGTCCACGATGTCGTTGGGCGGCAACTTCGTCAAGGTCATCACGTGGTACGACAACGAGTGGGGCTACAGCTGCCGCGTCGCCGACCTCACCGCCCTCGTCGCGAAGCAGCTGCCGGCGGCCGTGCGGGCCTGACATGGACAAGCTGACCATCCGCGACTTCGACCCGCAGGGCAAGCGGGTCCTGGTCCGCGTCGACTTCAACGTGCCCATCGAGGACGGCCAGGTCAAGGATGACACGCGCATCCGGGCCGCCCTCCCCACCATCGCCTACCTGGCCAAGCGGGGCGCCATCGTGGTCCTGATGAGCCACCTCGGTCGCCCCAACGGCAAGGTGGTCGAGTCGGCCCGACTGCGCCCGGTCGCGGAGCGCCTC
>JAXLXC010000027.1:0-56716 GCA_046328155.1 Chloroflexota bacterium
GATGAACGCATTGACCAGCCGGTTGACCTCGGGGATGGGCATCGCCGCGACGACCCCGATGACGTTCGACTTGGTGAGGCCACCGGCCAGCATCCCGGCGAGATAGGCAGGCTCGTGGATCCAGTTGTCGAAGACGCTGTAGTTGGGGTCCGCCGGGCCGCCGCCCGACCCGAACACGAAGGCGATCTCGGGATACTCGGCCGCGACCGCCCGGGTCGACTCCTCGTTGCCGAAGGCGTCGCCGAAGATGACCGCCGGCTGCTGCTGCTCCGCGATCTGGCGGAGCGTGGGCTCCATGTCGCCGCCGTAGCCGATGTCGTCGGTGTAGTCGTAGCTGATGGAGCCCGCCTCCTGCTCGGCCAGGAGCGCGGCGTGGATGACGCCGTCCCAGGGCTCCTCGATCTGGGTCGCGAACGCCCCATACACCGGCAGCGGCGCTGCCGCCGGGCTCTGGGCGACGGCGACCGGCGCCGCCATGACCAGCAGCGCGGCCGAGCCGATGATCGCCGCGCGCGCGGCGGCACCACGTGTTGCCATTGGGCTTCCTCCTCCTCGATGGTCGCGGCGCCGCTCCGGCGCCGGGCCCCCTCGCGAGGATGCTCGACGGCCGTCGGGCGCCTGTCAAGGTGGCGACCGGTGACACCTCGGTGGCACGGCACGGGTCGCCGTCAGTCGAGGACCCCCGCGGCACGCTCCACGAACGCCGCCCAGCTCGCCCGGTCCAGTCGCGCGGCGCCGGCGGCCGGCCGCACTGCCTCCATGGGAGGCAGCAGCGACTCGATCGCCTCGACGGACGGGATGAGCCCGGCGCCCACGCCAGCGAGGGCGGCGACGCCTCGGCACGTCGCGTCGCCATCGGTGCGCCACACCGGACGGCCCAATGCCGCGGCCTGCCGCTCCGCGAACCCGGGGCTCCGCGTGAGGCCCCCGTCCACCCGCAGGTCCCCCACGGGGACCAGCCGCGCCATCGCCTCCACGACGTCGGTGACGCGCGCCTGGATGGCATCCACCGCGGCGCGGGCGATGTGCGCCGGACGGGTGTGTGCCGTGAGCCCCGCGATGACGCCGCGCGCCTCGGGCCGCCACCACGGCGCCCCCAGGCCCCCCAGCGCCGGCAGCAGCCGCACCCCGGCGGCGTCCGGCACCGTGGCCGCGAGCGCGAGGAGGTCGGGCACGCTCGCGGCGAGACCCAGACCGCCGGCCAGCCACTCCAGCAGGGAGCCTGCCGAGAAGACGCCCCCGTCGAGGGCGTACGTGGTGCCCGAGCCGGTCCGCCACGCCACGGTCGGCAGCAGACCATGGTCGCGTGCCTGGACGGGCGCCCGCTCACCCGCCAGCGCGAGCACGAACACGCCGGTGCCATAGGTCGCCTTGGCGTGCCCCGGGCGGACGCAGCCCGTCCCGGCGAGCGCAGCCTGCTGGTCGGTGACCCGCGCGCGGAGCGGCAGCGGCTGGCGCCATCGGGCATGCCGCAGCTCGCCCAGGTCGCCCACGCTGTCCCGGACGACGGGCAGGGCGTGCCCCGGCACGCCGAACAGCTCCAGCAGCCGGGCGTCCCAGCCGTCCTCCCCGTCCCCCACCACGCCGGACAGCTGCGTGCGCGACAGCGTCGAGGCATCGGTGGCATGGCCCGCGCCCAGGCGGTCCGAGAGGAACGCGTCGAGCGTCCCCAGCCGCAGCCCCGGATGGTCGGCCAGCCCGCCGTCGGCCAGTAGCCAGGCCAGCGATGCGGCGCAGAAGTACGCATCGGGCGGCAGCCCGCTGAGACGCGCGACCTCGTCCCGCTCGTCATCGGACAGCCGTGCCAGCACCTCGGCGCCACGCTGGTCCTGCCAGACCACCATCGGTCCTGCCGGTCGCCCGGTGGCGCCATCCCAGGCGAGCACCGACTCGCCCTGGTGGTCGAGGCCGCACGCCACGACCTCGCCGTCCGTGGCGCCCAGGACCTCCGCGACGGCATCGACCACCGCCGCCAGGACCTCGGCGCCGTCCTGCTCCACCCAGCCCGGTCGTGGGTGGTGGAGCGTCACGGGGCGGTGGGCGCGCGCCACCACGCGCAGATCGAGGTCGTAGGCCGCGACCTTGACGCCGCTCGTGCCGTCGTCGATGCCCAGCAGCAGCGGCTCGCTCAGGCGGAGACCCTCGCCCGGAGCGCGTCCACGACCGAGCCGATGGTGGGCGTGGACCCGAGGCCCAGACGCGCCCCCGCCAGGGCGGCGTAGGGCGGCTCCAGATAGGTGCTCGCGAGCGTCGGCCACGCCGCCTCCGCGAACACCTCGCCGGGACTGCCGTCGAGGGCGATGGTCCCGGCCCGCATCACCACGACCCGCGCGAAGTGCTCCGCGACGAACGCCATGTCGTGGCTGATGGCGATCGCCGTGCGACCCTCCGTGGCCAGCCCGTGCACGATGTCCGCGATGTGCGCGACGCCCCGGGCATCCTGCCCCGTGGTCGGCTCGTCCAGCACCACCACCGGCGTGCCCATGGCCAGGACGGACGCCGTGGCGAGGAGCTTGCGACGCGAGTAGCCCAGGTCGTAGGGGTTGGTGCCGGCCTCGTCCGCCAGGCCCACCGCCGCGAGGGCGGCGCCCACCGCACGGTCGAGCTCCGCGCCGCCCAGCCCCAGGTTGCGTGGCCCGAACGCGACCTCGGCGCGGACGCTGCCCGAGAACACCTGTTGGTCCGGGTCCTGGAAGCACAGCCCCACCTGCCGCGCGAGCTGCGCGACCGTCTGGTCGCGGGTCTCGCGCCCATCGAGCAGCACGCGCCCCTGCGTGGGCCGAAGCAGGCCGTTGAGATGCCGCACCAGCGTGGACTTGCCGCTCCCGTTCTGGCCGACGAGCGCGACCGCCTCGCCGGCCTCGATGCGCAGGTCGACGCCATCCAGCGCCCGCACGTCGCCATCCGGGTAGACGTGGGCCAGCCCCTCGATCGCGATCGCGGTCACGCGAACGCCTCGTCCACGATCCCCGGGTCGAGCCCGGCGTCCGTCACCGCACGGCGCAGCATGACCGGCGCCGGAGGGACGATGCCCAGGTCGGCCAGGCCGGGGTCGCCAAGGACGGTCGTGGCGGGGCCGGCCCGGAGGATCCGACCGCCGTCCATGACCACGACCCGATCGCAGACCTCCGCCAGCAGGTCCGCCTTCTGCTCGGCGATGAGGATGGAGGCGCCTCCGGCCGCGAGGCGCGCGACCGCCTCGCCGACGAGTCGCGTGCCCGCGGGGTCGAGCTGGGCGGTCGGCTCGTCGAGCACCAGGTACCGGGGCCGCATCGCCAGCAGCCCGGCGATGGCGACGAGCTGCATCTGCCCACCCGACAGCCGGGCGGGCTCCCGCTGCGCGAGATCGGCGATGCGCAGGTCGTCCAAGGCCGCCCAGGTGCGCTGGAGCACCTCGTCACGGGGCAGGCCGAGGTTCATGGGCGTGAACGCGACCTCCTCGAAGACGCTCCCGCACACGCCCGACATCTGCGCGGCCGGGTCTTGGAAGAGCGTCCCGACGACCCCAGCCAGCTGATGCATCGGCCACCCGTCGACGGACTCGCCATCCAGCGTCAGATGGCCCGTGAGCGTTCCTCGGATGGTGCGGGGCGCGAGGCCGGCGGCCACCAGGCACACCGTGCTCTTGCCCGATTCGCTGGCCCCCACCAGTCCGACCACCTCACCCTCGTCGATGCCGAGGTCGATGCCGCGGATCGACTCGGCCTGGGCGCCCGCGTAGCGATAGGCCACGCCCTCGAGGCGGAGCATCAGGCGACCCCGGCCAGCAGCCCGGACGCCCGCACGACGGCCGCGAGCGGGACGCTCAGGACCAGCAGCCAACGCACCAGACGCTCCGGGGCCGTATCGGTCGGGCTCCACAGGAGCGTCCGACGACCGGGTCGGGTGAAGCCCCGCGCCTCGAGGGCCAGCGTGCGCTCCTCGACCTCGCCGAGCGCGCCCATGACCACCGGGCCCACCAGCGGCAGCACGCCGCGGGCGCGCCGGAGGACGCTGCCCTCCGTGTCGAGCCCACGTGCCCGCTGTGCCGCCGTGATGGTCGTGGCTCGGTCCACCATGCCCGGCAGCACCTGGACGGTGGAGCTGATGACGAACCCGACCCGCGACGAGACGCCGCGCCGCTCGAGGTCCACCACCAGGTCCGATGGGCGGGTGGCGAGGTAGAACAGGACGATGGCACCGGAGATGGCCAGGATCCGCACCAGCACCTCGACCGCGAAGCCCACGCCCTCGCGGGTCGCCGCGACCGGGCCGATCCGGAGCAGGACGTCCGGCCCGCCCGGGAAGAAGAACACGTTGATGAGCAGGCTGCTCACCGCGATGGGCAGGCTCAGCAGCAGGGTCAGTCGCAGGAGGCGACCCACCACCCCGGCCCACGCGGCTGGCAGGAGCACGCCCACCAGGAGCAGCGCGAGCGGCACGACGACGCCACCGACGATCACGGCGTCGACCGCGACCGCCGTGGCCAGGATGAGCTTGGTCAGCGGGTTGAGGGCATGGAACCCGCTCGGGGGGACCGGGATCAGCCAGTCCGGGAGGCCTCGGGGACCGGGCTCCGTGGTCGTGGTCAGGGCTGCCCCTGCCCCGTCGCGCGGGCGACGAGGTACTCGCCCTGCGGGAAGCGTGCCTTGGTGCGGATGGCCATGGCGCCCAGGATGATGTAGACCACGAAGAAGGTCGTGACCTTGTCGATGGGGTCGGAGATGAAGCCCTGGCCCAAGGTGGCGGCCTGGATGTCGCTGCCCGCCTGCCGGAAGGCGAGGACCAGGAAGTCGGTGCCCGAGCCCGTGACGCCCCCGAACACGTTGGCGCTGATGGGGGCGCTCACCGCCGCCGCGACGAGCCCCGTGATGACGCCCATCACGACCACGTACGCCGCGGTCAGGTCGCGCTTGATGGCCAGGAGCGCGATGAGCCCGATGACCGTGCCGACCACCAGCAGGATCGCGAGCCAGCCCAGGATCACGAACATGGTGTTGTCGTTCGACGGCGTCAGGTTGACGTCGCCCATGAACCTCGTGTAGCCGAGGTACGCCAGCACGGCCATGACCACGATGAGCGCGATGGCGATGCCGCCTCCCAGCACCAGCTTCTGGGTCGGCGTGTCCGGTCGTGGTCGGAGCCAGCCCAGCCGGGCGTAGGTGCCCGCAAGCAGACCGATGATCGCGGCGACGATGGCGAACGCACCAGCGATCGGGCTGTTGAGCGGCGGCGGCACCACGTATGACCAGAGGAGGTTGGACAGGAGCCCGGTGAGGGCACCCGGGATCGGCCCGGCAAGCGCGCCCACCAGGATCGTGCCGATCGAATCGAGGTAGATCGGGATCTTGAGCGCGGACGCCACGGCCTGGCCCAGGATGATGTTGAAGGCGATGGCGAGGGGCATGAGCACGATGGTCCGGGTGTCGAACTGGCGGGAGATGGAGTCGACCCGCCCGGTCTGACGCCATTCGATCAGGGCATACACCACGAACCCGATGACGACGGCGATGGCCAGGATGAGCGCGAAGGCGTTGGCGCCCGTGACGTTGCCGCCCGTGACCGGGTCGACCTGGTCCACGGACTGGAACCCGCCCGCGAGGAAGACGCCCACGGCGGCGGCGACGATGAACGCGGCGATGCCACCGCCCACCCGCACCCTGGTCTGGCTCACCCTCGGTCCTCCCGTCATCGGACGCCACGATCCCCGCGCATCCGGGCGTGATGCGCCGTGTAGCGTCGCCCTCTAGCCTGCCACGCCAGACCGGCTCGCCGCCAGCCCCCCCACGCGCTCGATGAACCGATCGACGAAGGCGGGCACGTCCGCGGCCACCGCGACATCCAGGTTGGGTGGTCGTCCCCAGTGGTCGCGCCGGTCGGCGATGGTCTGGCCATCGGCGATGCCGCCCAGGTGGACCTCCACGGCGAGCGGGCGCGTGGACACCAGCGTGGGGTCCAGCGCCGCGGCGAGCGCCAGCGGGTCGTGGATGAACGCACCCCGGAAGCCGTCGAACCGCTCGTGGAACCGGAAGTAGTGCCCCAGCGCGTCCGCCACGAACCCGACGACCGGGTTGCGCGGACCACCGCCCCGGGGCGTCCCGTCGGGCCCGCACCCCGCCCGAGCCGCGAGACGACCCAGGTGCTCAGGCAGGAAGCGGGCCTGCTCGGTGACGTCGAGACCCAACGCCAGCGGCAGGGGCGGCGCGTCATCACCCCACGCCATGGGACCGTCCGGCGCCCAGGCACGGAGCACCACGGCCATGGCCTCGGGGTCGACCGCCACGTTCCATTCGGCCACTGGCGTGGTGTTGCCGGCTGCGCCATAGGCCCCGCCCATCAGCACCAGCCGCCGCAGGAGCCTCGGCAGGCGGGGCTCGCGGAGGACGGCGACCGCGAGGTTGGTCATGGGCCCCAGCGCGAGCAGCGTCAGCTCGCCGGGGTGCGCCGTGGCCTCGGCGACGATCACGTCGGCAGCATGGCGCGGCGACAGGGCGGCCCGGGGCGGCGGGAGGCGGGCGTCGCCCAGCCCCTCGCCGCCGTGGGTCTCGGGCGTCGTCTGGAGGGTCCGCAGGAGGGGCACCTCGCGGCCCAGCGCCACCTCGATGTCGGGTCGACCGGCGAGTTCCAGCACGGCCCGCGTGTTGATGGCCACCTGGTGCGCATCCACGTTGCCGGCGACGCACGTGACCACCCGGACATCGGCCTCGGGCGAGGCGCACGCCAGCAGCAGCGCCAGGGCATCGTCGATGCCCGTGTCGCAGTCGATGAGCAGGGGGATCGCGCCGGTCATCGGGCAACCCTAGCGGAGCGAGACGCGGATGGGTCACAGTTGGCTGCATGGAGCACCCCGCCGAGCCGCACGCCATCCTGCCGCCCGCGACCATCGGCATCCTGGGCGGCGGCCAGCTGGGCCGGATGCTGGGCATGGCGGCACGGGCGATGGGCTACGGCATACGCGTGCTGGACCCAGACCCGGGCTGCCCGAGCGCGGTCGTCGCGGACCATGTGGAGGTGGGTGGCTACGACGACCTGGAGGCCGCGCTGCGGATGGCGCGCGGGTGCGAGGTGGTGACCTACGAGCTGGAGCATGTCGCGCCCGGTCTCGTGGATGCCGTCGAGGCGCTTGGCGTGCCGGTGCGGCCTGGCGCGCGTGCCCTCCGGTTGACCCAGGACCGCCTCGCGGAGCGTCGGTTCGTCGTGGCCCAGGGTGTCACCGTGGCGCCCTGGCGCGAGGTGACGGTGGGTGACGACGAGGGCCTCGATGCGGCGCTCGACGCGGTCGGTGCGCCCGCTCGCCTCAAGGCCGCGTTCGGCGGCTACGACGGTCGCTCGCAGGTGCGGATCGCGACGACCCGTGACCGTCGGATGGTCTGGATGGACCTCGGCCGGTCCTCGGGGCACGCGGCGCTGCTGGAGCGCGAGGTCCCGTTCCGCGCCGAGCTCTCGGTCGTGGGTGCGCGTGGGCTCGATGGCGAGTATCGGCCCTTCGCCCTGGCTCGGAACGTCCACGACCAGGGGATCCTGGTGTCGAGCGAGTGGCCGGCCGCGGTCCCGGCATCGGTCATCGAGGCGGCCAACGCGATCGGCGCCACGCTCGCAGGCGCCATGGAGCTGGTGGGCGTGCTGACCGTGGAGCTGTTCCTGCTGGCGGACGGCTCGCTGGTGGTCAACGAGCTCGCGCCTCGCGTCCACAACAGCGGCCACGCCACCCTGGATGCGGCGGCGACCTCGCAGTTCGAGCAGCACATCCGCGCCATCTGCGGGCTCCCCCTGGGGTCGTCCGAGCCGCTCGCGCCGGCCGCCATGGTCAACATCCTGGGCGACGGCGTCCGACGTCCGGCGCGGCTGGCGGGTGTCGCGGACGCGCTCGCGGACGACGCCGTGCATCTCCACCTGTACGGCAAGCGCGACGTGGTGGACCGCCGCAAGATGGGCCACCTGACGGCGCTGGCTGCCGCCGACGAGACGACGCAGGACGCGCTCGCCCGGGCGCACATGGCGCTCGAACGCCTGTCCTGGATGGCCTAGCATCGTTCCCGTGGAGACACCCGCCCGACCCGACCCGACGCGCCCCGTGGTGGGCATCGTGGGCGGCAGCCGCTCCGACTTCCCGGTCCTGGAGGCCGCCGTGGCCGTCCTGGACGAGCTGGGCGTCCCATCCGAGCTGCGCGTCGTCTCGGCCCATCGGACCCCCGACCACCTGTTCCGCTACGCGGAGACCGCGGCGGGACGCGGCATCCGGGTGATCGTGGCGGGTGCCGGCGGCGCCGCCCACCTGCCGGGGATGCTGGCGGCCAAGACCCAGCTGCCCGTGATCGGCGTGCCCATCCCCACCGCGGACCTGGGTGGGCTGGACTCGCTGCTCTCCATCGTCCAGATGCCCCGGGGGATCCCGGTCGCGACCGTGGCCATCGGCAACGCCACCAACGCCGCCCTGCTGGCGGCCGCGATCCTCGCGCTGGCTGATGACGGTCTCGCGGAGCGGCTCGCCGCACGTCGCGCAGCCCAGACGGAGGCCGTCCTCGCGGACCCGAGCAACGAGGTCCGCCTGGCATAAGCCGCTGGTGGCATAAGCCGCTGGTAAGGAGCGGCGTGCCACCATGGGTTCGTCCACGACCCGCCGGCCATGACCGGAGGTCGCCATGCGCGCCAGGCGTGCCCAGGGAACCATCGCCATCCTGCGCCAGCACGGGCCGCTCGACATCGAGGAGCTGGGTCGCCGGCTCGCCCTCATGGGGGCCACCACGGCCCGCGACCCGACCAACGCGGCCCTGGACGCGGTCAGGCAGGAGCCGCGTGCCTTCCAGCTGATGGATGGCCGCTGGCTCGACCGCGTCGCGGCGCTCGAGGGCGCGGTGCTGCTCCATCGGATCAGCCGCCTCGAGCGATGGCGGGCGGCCATCCGCATGGACCCCGACCTCTCGGTGCTGGCACGCCTCGTCGAGCGTCCGTCGTGGCGGCGGTCCGGACCACTGCCCGGCGTCATCGACTACGGCTGGGTCCGCGACCGCCGGCTGGACCGCCACCACGCGGCACCGGACCGGTTCCTTGCCATCCCGTATGTGCTGGCGCGGTCGCTCCAACCCGGTGACATGCTCCGGGTGGTCGTGGCGGAGGGGTCGCTGACGTTCGAGCCGGTGACCGGGTGGCGCGACCCGGGCGCGACCGACTACTCGTTGGCGGAGGCGGTCGCCGGCCGTGTCCTCGATGCCTGGTCACAGGGAGACCCGACCGAGCCCGTCCGGGTCGACGAGCTGGTGCTCGAGCTTGCCGGCAGCGCGCCTGCCCTGCTGCGGGGTCTCCGGGAGCCGGTCGGCGCCGTGCTCCGGCGCATGGGGTTGGTCACCCATCGTGAGCACGTCGGCACCGCTGCCACCGACTGGGATGCCCACGAGCGCTGGGAGGCCGCGGTCGACTGGGCGATCCGAGATGCCTGGGAGTCGGGGCGGGACCGGCGGGACTACGACCCTCCGGCGTGGGACGGCATCGTCCCTGACGACCGGGACGACGAGCCTGCGGAGGACGCGCTGCTTGACCAGGCTGGTTGACCAACCTAGCATCGGTGCGTGGACCAGGTGAACGTGTACGAGGCCAAGACCCAACTGTCGAAGCTGCTCGAGCGCGTCGAGCGTGGCGAGCAGATCGTGATCGCACGTGCCGGCACGCCGGTCGCGATGCTGGTGCCGTACGTCGACCCTGCACGGACGCCACGCGTCCCCGGGCTCTGGAAGGGCAAGGTCTGGATGTCCGATGACTTCGATGACCCGCTGCCGGAGTTCGAGCTCCCCGGGTACGGGCTCGGCGAACCGGGCGACCCGAGCGAGTCGACATGAGGGCGCTCCTGGATACGCACGCCTTCCTGTGGTGGATGACCGACGACCAGCGCCTGTCGTCGCGGGCACGGTCGATCATCCTCGACCCCGAGAGCGCGCTCCTGCTCAGCGCCGCATGCGCCTGGGAGATCGCGACGAAGCTCGCACGAGGTCGGCTGCGCCTGCCGGTCACCATCCACGACGTCGAGGCTGAGGTCGAGCGTCAGCGCATCGAGCGCGTGCCCGTCGGGTTCCATGACGCGATCACGGCCGGCGGACTCCCGCGTCATCACGGCGACCCGTTCGACCGGATTCTGGTGGCGCAGGCGCAGGCCCTCGGCTGCCCGATCGTCACCCGCGATCCCGACATCGCGCGCTACGCGGTCGCGACCATCTGGTAGCAGCGCGGTCTCGACTGCTCGTCCGGTACCCTTGGCAGGCTCGAACGAACGGCACCGGAGGCCCCGCCCACCCATGTCCCATCGCGTCACGCTCATCCCCGGCGACGGCGTCGGCCCGGAGATCACCGCGGCCACGCGCCGCATCATCGATGCCGCCGGCGTCGACATCACCTGGGAGGAGGCCGAGGCTGGCGCCGAGGTCTTCAAGCGCGGCGACACCACGGGCGTCCCTCGCGAGACCGCCGATTCCATCGCGCGCACCAAGGTCGCGCTCAAGGGACCCCTCGAGACGCCCGTGGGCTTTGGCGAGAAGAGCGCCAACGTGACGCTCCGCAAGCTGTTCGAGACCTACGCCAACATCCGGCCGGCCCGCCAGATCCCGGGCGTGCCCACGCGCTACGCGGGCGAGGGCGTCGACTTCATCGTGGTCCGCGAGAACATCGAGGACCTCTACGCAGGCGTGGAGTACCTCGAGACCCGCGACGTGGCGGTCGCCCTCAAGATCATCAGCCGCAAGGGCTCCGAGAAGATCATCCGGTACGCCTTCGAGCTGGCCCGGCGCGAGGGCCGCAGCAAGGTCACCGTGGCCACCAAGGCCAACATCCTCAAGCTCACCGAAGGCATGTTCAAGCGCATCGGCGAGGAGGTGGCGGCGGAGTACCCGGAGATCGCCCACCAGCACCTGATCATCGACAACGTGGCGCACCAGATGGCCAAGGACCCGGCGCAGTTCGACGTCATCGTCACCACCAACCTGGCCGGCGACATCATCAGCGACCTGGCGAGCGGTCTGGTGGGCGGGCTCGGCTTCGCGGCGTCTGGCAACTATGGCGATGACGTGGCCATCTTCGAGGCGGTCCATGGCTCCGCACCCAAGTACGCCGGCAGGAACGTCATCAACCCGACGGCGCTCATCCTCAGCTCGGTGATGATGCTGCGGCACCTCGGCGAGCATGGCGCCGCGCAGCGGGTGGAGGACGCGGTCAACCAGCTGACCCTCGGCGAAGGGCGGGCGGTGACGCTCGACGTCGCGCGCCAGCAGGGTGACGTGGAGCAGTCGACCTCCACCAGCGGCTTCGCGGATGCGGTCATCGGCAACCTGGGACGCACGCCGGAGCTGAGCTACGCCAAGGAGCGGACCCTCCCCGCGATGCCCCCGAGCCACGCCCGCGCTGGTCGGCCATGCCGAGCGCGCCGTCGCGACCCAGACCATCGGCGTGGACGTGTACATCGAGAGCGACCAGGCCCCGGAGACGCTGGGCGGCCATCTCCGGACCGCGGCAGGCGCCGACTTCCATCTCGCCGCGGTGACCAGCCGCGGCACCATCGCGTGGCCGGCCGGCTCGGCGCGAATCGATGGCGTGGGCTGGTGGAGCGCTCGCTTCACGGCGGCGACGCCCGGCGCCAGCGTGACCGACGCCGAGATCCTGGGCCTGCTGGGCCGGGTCTCCGAGCGCTATCGCTGGATGGATGCCCAGAAGCTGACCATGTTCGGGTCCGAGGAGGGCTTCACCCGCGCCCAGGGCGAGTGACATGACCGACCCCGACGACCTCGTGACCGTGGGCCCGGCGCTGGACCGCCAGGAGCGTCCCCAGCGCCTCGACGTCCAGGGTCGCCCGCTCGTCCCCAGCCGGGTCTCCGAGGAGCAGCCCACGCCGCTGCGGGACTCGTTCATCTACGTGTCCATCGTGGCCCTCGTGTGTGGCGTCATCGCCATCATGGCCCTCGAGCTCGGGTCGCCCTTCTCGTCATGGCTCGTGCGCATCCCGGTCCTCGTCGGTGGCGCGTGCCTGCTGGCGGTCACCGTGGATGCCATCGTCCGGATCGCCCGCTCGGTGCGTGCGTGGATGCCGGTGCATGCCGGCACGGCATGGTTTCGGGTGGTGTGGGTCGTGGTGCTCGTGGCAGCTGCTGGGGCCACCGTCGTGGTGATGCTCGCGGCCCTGGTCGCCGGCTGACGTGAGCGATCGGGCCCGGCCGCTCCAGGACCCGGGTGCCGCGCTGCCGCTCGATGGCTTCGTGGACCGGGTGCCGGGATGGGTCCGGTCCATGCTCGGCTATTGCTCCCGATGCGGCTCCCGGCTGGACCTGGGCGAGGTGCCGGGCGAGCATCGTGCGCGGCTCGTGTGCGGCGCCTGCGGCTTCATCGCCTATGTCAACCCGCGGCTGGTGGTCACCACGCTGCCCGTGACCGACACCGGCGAGCTGGTGCTGCTGCGACGCGCCATCGAGCCGGCCTACGGCACCTGGGCGCAGCCGGGCGGCTTCCTCGAGGCCGACGAGACGGCCATCCAGGGGGCCGTCCGAGAGACGCTGGAGGAGACCGGTCTCGACGTGGTCCCCACGTCCATCGTGGGCCTCTACTCCCAGCCCAGCTCGGCGGTCGTCGTGGTGGCCTACGAGGCCATCATCGTGGGCGGCGAGGCGCAGCCCACCGACGAGGCGCTCGAGGTCCGCTCCTTCGCGGCGGATGCCATCCCCTGGGCCTCCGTGGGACTGGACACGACGCGGTGGGCGCTTCGGGACTGGGTCGTGGGCCGGGGTGTCGAACCGCCCGGGGAGCCGTCGCACCCCGGGGCCTGAGCGTCGGACGCTGCTAGAGCGTCATGACGTTCGACATGCCCCCGGCCACGCCCAGGATGATCCCGACGACGAGCACGGCGAAGGCGACGCCCGGGCGCCGCGGCATGAGCAGCGTCGCGGTCGAGGCGAGGAACACGACCGCGGCGGCCTTGACCACGGTCAGACCCACCATCCCCGGTGCGATGCAGCGTCACCACGATGGGGTTGAGCTCGGCGCCGAGGCCATGGCGTTCGACCATCACCATGAAGGACACGTAGTCGAACAGCTGGGCGGCCCCGAGCAGGGCGACGGCCAGCAGTCGCCAGACGCGAGTGGAGGCGGCGCGGGTCGATGGCACGGCGCGCATGACACCCCGATCGTGACACGACACGGACGGGACCGGGCTCGCCACTGCTCCGCGAGCCCCTCCGGCGACCGAATCGCGGGGCTGCGCCTCATCGCTTCCCGTAGTCGTTTGCATGCCAAGGATACGGCCGACGAGGGCCGGGCGTCGATCGCACTGGTCCGCACACCCGGCTGGCGATCCCATGCCGAGGGATCGGCCCGGCGTCAGGGGTTCCCTGCGGCTGGGAGTCGCATGGGCGGCCACGGACGCAGCACCGGCCAGCGAGCGTCCACCCACTGGGTCAGCCGACCCACCGGGTCGCCGGGCCATCGGACCCGCAGGTCACCCAGGCCCAGCCAGTCGTCCAGATGCCAGCACACGACCGGGGCGAGCGCGGCGAGATACGCGAAGGTCGACCACCACCCGGCGTACAGCGTGACCACGAACACCGCGCACCCCGCGATCACGAAGGAGCGTGCGGTCCGCACCTCGAGCCAGCCGACTGCCGCGACCAGGAGGCCGAGTGCGTAGCGCAGCACCGACCACGCCGTGTCTGGCATCCGCCACAGGTCCTGGGCGACCCAGGCCAGCGAGTAGTAGGGGACGGCGTGCACCCCCTCGGCCTGTGCGAGGCTGTCCAGGATGGGGCGTGGACCCCACGCCAGCACCGCCCAACCCCACGCGATGGCGCTGCCGACGGCGAACGCGGCCAAGGTGCCCCCGACGCCCCCATAGGCCAGCAGCGGCAGCAGCCATGCGACCGCGTAGGGCTTGAACGCGGTGGCGACCGCGAGGAGCATCCCGCCCGCGACCGGCGAGCGCTGGGCGACCAGCAGCGCGACCAGGATGAGGACGCCCGCGCTCGTGTCGTTCGAGCCGTCCGTGGCGGTCACCAGCAGGGGCGGCAGGGTGGCATAGAGGCAGAGGCCCAGCGGGCGGCCGCGGATGGCGAGGACCACCACGACGAGCATCGTCAGCAGCGTCTCCATGCGCCCAGGCCCGCCGAGTGCCGGCAGGTACCACAGCAGGGCGATGGGGCCGTACGCGAACGGCGCGCCGGGTGGGATCGACTCCTGATACCCGATGCCATATGTGAGAGCACCCGCGAGCATCGTGCGGATGGCAGCGTCGGTCACCAGCATCACGTCCGACCAGCCGCCGCCCACCGCTGCGGCGCGCAGCGCGAGCCCCGCGCCCATGAGCACCAGAACCGCCATGGGCTGGATGGCGAAGCGGAGCGAGGCCAGAGCGTGGCCACGACCACCAGGAGGCACGCCGCGACCATCGTGGGCGGGGTGCCGGTCCAGGTGAGCAGCGCCGCCGCGACCAGGAGCGCCAGCCAGGTCGGCCAGCATCGTGCCGGATCCGGGCGCCGGACGAGCGTGCCGTCGCCCAGGTCGCCCGTCACCCCGCGTCCTTGAGGCTGCCCTCGAGCAGCGCCACCGCCGCGTCCACGATGCGCAGCTGGCCGTCATCGAGCGGTCGGAGCCATCCCGCGACCGCCGCCGCACGAGAGTTGCCGCGGTCGGCGAGGAGCCGCTCGCCGGCTGGCGTGATCCGGACGCCCACCTCGCGCCCGTCGGTCGCGCTGGGCACCCGCTCCACGAGGCCATCCGCCTCCAGCGCATGGACCAGGCGCGTCATCGAGGGCGCCGTCACGCGCTCGCGACGCGCGAGGCCCCCGAGCGTCGTCGGGCCGTCCGTCGACAAGGTGGCGAGGGCCGAGAGCCTGGCGGGCCTGATGCCCGTCACCTGCTCCTCGCGGGCGAGCCTGCGCAGCAGGTGGAGCGTGATGCTGGTCAGCCGCTGCGCGACCAGCGCTGGGTCGGGGGCCGCGTCGGTGGCATCCAGCGGCAGGCGTGGCTCGCCCTCGCCCCTGCCCTTGCGTCCCTTGCCCTTGCCCTTGCCGTCCTTCTTGCCCATGCGCGCATGGTGCTTGCCCGAACGAACGATGTCCAGCCCTGCTCACCGGTCGATCGGAGTCATACGACGCGGCGCTCGGACGGGCGCGTCGCTCAGGGTCGGACGAAGCAGTCCGCGACGTGGTCGTCGACCATGCCCACCGACTGCATGTAGGCGTACATGATGACCGGCCCCACGAAGCGGAAGCCACGCGTCCGGAGGTCCCTGCTGAGCGCGAGGGACTCGGCGCTCTGGGTCGGGATGAGCTCCTGACGGACGGGGCGGTTGACGATCGGCTGGCCGTCCACGAACCGCCACAGGTAGGCATCGAAGGTGCCGAACGCGCTCCGGACCTGGAGCGTGGCGCGCGCGTTGTCCCGGAACGCGGCCACCTTGGCGCGGTTGCGGATGATTCGGTCGTCCACGAGCGCGGACGCCTGACGGTCGTCGTCCCAGCCCGCCATGACCGCGGCGTCGAACCCCTCGTACACGGCCCGATACCCGTCCCGGCGACGCAGGATGGAGTCCCACGAGAGCCCGGCCTGCGCGCCCTCGAGACACAGCATCTCGAACAGCCGCTGGTCGTCGTGGACCGGGCGTCCCCACTCCTGGTCGTGGTAGTCGCGCATGTGGGGGCTCGATTCGCCCCACGGACAGCGCACCACGCGCTCGGGGGTCATCCGCTCAGTAGATTCGGCGGACGTTCCCGGGCAGGTGCACCACGAAGGCATCGTCGGGGATGGGCGCGTCGGTCTCGAGCGACACCGCCTCCGCGTGCCGTGTCACGGTGTCCCCGATGTGCTCCACGAGCAGCGTCAGGAAGCCCGTCTGCCGGTCGACCCCCACGTCGACCCAGCGATCCGGGCGGTCGGTCAGGACGTAGGTGGACCGCGGGTGCTGGAGGCGCAGCAGGAACGTCTCGCGGCCGTTGAGGACGGTGCTCCCGGCGAGCGTCACGACCCCGGTCAGCACCACGTTGCGGATGAACCCGTTGGGATGGACGAACGCGTCCACCACCGAGTCGGCAGGCAGGCGCGTCCGAGCCGGTCGGACCTGGGCGTAGCGCGGCAGGTCCTCGGCGGTCACGCCCACGGGCGTGGCATGCGCGCGACGGACGCTGGCTCGCTCGCTCCGCGCGTCGTACGTGGTGACGGTGCTGCCGTCGGTGGACCAGACGTCGTAGTCGCGGCTCATGGCGTCCGCGGACCGACGTCGGGTGACGCGCGCGCGACCATCGTCACGGAGCAGGACGTCGTGGGTCACCTCGGTCTCGCCACGCGCGGTCATGGTCTGCTCGAGGATGCGCATGCGCAGGGTGCGGACCCGCAGCTCCGCGTCCACCATGAACCGGAACAGCTCCTCGAGCGGCGGTGCCGCGCCGTCGAGCGCGACCAGCGCGGCGACCCCGGGCGCGGTCGGTGCGGCAGGGGCGGGCAGGGACTCCGACATGGGCCGACCGATCGTAGCAGACCGCCCGTGCCCCGAGCGGGCCTAGACTCTGGGCCGGATGACGGGCACGAAGCAGGACGCTGCCGTCGCCGACACGACCGACCGGGGGACCCAGTGACGCAACCGACCAACCACCAGGCCGCCACCCGTCTCGAGCGAGACCCGCTCGGTGAGCTGGAGGTGCCGGCGGACGCCTACTTCGGCGTCCAGACCCAGCGGGCCATCCGCAACTTCCCCATCAGCGGTCGTCGGCCGGACATCGCGCTGGTGCGTGCCGCCGTGCAGGTCAAGAAGGCCGCTGCGCGCGCCAACCACGCCACCGGACGGCTGCCCGACCACCTGGCCGGCGCCATCGTCGCCGCCGCGGACGAGATCCTGGGGCTGGCCCCAGGCGCCGACACCCCGGAGGGGCGCGCACGGCAGGCGCTCCTGGTCGATGCCTTCCGCGTCGACCCGTTCCAGGCCGGTGCCGGCGTCAGCCACAACATGAACACCAACGAGGTGCTCGCCAACCGGGCCATCGAGATCCTCGCCACGCAGGGCGTGGGCAGCGGCCAGCGCGGCGACTACGCGGTGGTCAGCCCCAACGACCACGTCAACATGGCGCAGTCCACCAACGACACCTTCCCGACCGCGATGCGCGTGGCCACGCTCGCCCGGGCGCAGGAGACGCTGGCGGCCGTGGCCGAGCTGGCGGACTCCTTCGCGGAGCGGGGCGTCGCCCTCGACGGCGTGCTCAAGTCCGGCCGCACCCACATGCAGGACGCGGTGCCCATCCGGCTGGGCCAGGAGTTCGCCGCCTACGCACTGACCATCCGGCGCGCGCACGCCCGGATCCTGGCCGCCGCGGAGGGCCTCGCGGAGCAGAACATCGGCGCGACCGCGGTGGGCACGGGGCTCAACGCCGAGCCGGAGTACATCCGGCTCGTGGTCGAGTACCTATCCGAGCAGACCGGCTTCCAGCTGCGCACCGCGGAGCACCTGGTCCAGGCGACCCAGTCCATGGCACCCATGCTCGACATGTCCGCCGCGCTCCGAGGCCTGTCCGTGGACCTCGCCAAGATCATGGAGGACCTGCTGCTCATGTCCTCCGGGCCTCGCACCGGCTTCGCGGAGATCCGTCTGCCGGCCAAGCAGCCCGGGTCCTCGATCATGCCCGGCAAGGTCAACCCGGTGATGGTCGAGAACCTGTCGATGATCTGCTATCACGTCATCGGCAACGACACCGCGGTCGCCTGGTGCGCCTCGCGGGGTCAGCTCGAGCTCAACGTGATGATGCCCATGATCGCCCACGAGGTGATCGAGGCGCTGTCCGTGCTCGCCACGGGCTGCCGCCAGTTCGCGGTGGAGTGCGTCGCGGGCATCGAGGCGGACGTCGAGCGCTGCCGGATGCTGCTGGAGCAGTCGAGCGCCATGGCCACGCCCCTGGCGCCCTACATCGGGTACGCGCTCGCAGCCGCCATCGCCAAGGAGGCGGTCGCGAGCGGTCGCACCATCCGGGAGCTGGTGCTGGACAAGGGCATCTTCGACCAGCAGGCGCTCGACGCCATCCTCGACCCGTTCGAGCTGACGGAGCCGGGCATCGCGGGTGGCTTCCGCTACGAGCCGAACATGCCCGAGGGGTACAACCGGCCCACCGGACCGGTCGGCGCAGGCGGCTGAGTCGGCACAGGCTGAGGGCTTCCCACCCGGTGCTACGATCGACCCCAGGGCCCCGTGGCGGGTCCGGAGGAGTCGACCCAGCATCGACAAGGGAGGAGCGGTCGTGAACCGTCGCCGATACGCCTCGTCCGTCGCCGCGGTGGCCATGTTGGCCGCCGCCGTCGCGGCGCCTACCCTCGCCCAGTCACCCTCGGCAGCGACCGGGCGGATCCCGGACAAGCTGATCCTGGGCCTGGTCCCCTCGAGCGACGCGAACGTGCTCATCACGAACGCGCAGCCGCTCGCGGACTACCTCACGCAGGCCATCGGCATCCCCACCGAGAGCCTCGTGCCCACGGACTACACCGCGCTCGTCGTGGCGATGGGCACCGGTGGCGCGGACATCGGTGCGTTCGGGCCGTTCGCGCTCGTCCAGGCCGCGGATGAATCGGGCGCGGACATCGTGCTCCAGTCCGTGCGCAACGGCTCGATCACGTACCACACCCAGTGGATGACCAATGACCCGGCCACCTTCTGCTCGACCGACGTGGTGACCACCATCGCCAAGTCGCAGGAGGACGTGCCCCAGGACGTGACGCTCGGCTTCTGCAACGGCGCGGACACCGCGACCACCGGGCCGCTCGCCGAGGACGCGCTGGCCAAGATCCCGGCCGGCTCGACCATCTCGTTCGTGGACCAGACCTCCGCATCCGGGTACATCTACCCGTACGTCCAGCTCATGAACGCGGGCATCGGCGACCCGGCCCTGACCCCTGCGGGCGGCACGGCGCCGACCACGGAGATCACCGCGATGTTCTCGGGTGGCCATGACGCGTCGGTCGCGGCCGTGTGCAAGAAGGACGCTCTCGCGGGCGTCAGCTTCAACGACGCTCGCCTGGTGCCGGCCGCGGTCGCGGCGTGTGGCACCGACCAGTCGGGGAACGTGGTGTTCGCGCTGTCGCCGGAGATCCCCAACGACGGCGTGGCGCTGGCGGGCGACCTCGACCCGGCGCTCAAGCAGAAGATCACCGACGCCCTGCTCGCCTATGGCGAGACCGAGGAGGGCTCCGCGGTCCTGACGTCGATCTATCGCATCAGCAAGTTCGCACCCGCGGACCTGTCGTCCCTGGAGGTCGTCCGGGAGGCTGCCGCCAAGCTCGGCCTGTAGCTGCCGCAGTCCGCTGACCACGACCACGGAAGGGCCGGCCGCTGGCCGGCCCTTCACGCACCCCAGAGGCATCCGGTTCCAGGACGTCTCGGTGACCTACCGGGGCGGCGTCCGTGCGCTCCAGGGCCTGACCCTCGACATCCCGGCCGGCCAGTTCATGGTCCTCGTGGGCCTGTCGGGTGCGGGCAAGTCCACCCTCATCCGGGCCATCAACGGCCTGGTCCCGGTCACCTCCGGCAAGGTCCTGGTGGGCGACCGGGATGTCGCCACCGCATCCGGCCGCCAGCTGCGGGAGATCCGGGCCGGTGTCGGCATGATCTTCCAGGGCTTCAACCTGGTCAAGCGCGCTTCGGTGATGGACAACGTGCTCATGGGCCGGCTCCACGCCACGTCCACGTGGCGCGCGATGCTGGGTCGCTGGAGCGCGGCGGACCTCGAGCTGGGGTTCGAGGCGCTGGAGCGCGTCGGCATCGTGGACAAGGCCTGGGTCCGGGCGTCCGACCTGTCGGGCGGCCAGCAGCAGCGGGTGGGCATCGCCCGCGCCCTCGCCCAAGGCCCCGGCATCCTCCTCGCGGACGAGCCTGTCGCGTCGCTCGACCCGCCCACCTCGCATCAGGTCATGCGCGACCTCCAGCGAATCAACCGCGAGCTGGGCATCACGACCATCGTCAACCTCCACTTCCTGGACCTCGCGCGGACGTATGGCGACCGGGTCATCGGGCTGCGCGCCGGCGAGCTGGTCTATGACGGCACCGGCGCTGCCGCCGACGAGCACGTCTTCCGGGACATCTACGGACGTTCCCTGACCGACGACGACGTCCTGGGCGCCGCGCCCACGTGACCGCGACCCGCGCCATCGGGGGCCGAGCCGCCCGTCCCGCACGTCCACGCCGGTCCCCGTTCGCCGCGCTGATGCTCCTGGCGGGCATCGTCATCACCGTCTGGTGCGTGCTGCCCCCGCCTATCGGCATCGGCTTCGACCTCGCCAAGATCGCCGCCAACTGGGCGCGCGGCCGGGAGATCCTGGGCGAGCTGTTCTCGCCCAACTTCGCGTTCTTCCCCCAGACCGTTCGTCCGCTCATCGAGACGTTCCAGATGGCGGTGGTGGCCTGCGTCATCGGCTGCGCGGTCGCGCTGCCGCTCGCGTTCCTCGCGTCCCGGGTCACGTCGCCGGGTCGATGGGTCCTGGGCCTCGATCGATCGGTGCTCAACGTGCTGCGCGCGCTGCCCGACCTGTTCTACGCGGTGGTGTTCGTGGCCGCGGTCGGCGTGGGTCCGCTGGCGGGGGTCCTCGCGCTCATCCTGTTCAACATCGGCGTCGTCGCCAAGCTCCTGTCCGAGACGATCGACGCGGTGGACACGGGTCCCATCGAGGCCGCCTGGGCCGTCGGTGCGACCCGGACGCAGATGGTCCGCAGCGCCGCGCTGCCCCAGGTGCTCCCCAACTACGTCGCGTTCGCGCTGTACACGTTCGAGCTCAACATCCGGGCCTCGACCGTCCTGGGCATCGTGGGCGCGGGTGGTCTGGGCACGACCCTCAACACCCAGATGCGCGCCTTCAACTTCGAGAACGTGGGTTTGGTGGTCCTGGAGCTGTTCGTGCTGGTGCTGCTCATCGAGCTGGTCTCGGTCTCGCTGCGCCGGAGGCTGGTGTGACCGGCCTCGCGCGCATGGCGCGGCCCATCCGTCCGTCGCGGCGCAAGCGTGACGTGATGCTCCTGGGCGTGGCCATCGTGTTCGTCTGGGCGACCGTGGGTATGGGCCTCAAGCTCGAGCGGCTCGCCGACCTGCCCGGGAGCCTCGCCGCGCTGCTCGGTGACATGCTCCTGCCCCCCGCGTGGGACTACGTCGGCACGGCCATGGAGCAGATGCGGTTCTCGATCCAGATCGCGTGGGTGGGCACGCTCATCGGCGCGGTCCTGTCGCTCCCCCTGGGCTTCTTCGCGGCGCACAACGTCTCGCCACGACCCGTGAGTGCCGCGATCCGGGTGCTCCTCGACGCGATCCGGGCCATCCCGGAGCTGGTGCTGCTGCTGGTCGTGTTCGTGCCCATCGCGGGGCTCGGCCCGTTCCCCGCCGCGCTCGCAATCGGCGTCCATTCCGTGGGCACCCTGGGCAAGCTGACCGCCGAGGCGATCGAGTCGATCGACCGGGGGCCGGTCGAGGCAGCCCGGGCCGCGGGCGCCAGCTCGCTCCAGGTCCAGCGGTGGGGCGTGCTGCCCCAGGTCCTGCCGGAGGTCGTGGCGTTCTGGCTGTATCGCTTCGAGATCAACATCCGGGCCGCCGCGGTGCTGGGCCTCGTGGGCGCGGGTGGCGTGGGGTCATTGCTCCAGGAGAACATCCGATACGGCCGCTATAGCCAGGCGGGCATGGTCATCATCGTGGTGGTCGTGACCACCATCCTCATCGACGCCGTGTCGGGACGCGTCCGCCGGCGCATCATCGATGGCCCGGGCAGCGCGTCGATCCGTCCGGCATCGGAGGGCGTGTCACGCGACCCGTACCTGTCCCTCGAGACCAGCTCGTCATAGGCCACATGGACGAACCCACCCAGCGCTTCATCCTGCGAACCCGCGAGACCCGCGAGACCGAGGAGATCGAACGGCTGGCGCCTGCCGGCTTCCGGTCGGCCGCCAGCCGTGGTCGGGCGCATCCGGAGCCGCCCGACGACCTGCGCACCGCGTTCGAGCGCGACCGGGACCGGATCCTCCACTCCAAGGCGTTCCGACGTCTCAAGCACAAGACGCAGGTGTTCATCGACCCCGAGGGCGACCACTACGTCACGCGCCTGACCCACACCCTCCAGGTGACGCAGATCGCGCGCTCCATCGCGGCCGCCCTGTCCCTCAACGAGAGCCTTACCGAGGCCATCGCCCTCGGCCACGACGTGGGGCACTCGCCGTTCGGGCACACCGGCGAGGAGGCGCTCGCCCCGTACTTCCCGTCGGGCGGCTGGCATCACGCCGCGCAGAGCGTGCGGATCTTCGAGGTGCTCGAGGACCTCAACCTGACGTGGGAGGTGCGCGACGGCATCCGCGCCCACTCGTGGAAGATCGAGCCACCGCCCGCCACCCAGGAGGCGATGTGCGTCCGCTACGCCGACCGGATCGCCTACCTGACCCACGACGCCCTCGATGCCATCCGGGCCGGGCTGCTGGGCATGGAGGACCTCCCGGCGTCCATCGGCGAGCGGTTCGGCGGCGTGGGCAGCTCCTGGATCGGGGGCATGATCGGGGCGGTCGTCACCAACTCCCTCGAGGTCGGCGAGGTGCGCATGGACGCGGCGTCCCTTGCCGTGATGAACGAGCTGCGGGACTTCATGTTCGAGCGCATCTACCTGGGGCCCGAGCAGCGGCGGCGCCACCTCGAGGCGATCGGGGTGATCCGCCGCCTGGTCGACCATCATCTGGCCCATCCCGACCAGATCCCGTCCTCGTACCGCGACACCCACGCGGGCCTCGTCACCCAGGTGGCCGACTATGTCGCGGGCATGACCGACCGCTACGCCATCGCCACCCATGAGCGCCTGTTCGGGTCGCCCGGCCTGGCCGACCCGGTGCTCTAGGCATGGGCGACCGATTGACCGACTCACCGGAGCTGCTGCGTCTGGGCATCGACATGGACGGCGTGGTGGCCGACTTCAACGCGGGCTGGATCGAGCGCTACAACCGCGACTTCGGGACGGCACTCCACCCCGACCACGTGGTGGGCTGGGACGAGCTGCATCGGCTGACGGGCTTCGACACCATGGAACAGTTCTGGGAGTGGGCGCGCGGGGACGGCCGGAGCGTGTTCCGGGACCTGCCGCCCATCCCGGGCGCGCTCGACGCCCTCGCGGACCTCGCCACCCGTCACCGGATCGTCATCGTGACCGCCCGCTTCGACTGGGCCATCGGCGACACCCTCGCATGGCTCGCCGACCATGGCGTGGTCGCGCGCGAGGTCCACTTCCAGGCCGCCAAGCACCTCGTGTCGTGCGACGTCTACCTCGACGACTCCCCCTACCAGATCGAGGCGCTGGCTCGTGAGCGTCCCGACCGCACCGTGTGCCGCCAGGTGACGCCATGGAACCGGCCGCGACCGGGCGTGGTGGATGTCCGCTCCTGGGACGAGTTCCGGGACGTGGTCTCGCACCTCGAGGCGGGTCACCCGGGGGAAGCCTGACGTGCCGCTGGTGCGTGCCAACGGGCTCGACATGAGCTACACGGTCGAGGGCGAGGGGCCGCCCCTGGTGCTGCTGCACGGCGCCAGCTCGTCCGCCGTCGAGGACTGGGGTCACCAACGGGCCCTCTTCCGCCAGTCGTTCACGTGCTACCTGCTGGACGCTCGCGGGCATGCGGGGACGCGCTGGGACGGGTCCGGCGGCTGGTCCCGTGACGCGCTGGTGGAGGACCTCGCCGCGTTCGCGGACGCGCTCGCCCTGGGCACCTTCCACGTGGCCGGGTTCTCCATGGGCGCCCTCACCGCGCTCGTGTTCGCGACGCGGTTCCCCGAGCGGCTGGCCAGCGCCCTCATCGCGGGCATCGACGTCGAGCCGGAGCCGCGCACGAGCATCGCCCGGCGAGCCATGGACCCCGACCGCATCGAGCGCGAGGATCCGGCTTGGGCGCGTCAGCTCGAACGTCGGCACGACCCGGTGCAGGGCCCGGGCGGCTGGCGCCGGCTCATGGGCGCCATGGCAGTCGCCGCTGCGGATGAGCCCGTCCTCGCGCCGACCATGCTGCGTGCGGCGCGGCTGCCCATCCTGCTGGCGTGCGGCGACCGCGACCCGTGGGTGCCGCTGGAGCACGCCGTCGCCCTGCGTCGACAGCTGCCCGACGCCCGCCTGCTGGTCGCGCCCGGCTGCGACCATGTGGTCACGGTGCGCGCCGCGGCGCTGCTCAACGCAGCGGCCCTCGGCTTCTGGCGCTCCCTCGACGTCATCGGCTCCCGATAGCCCGAGGCGCGGTTGGCGGGCGTGGGACCGCGAGGTGACCTTCGGGTCATCCTGGTGCGGTCCGGAGCCGGTGATACGATCGCCGCCATGGCCCGTGACCCCCATCGTCCCCTGCGCGAGGCGTGGATCGTGAGCGCCGTCCGGACGCCCATCGGACGCTATGGCGGGGCACTCCGGAACGTCCGGCCCGACGACCTCGCGGCGATCGCCATCGGCGC
Source organism: Chloroflexota bacterium (assembly GCA_046328155.1). Classification (GTDB taxonomy): domain Bacteria; phylum Chloroflexota; class Limnocylindria; order Limnocylindrales; family CSP1-4; genus JAFMJV01. The sequence goes on from JAXLXC010000027.1 coordinate 24,417, forward strand.
GGCCGTGGAGCGGGCGGGCGTGGATCCGGCGCACATCGACGACGTCATCCTCGGCAACGCCAACGGCGCGGGCGAGGAGAACCGCAACGTCGCGCGGATGGCCGCCCTCCTCGCGGGGCTCCCGGTGAGCGTGGGTGGCCAGACCGTCAACCGGCTGTGCGGGTCGGGCCTCCAGGCCATCAACACGGCCGCCCATGCGATCATGGTCGGCGATGGCGAGCTGTTCGTGGCAGGCGGCGTCGAGAGCATGAGCCGCGCCCCGTGGGTGATGCTCAAGCCGGAGACCGGGTTCGAGCGTGGCGAGCACGCGCTGGTGGACACCACCCTGGGCTGGCGCTTCGTCAACCCACGGCTCGCCGAGCGCCACGGCAGCGACTCCATGGGTGAGACCGGGGAGAACGTTGCCGATCGCAACGATATCGCCCGGGAGGACCAGGATGCCTTCGCGCTCGTCAGCCAGCAGCGCGCTGCTGCGGCGATGGCGGATGGCCGCCTGTCCGGGCAGCTGGTGGCCGTGCCCGTCGCACAGCGGGACGGGTCGGATGTCCTGGTCGAGCATGACGAGCATCCTCGCCCGGACACCACCGCGGAGGGTCTCGCCCGGCTCCGACCTGCCTTCCGTCCGGGAGGCACCGTGACCGCGGGCAACAGCTCCGGGATCAACGACGGCGCAGCGGCGCTCGTCCTGATGGAGGCCGAGCGGGCCCGATCGGCTGGCCTGCGACCGCTCGCACGCGTCGTCAGCACGGCCGTCGCCGGCGTCGAGCCCGCCGTCATGGGGCTGGGCCCGATCCCGGCCACCCGGCGCGCCTTGGAGCGGGCCGGCATCGGGGTGGCCGACCTCGACCTGGTGGAGCTCAACGAGGCATTCGCGAGCCAGTCGATCGCCTGCATCCGCGAGCTCGGCCTCGACGAGGCGCGGGTCAACGTCGACGGAGGGGCGATCGCGCTGGGCCATCCGCTGGGCATGAGCGGCGCCCGGCTCATGACGTCGCTGGTCCACGGCCTGCGTCGGACGAACGGGCGCTATGGGTTGGCCACCATGTGCATCGGGGTCGGCCAGGGGATCGCGACCGTGGTCGAGCACCTGCCGCCCGAGCGGATCGCATGACCGACCCATGTGCACCGACCCCGACGGCCGGCGGCTCCGCCGTCGATCGCCGCTGGTTCGAGGAGGCGCTGCGGTCACAGGGGTTCGTCGTGGAGCCGCCATCGGTCGACGGGCCGCCCGTCGACCCTGCGGCGGAGCCGGACGCGCGAGCTGACGCGGCGGACGCGGCGGACGCGCCGCCCACCGAACGCCCGCCGGTGCCCAGTGCCCTCCTGGCACGCATCGCCGCACGCGGCACACCGACTCCCGACGCCCAGCCATCCACGAACGACTGGCCATCCGCGGCGCCCGCGAGCCCTTCGCCGCCGGGCACCCCCATGGTCAGCACGCCGTGGGGGGATGCCCTCGTCGCCTCCGTGGCGCCGTGGGCCCCGACGGAGGGCGCCACCGTGGCCCCGCCGGACGCCTCGCCCGAGACGGCAACGCTGGATCCAGCTCCGCCCCCCACGCTCACCGCCGCGGAGCAGACGGAGGCGCCCCCAGAGGCGACGGCCGAACCGGGCGACCCCGCCGAGCCGGCGGAGGCGCCGCCAGGGACGATGGTGGGGCCGGGCGACCCTGCCGAGGCGGCGGAGGTGCCACCGGAGGCGATGGGCGTCCCGGGCGACCCCGCCGAGCCGAGTGCGAACCCGGTGGCCCAGACGCTCCAGAGCCCATACGCCGAGCCGGTCGCGATGAGCGCCGTCGCCGTTGGCGCCCCCACCGCCTCCTCGGGCCCGGACGCATCCGAGGGCGAGCTGTGGGCCCTCGTCAGCGGTTCGGAGCCCAGGGCCGCGCAGGCCACGGGGTCGGGATGGGTCCGGGTGCTGCTGACCGTGCTCACGGCGCTCGTGATCCTCATCGTGGTCATCGGGTCGCTCGTGCTCGCCAGCCAGCTGGCCTGATGCTTGCCGAATTCCTCGACCGCGCCTACGATGGGGCGCGGCAGACACCGTAAGGCGCCGCCACTCGACGTTCGTCCCGGGAGGACACCACGCACATGATCGACACGACCGGGGAGATCCCCCAGCCGCAGCCGCTGGCCGACATGCAGGCCACGCCCCTCGTCGTCCTCAGCGAGGCCGCCGCGGGCAAGCTCCAGGAACTCACCGCGGGTGAGGTGAATCCCCAGACCGGCCTCCGGGTCTACGTCTACAGCGGTGGCTGCTCCGGCTTCCGCTACGGGATGATGCTGGAGGACCAGCCGACCCCCGAGGACATCACGGTCGAGAGCCGCGGCATCAAGGTCTATGTCGACCAGCAGAGCACGCAGTATCTGGCGGGCTCCGAGATCGACTATCTCGACACGCTGATGGGCGCCGGCTTCACCGTCAACAACCCCAACGCCGTCTCCGGCTGTGGCTGCGGCAGCAGCTTCCGCACCGCGGAGTCGGCGGGCAGCCCGGGCGGCTGCAGCCACTGATCGCCCTCACCCGGCACCATCGAACGGCGGCGCGTCCAGCGCCGCCGTCCTGATTCCAGGCCGGCGCGCGTCACCCGGCGGCGAAGCGCTGCTCCTGCCACGGGTCGGCATCGTTGTGATAGCCGTAGCGCTCCCAGAACCCGAGCTGGTCACGGGACAGGAACTGGAGCCCACGGATCCACTTGGGGCCCTTCCAGAAGTACCGCTTGGGCACGATCAGGCGCAGCGGATAGCCGTGCTCCGGCGTCAGCGGCGCGCCGTCGGCGACATCGGCGAGCAGCACGTCATCGTCATCGAGGACCGCGAGCGGCAGGTTCGCGGTGTACCCCTGCTCGGCGTGCGCCAGGACGAAGCGGGCGTCGGGTGTTGGCCGCGCCCGCTCCAGGATGCGCTGGATGGGCACGCCCTCGAAGCTCGCGTCGAGCCGCGTCCAGCGCGTCACGCAGTGGATGTCCGTGACCAGGGAGGTGCGCGGCAGGGCCCGGAACTGGTCCCAGGAGAGCGTGAACGGCTCCGCCACCTCCCCCCAGACGCGGAAGTCCCACGTGGCGAGGTCGGTCGAGGGCACCGAGCCGTAGTGCAGGACGGGCCACTTCTGGGTCAGATACTGGCCCGGCGGGAGGCGGCGCCGCTGGTCGTCGTCGACCTTGGGGCGCCCGAGGAGCTTCATGTTCGCAGTGTACGTGCCTGCCGAACGCCCCGATGATGACGGCATGACCCGACGCTGGACCTCCGCCTCGGTGCCTGCGCTGGCCCTGGCCGTCATGACCCTCGCGGGTTGCGGGGCCGCCAGGCCGCCCGGGCCGCCCGCGTCGGTTCCGCCCGTGGCCACCCCCACCATCGACCCGTTCGCTGGCGCGCTGCCATTGCCGGCCGGCCTGGTCATGCAGGGCGAGTTCCTCGGACGGCCGTCGAGCCACCGGGACATGGTCGAGGGCGAGACCGTCAAGTTCGCGCTCGGCCACTGCGGGCTGCTGTCGCCGGTCGACGTCGACGGGAGCCTCTGGGAGCCGGTCGGCGGTGCGGACGCCGCGGGTGGGCCCATCGACACCGAGGACGAGGTCGGCGACCTCATCAACGCCACGCCCGGGGTCGTGATGCTCGTGGGACGCGACCGCCTCGACTATCGGTCCGACGCGGCAGGGGTGTGGGTCGTCTTCCGGCGGCTGCCGGGGCCGCGCCGATATCCCCTCTGCAGCTGAGGCCGCACTCGCTACGCCTCGTCGAGCGAGCGGTCGATGGCGCGCAGGATGAAGCGGGAGGCCTCGGCGCTCTTGCCCCCCAGCCGCTGGCCCTCGTCCTGTTCGAGCGCCACCCTGAGGTCCCGCAGCGCCTGGTCGAGGAACGCGGTCCGATCGAGCGCCCCGTCGGCGAACGCTCGCTCCAGCCGATCGGCCGCCGCGCGCGCGTTGTCGACGGCATGGCCCTTCGCCGCGATGAGGTCCCGGACCTCGGCTCGCGCCGCGTCCGCGGCAGGACCCGTGCTCGCCATGCTCAGCCGTCCCCTCCGTGGCCGGATCCGACGTCGGCGGAGACCGAAGCCTCCCGGACGAGCCACTCATCGCGCAGGATTCCCATGTGGATCTCGTCCCAGTGCCGGTCGTCGCGCACGATCGCCTCGCGCAGCCGGCCCTCGATGCGGAACCCTGCCTTCTGATAGCTCCGGATGGCACGCTCGTTGAACGAGAACACCGTCAGGCCCACCCGGTGCAAGCCGATGCGCTCGAATGCGAGCCACAGCATCAGTCGCGCAGCCTCCGTGCCATAGCCATGACCCCACGCGTCCCGCTCGCCGATGGTGATGTGGAACAGCACCGAGCCGTTGTCCGGGTCGAGCGAGCTGAAGGTGGTGAGCCCCACGAGCCGACCTGACGGTCGGAGATGGATGCCATAGGCTACCGACTCCATGGACAGGAGCCGGGCTTGGAAGAACCGCTCCACCTCCTCGGTCGGCATCGGCCGCGTGGAGTAGCGCGTGAGACGCGCGATCTCGGGGTCCGCGTACCAGCGCAGGACCGTGGGGAGGTTCGCGGGCGTGTGCCGCCGCAGCTCGATGAGGCGGCCCTCGATGTGGGGCGGGTTCCAGTCGGAGCGATCGCGGCGACGCATGGGCGTGCCGATGCTATCCCAGCGCCGAACATCCCTGACGGGTCTCGTCACGTCCAGTGGGTACCCTCTTCCGATGCGCGAATGGAGCGAGGTCGCCGACACGGTCGCGGCGACCCGCAGCACGTCGGCCAAGGTCGGCTCCGTGGCGGCGTACCTGCGGTCGCTCCCGGCGGACGAGCTGGAGCCCGCGGTCACGTTCCTTGCGGGGCGACCCTTCGCGGGCGCGGACGACCGGACGACGGGCATCGGCTGGCGCGCCGTCACCGACGCCGTCAACGGTCTCGCCTCCCAGGCCGCCGAGCGAACGGGGCGGCAGCCGCTCAGCCTCGGCGCCGCCTACGACCGCTCCTCCGACATCGGGACCGCCGTCGCCGAGACGCTCGAGTCGTCGGGACACGTCGCCACCGGCGACCCGCCCACGCTCGCCGAGGTGCAGGCGGCATTGGGCCGCGCCGCCGGCAGCCGCGGGGCCGCAGCCAAGGTGGCGGTCCTCCGGGACCTGCTGGCGCGATGCGACCCGAGCGTGGCGCGCGCCGTGGTCAAGGTGCTCACGGGCGAGCTGCGGATCGGCCTGCGGCAGGGGCACCTGGAGGCGTCCGTTGCCGCCGCGTTCGGTCGGGAACTGGGCGACGTCCAGTGGGCGGCGATGCTCACGGGCGACGTCGGCACCGCCGCCCGCCTGGCGCGCGACGATGCGCTGGGCACCGCCCGCCTCGCCCTGTTCCACCCGCTCACGTGCATGCTCGCGTCGCCTGTCGCGGACGAGGCGGAGGCGCTGTCCCGGATGTCGCCGCCCGTCTGGGTCGAGGACAAGTACGACGGCATCCGCGCGCAGCTCCACAAGCAGGGCGATCGGGTGCGGCTGTACAGCCGCGAGCTGCGCGACATCAGCGCGCAGTTCCCGGAGGTGCTGGGCTCGGCGGCTGCCCTGGCGTGGGATGGCGTCCTGGACGGGGAGGTGCTCGGCTGGCGGGACGGGCAGGCACTCCCGTTCCTGGCGCTCCAGTCCCGACTGGGCCGCAAGGCGCCCTCGGCAGAGGTCCAGGCGGAGGTCCCCGTGATCTACGTCGCCTTCGACGCCCTCGCCATCGGCGACGGCTCGCGCGAGGTGGAGCCCCTGCTCCGACTGCCCCTCCGCGAGCGACGCGCGCGCCTCGATGGGCTGGGGCTCGCGCATGCGGACGGGTTCGGGCTCGCCGCGCTCGACACGGCCACGGACGCCGAGGCGCTGCGGGCGATCTTCGGCACCGCGCAGGCGCGCGGCAACGAGGGACTGATGATCAAGGACCCCGATTCCGGCTATGCGCCTGGCCGGCGAGGCTACGCCTGGCTCAAGCTCAAGAAGGCGCTCACGACGCTCGACTGCGTGGTGGTTGGGGTCGAGGTGGGCCACGGACGTCGGCACGGCGTCCTGTCGGACTACACGTTCGCCGTCCTCGACGACCGACCCGGCGCCGAGGAGGGACGGCTCGTGACCATCGGCAAGGCGTACAGCGGGCTGACGGACGCCGAGATCGCCGAGATGACGCGCTGGTTCGAGGCGCACACCCTGAGCGTCCACGGCCGGTATCGCGTGGTGGAGCCCAGCGTCGTGGTCGAGATCGCCTTCGACATCATCCATCGCTCGGACCGCCACGCGTCCGGCTATGCCATGCGCTTCCCACGCATCGTGCGGATCCGCGACGACAAGACCGCGGCGGAGGTCGACCGGCTGTCGACGGTGGCCGCGATCCACGAGCGGCTCCAGGCGGGCGGCCGCTACCACGTCCTGACCGAGGGCTGAGCCCCCGCCCCGTCGGCCTGCCATGATGCGGCCGATGGACCCGTTCCTCCCCGATGACGCCAAGCTGGACGCCATCCGCGAGCTGCTGCCGTCGCTCGCGTCAGGGATCCGGCTGGACGTCACGGCGGCCGGCCCGTTCCCAGCGGAGACCGATCGCGCGCTCCTCCAGCTGGCGGAACTCGAGCTGCGGCTGGGCCGTGGCGGCCCCGCGCGTGCCGACGAGCTGGCGCAGCGGGCGGACGAGGCGGTCGCGGTCGTGGCGGCGGTCCTCGCGACCACGCCGGACCGGGTCGTCCTCGCGGCCGGTCCCGCGTCCGCGCTCTCCGCGATCCTGGTCGCGACCACATCCCTGGCCATCGAGCCGGACGCCGCGCTCGCCGGTGGCCTGTCGGCGGTCGTCGCGTCGGTGGCGCGGTCGCACGGCCTCCATGCGGCGCCGGGGGCGCCGGCGGCCGGCCCACGGCTCGTGGTGGCACCCCAGGTGGACGCTCGCACCGGCGGCGTGCTCGACGTGTCCGCCCGGGCCGACGAGGTCCATGCCACGGGTGGTGCGCTCGTCGTCGACATGGGCTGGTCGGCGGGCGCCATCGCCGTCGATGCGCCGTCGTCGGGCGCCGACCTCGTGATGGTCGAGATGCATCGGTGGCTGCTCGGTCCCGAGGGCGTCACCGCCATCTGGGCGGGCGACCCGGCGACCGCCGACCGGCTGCGCGCCCTCGTCGATGTGCCACCCCCGGCCCAGCTGCTGGGGGTGGCGCGCAGCGTGGGCTGGCTGCTGATGTACGTGGGCTTGCCGTGGGCCTTCGAGCGAGTCGGGCGGCTCGCGCTGCGGCTCCGGGACGGGCTGGCGGCGGTCGGTGGCGTGACGATGGGCGATGCGCGCGGGACCATCGCGGCCACGCTGCCGTTCCGGGTCGAGGGGTGGACCGTCGACGAGGCCGCCGCCGAGCTCGTGCGCCTCGCCCACGCGCATGTCGAGGCGGATGGCGCTCGCGGGGTGCTGCTGGCCAGCGTGGGGGCATGGACGCGGGAGGCGGAGGTGGATCGGTTCGTCGGCGCGGTCGCCGAGATCGCGGCGCACACCCCTGGGACGCTGCCTCGCCGGCCCCTCCTGACGGTGCTGGCACCGAGCCCATGGGCTGAGCGATGACGGACCCCCGACAGGAGCCGCCCGCCGGACGTGGCTGGCTCGAGACCCGCGCCCGCCAGGCGCGCAACCCGCCGCCGCCCGTGTTCCGCGCGGTGGTCGCCAACCTCGTCGTCGCCATCGTCGGCGCACTGGTGCTGCTGGCCTGGGACTGGCTCGCCGCACGCGACCCCGGGCTTCCCGACATCACGCTGGGGCTCACCGCGCTCTACGTGGTGGTGGTCCTGGTGGTCGGCAGCATCCTCACGTGGCTCTGGGTGGAGCTGCCCAGCGGCGCCAGCGGCGAGCGGCGCCGGTCCCCGTGGGCCGCACTCCTGGGCTTCTTCGCCGCGGTCCCGATCGTGTATCTCGTGCTGGTCGTCGCGCTCCAGGTCGTCCGTCCGATGCTGACCTGACCCCGGCCCACCGGAGCCCCCCGGGGCGCGGTGTAGCATCGGCGCGACCGCGCCCCGCGCGCCAACGGGGGAGTAGCTCAACGGTCAGAGCGGCCGGCTTATATCCGGCTGGTTCCTGGTTCGAATCCAGGCTCCCCTACCACCTTCGACGGCCGTCGTCGCCAGTGCCGCCCGCCGCGGCACCGCTCGATCCGACGCGCCCAGCCCGGCGTGCCCGATGGCAGGGCGAACGACGTGGATTACACTGTGCGGCCAATCGCGGACATGCCATCGGCCCGGAAGTGCCCCCAACGACCGTGGCGACGAGGAGGATCCGAATGTTCAGCCGCAACGCCGACCGCCCCGCCCCCGACGACCGACGACCGGTACCCAACGGACCCGCCGCCACCCCGCAGGGCGTCCGGGACGTGTCCATGCCAGCACCGCCCCCCGCCAGCGTGGCGCCGACCACGGCCGTCCCATCCGACCTGTCGGTGCTGGCACGCGCCGACCGGCTCGAGGGGACCCTCAAGGTCGCCGGAACGCTGCGGGTCCAGGGGACGCTCACCGGGTCCGTCGAGGCGACCACCGTCCAGATCGACGAGGGCGCCTCGGTCAAGGCGGACATCACCGCGGACGAGGTCGTCATCGGCGGCGAGTACAACGGCAAGCTCGTGTGCCGCCAGCGGCTCGAGATCCGCTCGACGGGCGTCGTGGTGGGCCAGGTGCAGACCTTCCGACTCATGCTCCACGAGGGCGGCTCCATCGACGGCGAGCTCAAGATGATCAAGGGCCCCAACGAGGAGGGCTCCATGCGCAGCCGGGGTCGCGAGCCTGGCCGCTCCACCCCCACCGCCGTCGGCGTGGGGAACGGCGTGGCATCCGAGGTCGCGGCCGCCGGCGCCGAGCCCATCGGCTGACATCCCGCGGGCACCGGCCTGACGGAGGCCGACCCGGATTCCGCGCACGACGCACGAATGCCCGCCGGTGACCCGGCGGGCATTCGTCATCGCATGTGGGTGCCGCCCTCGGGCGGCATCGGGCCTAGGCGCGGCGCTTGGCGAAGCAGTCCGTGCAATAGACGGGCTTGCCGCTGGTCGGTCGGAAGGGCACCCGAGCCACGTTGCCGCAGCTGGAGCAGGTGGCCTCGAACATCTCGCGGGGTGGTCGGTCGCCATAGCTGCCGCGGCTGCTGCTGCCGCCATAGCCACCGCCGTTGGAATAGCCGCCGGAGGAGTAGCTGCTGCTGCCGCCGCCGTAGCCGCCATCGGCGGAGTAGCCGCCACCGCCGCCGCTCGTGTTGCGCTGAGCCTTGCGCTGTGCCCGGCAGGACGGGCAGCGGCGCGGGTCGCTGAACCCACGCTCCGCGTAGAAGTCCTGCTCGTTGGCAGTGAAGACGAACTCCTGGCCGCAATCGGCACAGGTGAGCGTCCGGTCCGTTGACACGATCCGTGTTCTCCTGAGATGCGCGCCGGCTCCCGCGACCTGTCTCGCGGGAGCCGTGAGAGGGGTGATCGTGTGCCGGACGTTTCTGGTGCCATCCCCGGCGTACCGGATCGGCTGAGCGTGGCGCATGATAGCGGTTCGCCCGCGCAGCGCAAGCCCCATTTTCCATCACACGCACGCGCGCGATGGACGGAGCCCTCGGCGTCGGTAGGCCAGCAGTCCCCCCTGACAGGCGCCGGTCGTCAGGGTGTGGATGTGGACGGAGCGCACCATACTGGCGCCGTCCGGAGCCAGCCACACCCACGGCGGCCGGCACCCAAGGGGACCCAGACGCCGCGATGTGCACGAGAGGACGAGTAGCCAGATGAACCGGTCCGACCCGAAGCAGAGTGTCCGCGAGCTGCTCGAGGAGGCGCATCCGGCGCTCATCGGCCTCAGCCATTGGATCCACGCCAACCCAGAGGTGGGCTTCGAGGAGCACCACGCGTCTGACTGGGTCAACGAGTGGCTCCAGACCGCGGGCTTCGACATCGAGCGTGGCGTCGCCGACATGCCGACCGCCCTGGTCGGACGGTTCGGCCCGGGCCCCTTCCACGTCGCCATCTGCGTCGAGTACGACGCGCTCCCCGAGGTTGGCCACGCGTGCGGCCACAACATCATCGCGGCCGCTGGCGTGGGTGCCGGTCTGGCGCTCGCGTCGGTCGCCGACGAGCTGGGTCTTCGCGTGTCCGTGATGGGCACGCCCGCCGAGGAGAGTGGCGGCGGCAAGCTGGCGTTCATCGAGGCTGGCCTGTTCGGCGACGTGCATGCGGCCGCCATGGTCCATCCGTGGCCCGCGGACGTGGTCACCCCGAACATCATCGCGATCACCCAGCTCGATGTGACCTATCGGGGCCACGAGGCGCACGCCGCCGGCTTCCCGCATCTGGGTCGGAACGCCGCCGACGCCCTGGTCGTCGCCCAGACGGCCATCGGCCTGCTGCGCCAGCAGCTGCTGCCCACCGACCGGGTGCACGGCATCGTCACCAAGGGCGGTGACGCGCCCAACATCATCCCGGCCCTCACCACCGCCAAGTTCATGGTCCGGGCGCTGGACGCCGCGCGGCTGGAGGAGGTGACGCAGTTGGTCCGACGCTGCTTCGAGGCCGGCGCACTGGCGACCGGCACCGAGGTCGAGGTCGTCGAGGGCACGCGCTACTCGAACATGGCGCACGACGCCGACCTCGCGGCGCTCTACCGCCACAACGGCGAGCAGCTGGGCCGCGTGTTCGATGACGCACCCGGCGCACCCGTGTCCACGGACATGGGCGACGTGTCCCATGTCGTGCCCTCGATCCACCCGATGATCGGCATCGAGGCCAACGGTGCGGTCAACCATCAGCGCGAGTTCACCGACGCATGCGCCACCGCATCCGCGGACCAGGCGATCCTGGATGGTGCGCTGGGGCTCGCCTGGACGGTCATCGATGCAGCGCAGAACCAGGTGATTCGCGCCCGCCTGATGGGCGAGGCGGACATCCGAGAGGCGGTCCTGATGGTCGAGGAGGTCCAGGAGCTCGATGCCCACGCGGACGTGCTCGACGACCTGGCGGCATCCATGGTCGATGCCGACCCCGAGCTGGCGGAGCGCATCGCGGCCGCCGCGGACGCCCTCGAATCGCGTGCGGACGAACTCGCCGACGAGGCGGACAGCCGCTTCGAGCGTGCCCAGGAGCTGGCGGACGAAGCGCTCCTCGACGAGGTGACGGGCGAGCTGGAGTCCGATGTGGAGGACCTGGCCGCTGCCGCCGACGAGCCGAGCGTGCTGGTCGTGGAGGTGGGGTCGGAGCCCGTCGAGGCAGTCACCGGTGATGGCGCGCTGACCGAGACCCACATCGTCGAGCTGCTCGCCGTCGCTGACCTCGCCGACGCCCTGGACGCGTCACCGGAGGCCGCGGCCGGCATCTGGCAGCCCGCTCCGGCTGCGGAGGAGACCCCAGAGGTCGTCACGGAGGCCACGGTCGAGAGCGACGTGTGGGCGCAGGCGCCCGCCGTCGACGCCGTGGCCCAGCCGACGGACCTGGCGAACGACCTCGCGGCCGACGGGGCGCCCGAGCCATTCGAGGCCATGGTGGAGCCCACCTGGCAGGAGGATGCCGTCGCGGAGGCAGTCGAGCCGACCGCACAGGCTGACGAGGCATCCGAGCCGGTCGCCACCGACCTGGGCCAGGCGCACGCTGCATGGGAGCGAGACTTCCTCGTCATCGTCCGTCACGCGGCGTGGGAGGAGGAGTTCTCAGGGGCGCTCTCATCGGTGGCACCGGCCTCGGAGGACGCAGCCGCCGAGCCGGCCCTCGACGCGGTGGCCGAGCAGGCCGAGCCCGCGGCCTCGGAGGACGCAGCCGCCGAGCCGGCCCTCGACGCGCTGGCCGAGCAGGCCGAGCCCGCGGCCGAGGCGGCCCTCGACGCGGTGGCCGAGCAGGCCGAGCCCGCGGCCGAGGCTGCCCTGCCGGCCGAGCCCGCGGCCGAGCCGGCCCTCGACGCGGTCGGCGAGGCTGCCCTCGACGCTGACAGCGAACTCGAGGCTGACAGCCAACTCGACGCAGACAGCGAACCACTGGCGAGCTTCGAGCCGTCGCCCTTCGCGGGGTTCGAGCTCCGTGCGGAGCTCGGCCGCTCCTGGGACGAGCAGTTCGAGGCGATCGCGGATGATGGCACCGAGTTCCATGGGGAGCTCGATGAGATCGTCACGCTCGGCGAGCTGGACGGCGACGCGGCCGCGGACTCCGCGCCCGCCGAGGTCGTGGCAGATGCGACCGGGGCGTGGCGCCCGGAGACGGACGTCGAGACGTCCCTCGAGGCCGTTGCGACGCAGTCACAGCCTGTGGCCACGGCAGGCGACGCATGGGAGTCCACAGGCGAGGCACCCATGGCGCAGGCCGAGCCTGGGGCGTTCGTGACCACGGACGACATCTGGTACTCGGGTGCGCCCGACGACCAGCTACCGGCTGCAGAGCTCGTCGGCGGGACCCCGGTCGGGGTCGCGGCATCCAACGAGCGTGCGGACGAGTTCGTGTGGGTCCCCGCCGACGAGGACCACTGAGCTCAGCCTGCCTGCAGCACCAGGATGTGCTGGTGGACGATGTTGGGCACGAAGCCGGTGGGATAGCCATAGGGGCGGAGACGTGCCCCGGCCTGGTACCACACCAGGTCGCCCTTGGGGATGAGCCCGACCTGCTCGGCGCGCGCCGCGAGGTCCGAGCCGGTGAACCGGTACCGCCCATCCTGGTAGGCGTCGCGGACGATCAGCACGGCATAGCCACGCTCGCGTAGCGCGCGTCGGCAGCCTGCCAGGACCTCGCCCATGCGGTCGAGGTACTCGCCATAGCTGTCGCTGTTGGCGATGTCGGCTGGGTCCTGCGTGACCATCGCGTAGTCGGTCCTGCGGTTCGCCCAGGTCGCCGCCGCGCGGCCACCGGCCATGGTCATGCGCAGCTGCGGGTTGTAGGGCGGGTCGGTGGCGACCAGGTCCACCGAGCCTGGCGTCAGCGTCGCCAGCCCCGAGAGCGCGTCCGTCCGGACCATCCGGCAGCCGCTCGGGTGGAATGCGCGGGGTCCGCCAGGATCGGCGGTGCCGAGGTCGACGAGCAGCCCGCCCTCGCCGTCGCCCGCCGCCAGGCCGTCGCGCACGACCGCCTCGTAGGTCTCCACCCAGCGCGGGTCGATCTCGAATCCGAGCGCCCGGCGGGGCGTCCTGCAGATGGCTGCGCCCAGGAGCGTCCCGCCGACGCCCGCGAACGGGTCCAGGACCAGCGCCCCGCCGCGGCTGAAGAACTCGATGAGCCGGGCCATCAGCCTGGGCGGCTTGTTGGCACCATGCGCGCGACGTCGGTCGTGACCCAGCTCCGACGGGTAGGTCGTGGTCCACATCGACTTGGTGAAGTAGAGCCACTCCTCGCCGGAGAGCTCGTTGAGGGTGTTCCGGGGGTGGACCCGACGTTCCGACACGACACCAAGTATCGCGGACCGACCCGTATCCTTGGCCCATGCCGTTCGTGGGTCGGGAGCGTGAGCTGGTGGCGCTGGGTGGCGCGCTCCAGCATGCCGCCGACGGCCGCCCGAGCCGGGTGCTCCTGAGCGGGGCGGCGGGCATAGGCGTCAGCGCCCTCCTGGACGAGCTGGTACGCCGGGTCGGCGGCTCGTCCGATGTCACGGTGATCCGGGGCACGGCCTACGCGCCCACCGCGGACGAGCCGTTCGCGCCGTTGGTGGCGGGTCTGGAGGCGGCGCTCGAGCGTCTTCCCGACGGGCGTGTCCGACGTGCCGTCGAGCGTGCTGGCCACGACGTCGCCGCGCTCCTGCCGGGCATCGCCGGTCGTCTGGAGGCCCTTGGCATCGATCTCCGGCCGCCGCAGCTCGAGGCGCCCGACCAGCTGGGCAGTCGGGTCCTGGAAGCCGTGCTGGGCCTCGTGGAGCGGCTGGCCGAGGACCGGACCGTGCTGCTCGTCCTGGAGGACGTTCACCAGGCCGACGCGGCGACGCGGGCGTTCCTGGGGGCGCTCCTCCGTTCGCGGCGCCAGGTCCGATCGTGCCTGGTGGCGACCTGGCGCCCGGACGAGCTGGCGCCCCGGCATCCGCTGCGTGCGATCGTGGCCGGCCTCAGGACCGACGAGGCGACCGAGCGCATCGAGCTGGGACCGCTCGCGCCCGACGAGGTCGAGCGGCTGGTGGTCGAGCAGCTGGACGGTCGCCCGCCCGGCGACCTCCTCGCGGCGGTGGACGCCGGGTCGATGGGGGAGCCGCTGCTCATCAGCCATCTGGCGGCGGCGACACGCTCCCTCGCGGGGATCCGGCTCGCCACGTCATTCGAGGACGGCGTCGCGGCGCGCCTCGACGCCCTCTCACCGGCGGCGGGCCAGGTCACCCGGCTCCTGGCCGCCGCCCGACTGCCGATCCCACGCCCCGCGCTGCTCCGGACGCGCGCGATGCGCGCCCGCCTGACCGCCAGCACGCTGGCCGAGGCGGTCGCCAGCGGGCTCGTCGCCGAGTCGGGCGACCTGGTGGCCATCGCCCACGACCGCTACGCCGACGCCGTGTACCAGGCGACCCTGCCCTGGGAGCGCGAGGCGTTCCACGTGGAGCTGGCCACGATGCTGGCCGACCGACCCGCCCGCGCGGCATGGCACCTCGACCGCACCGGCGACCGTCCCGCGGCACGCGCCGCGCACGAGGCCGCCGCCGCGCGCGCCCGGCGCCTGGATCCCGGCGAGACCACGTTGGCCCACGTGACCCGAGCACTCGAGCTGGCGACCGATGGCACCGGACGACCCCCGAGCCCCGGCGAAGGATCGGACCCAAGCCCGCTGCTGCTCGAGGCGGCCCGCGCCGCCATCGCCAGCGGCGCGTTCCGCCGTGGCGCCCGCTATCTGCGGGACGCCATCGACCTGGTGGCCGGTGACGCCCGAGGCGCCACCAGGGAGCAGCGACGGGCGGCAGGCGCGGCACTCCGCGAGGAGCTGGGCCGGGCGCTGCGCGCGAGCGGCGACCTCGCGGGCAGCGTGGAGGCCACCGAGCGGGCGTTGGCGCTGGCGCCCCCCGAGGCGGGGCAGGTCCGGGCGCGCGCACTCTGCTCCCTGGCCCAGTACCTGATGCTGGACGGGCGCTTCTCCGAGAGCGCGGTCCTGGCCCAGGAGGCCGTCGACCTCGCGGACCAGGCTCGATCGGAGCGCTGGCCCGAGATGGCGCATGCGATGTGCACCCTCGGCGTGGACCTCGCCTACCTCGGCGAGCTGGACCGGGGCCTCGCGCTGCTCGAGGCATCCGCGATCGCCGCGCGGCGCGCGGGCCGACTGGACGACCTGATGCGGGCGGCGCTCAACAGGACCACCCTCCTCGACCTCGACGCCCGTCGCGTCCAGGCGCTCGGCGTGGCCACGACGAGCGTCCGGGATGCCCGCTCCGGGGGGCTGGAGCGGACGTATGGGGCATTCCTGCGGGGCAACGCCGCCGACATCCTGTACCAGCTGGGCCGATGGCAGGAGTGCGAGCGCGAGTGCCGCGCGGGCATGGAGTGGCCACCCGCGGGCGTCGCCTGGTTCAGCCCGACGCTGTACCTGGGCCTCGTCCTGGTGGAGTCGCGCGCTGACGAGGAGGCCGCGACGCTCTTGGGCCAGGCGATGCTCCAGCTGTAGACGATGCCCGCCGGCCAATGGAGTGCCCTGGTCCAGCGCGCCGCCGTGAGCCACGCGCTGTGGCGTGGCGACCACGACGACGCGATCCAGGTCGCGGCACGCGAGTGGCCGCGGGTCCTCGAGACCGACGAGATGGCGCAGGTCGCGCTGGCCGCCTCGACCTGTCTGGAGGCTGCCGCGGAGGTCGCGGAGGCGGCACGCGTGGCGCGGGACCTGCCCCTCCTCGCGGAGGCCACGCGGCTCGCGGCCACCGTCCTGCCGGAGGCGCGTGCGCGCCTGGCCGCCAGCCCCATGCCGGCGGGCCTTGGGGCGAGCCGCGAGGCCGAGCTCCACCTGGCCACCGCGCAGGCCCACGAGCGCCGGGTCCACGGTCGGGCATCCGCGCGCGCCTGGGCACGCTTGGCACAGGCGTGGCAGGACCACGGCATCCCCTACCAGGCGGCCAAGTGCCTGTGGTGGCAGGCCCTCGCGGAGCTTCGCGGCGCCGGAGGGCGGGAGGCTGCCCGACAGCCGCTGCACGCCGCCTGGCGGCTGGCGAGCACGCTCCCCGCCGGCCCGCTGTGCGCGGCACTCCTGGACCTGGCCACGCGCTCGAGGCTGGACCTGCCCATCGATGCCGAGCATGCGGTGCCGGCCCCGCCCGTTCCCGTCCAGCGGCCGCAGGACATGCGGCGGGTCGCCGTCCCGGTCGAGGCCGCCCAGGCGTCGGGCGCCATCGCCGAGCTCCTCCGGCCGGTGGGCGCCGACGGCCCACCCTTCGGCCTGAGCCCCCGCGAGCTGGAGGTCCTGCTGATCCTCGCGGAGGGCCGGACCGACCGCGAGATCGCCGAGCGTCTGTTCATCAGCCAGCGCACGGTGCACATCCATGTCCGGCGGGTGCTCGCCAAGCTGGGTGCCAGCAGCCGGACCCAGGCGGCATCGATCGCATGGCGCGCCGGTGTCGTGCCCGGGTCCCCGGCCACCCCGGGTGTCAGGTAGCATCGCCGGCATGAGGATTCCGCTTCGCCTGCCCGCCTTCGCCGCGATGGCCCTCCTCGTCGCTGCCGGATGCACCAGCACCACCGGATCGACCTGGACCGTCGCCCCCCTCGCCCCCACGCCGAGCGCGCCTCCGAGCGCCGCCCCGACCGCTGCCCCGACCGCCGGCCCCAGCGGCCCGGCCGGCTCGGCCGACGCCAGCGCCGCTACCGCCCGGACGGTCAAGATCGAGCTCACCAGCAGCCTCCAGTTCCAGCAGGACGGGCAGCAGCTGACCGAGCTCGAGGTCCAGGAGGGCGAGACCATCCACTTCGTCCTGGACAACACGGCCGGCTTCGCGCACGACTTCTGGATCGGGCCGCCCGACAAGCTGTCGGCCAGCCTGACCGATGGCCTCGAGGGCGTGCCTGAGTGGGACAGCGGCGTCAAGGAGCTGGACTACGTCGTGACCGCCGACACGGCCAACCTCCAGTTCGGCTGCACCGTGCCGGGCCACTTCCAGTCGATGCACGGCACCTTCAAGGTCACGCCCTAGCTGGGACTGCGGCTCGGGCACGCCCGACGGCCGGGGTGCCGCGGCTGGGTCCGGATAGCCCAGTTGCGTCACCACGTTGCCTGCAGGGTCGAGCAGGAACACGGTGTCGCCCGAGTTGTTCCAGACCGCCGAGCCGCTGACGCACCAGTGCCGCTCCGTGTCCGTGTCCACACCGCAGCCGCTGCGGAGCGTGACCGACCCGCCCGGCGCCAGGGTCAGCGACTCGAACCGGTAGCGGTGGGATGACGATTCGTCGCGGACGGTCCAGCCGTCCAGGTCGAGCGCGTCCGCCGCGAGGTTGGTGAACCGGACCCATTCGTCCTCGAGGTTGCTGGCGTCATCGCCCGCGGCGTCGGCGTGGACCTCGATGCCGATCGTGGCGGGGTCGATGACCGAGGCCGGGCCAGACCCACAGGCATCGCGCGCCCACGCACCCAGACCTGACTCGCGCGCGACCCGCTGGCGCTGCCGATACTCGGCGTCCCGGCTGGTGTCGGGCGGGTAGGTCCGGGCGAACGCATCGCCCCCATCGATGAGCAGCCCCCCGATGTCCTGGCCATCCACGGTCAGGACGTAGCGCAGCAGGCGCCCGTACTGGTCGCGGTCGGACACGTCGCGCACGAGACGCACCGGGCCCGTCCCCACCAGCGCGCCCAGCGCGGCGGTGGCCTCGTCCGCCCAGCATTCCCCGCGCTCCGGGGCATTGATCCCGACCAGCCGCACGGTGTCCGCCGGGCCGGGGCCTGCGATGTGCAGGGTGTCGCCATCGACGACCTCGGTCACCCACCACGACGCATCCGACGGCATGGCTGGGGATGGCGTGGCCGCCGTGGCATCCCCGGCGCACGCGGCCACCAGCAGCCCCAGGGCGAGGACACGCCAGGCGGGTGTCGACGGCCGAGCCGGGCGATGGCCGGCGTCAGGTCGTGATCCCGGCATCCCGGAGCAGGGCGTGGAGGTCGACCAGGGTCGCCACGACCAGGGCGGCACCAGCGGCGCGCAGGTCGTCCGTGTCGGTCGCGCCGGTGAGCACCGCCACGGGCACCATGCCTGCGGCCACGGCCGCGAGCATGTCCCAACGGGCATCCCCCACGTACCAGGTGTGTCGGGGCTCGACCCCCAGCTGGGACGCGCCCGCCAGCAGCAGGTCCGGCGCCGGCTTCGCGTGGCGGACGTGGCTCGCGTCGACCACCGTGGGCGGCGATGGCAGGTCCAGCGTGGCAATCGAGCCGCTGGTCTGCTCCGGCCGGCTGGACGTGGCGATGGCCCACGGCAGACCAGCGTCGCCGAGCGCGACCAGCAGGTCGCGGGCGCCCGGCGTGGCGGTTCGGTCGGCGTCGTGGCTCCCGAACCACTCGCCCGAGACCCGGTCGATCCGCTCCTGCGCCGCCCCGTCGAGGGTGATTCCGCGCCGCTGGGCCACCTCGCGTGCCACCCATCGGCCGTCGCCACCCATGAGGGGACCCAGCTCCCGGGGGTCAGCGGCGATCCCCTCGCGCTCGAATGCGACGACCCAGGAGGCGACCCGCTGCGCGACGGTGTCGACGAGGGTGCCATCCAGGTCGAGCAGCATCGCCTGGGGTCGCGGGAGGGTGGCGACCGAGCTCACGCGCGGCCCCCTCGCAGCTGTGCCCGCAGCGCATCTGCGGTCGTCACGGGGAGCTGGCAGGCGCCACCACGACACACCCACGCGGTGGGCTCGGGCCGCGTCTCGCGGGAGGCCAGCAGCGGGACGGCGCTCGAGGCCGGGTCGGCTGACGCTGCGACCACCTGCCATGGCCGCAAGCCGGCGTGCGCGACATCCAGCAGGGCTCGCGTCCGCTCATCCGTCGGGTCCCCGCCGATGGCGACCTCGTCGATGGGCACCGACCAGCGGCCGACCGCCGCGAGCCACTGGGGGAACGCGGTCGGGTGCTCCGCCGCAGCGGACGCCATGCCCAGGGCAAGCGGCTCCCCCCAGCGTGCCCAGGTCGGGTCGCCGGTGAGCGCGTGGAGGTCGGCCAGCACCGTCGCCGCCATGGCGTTGCCGGATGGGATCGCGCCGTCGATGACGCTCCGTGGTCGTGCGAACAGGTCGGTCGCGTCATCGGCGGTGTCATGGAACCCGCCATCCGGGTCGCCGAACCGCTCGATCACCACCTGCATGAGCTCCTGGGCCCACACGAACCAGGTCTCGTCGAACGTCGTCTGGTACAGCGCCAGCAGGCCCGCCGCCAGGTGGGTGTGATCCTCCAGGACGCCTGCAGGACCCGGTCGGCCGTCCTTCCAGGAGCGGCGGACCCGGCCATCCGGCGTTCGCAGCCGGCCATGCAGCGAGCGCGCGACGCTCGTCGCCAGGGCTGCGTGAGCCGCGCCGTCGGGGTGGGCCTGGGCGGCCTCCGCCAAGGCACGCAACGCGAGCCCGTTCCACGACGCGAGGACCTTGCCGTCGCGCGCGGGCTGCGGCCGGGTCATGCGGACGTCGAGGAGCGCCCGGCGCGCCCGTGCGAGACGTTCCGCCACGTCCTCCTGCGCGAGACCGAGCTCCCGGGCCAGGGTCACGTCGTCCCGCACGCGTGCCAGGATCGTGACGCCCTCCCAGTTCCCGTGCGCGGTCACGTCATACGCGGCCTCGAACAGCGGTGCGTCCGACTCGCCCACGACGGCGCGGACCTCGGCCTGCGTCCAGACATAGGTCGCGCCCTCCACACCCAAGGTGTCGGCGTCGAGGCTGGACGCGAAGCCCACCACGCCATCGGCGTCGGTCACCAGGAGATTTCGCCCCATGGCGGCCAGGACGTCCGACGCGACCTCGCGATGGCGTGGCTCGCCGGTCAGCTGCCACGCATGGAGATAGGCGAGTGCCAGCTGCGCGTTGTCGTAGAGCATCTGCTCGAAGTGCGGCACCAGCCATCGGGCATCGGTGGCATAGCGTGCGAAGCCGCCGCCCAGCTGATCCCGGATGCCACCCGCGGCCATGGCATCCAGCGCCCGACCGGCCACGGCGCGAGCACGGTCGTTGCCTGTGCGAACGGATTCGCGCAGGAGGTGGTCGATGACCATCGGCTGCGGGAACAGCGGCGCACCGCCCCAGGCGCCAATCCGTGCATCGAACCGCTCGACGAGCCACGCGGTCGCCTGGTCGAGCGCCGTGGCGCCATCACCCGTCGTGGCCACGCCATCGGGGACGACCGTCGCCACCCGCTGGCCGCTCGCCACCGCGGCCGCCAGCCGCGTCGCGCCTTCCTCCACCTCCGAGCGCCGGTCACGCCACGCGGCGCTCACCGCATCGAGCACCTGGCGGAACGCCGGCATCCCGTGTCGTGGCGTGTCCGGGTAGTAGGTGCCGGCGTGGAACGGCCGACCATCGGGTGTCAGGAACACGCTCATGGGCCAGCCGCCGCCCCCGGTCATGGCCTGGAGCGCGTCCATGTACAGGGCATCGACGTCCGGACGCTCCTCGCGGTCCACCTTGATGCTCACGAACCCGTCGTTGAGCACCCGGGCGGTCACTGGGTCCGCAAACGACTCGCGATGCATCACATGACACCAGTGGCACGCCGCATAGCCCACCGACAGGAACACCGGCACGTCGCGGTCTCGGGCGGTGCCCAGCGCCTCAGGGCCCCACGGATGCCAGTCCACGGGGTCGCCGGCGTGCTGGAGCAGATAGGGGCTGGTCTCCGAGGCGAGTCGGTTGCGTGACGTGGCAGGGGGATGCATGGTCCGCGGGCCATGATAGGCGGCATGCTGGGTGACGCAGGTCTGGCCAAGGTCGGCGTGGTCGTGCTGGCCGCCGGTGCGGGCAGTCGGTTCGGTGGGGGAAAGCTGCTCGCCGAGCTCGAGGGCCGGCCGCTGCTGGCGCACGTGCTCGATGCCGTGCGGGCCGTGCGGCCCGCGTGCTGCGTGGTGGTCCTGGGCGCTGACTCGACGCTGGTGGAAGGCCGCATCCGGTGGGCCGGCGAGACGCGGATCGTCAACCCGGAACCGCATGCCGGGCTCGCCAGCTCGCTGCGCCTGGGCGTGGCCGAGTGCCGCCGGCTGCTGCCCGACGCCGCGGGTGTCCTCGTGGCGCTGGGCGATCAGCCCCGGACCTCCCCGGAGGTGATCCGCACGCTGGTGGCCGCGGCTCCCCAGGCATCGGCGGCCGGGGCATGGGCAGTCGTGCCCCGATACGCGGCAGGCGGCGGCGCCAACCCGGCGCTGGTGCTGCCCGCCGGCCTTGCCCAGGTGCCGGGGCTGTCCGGCGACCGTGGGTTGGGTGCGCTGTTGGACGCCGAGCTGGGGCGTGCGTACCGGGTGCCCGTCGCCGGGGCAAACCCGGACGTGGACACGCCCGGGGACCTGGCCGCTCTTGCGGGCGGCTGGCCTGGGACGGACCTGGACGCCTAGGGGGCGGTCGAGGCTGCCGGCGAGGCGGCGACCGACGGCGCCGCGGATGCCCCGGCCGACGGGACGGCCGACGGTGCCACGGATGCCTCCGCGGACGCGACCGGGGACGCCGCGGGGGACGCAGCCGGCGATGCGGCCGGCGCCGATGCCGATGGGACGGGCGATGGGGATGGGATGACCAGGCCCAGCTCGTCGCAGGCGGTGGCGAGGTCCTCGGTGCAGATGCTCGCGACCGTGTCCGGCCCGTAGGCCTCGCCCGCCACGATGCTGTCGGCCACGCTCCGTGTGCCGTCCACGGTGTCGTCACGCGTCACGACGATGCCCGTGAGCACGACCGTGGGAACCTGGCCGGTGCCGTTGTCGATGGGGGTCGTGGTCAGCCCAGTGGGCAGGCCCACGCCCGTGGCCTGTCCGCAGGCGAGCGCGGCGGCGACACTCGCCGCCGGAGCCTCCGGGTCCCATGTGGTCAGCAGCTGGTCGTCCAGCACGATCGCCTGTGTCCCGGGCAGCGTCCCGCCGGCGCCAGTCACGGACACGTCGCCCGGCACCAGACCTGCCTCGAGGAGGCCGGCGATGACGCCCGAGGCGACCGCATCGCTGGGCGTGATGACCGCCCCGAAGCCGTCCTTGGTGACGGCCGCGATTGCCTCGCCGATGACCCGCTGGCCCTCGGCGGCGGTGAGTTCGGTGACGGCTGCCTCATGGACGACCGTGGCGCGCGAGCCGAGGCCCTCCTTGACCTTGGCCGTCCAGGCAGCAAGGGTGGCGTCACCGTCGGGGCCATCGATGAGCACCACCTGCTCCACGGGTGTGCTGCTGGGGATGGGTGTGGCGTCGTCGCCGAGTGCGTCATCGGCCGCATCAGCGGCGACCTGCACCACGACCGCGCCGACGATCGACCCGGTGGCGGTCTCGTCGTAGGCGACCTGGAGGTCGGGGACGGCGCCCGTGATGAGGTCGCCCAGCGCGATGACCGCGGCTCCGGCCGTCTGGGCGGCGCTCACGATCGTGCCCGCGGTGGTGGGGTCGACCGGGTCGATGACCACGACCCGCGAGCCCGCCGCGACGGCGCTGGTGGCCTGGTCCGACTGGGTCGCAGCGCTGTCCGCGTACTGGACGTCGAGCGTCGCCTGTGGGCACGACTCGCCTAGCGTCGCCCGGAACGCGTCTGCGATGGCGTCTGCCCGCGAATCACCCTCGAGCCCCGCCGCCAGGAGCGTGACCGGCCCGCTCACCGCGGGCGGCGTCCACAGGGGGGCTGCCGACGCCGAGGCGCCGGGAGACGCGGACGCACCCGGCGAGGCCGCCGGTGAGGCGCCCGGCGTGGCCGCGGAGGTTGCCGCCGCCGATGGCGCGGCCTGGCTGGCCGCCGCCGATGGCGCGGGGCTGGTCGTCACGGTCGAGGGCGATTGCGCCCAGGCGATCGCGGGCAGCGCCGCCGTCAGCAGCGTCGCGAGGACCGCGACCAGTCGTGTGCGCCCATGGGGGACGGTCACCGGGAACCTCCACTCGAATCGGGTCTGTCGAGCCAGGCCGCGCGCCCGACGGATGGCGTGGGGTGCGGTGATCCGGATCGCGTGCGTGAGCATACCGGTGGTCGCGCCTCGGGTGCTGGAGAGGCCATCCCCGACGCCATCAGGCCACCCGACCGGCACGTGCCGCGACGAGCTCTACCGTGATGGCGGCGATGACATCGGGCAGCCGCTCTCGGATGTCGCACTCCCAGACCTCGTGGACGACCCAGCCACGCGACTCGAGCTCCGTGCGATTGCGGGCATCCCGCGCTTGGTTGAGCTGGAACTTGTTGGCCCAGAACCCCTGGTTCGACTTGGGCAGCCCCAGCTGGCAGTGGGGGCATCGGTGCCAGAAGCAGCCATGCACGAAGACCGCGACGCGTCGCCCCGGATACGTCACGTCCGGTCGTCCGGGTGCGCCGCGCCAGTTGAGCCGGTACCCGGGGAAGCCGGCTGCCCGCAAGGCGCGCCGGAGGGCGCGCTCGGGGCCGGTGTCGCGCGCCCGATTGGCGCGCATGACGTTGCGCACGGCTGGTGACGATGGAGGCGGGGTTGGGAGCTGGGAGGAGGCCACTCGTCCGCCAGTCTAGCCGTCGCCCCACCCAGGCCGGCACGTCACCTGCCCAGCAGCCTCACGGCACGCGCAGGACGCGCAGCGGGTCCCGGGTCGCTGCGACGACCGCGGGCATGGTCGCGGCCGCGCCCAGCGCGATCACCGTGAGGACGCCCACGGCTGCCGCGAACTGCCAGTCGATGCCGTAGCCGGCCTTGAGGCTGGCATATGCCCAGCCCGCCAACGCCCCGAGCGCCGCCCCGACGAGCGCCGGCCACAGCGTCTGGAGGATGACCATGGTGGTGAGCTGGGACCGCGTCGCACCGAGCGCCCGCCGACGCCCCAGGTCGCGCCGGGCGGCGAGCACCTCGAACAGCACCACCACCCCGGCGGGGGCCATCGCGGCGAGGATCGGCAGGACCAGCAGCCGGTCGCTGGCGGCCACCTGGTCCTGCACCGCCTCGCGCGCCGCCAGCAGCTCGGGGCTGCGGTCGATGGTCACGCCATCCGCTGCCTCGCCGCCGATGAGGTCGCGCACCGCGGAGGCGACCGCCTCCACCTGGCCCACGTCGGTCACGCTCACGATCAGCCGCTCCAGCCCCGTCTCGTCGCCGTCGTCCCGAGGCACGAGCACGAACGCATTGAGCGCCTGGAGCGGCTCCCGGGCGCGGAACCAGCCGCTCACGGCCAGACCGCCGGGGTCGAGCACGGACCAGGCCCCGCCCAGGCCGGCCCGCCGCGCGCTCTCCGCCGACACCCATGCACCCGCATCCAGGGCGCTGACGTCGATTGGAGCGCGCCCTGGAGGATCTGGCGCATGGGCGTGGGGCCGCCGACCCCGTCGCGGTCGCGCACGTCGGAGGTTGGCCCCAGACCCACCACCCAGGCGACCCCCGACAGCCGCGAGACCCGGTCCACCGACGAGGCCGGGATGTTGGCGCCCTGCGTGGTCACGACGCTCATCGTCCGGGTGCCGATCGCGTCCAGGCTGCCGAGGAGCGTCCGCTGGGCCTCGATGTCCAGGCCCGTGACGGCCAGAGAGATGGCGGGCGCCGCGAACGCCAGCAAGGCCACCAGCGCGGCCACCACCAGGTTCGAGCAGGCCACGCGCACCGACTCGGCCACCAGGCTCCGCCACGAGCGACGCACGCCGCCTACAGCCGGTACACGCGGTCGCAGCGGGCCGCCAGCCGCTCGTCGTGGGTGACGATGACCACGGCGGCGCCGCCCCGCGCATGCGCGACCAGTGCGTCCTCGACGGCCGCGCCGTTCTCGCGGTCCAGGTTGCCCGTGGGCTCGTCCGCAAGCAGGATCGGGGGCGCGTCCAGGAGCGCCCGGCAGAGGGCGCATCCGCTGCGCCTGCCCCCGAGAGGTCCATCGCCCGCCGGGACCCCTCCACGCGCACGTTCATCCGCTCCAGGAGCGCCGCTGCCCTGCCCACCGCGGCCCTGCGGTCGTCGCCGCGATAGACCGCGCCCTCGACCACGTTGTCGATGATCGACCGTCGCTGGTCCAGGATCGCGTCCTGGAACACGAAGCCGATGCTGGAGGCCCGGACGTCCGATCGGCCGGCGTCACCCAGCCCATCGATGAGCTGCCCGTCGAGCCGAGCGAGCCGGACCACGGCTGCACGAGCGTCCCGAGGACGTACAGCAGCGTCGACTTGCCGCTGCCCGAGGCGCCCACGATGGCCACGGCCTCGCCACGCCCGATGGTCGCGCTCCAGTCCCGCACCACCGGCTGCCCGCGGCGGTAGCCGAAGGTCAGGTCGGTCGCCTCGATCATGGGCTCTGGGGGGCTGGATGCGGGTGCCCGGCTCGATGCCCTCGACGACCGCGAAGCCATCCGGCCTCCGCCAGGACGGTGACCACCTGCGCGTGCCGTCGGCGCAGGTCACCACCTGGGCCCCGAGGCGTCCCGCGTCATCGCGGAGACCGGCACCACGAGGCACGGCGTCTCGGGCACGACCACCACCCTGCCGGCGAGCATGGTCTGCCCGTCGAACGGGAACGCGTCGCATGCCGCGCCGCAGTCGACGCCCTCCACGTCCACCAGGTAGCCGCCGCCGTCCTGCGAGACGAACTCGCCCAGGGTGCCCGTAGCTCGGACCCATCGGTGCCGTCATGGCGATGGCGTCCCCCGTCGCGAGGTCGCCGCGCCGGCCGGCCTCGATGGTCGCCTGGAAGGCGGGCGCGTCCTCCAGGAGCCACGCGAGCTCGGTGTCTGGCGACAGCCGGTCCTCGACCGCGCCGACGACCCGCATCCTGGCGGGCAGCGTCGGCACGAAGATGACCTGGCCAGGTCCCACATCGCCCGTGACCGGCGCGCCGATGGCGGTCTGCCAGGCTCGGGTCGCGGCCTCGGTGTCCGCGCCGAACACCCCGTCTGCGGCGTCCAGATATCCGCCGTCCGCCAGGAGTTCCTGGAGCTGGCGGACGTCCGGGCCGTCCACGCCCTCGTGGAGCATCCGGAACATGGGCACCTCGCCACCGGCGACCACCACCGGCTCGAGGTCGACGGTGCCCAGGGTCGCACCTGCGTTCGACGACGTCGCCGGGCCTCAGGAGGACCGACGTCAGCGTCCCGTCCCGGCCTGCGCGGACCACCCCGACCGGTTCCCAGGTCGCCGCGACGCCCAGGTCCTCGACGTGCCCGACGCTGCCCTCCCGGACCCTCGTACGTCTCGACCTGCGCGGCCGACTCCGGCAGCGTGGGTGGGGCCACGACGACCGAGCCCGCCCAGAACGCGAGTACCGCGACGACGACGGCGACGACCAGGAACCCGACCCAGGCGGGGAGTCGACCGCGACGGACATGCCTACGCTCCTCCCGCCGCCATCTGGACCACCGTGCCGGGCTCGACGCCATCCACCACCGCGAACCCATCGGCCTGGGCCAGCACCCGGACGCGACGCGTCGTGCCATCGGCCAGGGTGAGCGCGAAGCCGCCCGACGCGTCGCGGGTCATGACCGACGTGGGCACCACCGGGCCGGCCACCTCGGGGACCACGACCACGGAGCCCGTGAGGTCCGTGGAGCCGGTGGTCGGGATCGACGCGCAGCCCTCGCCGCAGTCCACGTCAGAGATGCCGACCGTGAAGGTGACGTCGTCCAGGGTGCGTGCCTGTCCCAGTGTGCCCAGCCATGGCTCGCCGTCCAGGCCCTCGATGGAGATCGCCCTGCCGGTGGCCAGGTCCGGCCGTTGGCCCGACCCCACGGACGCCTCGAACGTCGGGGTGGCGCCCAGGAGCGCAAGCAGGTCCGACTCGGGCCCCAGGGGGTCGCCGACCGCGGGCACGATGGTCAGGCGCGCCGGGAACGAGGTCAGGAACACGAGCGCGCCCGGGCGAACCTCACCGTCGGGGGTGGCGCCGATGCGCGCCTGCCATGAGCGGACCGCCTCGGTCGTCGTCGCATCGAACACGCCGGACGCAGGGCCGACGAGGTCGCCATGGGCCACCAGCAGGTCCTGGAGCTGCCGCACGTCCTCTCCCTCGATCCCATCGGCCAGCGTGCGGAACATCGGTACGCTCCCCTGCGCGACCACGACCGGCTCGAGGTCGATGGTCGCGACCGTCGTGCCGGGCGTGACAGCGGCGTCCGGCTCGACGTCGACGCTCGTGAGGGTGCCCTCGCGTCGTGCGGGGACGGTCGTGGAGCGCTGCCAGGCGGCCGCCACGGGGATGCGCAACGCGCGGCCCACCGACCCCGACCGGACCTCGATGGTCTCGACGGGCGTCTGGGTCTCGACGGCCGCACGCCTGGGCCCGACCGACGCGCCTAGCCAGAATGCGACCACCCCGACCCCCATGACCACGGTGACAGGCAAGGCTGCGCTCGGTCGCGCCGTCACGGGTGGGTCAGTCACACGGAGGCAGCTGATCGGAGGTGTGAGGCCTGCGACGGTCAGCGGTCATACATCTCGAGGCCGCACTCGACCTTGGCCGTCTGATACTCCTCGTCGGTCCATGTGCTGTACGGGACACCGTCGATGGGCATCCAGGGACCCGTCTTCCACTGCTCGACGAACGTCTCCTCCGACGGTGGCTCCTGGGGCTGGTAGCCGAGGCGGATGAGGCAGTCGCGCTCACTGACCCATCGAGTGTAGATCTCCCTGATCTCGGCTTCCGTCTTGGGCTGGTAAGGGGCGTATCGGTCGCGGCAGGCCAAGGTGGCGTCCCATCCAGCATCGTCTCCGATCGACGAGCCCCACACCAAGAATGGGGTGGCGCCGGGCACGGGCGGTTGATGGACCTCTGCGATGAACATGCCGCTGTCGAGCATGCACTGTGCGAGCGGGGTGATGACTTCCGTGGGGACCTCGATGCCATCGCGCGAAGTCGGACCACCATTCGACGGTCTGGGTGAGGGCGAAGCAGATGCACTCATGCCGGGACTCGGAAGGTCTTGTGCGACGGCGACCAATGCCAGACCAGGATCCATCACGAATCTGATGATGACGGCCACGGCCACCGCCGCGGAACCGGCAATCGCAAGCGCTGGCCGCCGTCTACGCAGCTGTCCCGGCATAAGTCGCGTCGGAGTGCGACAACTCAACCGTAGTTCCGGCATCCGGCGAACGTCGCACTGGTGTCCAGATCAGGAGTGCCACGAGCGAGCCAGCTGCCGCTGTATCCGCCGTTCCTTTCCTGCACATGCCAGTTGCCGTCGGTGAACGTGTACGTGCTCGATCCGGGTCCAGGCCCACCGAGCTTGCCGACATCATTGAAGCGGGCATGCACGTAGCCGATGAACACGCCGCAATCCTTGGTGCCGGTCTCCTCGACGTAGGCGGCGACCGGCGTGGCGGCGGCTAACGCGGCCACCATGGCGAGCTCCGACCGCGGTCCGGCCCGGCCCACCCCTTGGCGTCTCATGGCGTCCCTCCTGCCATTCTCGATCTTGGCCTGCGTCCCGCAAGGAACGCTAGCACCGTCCTTCGCCGTCGCAATCGGTGGAATCACCCACCTGCGCTCGCGATCCGCGGCCCGACGGGCGTCGCGCTGGCATCGGTCAGCGGTCATACATCTCGAGGCCGCACTCGACCTTGGCCGTCCGGTACTCCTCGTCGGTCCAGGTGGTGTACGGCACGCCGTCGATGGGCATCCAGGCCCGGTGTGCCACCAGGTCTCGACGAACGTCTCGACCGACGGCGGCTCCTGGGGCTGGTAGCCGAGGCGGATGAGGCAGTCGCGCTCGCCCACCCGTCTCGCGTGCATCTCCCGGACCTCCGCCTCGGTCTTCTCCGTGAACGGCGCGTACGTGTCCTTGCAGGCCTGGGCCCTCGCGAAGGCGGTCTCCTCGTCGGTGAAGTATCCCCAGGACGAAGAAGGGCGTCGCCCCCGGGACCGGCGGCTGGTGCACCTCCGCGATGTACTCGCCGGCGTCGAGAAGGCACTGGAGGTAGGGCGTGATGGCCTCGGCCGGCACCTCGATGCCGTCGCGGGATATCACGGGCGTGCGACTGGGCGGGGCACTGACGGGACCGGAGGTGCCGTGGGGCTCGATGGCGACTGCGCGCCCGCCACGCTCACGCCGAGCAGGACGGCGAGCGCGACCAGCGTCCCGGCGGTGGCCAGGATCGTCGAGGTGACGGCCCTGGGCTCAGCGGTCATACATCTCGATCCCGCACTCGACCTTGGCCGTGCGGTACGCCTCGTCGGACCAGTGGGTGTAATCGGTACCGTCGATGGGCATCCAGGGGCCTGTGTGGTACGACTGGACGAACGTCTCGACCGAGGGCGGCTCCTGGGGCTGGTAGCCGAGGCGGACGAGGCACTCCCGCTCGCTCACCCATCTCGCGTAGACCTCGCGAATCTCGTCCTCCGTGGGCGGCGGCTGGTCGGGGTCGTATCGGTCGCGACATGCCTGCACGATCTCTATGGCGTCGTCCTCGCCCATCGTGAAGCCATACGCATAGAAGGGGGTGGCACCTGGCACTGGTGGCAGGTGCACCTCTCCGATGTAGAAGCCGTTATCGAGGAGGCATCGACCGAAGGGGTCGAGTGCCTCGATCGGGATCGCCAGCCCGCCTCGGGACAGGACCACCTGCTGGCTGGCGCTCGGGGACGCAGCGGCCGACGCGGGAGTCGATGGCGACTGGGCGCTCGATGCACCGACGCCAAGCCAGGCGACGAGTGTGACGAGCACCGCGACGCTGGCCAGGACCGAGGACCGTGGAGCACGACTGTCAGCGGTCATACATGCCTAGTCCCGACGAAGGCCGACGCGCAACGACGCCGGCTCCGACGTCGACTTGGTCGGCGCGTTGCTCGGAACCGTTGCTGGCTCGACCAGGGCGTACTGGGGATCGTCCTCCCTCAGCACGTACGTGGAGATCATCCACACTCGATGGTCACGAGACGGCGCCGGCACGTCGCCGTATCCCTCAATGAGGCAGACGACGAGACCCGGCGTCTGCGTGCCCGGCGCAGATGGCTCGTCCGGCCCGATGACGGCGTCATACGCGGGGACATCTCCCGGGTCGACCAGGTAAGAGCCGCGGAGCACAGGCCACCCCTCGCCCGTGACGAAGCCGGGCACTTGGTCCTTGACCGACTCGCACAGGGCGTGCACCGCGGCTGCCGACACGGCTGTGCCCCCTGGCAAGGACTCGGCAGGCTGGACCGTCGGGCGGATGAGCGCCACGAGCGCGATGGCGCTCGCGGCCGCCGCCCACACTGCCACGGCGAGCGTGGAGCGACTTGGTGCTCCCGACCGCGGAGGCAGCTGGCGGGTCTTCGCGACCTCGTCGGCCACGCGCTCGAGAGCCCCGGGTGGGACGTGCACCGCGTCGAGGTCGTCCGTCATCCAGCGCGTGATGGAGTGTTCCAGCGCGCGGTCGGTGCTCATCGGGCTGCGCTCCGGGCCACTGCGAGGCGCGGAGGGCTGCGGACAGCCGCGTCGAGCCACGCCCGCATGGCCCGAAGGCCATGGAACAGCCTCGACCGGACGGTGCCCTCCGGGACCCCCAGAATGGCTGCGGTCTGCGCATTGCCGTACCCGAGGTACAGGTGGAGCACGAGCACGCTCCGCTGGTCGACCGGCAGGCGGGCGAAGGCACGTTCGAGGCGGTCGCGTTCGAGCACCACGGTCAATCCCTCGGGTGCGGCCGCGTCGTAGCCCGGCGGCAGCGGGGCCACTGGTCGTGCGCTGCGGGCCTGCCGGTTGCAGGTGTTGACGAGAATCCGGAGGGCCCATGCCTCGAGCGTGCGGGGTCGCGGAGAGACCGGAGTTGGCGCCACGTCCGGACCAGTGCTTGCTGCATCGCATCCTCGGCGAGCGTCGGGTCGCGGAGGATCCTTGGGCCACCCGCATGGAGCGGGGCGCGATGGCGGCGGCGAGCACCTGGAACGCGGCCTCGTCTCCCGCCTGCGCCCGGACCACCAGCTCCACGTCCATGACACCGCCGTGATGCGGGTCCCTGATGGGACCTCTCAGACTCTATGACTCATGGGATGGCCCTGGCGACTCAGATCCCGTGGGGCTGCCGGGCAGGTGCCACTACGGCGGCGCCACGCGCCCTTCTCCGTCGAGAACGCCCCGTAGATCGCACGCCACAGGCGCAACCCGTGGTCAGGGCTGGCCGGGCTCCACGTGCACCTCGGCGAGATAGCCCTGACGGTCGCGGAGGATGCGTCGGTCGCCGACGATGCGGACCTCGGCCTCGCAGGCGATGTCCGCGGACGAGCTGCCCACCAGGATCCGCTGGCGCCCCGGCTCCACCGACACCTGGCGGTCCACCCCCGAGAACGCGAACAGCTCCGCATGGAGTCGGAAGGTCACGTGACCCGTCTCCCCGGGGGCCAGATGCACCCGCTGGAAGCCACGTAGCTGGCGCACCGGTCGGGTGACGCTGCCATCGATGCCCCGGACGTACAGCTGCACGACCTCGTCGGCGGCCACCTCGCCGACGTTGGTCACGCGAGCCCGGGCGACGAGCGTGCCATCGGTCGCCAGCTCGGTCCGGTCCAGCGTCAGGTCGGCGATCTCGAACCGGGAGTAGCTGAGCCCAAAGCCGAAGGGCCACAGGGGCAGGTTCGAGCCATCGACATACGTGTCGCGCCACGCCGACCGCCCGCCACTGGGCTTGTGGCCGTGATACAGGGGCACCTGGCCCACATGCCGTGGGATGGTGACGGGCAGCTTGCCACCCGGGCTGGTGACGCCCAACAGCACGTCGGCGATGGCCTCGCCGCCCAGGTCCCCCGGGAGCCATGCCTGGAGGATGGCGGCGCAGTGCCCGGCCTCGGTCTCGATGGCCTGCGGTCGGCCAGCGAGCAGCACCAGCACCACCGGGGTACCGGTTGCCGCGACCGCGAGCAGCAGCTCCGACTGGCGGCCCAGCAGCGCCAGATCCCAGCGGTCGCGGGACTCGCCGCAGGTGCACTCGGGCGTCAGCCCCGAGCGCTCGCCCAGGACCACGACGGCTACGTCGGCGCCGCGCGCCGCCTCGACGGCCTCCGCGATCTCCTCGTCGGTGCCGTCCTGGAGACCAGTCCCCTTCGCGTAGCGCACCTCGGCGTTCGGCAGTCGCTCCCGCAGCACGTCGAGGACGGTGGGGATGCCGGCCAGCTCGTCCATCAGCTCGAGATGCAGCGGCGTCCGGTCGGCGCCCACGCCATTGCGCCCGTCGCGCTCGAGGAGCGTCTCGATGTGCGCCACGTGCGCGTAGTCGCCGATGAGCGCCCGCGCTTCGTGGGCGTTGGGCCCGATCACGGCGACGCGTCGGACGCCCGGGCGCAGCGGCAGCACGCCGCCCTCGTTGCGCAGCAGGACCATGGACCGACGACCGATCTCCGCTGCCA
>JAXLXC010000028.1:0-55517 GCA_046328155.1 Chloroflexota bacterium
GATCGTCCACACGAGGGACGCCGGGAGCCACGCCATCGAGGGCTCGTAGAAGGCGCCGCCGAACAGGTCCCACCCGAGCTGGAA
This sequence comes from Chloroflexota bacterium, assembly GCA_046328155.1. Taxonomy (GTDB): domain Bacteria; phylum Chloroflexota; class Limnocylindria; order Limnocylindrales; family CSP1-4; genus JAFMJV01. The sequence goes on from JAXLXC010000028.1 coordinate 85, forward strand.
GGGGTCGGAGATCGCGACGACGATCCGCTGGCCATCGCCCAGCAGGTACGTCAGGTAGTGGGCGATGAGGTAGCCGACGGAGATCGGCAGCAGGCCTGCTCCCATGGCGGTCATGCCCACGCGCCGGCCGACAATGAGCGCGAGCCCCACGACGATCGAGAGGAAGCCGGCGAGGAGGACCGTCGATGTCCCGAGGCTGGGGATGGAGAACAGGTCGAAGTACAGCTGCGTCTGCGACAGCCCGTCGTACAGAATCGCGCCCGTCGCGATGGCCACCATCGTCACGAGCGATGGGTCCCAACGACCAGCGAGGAGCCCGTCCGGGAACCGTTGACGGCGGACCCGGACCGACCCCGGCGGCCCGAACCGCGCGTAGCGGGCGAGTCGGTTGAGCAGGCCGAACCAGACCGAGAACACCTCACCGTTGGCACGCCACGCATCCCGACCGAACTGGGCCATCCCGGCGACCGTGATGAGCGTGTAGGCCAGGACGACGAGGCCCATGTCCGCGCCCCCCACGGCGAGCTCGAGCCACACGAACACGGCGAAGCCGATGACGGCCGGCCAGGACGCGAGCCTCGCTGGATACGGCGCTGGGCTCCAGCCCCGGACGTGCAGACGCCGCAGGACCCAGGCACCCATGTCATGGAGGGTCGCGAACGGGTCGAGCCACTCCCAGACCGGGAACAGCAGTGCGCAGATGATGGCGAGGCCGACCCAGCCGTAGACCCAGGTGAACAGCGTGCCCACCTCGGCGCTCGAGGACCCACCCACGAGGAACTGGGCCACGATCCAGGTCCAGCCGGTCAGGCCCAGCGCGCGCAGGACGAGGGTCACGGGACGCGGCACGGTCCGGATGCGCGTCGCCGTCCCGGGCTGCCAGCGTCCGTCGTAGGCGAACGCGATGACGAACGAGAGCGCCACCGCAAGGGCGGCACCGGCGAGGTAGGCGACCAGCGGCAGGGGCGAGTCGAGCCGCCCGACGAGTCCGTGAGCGGAGACAGGAGCCGGGACGCAGAGGCCCGCCGCCAGGAGGGTCAGCAGCAGGCCGGCCCGAGGCCGGCGGGTCACGGGACCGGGCTCACCGACGGCGCCGTCGTCGGCGCGCTCGAGGGCTCCGCACCGAGATCGGGGCTCGCGCAGGGATTCACCGGGACCGGGTCTTCGCTCGCTGCGGGCACCGGGCTCGCGCTCGGCGTCTGGCTGCTGGCGGGCTGCGGGCTGGCTGATGGGCTCGGGCCGGCCGGGACGCTCGTCGCTGGGCTCGCGTCCGGCGTCACGGTCGGGCAAGGGGCCGGCGACACCGGGGCGGGAGACGGGGTCGCGGGCACATCCACGACTGTGAATCGGTACTTGCCGCGCGCGAGTTCACCATCCTCGGCGGAGAAGCTGACCCAGCGCACCTCGTACTGGCCAGGCGCCAGGCTCGGCAGCGCCATGCGCTGGACCCGCGGACGGTCGGGGTCCTTGCCCCCCTTGGCGATGGTCTGACCCGTCGGATCCCGGAGCTCGAGGGAGGTCCGGTCGGGCCTGAGGTCCTGGGTGAACCGGGCGACGAGCTCGGGAGGCGAGCCTGCGATCGAGTCGCCGGGACCGGGCGAGGCCGTGTCGAGCTCAGCGTGGCCGAGCGCGGTTGCGAGCGGAAGCAGGAGGAGCAGGCTCGCGCCGAGGACGGCGCGCGCGAATGGGATGCGCATCAGGAGCGGAATCCTCGGGGAATCGGGAGGACGGCCGGCACCAAGGCCGGCCGCGGGACAGCGTGGCTGTCTACGCCAGGGCGCGCACCATCGGCGGCGCCCGGCTCCCACATCCGCGGCGGAGGATCGCGGAGGCGAACCGGATGTCCAAGGTTGGGCGACGGGTCCGTGACGGCCGGCGCGATACACGCGGCCCCCGTGCCCGGATCTGGGCGAGCAGCGCCCGGCATCGCCAGCCGACCAATGCCACGACCGTCGCCACGACCAGGGTGGTCGCAAGGACGACGAGGATCGGCAGCAGCCCGTGCGCACCGAGCGCGTCGAGCCCGGACGGGGTCAGGCCCGCGAGCGCCAGCTCGGCGTTCTCCTGGACCGCGTAGACGATCGCGGTGAGGAGCGCGAGCCGGAGCCACAGGCCGCCCGTCCGCCAGGCGAAGGCCCGGCGGTCGAACGCATGGTGGTGGCCGGCGGGTGTCGCGGCGGCATGGACGGAGAGGCGTCGCAGCTCGCGCACCGCGACGACACCCAGTCCCAGCACGGCCGCAAGCACGGCGACGACGAAGGGGGCCCAGTAGCCATCGTGACCGCTGTCCGACATGGCGCGCGAAAGGTCCGGACCCCACGAGATGAGATAGGTGGCCTGGTGCGTCCCGAGCGCGGCGAGCGCGACCAGGACTGCCAGCGCCAAGCGCGAGGGCGCGACGCGACCTGTCATCCTGGATGCGAACTCGGACATCGTCGGATTGTGGCACACCATGCCAACCGCCCCCTTAGTGGCCCCCGCCCGTGCGGATCATGTCCGACTTGACCGGCTCGAACACGCCGGGCTCGGCCTCACCACCCACCACGAGCTCGCCCGCCGCGCCCTTGTGGGTGCGGAAGATCGCGTGATCCACCAGCAGGTACGTCCCCGGCACCTCGACCCGGAACTCGACACCGGTCGCGCCGCCACAGGGAATCGCGGTCGACTGGACGTTGTGGTTGACCAGGTCGAAGGAGCCCTCCACGTAGACGCTGTCGAAGATCTCGCCGATGACGTGGAAGCTGGAGATGAGATTGGGCCCGATGTTGCCGACGAAGAGCCGGACCGTCTGGCCGGTCGTGATGGGGTCGCCCATGGTGCCGATGGCACGGTCCCCGGCGACGGCTCCCGGCCGGCCATTGAAGACCACGAAGGTAGGTCGCTCCTCGTTGCCGTAGGCCTCGGAGTACGGCAGGTGCCCGGCGTTCGCGAGGGCCGCCGCCGGCAAGGAACCCCCACGGTCCGTGTAGTACTCGTGCTGCATCACGTAGAACTCGTGATCGACGACCGGCAGACCGCCTTCGGGCTCCACCACGATGAGGCCGTACATGCCGTGCGCGATGGCCATCCGGGACGTCCGGGAACGCGCAGTGGTACACGTAGATCAGGGTTCCAGGAGCTTGACTGGCAAGCTGGCTCTCGCTGCCCGGCAGGGTGTCCAGGTGGAGCGCCCCGCCGCCCGGTCCTGTGACCGCGTGGAAGTCGACGTTGTGCGGCATCGAGCTGCCGGCGTCGTTCTTCAGGTAGAAGTCGACGGTGTCGCCGACCCGGACACGGATCATCGGGCCGGGGATCCGGCCATCGAAGGTCCACAGGTCCATCGTGGTCCCCGGCATGACCTCAGCCACGACCTGCTGGGACGTGAAGTGGACCTCGTGGGTCATCGGCCCGTCGCGCGTGACCAGGTCCTGGTACGCCCCATCCTTGTAGACCGCATAGTCCGCTGAGCGCGGCATCTCGCCAGGATGGAGCGAGATCTCCGGGGCCGTGACCGGCATGGCCGGTAGCACCGTCGGCTCCGTTGCCTGGGACGTCCGGTCAGCACCGCGAGCGGGCACGATGCGCGACGCGGCCTGCACGGCCGGGGACCACGCGGCCACGGCCGCCGCGCTCACGCCGCCCGCGGCGATGATCGAACGACGCAGGAGTGAGCGGCGCGTCAGGCCGCCCCCAGTGGGAGAGGGATCGGGGCGGATGGCCATGGTTCGGATCTCCTGTGCAGCGCTGGCGAAATGATGACCATTTCACTCATGGTTCATGGCACAGCGCGCGGTGAGTCGGGGCACGTGCCATTCGGACCGTCTCGATGTGCCATCGGGTCCATGCCCGCGTGCTCCCGCTCGGCGGGCGCATTTCCGCTCGGCGCGCGAGCGATTCGGTCGGGTGCGGACGCGGATCCGCTGCGCTCGAGGTTGAGAGCCGCACCACGTCCCGGTTGGACCTGCCGTCCGGGTTGTGGGCATCGAGCATGTGACAGAGGTCGCTGAAGTGCGACAGGGCGGCGCCGCGCTCGGTGAGCGTGCTGCCCTTCCACTTGGCGGCGAACTCGGCGGGGTCCATCACGCTCGACTTACCGAGGCAAGCGCCGGGTCATCGCCACTCGGGCGTCGTGTGGCTCCTGATCGTGGCGGGCGTGGTGGTCGGTAGTGGATCGGTGTCATCGCGCCCACACGCCTTGCATCACGGGGCGTCCAGAGCGACTCATGGACGCATGCAGACGCGCACCGCCACCCGAACGGAGACCCCGATGACCACCCGACCCCGCGACACGCGCACCGCGCTCGACGCCTACATGGAGCACCACACGGCGGCGCTCGCCCTCCTGGCGCGCATCACCGAAGCGCTCGCCAACCACGACGACGCCCCGGTCGAGGACAGCGACACCGACATCAACTGGGGCCACGTGGGCGACATCGCCACGACGCGCCGGGAGCTGCAGGAGATTAGCGACCGGCTCTTCTCCGAGGGCGAGTACGCCGAGGTCGCCTGCCTCCGCTGCCCGGCGACGTTCGCGACGAGCGCCGAGCTCGACGCGCATTACCGCACCGCCCACTGACCCACCGCCACCACCCGAAGGAGATCCGAGATGACCACCCCGACCACCCTGACCTGCGAGGCCGACACCAGCGGCCGCTACAGCACCCGCGCCCACCCCTGCGGGCTCCCCGCGACCGCCGCCTTCAAGACCACCACCCACGACGGGAAGGAGAAGATCGAGACCCGCTGCGCGAAGCACGCCGGGATCATCAAGCGCACCCGCTGGCCGGGCGGCAGCCTCGTAGACCTGACCCCTGAGGTCGCCGACGCGATCGCCGCCCGCCAGGCCGAGACCAAGGCCCGACGTGACGCCGAACGGGCCGCCAAGCGGCAGGCGGACGCGGTGCGCACGGAGGCCGCGCGAGTCGAGGCCCACGAGCTCGATGCCATCGCCTGGACCGCGGTCCGATCCGACGAGCAGGCGCTCGACACCTGGACCACCGACGGCCCGGTCTACCGCGACGTCCCTCGCTGGGAGGTCCGCCGCGATGACGGCCAGGGCTGGGACACAGCGACCGTCAAGGCCGACCGCCGCACGGAGGGCTGGCCGGTCGAGATCACGCTCTCCGCTCCCAGCCGCCTCACCCGTCGCCAGGCGATCGCACTCGCGGAGGCCTTGCTCGCGTCCGCCGGCGCCGACGCCCCCTGCGACGGGTTCACGGGCGGGAACGCCTGGGGCGCCTGCGCCAAGTGCGGACACCGCCTCGAGGATCACGCCGCCTGACGCCGAAACCGGGCACGGGCCCGGTCCGCCGGAGACCCCGCCCGGCGCTGACGAGGCAGGGGACCACCCACCAGGAGATCCACGATGGCCAGGACCAACACCCCCACCACCGACGGGATGCGTCGCTGCATCGGCAGCACCACGTTCGGCATCGAGTCGCACGAGGCGCCGGTCGACGACTTCCCCGTCCAGGCGAGCGCCAAGGACGGGCTCGGGCGCATGTGCCGAGTCCATTGGACCGCGTACACCCGCGCGCTCCGGAAGGCCTCGGTCGCGCGGAAGGCCGATGTCGAGTCCACGCCGCAGCCGGTCATCGAGCCGGAAGCCTCGACCCCGCGTCGCGGCCGCCGCGCCAAGGCCGCGCCCGAGCCGGAGGCCGTCGCCGGGTAGCGCCCCCGCTCGCCACACGACGGGCCCTGGGCGCGAGTCCGGGGCCTTCGTGCGTCCGGTCATGCACGTGGCCAGGGCCGTGGTCATCGCGCCGCTTCGCGGCCCTGTGGCGCACACGGCGCGGACCAGAGGGGCAGTTCGGCTAGCCGGGGGCATCCACACGCCGCGCTCGTCAGATGGGGCGCACCGCCAGGCCTGTTCCCCCTTGCATGGTGGCCGAGGCAGGATCAGGGAGCGCTGGGCCTGCCCGGAGACGAGACCGCGGCGGTCGTTGGCCTCCTCGCCTGAGGCCCAGCCACGACCGGATGATGAGATCCCTGCAACGCGCGACGATCCGCGACGTCAAGGACCCACCCATCATGGGGAGACGGTGACGACCGCCTTCATGCCCGCCGGATAGTGGCCCGGGACATGGCACCCGGCGAGCATCTCGCCCGGCTGACTGAACGTCCAGGTCAGCTCCTTGGTGACCCCCGGGTCCAGCCCGATGGCATCCGCGTCGTCGGCGGCCATGGCGCCACCCATGCCCTGCATCGCGACGTCGTGCTCCTGCTGCGCGGCCGCATCGCCGAGCACGAATTCGTGCCGGATGGCGCCCGCGTTGGTCACCACGAACGTCACGGGCACGCCCACGGGCACGGTCATCGCCGACGGCTCGATGCGCATCATGTCGGTCAGGGTCACCGCGATGCGGATGCCCTGCACCGCGGCACACGGGTGAGGCGCAGCCGGGCTGGCGCTCGGGTCGCCCATCATGCCCGGGCTGGCGCTCGGGCGGCCCATCATCCCGCCGCTGCTGCCCATCATGCCCGGGCCGGCGCTCGACAGGGGACAGGGTGCGGCCGTCGCGCCCATCGTCGGGGCCGGGGAGTCCTCCGGCGTGGATGCCTGCGTGCCGCCGCCCAGGGCGGTGGCGATCGCGAGCGCAACTGCGCTGACGGTGATCCCGTCGGTGGCTCGGAGTCTGGTCAAGGTCGCCCTATCCTTTCGATCTTGGGATGCCTGGTTACGCCACGCGCCGCCCCTCGCTGGGGCGGGGAGCGGCGCGTGGCGCGGCCGTTCGGCTTACCGGCCGAGGAGTCGTTCGAGGAGTGTTGGTCGGACGTCTATGCGCACCGCGTCATCCATCCGCGCGTGATAGCCGGCGGCCTCGATCGCGGTGGCGACGGCCACATCCGGTGCCAGATCCGCGTCGCGGCGCACGGTCACGAGCTCGCGCCCGAGATCGACCCGGACGCCCCGGACGCCCTCGACCGCGCGGACATGGCGGGTGATGCGGTTCACGCAGGACATGCAGGTCATGCCCTCGACCGGGAAGCGGATGGCCTCGCTGGTCTCGGCGCTCACATCGACACCATCAGCCCGAAGCTCATGGCGATGACCGCGAGCGCGAGACCGGCCTTGACCCACGGCGAGTTCGCCCGGTTCCAGCGGCCCATGCGGCCGAGCACCCGCCTGTCGCTGACCATCAGCAGCAGCAGGACCAGCGGCACGATGAACGCGAGGTTGTACAGCGCCAGCATCGCGAGGCCGGTGAGCCCGCCGCCCGATGCATGCAGCACCGCGACGATGTCCAGGTAGATGGCTCCCGAGCAGGGCACGGTGCAGATGCCCACGAGCACACCGGCGATGAGCATGCCCGCGAGGCCGCCCTTCTCCATCGCCTTCTGCATCCGCCCATGGGTGCCGCCCGGCGCCATCATCGACGGCCCGACACCGGGGAGCAGGACATCCTTGAGCATCCACAGCGCCATCAGCAGCGCGACGATCGACGCGACCCGCGCAACCAGGTGGTCCTGTCCGAGCCAGGCGAGGAAGCTCATCAGGCCCAGGCCGATGATGAAGTAGGTGATCCAGACCGCGCCCACGTACAGGGAGCCGGCGCCCAGCAGCTTGCGCCTCGCCTCGAGGGTCGGCGTGCCGTCGGACGTGACCGCGTTGACCATGGTCAGCGTGTAGGTCGCGAACAGCACGAGCAGCGCGAAGGCGCAGGGGTTGAAGCCATCGGCGAACCCGGAGACCAGGACCGTGGGGAGGGTCAGGCCGCCGAACGCCGCCGTATCGAACGGCACCACGGCGACGTAGGACGCGGCCAACAGGCCGACCCCACCGAGCATCGCGGCGAGCACGAGGGCCGGTCGCGGCAGGCCCAGCAGCAGCGACCGATCGGGCAGCCGGACGGCTCCGGTCGGCGCGACAGGGGCTGGGTCCGCCATGTCAGGCCTCCACCACGATCGTGCCGTGCATCGTCGGGCTGTCCTTGCCACCGCAGCACGAGTCGCAGTAGACGTCGTAGGTGCCCGGCTTGTCGGGGACCTGCCAGGTGATGGCCTTCCGGCTCTCGGCAGGGAGGGTCTCGTAAAGCCCGAGTTCCGGGCTGATCATCGTGTGCACGCCGTCCTGGAGGTGCATCGCGGCGTCGTCGGTCCACCAGTCAAGGGTCGCGGTCTGGCCGGCCTTGACGTGGATCGCGGCGGGGGTGAAGCCCGCCATCGAGCTCTGGACGCTGACGGCGCCCGCCGTGGCCGGCGCCCGCTTGAGGAAGTCGCCGAAGGCGAGGAAGCCACCGACGGCGAGCACGACGACCGCGATGGCACCGAAAGCGACGATGCGGATCCGTTGGGCATGCCGCTCCGCGGCCTGCTGCGCGGCGGTGTTGCGCGCCTTGGGCGAATGCCCGTGGCCCGGCAGCGCCGGGGTGGTCGGCTCGGTCATCGGTGCGCCTTCCCTTCGGTGGTGGGCCCGGCGGCGAGCAGGCTCCTGGCCCGCTCGAACTCCTCGGCGGTGATCTCGCCGCGGGCCAGCCGACCTCGCAGCACGTCGATGGGCTCGTCAGTCTCGCGGCCGCGTCGGGGGGCCCAGACGAGCAGCGCGACGGCGACGACGAGGACCAGCATCCAGGCGCCCATCCAGAGCCACCCGTCGATCCCCATGGTCCAGCCGTACATCACTGGGTCGCCTCCCCGGCTCGTGCCGCCGGTCCGAGCCGGCATCGACAGCATCGGCGGGGGGACGCACGGAGTCCATGAAGTCCGGGTCCAGCCTTCCTCAAGTTCTGGTCAAGGAGCGCGACGTCAGGCGGCTGGGAGCTCCACGTGGAAGGTCGCCCCGCGTCCGAGCCCGGCGCTCTCCGCCCAGGCACGGCCGCCCATGGCCTCGGCGAGCGCCCGTGCGATGGCGAGGCCGATGCCCGAGCCGCCCATGGCGCGGGACCGTGACGGGTCGACCCGGTAGAAGCGCTCGAACACCGCCTCCAGCTGCCCCGGCGCGAGGCCGGGTCCCTCGTCACGGACCGAGATGCCGACGCTGCCCTCGGAGGCGTCCGACTTGATCACCACCGTGGAGCCCTCAGGGGCATAGCGGATCGCGTTGCTCACGAAGTTGGAGACGACCTGCGACAGGCGGTCGCGGTCCGCCACGGCGACCCTTGGCACGGATGCGTCGACCACCAGGCGGACGGATCGCGGCTCCGCGAGGGGTGCCATCCGTTCGGCGACATCCCGGCAGACGCCGGACGCATCGACGGGTCCGAGCAGCAGCGGCACCTCCCGTGACTCGGCGCGCCAGAGCTCGGACAGGTCGTTGACGATGCGCGTGAGCCGCGCCGTCTCGCCGCGCAGCAGCCGCCACGTGGCTTCGGTGGGCTCGATGACGCCGTCCTCGAGCCCTTCCAGGTAGCCATCGAGCGTGGTCAGCGGGGTCCGCAGCTCGTGCGCCACGTCGCCGACCAGCTGCATCCGCCGGCGCTCGGTGGCCTCGAGAGAACCCGCCATCTCGTTGAAGGACTCGGCCAGCTCGCCGATCTCGTCGGTCGCATCGGCGCTCACGCGCTCGGCGTAGTGACCGTGCGCGATGCGCCGGGCGGCGGCCGCCAGGGAGGTGATCGGGTTCGCGATCCGCGCGGCGACCGCGAAGCTCACGATCGTGGCGGTCACGACCGCGATCAGGGTCGCCCCCAGGAGCGCCTGGCGCATCGCCTCGATGAACGCGAGGCGGGTCGCCTCGTCCATCGCCGCCCCCATCGGGTCGCCCGCGCGATGACCCATCGCCTCCGCGAAGTAGCCGGGTCCCACGAGCAGCACGGCCGCGCCGACGGTCCCCAGCGTGGCGGCGATGACGATGAGGAAGGACAGCAGGAGGCGAGCCCGGATCGACCGTGGCACGTGCATCAGTGGTCCTCGCGGAGGCGGTAGCCGACGCCGCGCACCGTCTCGATGAAGCGCGGCCTCGCCGGGTCGTCGCCAAGCTTGCGACGGAGGTTGGCGACATGGACGTCCACCAGGTGATCGTCCGTCGCGAAGTCGGCCCCCCAGAGGCGCTCGAGCAGCGCGGCACGACGGACCACGATGCCCGGATCGCGCGCGAGGGCCGCCAGGAGGTCGAACTCGAGCGCCGTGAGCTCCACCGGGATGCCATCGACACGGACCAGGCGGCGCGCCTCGTCGACCACGAGGCCGTTCGAGGGCAGCTCCGCCGCGGGGCTCGCGCCGCCCCGAGGGCGACGCAACAACGCCTTCACGCGCGCCACCAGCTCCCGGGGCGAGAAGGGCTTGACGAGGTAGTCGTCCGCGCCGACCGTCAGGCCCACGATCCGGTCGATCTCCTCGCCGCGCGCGGTGAGCATGAGCACGTAGGCGTCGGAGAACGTCCGGAGCTGCCGGCAGACCTCGACGCCGTCGAGACCCGGGAGCATGACGTCGAGGATGACCACATCCGGCTCGCGCACACGGGCGATGTCCAGCGCGGTGGGGCCGTCGGCGGCCGTCTCGACCTCCCAGCCCTCGCGCAGCAGGTAGCCGCGCACGAGCTCGATGATCGGCGGCTCGTCATCGACGACGAGGACACACGTCATCGTCGACCTGCCATGGAGCAGTCCATCAGACGGCCGTCGACAGGGCTGCGGACCTCGGGCTGGTCGCGATCGCATCGTCAGGGCGCAGCCGCAGACGCCGCAGGAGCTGCGCGTTCGCCGCGACCACGATCGTCGACACGCTCATCGCGATCGCGCCGACGGCCATCGGCAGGTCGATGCCCCAGGGAGCGAGCAGGCCCGCAGCGAGCGGGATGGCCACGATGTTGTACCCGGCCGCCCAGACGAGGTTCTGGCGCATCTTGCGGTAGCTGGCGCGCGACAGCCGGATGGCACCGACGACGTCCCGCGGGTCGTCGCGGATGAGCACGATGCCGGCCGATTCGACGGCCACGTCGGTGCCCGCCCCGATGGCGATGCCGACATCGGCCTGCGCGAGCGCCGGCGCGTCATTGACGCCGTCGCCCACCATCGCCACCCGGTCGCCGGCCTGCTGGAACGCGGCCACCGCGGCGGCCTTGTCGGCGGGCAGCACCTGCGCCTTGACGTGGTCGATGCCCAGGCGCCTGGCGACCGCATCCGCCACCGGCTGGCTGTCGCCCGTGATCATCGCGACCCGGACCCCGAGCGCATGGAGCTGTGCCACCGCCTCGGCCGACTCTGGCCGGATCTCGTCCTCCACCGCGATCGCGCCGAGCACCGAGGTCCCCTCCACCACGAAGAGCACCGTGCGGCCCTCCGACGCCCAGCCGCCCGCCGCGGCCCCGATGGCCGCCGAGGGCACCGCCCCGGCATCGCCCGTCAGGCGCGGCCCGCCCACGAGGATGGTGCGGCCGCCGACGCGGGCGCGGACGCCGCGGCCGGGCAGCGACTCGAACCGCTCCGCGGGAGCCCGTTCCAGGCCGACGGCGTCGGCGGCCTCGACGACGGCCTGCGCCAGGGGGTGCTCGGAGTCCGCCTCGACCGCTCCGGCCAGCCGCAAGACGTCGTCCCCGGTGAGCCCGTCGGCCGCGCGCACGTCCGCGACCTTCGGTCGGCCGCGGGTCAGGGTGCCCGTCTTGTCGAAGATGACGACGTCGATCTCGCGGGCGCGCTCGAGGGCCAGGCGGTCCTTGACCAGGAGCCCGTTCCTCGCACCGAGCGATGTGGAGATGGCGATGACGAGAGGGATGGCGAGCCCGAGGGCGTGAGGGCAGGCGATGATGAGCACGGTCGCGGTCCGGATGAGCGCCTCCTCGGGGTCTCCGAGCGCCCACCAGGCCACCAAAGTCACGATGCCCGCAGCGAGCGCCACGTAGAACAGGAGAGCGGCGGCGCGGTCCGCGAGCGCCTGGGCGCGCGAGCCGGACGCCTGGGCCGCCGCGACGAGGCGCATGATCCCGGACAGCGCGGTGGCGTCGCCCGTGGCCGTGACCCGCACCCGCAGGCTGCCGCCGGCGGCCACCGTTCCCGCCACCACCGTGCTGCCGGGCTCCTTCGACACGGCCGCCGATTCCCCGGTGATCATCGACTCGTCCACGTCCGCCGTCCCGTCGACGACCACGCCGTCGGCGGGGACGCGCGAACCGGGCCGGACCAGGAGCATGTCGCCCACCGCGATCGCTGAGAGCGCGACCTCCTCCGTGCCCGCGTCGGTCACCCGTTCCGCGGTGTCGGGCAGCAGGTCGGCCAGGGCTGACAGCGCGCCGCGGGCCTGCGCGATGGAGCGCATCTCCAGCCAGTGGCCCAGCAGCATGATGGTGATGAGGGTCGCCAGCTCCCACCAGACCTCCACCTCGAACCAGCCGAGCGATGCGGCCAGCGAGGTCACGAAGGCCACGCTGATGGCCATGCTGATCAGCAGCATCATCCCCGGCTGGCGGTCCCTGATCTCCGAGAGCCCGCCTCGCAGGAACACGGTGCCGCCGTACAGGAAGACCGCGGTGCCCAGGATCGCGGGGATGAGGTCGCTGCCCGGGAACGTGGGTGCCTGGTAGCCCAGCCACTCCTGGACGTCCGGGCTCCAGATGACGACGGGGATGGTCAGCAGCAGCGACAGCCAGAAGCGGTCGCGGAACATCGCGACCGAGTGGCCCTCGTGGCGGTCGTGGCCGCCCGGATGATCGGCATGCGCGTCCGCCGGCATGGCCCCGTGGCCGGGAGCTGGGTCATGGCCGTCATGGGCGGACCGATGCTCGTGCGCGGACGTGACGCTCGGGTGCGTTATGGGCACGTCCGACCGCGACGATTCCTCCACGGGGAGCGGATCGCGCTCGTCCTACATGCTCGGCATGTAATCCGGTGCGAGGTACGCATCGGGGCCGTCGTCGAACTCGAGCTTGCAGCCACGCCCGCAGAAGTAGTAGTCGCGGTCCGCGTGTCGGCTGGTGAGCCCGCGCTCGCGCGCCGTGGCGATCTCGACATTCATGCCGCAGACCGGATCCTTCGCTGTGCCTTCCTGTTCCATCATCGCGGTGTCCCCTGACTCCTGTGGCGTTGGCATGTCATCTCCCTCGGCCGGACGCTTGCTGCTTGATTCACGCCGGTGTGGCTGCCTCGGCGACCTCGCAGATCCCTGCCTCGACGGGCGGCACGGACGCAGCGGCATGTTCGGCGTCGAGCTGTGCCTTGATCTCCGGGTACGCATCGGACAGGCAGCAGGAGCAGCTCTCGTACCACCGGCGCATCCCCTCGTCGATGCCCGGGAGCGAGCGCTCCTGTCGAGTCGCCGCATCGGCAGCCGCAGCAGCCGCAGCCGCCGCGTCAGCCCGCGCGACGTACACCTCGGGCTCCTCGAGGAAGGCCCGCCGGCAGCCCGGTCGGCAGAAGCCGTAGGTGCGCCCGTCCCGCTCGAGCAGGAGCCCGGCCGCTTCCGCTCCCTCCACGTCCACCCTCATGCCGCAGACCGGGTCGATGAGCTTCGCGGGTCGGGTCTCGGTCATGGCGGGGGCTCCTGTGCACTGGAACGGATGGTGATCAGCGAGTAGGCCCGGAGGCCGAACAGACGCTCTTCGAGGATAGCGTGGCCGACCGCGCTCTCCGCCAGTCCAGCGGTGACCGCGAAGCGCCGTGTCTCGTCCGGACTGTAGGCCGCGAAGCGGACATCGTAGAGGCGAGCCTCGCCACCCGGGCGCAGCAGACGGCCGATCTCCCTGAACGCAGCGACCGGATCGTCCCAGTGATGCATGGACAGGGTCGAGAGGATGAGGTCGACGGACCGGTCCGGGAGCGGGATGGCCTCCGCGCGACCAGCGACGGAACGGACGCCCCGCTGCTCTGCAGCCAGCCGCATCTCCGGGGCCGGTTCGACTCCGATCAGGTCGACACCCGGCAGTCGGAGCGCGAGGGAGGACAGGAGGTCCCCTGGGCCGGAGCCCACATCGACGATGGTGACGGCGCGGCCGCCGACGATCGCCTCAGCGTCGAGGGCCACCCGGCGGTGCAGGCCCCCGAAGAGCCATGCTGCCCTGGCGTACCCACCCAGACCGCGTCGCGAGGCGAGGCCGCCTCGCTGGTCCAGCCTGCGGATGCCTCGCACCAGCGCGCCGCGCGGGGCGCGCCCCAGGCACATGGTGGTGAGCGATCCCACGACCAGCCATCGGAACCACGTCGCGCCCATGGCGGAGGGTCACGCTGCCGCGTGTGCCGCGAGACGCGCCGCGTCCTCGGGCCGCTCAGCCACGCGCGACGGGCGGAAGCGGCGGAGGCGCAGGGCGTTGGAGACCACCGTCACCGAGCTCAGCGCCATGGCTGCCGCAGCGAGGATCGGGTCGAGCAGGATCCCGCTGACCGGATACAGGACCCCCATGGCCACCGGGATGAGCACCACGTTGTAGGCGAACGCCCAGAAGAGGTTCTGGCGGATGTTGCGCATCGTCGCCCGGGACAGCGAGATGGCGGTCACCAGGCCACGCAGGTCGCCGCTCATGAGCGTCACGCCGGCCGACTCCATCGCGACATCCGTGCCCGTGCCCATCGCCACGCCGACGTCGGCCGACGCCAGCGCCGGCGCGTCGTTGACACCGTCGCCGACCATCGCGACGCGCTTGCCCTCTGCCTGAAGGGCCCGGACAGCGGCGTCCTTGCCATCGGGTCGCACGTCGGCGAGGACGCGATCGATGCCGACGATGCGGGCGATCGCCTCCGCGGTCCGGCGGTTGTCCCCGGTGAGCATGACGACCTCGATGCCCAGCCGATGGAGCTCGGCGACCGCCGGTGCGGACCCTGCCTTGACCGTGTCGGCGATGGCGATGACCGCGGCGGCCCTATGGTGCCGGTCTTGTCGAGTACCACGGTACGGACCGCGCCAAGGTGCTCGAGGGCCTCGGCATTGCGGAACAGGACGCCGGCCTCGGCGCCCTTGCCCGTGCCGACCATGATCGAGGTCGGCGTCGCAAGGCCGAGGGCGCACGGGCAGGCGATGATCAGCACGGCCACGGTGTTGAGGAGCGCCAGGTTGAACGCGGGCTCCGGTCCGAACACGAACCAGACGACGAACGTCAGCGCTGCGAGGCCCAGCACGGCCGGCACGAACCAGCCCGTCACCGTGTCTGCGAGGCGCTGGATCGGCGCGCGCGATCCCTGCGCGTCGGACACCAGCCGGATGATGTGCGCGAGGACCGTGTCCCGGCCGACGCGGGTGGCGCGAAGGGTGATCGTCCCGGTCGTATTCAGCGTCGCGCCGATGACCTCGTCGCCGGGGCCCTTGCTCACGGGGATGCTCTCGCCGGTCACCATGCTCTCGTCCACACCCGACCGGCCGTCGATGACGATGCCATCGACGGCGATCTTCTCCCCCGGCCGGACCCGCACCAGGTCACCGACGGCGACCACCTCGATCGGGACGTCGGTCTCGATGCCCCCGCGCACCACGCGCGCGGTCCGTGGCACCAGGCCGATGAGGTGGCGGATGGCGTCCGACGTGTGGCTGCGCGCCCGGGCCTCGAGGTAGCGACCCAGCAGGATGAGCGTGATGATCGCGCTCGCGGTGTCGAAGTAGAGCGGCGGGCTGCCCTCCACCGTTAGCCCCGCCGCCTCGAAGAAGCCCGGGACCAGGATCGCCGCGACGGAGTAGAAGTAGGCCGCCGAGGTCCCGACCGCGATGAGCGTGTTCATGTCCGCAGACCGATGCCTGAGCGCCTTCCACGCCCCGCGGTAGAAGGGTGCGCCTGCCCAGAACTGCACCGGAGTCGCGAGCGCCAGCTGGAACAGCGGGTCGGACAGGATGGCCGGCAGCCATGGGGCGATGGTCATGCGCGCCAAGCCACCGAGGAGCGGGATGGTCAGCACGGTGGCGACGATCAGGCGACGTCGGAGCGAGGCGAGCTGTCGGGCGGCTGCGTCGTCGCGCTCCGAGCGGGCGTCAGCGAGCTGCTCGACGTCCGCCACCTTGTCCGCGGTCGCGACCTGCTCGACGCGGGCGACGTACCCCGCCGCCTCGACCGCATCAACAAGGTCGGGCAGTGACACGAGATTCGGATCGAATGTCACGGTCGCCGACTCGGTCGCGAGGTTCACGTTCGCGTCGGCGACGCCATCGACCTTGCGCAGGAACCGCGTGATGCGGTTGACGCACGAAGCGCAGGTCATCCCCTCGACCGGGAAGGAGACGGTGTCGATGGCAAGGGCGGGTGCCGTCATCTCGATGCTCCGGTGCCAGGCGCCGCTTCCGCGTCGCGGTCGTGGGGCTCGCCCGCCCTGCGCGCGGTGGCGAGGAGATGCTGACCATGCGGATCGCCGTGCACCATCAGCAGGTGCATGCCGAGGCACACGGCAAGTGGTGCGAAACCGAGGAGCACCGCACCGGGAACGCCGGCGGCGAGCAGGACAGCGGCGAGGGCGAACGCGCCGATCGCCATCACCACGCAGCGACGGACGACGCCGTTCATCAGTGGGCCTCCAATCGGATCGTGGGACGCGTCAGGAGCCCGTCACGACGGCTGCGCGCTACCGACTGGGGACGCGGCGGGGTGATGCTGGTCGTGCGCCGACGCATCCGGTGACCCGGTGGGCGCCACGGGCGATGCGCTCGCGGGAGCTGTCGAGGGCGCTGGCGACGCCGAGCCGCCCATCATGCCGGCGTGGCCGTCGAACCCGCCCATCATGCCGGCGTGGCCGTCGAACCCGCCCATCATGCCGGCGTGGCCGTCGAACCCGCCCATCATGCCGGCGTGGCCGTCGAACCCGCCCATCATGCCGGCGTGGTGACGCATCATCCCGACCATGAACGCCTCGCACTCCGCCTGGTGCGAAGGGCCATATGCTGACTGGCTGGTGGGGCCGCTGGCGTTGACCTGCGCCGACTGGACCGCGTGGAATCCGGCGCTCAGCACGAGCGAAGCCACCGCGAGCCCCACGACCAACATCTTCTTGTTCATTCCAATCGACTCCTGCTCGCTCGCAAGGGAGCTATTTGTGCTGAGCCAACGGCTCGGCCCGGCCCAGTTCGGCATGGCGTCGGGTGATGCCCTCATCCATGTGTCAGGAGTCTGGGCCGGGACATGCCCGCGGTCCATGGAGCAGCCGTCTTGACTGGCTCAAGTTATGGTCAAGCCGGCCGCGGCAGCGGGTAACTTACGGCTGGCAGTCTCCGTCAAACCACGCCGAGACCTTCCGCCACGAGCAGCACGCCGAACCCCACGAACATGGCGGCCGCGAACAGCTTGATGGCCCGTTCCGGGAGCCGGGTCCCGAGGAACGCCCCGATCCCGATGGCGATCGCGTCCGCGGCGACCATGCCGGCGGTCGAGCCCAGCCACGTCCCCCATGGTTCCTCGGTCGTGGCGAGGGTGATCGTGGCGAGCATCGTCTTGTCACCCAGCTCGGCGAGGAAGAAGGCCGTGCCGATGGTCAGCAGCGCCATCCCTCCCGAGCGCCTCGCCCGGTCCCGGTCGGCCTCGCCCAGCTCGTCGCCGCGCAGCGTCCAGGCCGCGAAGACGAAGAAGGCGATGCCCGCCACGATCTGGATCAGCTGGGTGGGCAGGGCCAGCGCGAAGGTCGCACCCAGCAGCACCGAGCCGGCGTGCACGAACAGCGTCGCGATGGTCACGGCGGCGAGCACGGTCAGGGCGCGGTAGCGGGACGCGAAGGCCAGCGCCATGAGCTGGCTCTTGTCGCCCAGCTCGGCGACGAGGATGACGCCGAAGGAGAGGAGGAACGCGTCCATCAGGACTCCGGTGTGGTGGGTCCGGGTCCTGGGGCAGCGGCCTTCGACCCGACACCCGATGCTGGGTTGTCATTGGTCGAAGGTCTCGTCCATCCGCATCGCGGACCCGGCGACCGGGCGCTCATCACGCCAGCATGTCGATCGACCGGAGCAGGGCTACTCCCCTTCGGGGGAGAGTCTCGCGGGCGTCGCGGACCCTGTCAAACACCACCCGACGCGCTGACTCCCGACCGGTGGGGTACCCGCATCGTGGAGGGGCGCGTCCCAGGTGACGCCGTCGGTAGCGTGTGCACGCGGCCGGGTTTTCCCGTTTTGGTCCAAGGTGTCCGACCGTCCGCAACGCCGAAGGGGTCGCGAGCCGTCCACGACGCCCGTGTGCCACGAGCGGGGTGGCGATCAGGAACGGTCGTCGCGCGAGGCGCGCCGGCGAGCGGCCCGGGCCCTGGCCACGTCCCCGTCACGCACACCGGCGATCCGGGTAATGGCGGCGAGGTCGAGTGCGATGCGGAGCCGATCGTGCTCGGCGAGCGGCACGACGTCCGGGACGAGGTCGCGGGCCTGGCGGAGGGACCCGAGGAGGAGCAGCCGCCGGAGCTCGCGGTCGGGGTCGGCGAGCCCGGGCGCATCCGGGCCGGTCGCCTCCGCGGGCGACGAGCCGGTCGTGGGCTCGTCGAGCCGCGGGTCTCGGATCGCGAGGTACCGGCGCCCGTCGCGGCCGACGATCCGGACGGGCGTCGAGTCCCTGACCCGTGCCACATGGTCGGCGACCGTGCTGCGGGGCAGTCCGGTCCGCTCTGCGATGGCGCGGATCGAGAGGCCCTGGGTCCGCAGTTCGGCGACGAGGGCGAGGTCACCGCCCATCGTCACGACGACGACCCTCCCTGCCGGCCACCTTCGCCAAGGGTGGTCTGCAATCCGCCACGGTGTGCACCCGACCGCCGGCGTCAAGGCGGGGTGCCGACCTGGCAGTGTGGGTAGCGCACCCCATGGAAGCGGACACGGCGCGCCGTGAGCGAGAATCGTCCCTGTTCGTGGGTGGAGGACCGAGGAGGGCAGCGTGGCGGCGAGCGGCGAGTCCATCGGGGAGGCCATCGACCGGCTGGCCGCCGCGCACGCGGCGCGGCTGGTCGAGCTCCGCCATGACCTGCA
Source organism: Chloroflexota bacterium (assembly GCA_046328155.1). Lineage (GTDB taxonomy): Bacteria > Chloroflexota > Limnocylindria > Limnocylindrales > CSP1-4 > JAFMJV01. The sequence continues at coordinate 18,838 of JAXLXC010000028.1, forward strand.
CGCCCATCCCGAGCTGTCGAACCGGGAGGTCACGACGGCCGCGCGGATCGCGGAGCGGCTGCGCGCGGCCGGACTCGACGAGGTCCGCACGGGCATCGCCGGCCACGGCGTCGTGGGTGTCCTCCGCGGCGGCGTGTCCGGTGACCGGGTGATCGCGCTCCGCGCGGACATGGATGCCCTGCCGGTCAAGGAGACCTCGGGCGTCGAGTTCGCGTCGACGGTCGTCGATCACGACTACCCCGGTGGGCCGTTCCCGGTCGCCCATGCCTGCGGACATGACTGCCATGTCGCGGTCGTGGCGACGGCGGCCGAGGTCCTCGCGAACGTGCGTGACCGACTGCCCGGGACGGTGCTGTTCGTGTTCCAGCCGGCCGAGGAGGGCCCACCGGTCGACGAGGTCGGGGGAGCCCGCGCGATGCTCGACGCCGGCGCCCTGGCCGACCCCGCCCCGACGATGGTCTTCGGGATGCACGTGGGTCCGTTCCCCAAGGGCTCGGTCGCGTACCGCGCCGGCGCCTTTTACGCGGCCTCGTGCCTGGTGCGCATCGTGGTCAACGGCACGCAGGTCCACGCCTCGCTGCCGTGGCTGGGCGTGGATCCCATGCCGGCCGCGGCGGGCATCATCGGCGCCATCGGCCAGCTGTACCGGCAGGTGCCGGCCTTCGACGCCATCACGGTCACGATCGGCCACGTCGAGGACGTGGGCCGCTTCAACATCATCGGCGAGCGGGTGGTCCTGTGGGGCACCATCCGCTGCGTCGAGGAGACCGACATGCCCGATGTCCAGGAGCGGCTGCGGCGACTCGCGGAGGGCCAGGCGGCGGCCTTCGGCTGCACCGTCGAGGTCGAGTACCGCCAGCCCGTGCCCGCCGTGATCAACGAGCCCGCGTGGATGGACGCCGTGCTGCCCACCCTGCGCCGGGTGGTCGGCGACGACAACGTCCTCGAGGTCCCGCCCACCATGGGCTATGACGACGTGTCGGAGTTCGTGAACGCGTTCGGCGGCGTCTACGTCGGCTTCGGCGTGCAGGACACCCGCATCGACGGCCAGCGGCTGCTGCCGACCGACGGGGGTCGGGGTGTCGTGCCCAACCACAGCCCGGCGTTCTACGCGGACGACGACGCCCTCGTCACGAGCCTGCGCATCCACGCCCACGTCGCGCTCGACCACCTGACCGGGAGCATCAGCGGCTGAGAGCGGTCGACGCGGGCCCGCGCAGTCCGACCCTGGCCCCACCTGTGGCAGGCGTCGCGGTCTCAAGGGAAGGAGCGCCCAGCCCAGGCCCTGCAGGTCGGTCGGGACGCGCGCAGGCCATCGAGCTGGCCGAGGGTGTGCCGAAGCTCTACCGAGGCCAGCTCGCGACTGCGGCCCACTCCCGGGAGCGCCCGATGGCTCCGTGGAGCGCCCGCGTGTCACTCGTGGCTCGCTCGGAACGGCCCAATGCGGTCTCCGGAACGGCCCACCTGGACATGCGAACGGCCCATCCCGAGGTCACGTCCACGCTCAGATGGGCCGATTGGGCCGATTGGGCCGGTCATGGGAGTGGAGAGAGCCGCAAGCTCAGGCGACATCGCGCAGGGCCACGGCGATGTGGTCGGGCACGACGATGCGAGTGATGGGACCGGGAGGTTCAACTCCTCTCGCCCCGACCATAACCAGCAATCGAGCACGAAACCGGCAGCGCGGCCATGAGGCCGCGACCGATGGCGGTGCCCGTGGGGTGGGACCTGGCGCGCCTGACGCCCAGCACCTCGATGCGCTCGAACAGCGCCGACGCGATGGCGGCACGGCTCTGGGGGGGCGTCCTCCCACAGCCAGGTAGCGGGTCCGGTAGTCTGCGGGGACCTTGGACCTGCTCGTCGCCGTGCTGGTCGGCCTGGTTGCGGCCTGGCTGCTGTTCCTCGTCCTGCTCTGGCTGCTGCGACCACGGGATGCCCGCGTGCGGGAGCTGGTGCGGGTGGTCCCCGACGTCGTCCGACTGTGCCGGGACGTGCTGAGCGACGGCCAGGCGCCCCGGTCGGTCCGTGTGGCCATCGCGGGCCTGCTCGTCTACCTGGTCAGCCCGATCGACCTGACCCCGGACTTCATCCCCGTCCTCGGGCCGCTCGACGACATCGTGGTCGCGATCCTGGTGCTGCGCTATGTACGACGGCGCCTCGGCGTCGAGCCCCTGCGCGACCGCTGGCGCGGCACCCCCGAGGGGTTCGAGCTGCTGCGCTCGGTCATGGGCTGAAGCTTCGCTGCGACCGGGACAACGGGCGAAACCCGGCCGCGCGTGCACGCTACCCGCGGCGTCATCGGCGGTCGCGGGCCGGTCGACGTGGGTACCCCGGGTCCCTTCAGCCCCGGGCGCATCGGATGACGCCCGACGTGATGCACGAGCAACGCTCCCGGTGAGCCGTGGAATGTCGATGGGACCCGCGCCGCGGTTACCATCCAGAGGCGTCCGAGCAGCCGAATGCTGGAGATCAGATCCGTGTCCTTCCAGGCCTACCTCGACAACATCGAGAGGCAGACGGGCAAGACCCCGAACGAGTTCATCGCGATGGCGAGGGAGAAGGGGTTCGATGACCCGGGCACCAAGCCGACCGTGATCGTGGACTGGCTGAAGCAGGACTTCGGCATCGGCCGAGGCCACGCGATGGCCCTGGTCCATGTCATCAAGAACGGTCCCGAGATCGGCGACAAGCACGTGGGTACGACTGGTACCCATCGCGACGACTCGAGCACGCTCCGGCTCGATGGGCTCGCCGCAAGAGGCCTCGCCTGACTGCCTCGGAGCGAAGGCACTGGCTTCCTGCGGGTGCGAAGGGACCGAACCCCAACGCTGGTCCTGGGTCGCGGACTTCACCATCAGTCGGACGCGTGGGGGGCCGTCAGCTCATTGCGACGGTCCGAGGCCGCGTCGCAGGATCCGCGATTCGTCTGCGCCGATCGAATCACTTGACCGCCGCCGGAGCATCTGTGCGACGTGACAGGCATCGCGACCCAGGCCACGATCGACCCGGCCGAGCCCCTCGTGGCCCAGGCCATCCGCGGTGACGAGGCCGCCTTCGCGACCATCGTCCGGCGATACCACGGGGACATGGTCCGGGTCAGCTTCGTGGTCTCGGGGGACGCCCAGATCGCGGAGGATGCCGTGGCCGCCGCCTGGCCCATCGTCTGGCAGCGTCTGAGGAGCCTCCGCGAACCGTCGCGGCTCCAGCCGTGGCTGTGCACCATCGCCGCGAACGAGGCGCGCCAGCTCGCGCGCCGGCAGGAGCGGCGTCGCCTGCGCGAGGTCCCCGTCGAGGTCTCTCCGGACGGCACATCCCCGGACCCGTACGCACGCGTCGAGGACCTGGATTTGGCGGCGGCCCTCGCGCGCCTGCATCCCGACGACCGCGCCCTGCTCGCCCTCCGCTATGTCGTGGGACTCAATGCGTCGGAGCTCGCACACGCGATCCACATGTCCGCACCGGGCACCCGGGCCCGCCTCGCGCGGCTCCTCGCACGGCTGAGGAAGGAGCTGACGTCTTGAGGCAGACCGAGATGCACGACTTCGAGGACGAGCTCGAGCGGCGGATACGGCGCTTCTCGATGATCGACGTGACGCCCGTCGATGCGGACGCCATCGCCCGGTCGGTGCTGGGCGGGCGCTCCCGCTGGCGTCTGGGCCCGTGGACGTGGTCGGGCCTCACTGGGCGACCGGCTCGGTCCGTCGCGCTGCTGCTGGGTCTCGCGGGCATCCTGGTCGCAGTGGCGGTGGCGATGCCCATCGCCAGCAGGCGGGTCGACCTGCCCGCGTACCCCGGCATCGGCCGGAACGGCTCGATCGGGTTCGTGCGGCTCGAGGCGGAGGGATTGCCCAGCGAGATCCACCTCATGGACCCCGACGGATCGCATGACCGGATCATCGCCCTGGGCAGCGAGTTCCGCTTCTCGGCGGATGGCTCCGCGATGGCGTATATGGGCCGTGATGGGCTCACGGTGGCCTCGGCGGACGGGTCGGGGGCGCACGCCATCACGGGCGTCCCGCCCGACCGACGATTCCTGTTGGCACCCGATGGCGCGTGGCTGCTCGTGGAGGGTGTCGATGGGGATGTCGCGAGCCTGTGGCGTCTGGACCTGGCGAGCGGGGCGCGCACACTCCTCCTGCCCGACATCGCGGCGGCCGGATACAACGGCGCGTACGCCGCGGTCTCGCCGGATGGCCGGTGGCTTGCATACCCGGTCCTGCGACCGTCGCTCGAGCGTGACGACGCGCCCATCTACCTCGGCCCCTATCTGGCCGGGATCGACCTGCTGCGCCTCACGACGGGGGAGATCCGACACCTGGCGACGCCGGTCGGCGGGGTGACCACCGTCGCGTGGTCTGCGGACAGCCGCGCCATCGCCTTCACCGCCTGGCTGGACCAGGCTCCGCGCGCTTCGGCGGAGTTGCCAGGGGACCGCGCGACGAGCCTGGTCGTCGTGACCATCGACGGCCCCGCGCGGATCCTCTCGGACGAGCAGCCGGCGTGCGCACGCCCGGCGTGGTCACCCGACGGGTCGGCGATCGCGTGCACCGTGGACATGGCGGACGAGGGACGCGTGGTCGTCGTTCCCGTCGCCCAGGGAGATGGGGCGTCGCGCAGGATGGTGGCAGCCGGCGGCCGGCCGGTGTGGTCACCCGACGGCACGACCCTGCTGGTCGCCAGCGGCCGGGCCCAGGCCACCAGTGACGGAGGCGTTGCCTATCACAGCGAGATCCGACTCGTCGATCCCACAGCCGCACGTGAACCGCAGACGTTGGCCGCAGTCGACGGAATGGTGTACGGACGGAAGGCACTCGACTGGCAGTGGCTCGCACCGTGATGTGCTCGCATCGGCGGGCTTCGGTCCGGTAGAGCGCAGGACGCAGACGCGGTCGCCCGGCGCATGCGACCGTGAGCATGCGAACCGTGAGCATGCGGACGGGGACCTCATCGGGACGGCACGGCTGACGGCTCATGCGAGGATGTGTGCGATGACACGGACGGTGACCGGGAGCGCCATGTATCGGGAGCGCATCGCGCTGCCACCGGGCGCGGCGATGGAGGTGCTCCTGGAGGACGTGTCTCGCGCTGACGCGCCCGCTGAGGTCATCGCGAGCCAGCGGTCCGAGCCGGTGAGCCCGCCCTTCCGGTTCGCCCTCGAGGTCGACCCCGCGCGCATCGACCCGGCGCACGCGTACGCCGTCAGGGTCCGGGTGGTGGTGGACGGCGAGCTCTGGTTCCTCAGCGACACCTCCAACCCGGTGCTGACGCGCGGAGCTGGCGACGCGGTGGAGATCAGGCTCCGGATGGTGCGAGGCCAGGCCTCGGTGACGCCGGGGCCGGCGGCGCCTGCCCCCGAACCCGCGCCCGGCACGCCGGGCACCTCCACGGCGACGCTCGAGGGCACCTACTGGAAGCTGACCCACCTGGGCGAGGCGCCGGTCGCGGTCCCGTCGGGCGGTCGCGAGCCGCACCTCATCCTGCACGCCGAGGGATCCCGGCTGAGCGGGTCCGGTGGCTGCAACCGGATGACCGGCGGCTACGAGCTCGACGGCGACCGGCTGGTCCTCGGCCACCTCGCCTCGACGATGATGCTGTGCGTGGACGGCATGGAGACCGAGGCGGCCTACTTCGCGGCGCTGGGCCAGGTGACCGGCTGGAGCATCAGCGGCGAGACGCTCGTGCTCTCGGGGGCGGACGGCCCGGTCGCGACGTTCGCGTCCGTCTACCTCCGCTAGCACTTCGCGCCGAACGGAGATGGCGTGTCGGGATGCCCGCCCGGCCGACGCCCAGGCGATCGTGGCGGTCAGGACGTCGCACGCCCGCGTCTATGGATGATCAGGATGCCGAGCAATGCCGCCCACACTGTCCCGCGGCGGTCGTCCGGTCGTAGCGCCTTCCTTGGATCTCGATTGACATTGAAGGGTTAGTAGCACATGCTCGGCTCATCCCTTCACTCTTGTGGTGAGATCGAAGGGTTGCAGCGGGGGCCATGTGCCGAGCACCGTCGAGCGGACCTGGGAAGGGGATCCTGGCGCGATGGGCGGGCGCCGGGCGCGCGCCACGTTCCGGTATCAGGCATTCGTCCCCGACGAGATCGCGGCCCTGGACCCCGTCGTCCCGTTCGAGGTGGCTGACCTCTCGGCAGATGCCGAGGCGGCGATCCGGGCGCTCAACGAGCGCGCCTCGGTGGGCGGCCTCGAGGCGATCGGCCCGCTGCTCCTGCGGTCGGAGGCTGTGGCATCGTCGCGGATCGAGGGCTACGACGTGTCCTCGCTCAACCTCGCCCGGGCGCTCATCGACCCTCGGGCCGCGCGGGGCAGCGCCAGGATCGTCGCGGCCAACGTGTCCGCGATGGAGGAGGCGGTCGCGATCGGAAACCGCACCGAGCCGGTGACCGTGGACGACTTGCTGGCGATCCACGCGGTGCTCATGGCGGGTGACGAGCGGGCGCGACCCGGCCGCGTCCGCGAGGAGCAGAACTGGATCGGCGGCAGGCTGGGAAACCCGTCCGACGCGGCCTTCGTGCCGCCGCCGGAGGATCTCGTCCTGCCGCTCCTTGAGGACCTCGTCACGTTCATGGCGCGAGATGACCTGCCGGCGGTGCCCCAGGCCGCGGTCGCCCACGCGCAGTTCGAGACCATCCATCCCTTCATCGACGGCAACGGTCGCGTCGGCCGTGCCCTCATCCATGTCGTGCTGCGACGCCGCGGCGTGGCGGCCCGATTCGTCCCGCCGGTGAGCATCGTCCTGGCGGCCCGCCCTGCCGCCTACGTCGAGGGGCTGGTCGCGTTCCGGGACGGGCGCGTCGCCGATTGGATCGGCTCGTTCGCGACCGCGGCCGCCCGCGCGGCGGCCGCGTCGATCGAGCTCGCGGATTGGGTGGGCGGCCTCCAGGGCGAGTGGCGCGAGCGCGCGGGCCGCCCGCGGGCCGGATCCGCCGCCAGCAAGCTCATCGCGCTGCTGCCCGCGCTGCCGGTGCTCTCGGCGCCGACCGCCCGGGCGGCGATCGGGGTCAGCCAGCAGCAGACGCTCGCGGCACTCAAGGCGCTGGCCGAGGCGGGCGTCATCCGCCAGCTGAGCGCGGGGACCTACGACCGCCAGTACGCCGCGACCGAGCTGTTCGAGATGCTCACCGCCTACGAGGAGGGGATCGTCGGCCCGGCACGGAGTGCGCGGCCAGGGCTGTAGGGCAGCCCCGGGCCATTCTCCACTCGACGCAGACGCGGTCGCCCGGCGCATGCGACCGTGAGCATGCGGTTGGTCGTTCGCCATTCGGCGTTCCACGTGCGCGACCCGCACGGGGGAGCCCGCGTGGCGGATCGGGGACGGGGACCTCATCGGGGACGGCACGGCTGACGGCTCATGCGAGGATGTGTGCGATGACACGGACGGTGACCGGGAGCGCCATGTATCGGGAGCGCATCGCGCTGCCACCGGGCGCGGCGATGGAGGTGCTCCTGGAGGACGTGTCTCGCGCTGACGCGCCCGCTGAGGTCATCGCGAGCCAGCGGTCCGAGCCGGTGAGCCCGCCCTTCCGGTTCGCCCTCGAGGTCGACCCCGCGCGCATCGACCCGGCGCACGCGTACGCCGTCAGGGTCCGGGTGGTGGTGGACGGCGAGCTCTGGTTCCTCAGCGACACCTCCAACCCGGTGCTGACGCGCGGAGCTGGCGACGCGGTGGAGATCAGGCTCCGGATGGTGCGAGGCCAGGCCTCGGTGACGCCGGGGCCGGCGGCGCCTGCCCCCGAACCCGCGCCCGGCACGCCGGGCACCTCCACGGCGACGCTCGAGGGCACCTACTGGAAGCTGACCCACCTGGGCGAGGCGCCGGTCGCGGTCCCGTCGGGCGGTCGCGAGCCGCACCTCATCCTGCACGCCGAGGATCCCGGCTGAGCGGGTCCGGTGGCTGCAACCGGATGACCGGCGGCTACGAGCTCGACGGCGACCGGCTGGTCCTCGGCCACCTCGCCTCGACGATGATGCTGTGCGTGGACGGCATGGAGACCGAGGCGGCCTACTTCGCGGCGCTGGGCCAGGTGACCGGCTGGAGCATCAGCGGCGAGACGCTCGTGCTCCGGGGCGGACGGCCCGGTCGCGACGTTCGCGTCCGTCTACCTCCGCTAGCCGGAGGCCGTGGTTGCCCCCAGCTGGGGCGCCGATGGACCCACCGGGCCGAACGGCACTATCGACTGCCTGTCGTGATGACCACCATCACCCACGGGGAGGCGCACATGACGAGCGCGGAGTTGGGCGCCGGCACGAGGGCGTTGCCACCGAACATCGAGCGTCGCGCGCTCGCACTCTGGCCCAGGCTCGATGCGAGGGCGCTGAGGCGCTGCCACCGCGATCCCGCCCGCATCGCGCGACTCGTGGCGCGCCGGACCACGTTGTCCTTCGAGACCATCGTGGGCATGCTGAGCATGCCATCGGTCAGTCCGCAGGACATCGAGACCTGGTTCGGCTAGGCGCCCCGAGCTTCGCAAGTCCCCATCGGCGCGGCCCCGGCACATCGCTGAGGCGGTACTCGGCGTGCCCGCCCCCGCGTCCTGAGGGAGGCACTGGCAGTACCCCCAACACGCGTGCCTTCCTCCGGCGCCCATGCGGGGTCAGGATGCGGCCATGACCTACCCCACCCCGAATGCCGACACAGTGACCCGGAAGGAACCGACCATGCCTGTCAGCGAGCCCACGATCACCCTCAACAACGGCGTCGAGTTGCCCGTGCTCGGCTTCGGCGTCTTCCAGACCCCACCCGAGCAGACCCAGGCGGCCGTGGAGGAGGCGCTGCGCATCGGCTACCGCATGATCGACACGGCGGCCGCGTATGGCAACGAGCGCGAGGTCGGCGCGGCGATCGCGGCGAGCGGCCTCGCACGCTCCGCCATCTTCGTCCAGACCAAGCTGTGGGTCAGCGACTACGGCTACGACGCCGCCCTGCACGGGTTCGACGTGAGCACCCGCAAGCTCGGGCTCGACACCGTCGACCTGTACCTCCTCCACCAGCCCCTGCCGCAGGCGTTCGACGACACGGTCGGTGCCTACAAGGCGGCCGAGCGTCTGCTCGCCGAGGGCCGGGCCCGCGCCATCGGCGTCTCCAACTTCAGCCCGGCGCACCTCGCGGCGTTCCTGCCCCGGGTCGACGTCGTCCCGGCCGTGAACCAGGTCGAGGTCCACCCCTACTACAACCAGCCGGTGCTGCGCGCCGAGCATGCGCGCCTGGGCATCGCGACCCAGGCGTGGTCGCCGCTCGGCGGGGTGATGGTGTACCGCCCGTCGGAGGGCGGCGCCCCGCAGAACGCCCTTGCCGACCCCGTCGTCACCGCCATCGCCAAGCGTCACGGCAGGACGCCGGCGCAGGTGATCCTGCGCTGGCACATCGATGGCGGCCGGTCCGCGATCCCCAAGTCCGTCCGGCCGGCGCGCATCGCCGAGAACCTCGACGTGCTCGGCTTCACGCTCGGCGCGGACGAGATCGCGGCGATCGACGCCCTCGACACGGGCGTGCGCGGCGGCCCGAACCAGGATGAGCTCGACTTCCGGACCTTCGACCGGCGGATCCCCGAGGCGTGACCGGTCGACCTATGCGTCGTCCTTGGTGAGGTCCTCGACCGCATCGGCCGCGTCGGACGCCGCATCCTTCGCCGCGGCGCCTGCGTCGTCGGCCTTCTGCTGGGCCTTCCCCGCGACGTCCCGCGCCATGCTGCTCGCCGCGTCGCTGATGGCCGACAGCCGCTCCTCGAGGCCGCCCTGGAGTTCCTTGAAGCGCTCCTCCAGGTGGCCGCTCAGGGCGTCCTTGTCGCGCTTCTGGATCTCATCGCGGAACCGCTCGAGCTCGGCCCGCAGCTCATCGCTGGACTTGCCGCCCGTGAGCATCGCGACCGCCAGGCCAGCGGCGAACCCGGTGACGGCGCCGATCAGGAAACGCAACATCATCCAACCTCAGATGACCGCTGGGCCGCCCGCAGTGAGTCGGCGGACGTGCCCGCCAGCACCATCATGCCGCTTCGGGCGTGGGGTGGCACCGATCGACGATCCGCGACCAGCCATCGGGCTGGGACCGCTGGGTTGGCCCCCCACCGGACTCGTGCCGTGGTCACATCCCATGGTCAGATGAGGCAACCGGTGAGGCCATCGGCTGGAAGACGCACGCCTTCCCCCGCGGGAAGTCGGCGGCGAGCGTCACGTCGTCCAGCGGCCCGAGCGACACCGGCGTGGAACACGAGCGCCGCGGCGTGCCCATGATGCCGGCATCGGAGCGCGCGAGCCACGTGCTGACCGAGTAGCGCCCCGCTGGCAGGATCAGCGGCCACGAGCCGTATCCGCCGCCGTAGGTCGTGGCGTGCTCCCCACCCGATTCGCCGCCCGGCAGCATCCCCTCGAAGACCACGGTGCCATCATCGGCCGCGACCCGGGCGTAGGCGAGCACGTCGCTCGCACAGCACGACGCTCCATGGACGGTCACCGTCTGCCACAGCCGTGCCGGCTGGTAGGTCGGGTCCAGGCGCAGCGGATGGCTGTCGATGACGCTGCCCGTCGCGTCGTCGACCAGCCATGCGGTCTCCGGCCGGGGAGCCGCGGCATCGGACCCCACAGGGTCGTCGAGCGAGCGCACCAGCCACGTCACCTCGTCCCCGACCAGATTCCAGCGCGGGTCCACGGTGGCGATGTCAGCGGCCCGGAAGGGCGCTCCGGTCAGCAGGCGCTCGTCGTCGAGCCCGATGACGGTGGCGACCTGGTCGAGCGTCATGCGTGGCGCGATCGCCGCACCCGTCCGCCCGTCACCGGTCTCCGGGGCCGTTGGCGGGACGCTCGCTCCCTCCGCCCAGGCGACCCGGTCCACCACGAAGGCGCCCGCACACTCGGCCTGCGTGTCGGTCGGACACTGCCATTGCCGGGGATCGCCCACATGGCCGATGAGCACCAGGGCAGCCGGCTCGGACGCCCAGCCGCCCGACAGCCAGGACCGCGGGTCGCCGCTCGTCTCGCCCATGACGAACGGCGCCACGTAGGTGCCGGACGGTGAGGAGCACACGGAGCCATCGCCGGTCGGCCGGCACAGCTGGGCGTCGGCTCGCATGTCGGTGAACGCGACGAACCGGCACCAGTCCTCGAGCGGCCCGACGGGCCCGAGTGGCGCCGGGCACGATCCGAGGAAGGCGTCGAAGTAGCCCGCGACCGCCACCGCCTGCCCGTCGACCGTGCCCGAGCGGAGGAGCGCCTCCGCCTCGGCGACGCCCATGACCGGCAGCCCGGCGACCTCCGATGGGAAGGTCACCTCCTGCGCGAGGCTCGTCCCCGGCCAACCAGCCAGGAGGGCGGCCGCCACCACGGCCAGGATGACGCGCCGCATCGGATCCGACATCGACATGGGCCGCCCTCACCGATCTGCCGCATCGCTGTCATGAGATCGACAGCTTCGCCTACCCATCATGGACCCGACGACCCACATCGGGCGTGCGCTGGGAGGCGCCCCGCACAGTGAGGACCGTGATGCGACACACATCGGACAGACCATCGGCCAGGCATCTCGCCGCCCTGGCCACCACCAGCCTGATGGGTGCCGTGCTGGTCGCCCAGCCGGGCACCGCCGCGCTCGCGGCCGATGCGAGCCCAGCCGCATCGGACCGCGATTTCATCGAGAGCACCCTGAACCTGGCGAACAACCCCGACCAGGAATGGACCTACGACGCGGATGCCGACGCGTGGGTGCTGTCGATCGTCTCGGCCGTGGCCTATCCGGAGCTGCCTGACCAGCAGGGGGTCTCGGTCGCCGTCCCGGGTGGCTACGTCGCGGGCATCGATACCAACGCGGACGGCACGGCCGACGTCACGGCCGCCACCGCCCAGTCGGCGGTCAAGGGCTCGCTGGTCATCGACCAGGATGCCCAGGTGACGAGCACCAACGGCCAGGTCTATACCGCAGCGACCGCCCCGGTGATTCTCAACACCGGTGCGGCCGGCTACGGCTCGCAGCAGAACATGCTCGCCTCCACGGAGCACGCCGCGGACGGCTACATCAACGTCGCGGTCGGCAATCGCGGCAAGCAGGACACCGTCACGAACGCCGACGGCACCACCTCCTACACCGGCGACGCTCCGACATGCCTGGCCGACCAGAAGGCCGCCGCCAGGTTCGTGAAGTACAACATCCTGCTCGGCAACCTCCCGGGCAGCGTCGACCACTTCGTGTCCACCGGGGGGTCCGGTGGCGGCGCCCACGCCACGATGTTCGCGGCGACCTCGAACAACCCGGCCTTCTACGACTACCAGATCGCGGCTGGCGCCGTGGGCGTGTACCGGGACGAGGACGGCAGCTACTCCACCACGGTGACCATCGACGGCACCGAGCAGCAGATCTCGGACGGCGCCTGGGGCAGCATCGCGTACAGCGCCATCACGTCGCTCTCCGAGGCGGACATCGCGATGGCCTTCGAGTACTTCCTGGACACGGACTACGAGTTCAACACCCCGTTCCAGCAGCAGCTGGCCGAATACCTGGCCGCGACCTACATGGACTACATCAACGCCCAGGGCCTGTCAGTCGCCGAGGCGTCGGTCGGCTTCGACCTGAACGCCGACGGCGACATGGACGACACGGTCGCCCTGACCATCGAGCACGACCTCGCGGCCCACCCGGAGACCAACGGGTACTTCGGCACCTATCTGGACCTGTACCTCGCGGAGTTCACGTCGAACCTCCAGTGGTACCTGGACAACCTGGACTACGGCGAGGGCTGGACCTGGTTCGACGCCGATGGCGCGCCGCTGAGCGATGACGCCGTGGCGGCCATGACCAGCCAGGACAAGGCGCTCGCCTTCATCGAGGGCCGCTACGCGACGAGCGCGTCCACGGCCGGGGGCCCCGGCGGCATGGGTGGCCCGCCGGATGGGGGCATGGCTCCGGGTGGCACCGCTCCCTCGGGCGCGCCCGAGGGCCAGGTCGGCACGCCCACCGGCGGCACGACCCAATCCTCGACCGGCTCGACCGACTCCGCCAACTACGCGACCTACGCGGACATGGTGGCCGCCTATGCGGCCGACATCGCCAGCATCCAGGCCGGCGACGCGTATGGCAACGACATCGTGTCGCTCTACGACCCGCTCGCCTACATCGGCGCGGACGGGACCCAGGATCCCACCTGGACCCGGATCGTCATGGGCGCCCATGAGGGCGACATGTCGATGCTCAACTCGCTCAACCTCCAGATCGCCTGGCTGAACGCCGGCGTCGACGCGGAGATCGAATGGCAGTGGGACGGCGGTCACGTCCCCTCCGAGACGCTGGGCGACTCGTTCTCGCTCTACGTGGACGAGATGTATGGCGAACATGTCGAAGGTGCTGTCGAGGTGACCAAGCCCGCCGCCACCCCGCAGGCCACCAATGGCACCGCGACCGAGGCCACGGGGACGGACATCAGCGGCTGGGTCGACCACACCGACCTCTCGGCTGTCTCCATCAGCCTTGCGGACGCGGCCGCCTATCGGGTGTCCGGGGCGAGCAAGGCCATCCCGGGCTTCGACGTCATGGACTACGGGCAGGAGGACTACGTCTTCGGCAACGCGGAGGTCGACGCCCGCCATTGGGACACCTTCGTGCTCGAGGCGCTCCAGGAGCACGCCGACACCCTTGAGGCGCTGTTCAACGGCGGCTGAGCGCACCCCGGACCACCGAATGAGGACCGCCGCGGCCCGATCTCGCCGGCGGTCCACGTCGTCTCCGGTCGCCGATGGGCGGCCGCGGCTAGTCGTGGACCGGGACGAACCCCAGCAGGCAACGGCGCGTGTCCGGGGTGAAGATCACACTGAGGTACGAGGCTGCGCGCGTCGGGGCGCAGACGTCGGCCACGAAGGCTTTGACGTCGCCCGTGGTCTGCTTCCCGGTCGTCGGGTGGGTGAAGTTCGCCTTGAGGATGCTCAAGCCGCCGGTCTTGAAGTCGACATCGGTGTCGCTGTCGACGACGACGTTCGAGATGTTCACCCCCACCTGCGACCCGGCGCAACTGAGGCACGACCCGATCGGCAGCGACAGGCTGCCCGCGTCCACCGTGACCGTCCGTTGGTCGAGCAGCAGTGGCTGCGCGAACCAGTCGCCGCCGGCCACGCGGCCCACGAGGATCACGGTGAAGTCGGGGGCGTTGAACTCCGCCGGCGGTGGGACCACCATGACCGGGGTGTCGCCGTCATCGATGATGATGGTGCCGGTCGGATCCTCGAAGCAGGTGCCGGTGCAGTCAGGCGGGGAGACCACGAGGTAGTTCGGTGCCGGATCCCCGATGAGGAACAGCACCCGGATGGACTTGCAGCCCGTGATCTCGGGGTGGTCCTTGTCGGAGAACTCGACGAGCAGGTCGAGGCCAGGGTTCGGCGCCGCGCACGGGCCTGAGCTTGGTGCACTCGGCAGCTGCGGCGCCACGAACGGGAAGTAGCCCACCCCCTTGCGCAGCTTCGCGGCCGGCGGGAAGATCCCCACCGGGAAGGTGCCGCCCGGGGTGGTCATCTTCACCTTGCCCGTGTACCCGGTGGCGACGTTGCCGTAGGCGTCGCGCGCCACGACCCGGGCCAGCTGGCGCGGGAAGTCGGGCCCGTAGTCGTTACCGCCGCAGTAGCTGTCGGCGACGCACGAGAACTTCTGGTCGTGGACCCCTGTGATCGAGAACCGCACGGCCGGCCCCGGGGCGATGGTGAACGTCTTCGACGCACCCACCTTCCTGCCGTTCTTGAGCGAGAAGCGGACGGTGAACGTGTACGCGCCGGCCTTCGTGAGCCGGAGGTTGCGGTTGTAGCGGGTGAACGTGGCGGTCGAGTTGAGGTTGGGCGTCGAGTCGCAGGGCGTCGTTGCCTTGACGCCCGTTGGCGGCGTGAGGTAGCACGTCTGTCGGGCGATCCGACCAGCCGGCCGGTTGATGCGATACGCGATCGCCACCTTGAACCGCCCGGGCGTCGCGCTCACATTGGCCGAGGGCGCCACGGCCGAGGGCGTCGCGGCCCCTGCCGGCACGCTGATGCCGAGGGTTGCCAGCCCGAGGAGAACGGCCACCGCCGCTCGCCGTCCAGCACGCCGGATCCCGCGCCGCGACGGCGCACCATCTTCGATCACGTCCCGATGCCCTCAATGAGAAGCTGAGCTCCACGTCGCGTGCGGAGACACCAGACCATACCGGACTCGTTCGGCCGCCGCTGTCGCCCAGACGACATTCCTGCAGTCTCCACGCGCCCGCCACCCTCGGACCGGACCTGTTCGCCGCGATCAGTACTCGCCCTTGATCACGAAGTACGAGCCACGGATGGTGCCCGCCAGCCTGGACCGCTGACGCACGAACTTGAACCGCTCGGCGAGCTCGTCCGGCACCTCCATGCCGTCCGAGAGCTTGAAGCCGACCGCGCGCTTGCCTGCGTCGGCGAGCGTGTACAGCACGTTGATGGACAGGCCGCTCTGGTAGAGCACGTAGTCCCAGCGGACGCCGTCCACCTCGAACGTCGTCGCCTCCAAGGGACGTGACGCGATGACGATGTCGCGCTCCTCCCGCAGGATGCGGGCGACGCGGTCCACCGTCTCGGTCGCTTCGCTCGCGGGCATGACCACGAAGTCGTGGTCGTACTTGTTCTTGAAGTAGCGCGCCTCGTTGGCGCGCAGGCCGGCCAGCGCCTTGGCCACGGGCGAGGACTCCAGACCCTCGGTCGAGACATCCACGAAGTCGACGAGATAGGGCATCACGGGCTCCTTGGTCGGCGGGCGTCGCGCGCGCCCGGTCGCGGGGTAGCGCGAAGGCACCGATCATCGACCGGTGCCTTCGGATCCGTCAACGGATGTGGCCGGCACGACCGCCGGCCGCGCGTCACATCCCGGGGGCCCTGCTGTTCGCCGCCGCGTTGGCCTTGGCCAGGTTCTCGAGCGCCGTCTGCTGCTCCGGGGTCAGCCGGGACATCTCGTTCTTGATGAACGCCTCCTGGACTCCCGGGTAGCTGAGGTACAGGTACACGAACCCTGCCAGCAGCCAGGGGATCGTCTGGCCCTCGATGCTGTTGCCGAAGAGGACCGCGAAGAAGCCCCAGATGAGCGTGAACAGGCTGATGAAGATGCCGAACTGCACGGCATACGCGCGCAGGTTCCAGAAGCCCGCAGCCACCCAGAACCAGATGAGCGCCATGATGAGCGCCCAGAACGCCGCGCCCCACTGCGGGTCCGGGAAGGACACCGACTTGCCGATGACCTCGAATTTGACGACGCCCATGTACACGAGCATCTGGTAGAGCTGGTACAAGCCCGCCAGGAATGTCGCTCCCGCGAGGAGCATGACCCCGATGGGTCGCTTCATGAGTTCGTCCCCTTTCCCGTGCTCGGTGGGCGTCATCAGACGACAGCCGTCCCGCCCGTGACTGCATACGATCGTAGCGCACGCCGGACGCACGGAATCATCCCGACAGGGTGATTCATCGTCCCAGTTCCGACCCCCCCGACGGTCACACCCCCGGTAGCCCTGTCGTCCGATCGATCGGCGCGCCACGACGGCGCATGATCCACGCATGTTCCCGCCCAGGACGCAGGTCTACGAAGGCCTCTACCCATCCCAGATCAGGGAGCGCTTCGAAGCTGACGCGGCCGAGGCGGCGGAGTACGACTGGTATCCCGTGAACGAGGCGTGGCGAGGCCCCGACCTCCACGTCACCTACACACACGACCCGTGGCGCAAGCAGGCACTGCTCGCCGTGGCCGCGAAGGACCAGGCCGGATCCGCCGCACACCGCCGAGGCTTCCGCGGCCGTCTCCTCCACCGATAGCCCCTGTCCCGGTGGCCCCAGCCGCCGGACCGATCGGAGCCCTGCCGGCCCGGCCATTCGTCAGGCCGAGCCGAGGCGTCCGAACAGGGGCTTGAGCGCGCCGTACGCGTCGCGATAGACGGCGTACAGGTCGTCCAGCCGGGCCTCACGCAGGGGGTCCGGCTCGATGGTCGCCGCCACACGTGCGTAGCGCGCGGCCGCGCCGGCCAGGTTCGGCTCGACGCCGGCCGCCACCATGCCCATGAGCGCCGCGCCGAGGACCGCAGAGTCGAGCGTCGCCATGACCTCGACCGGTCGCTCGTGCGCCGATGCCTTGATGGCGTTCCAGGTTGCGCTGCGCGCGCCACCACCCGAGAGTCGGAGCGACGTCACCGCGATGCCAGCCGCGTGCTGGCACTCGCCCAACAGGTGCCGCGCCGAGAACGCCACGCCCTCGAGGACCGCGAGCGCGAGGTGGCGCATCTGGGTGGACGTGGTGATGCCCAGGAACGTGCCCCGTGCGGTGGGGTCCCACAGCGGCGCCCGCTCCCCCGCGAGATAGGGCAGGAACACGATGGGCTGGGGGTCGGCGAGCGCCGACTCGGCTGCGGCGAGCACCTCGTCGACCTCGATGCGGAACGCCCGGGAGGCCCACTGGAGCGCGTCCCCGCCCGCCTGCGTCGGCCCCGCATGGATGTGCAGGCCATGCACCGGCGCGAAGGAGATGACGCCGGGCGTGGGGACGGCCCGGTCCGATGCGACGCCGACGATCTCGGAGGTACCCGCGACCTCCATCGCGCGACCCGCCATCACCAGCCCGGATCCGAACACGTTGCCGAAGGCGTCCATGGTGCCGACCGCGACCGGGATGCCCGACGGCAGGTCGGCCCGGTTGCCCGGCTGGGTCCGCCCCGCCAGCGAGTCGAAGGGCCGCAGCGGCGGCAGCAGGCGCGCCGCGCCATCGACCAGGTCGGTCACGCCCCCGACGTATCGCCCGTCCGGGCCGACGAGGCCGATGGGGCTGATGGGGTCGGAGCTGACCTCGCCCACCAGCGAGGCCACCACGAAGTCGCGTGGCGACATCACCCAGCGGGCCCGAGCGAACGCGCCCGGCTCATGGCGCGCGACCCACAGCACGCGCGCCAGGGAGAACGAGGCGTCGATGACGAACGGCCCGCCCCACAGGGCCTCGCGATGGTCGGCGACCAGGGCATCCAGCTCCGCCGCCTCGGCGCCGCATCGCAGGTCCTGCCATGTGATGGCCGGCGTCAGCGGGGTCAGCCGCTCGTCCACCAGGAGGTGGGTGTTGACCTGGGAGCACACGCCGACCGAGCGCAGTCGGACGTCCCCGACCCGCCCCCGAAGCTCCCGCCAGCACGCCGCGAGCCCCTCCAGCCAGTCGCCGGGGTCCTGCTCCGCCCAGCCCGGCCGGGGCCGAGCGGTGGGGTAGGGACGGCTGGCGACCTCGACCACGCCGCCGTCGTCAGCCAGCCACACGAGGCAGGCCTTGACGGAGGTGCTGCCGATGTCCACGCCCAGCGCGGCCTCCCGGATGGCGCTCATGCGCCCGACCCCGAGGCTGCCCGGGCCGCCACCACGACCGAGGCCAGGAAGGTGCGCAACCCGACCTCGCCCCCATCCCCCAGGGCGCCGATGCAGGCGCTGCCCACCACCACGCCATCGACGCCGCTGGCCAGGACGCGTGTCACGTCGTGGGGCCCGCTGACGCCGAACCCGGCCACCACGGGTCGCCCCGGGGCCGTCTCGCGGGCGACCCGGACCAGCGGCCGTGGGTCCGCCGGCTGCCCACCCGCGCCCGTGACCCCGGGACGCGCCTGGACCATGACGTAGCCGGTCGTTCCCGCCGCGGACCCCAGGTCCTCCACGGTGGGCTCCCAGGGCAGGAACGCGCAGCGCGCCACGCCGAGGCGCGCGAGCTCCGCGTCCAGCGTGGCAGCGTCGGTGCACCGGTGCGGCTCGATGAGCAGGACGGCGTCGAGGGCGCGGATGGCCGCCGCGTCGCGCACCGCGTCGACGGGTAGCTCCGGATAGCCGAACCACAGGATGGCGGGCGTGTCGCGGCCGCGGTCATCCCGCGCCGAGCGCCAGTCGGCGAGCGTCCGCGCGACCCAGGCCGCGTCGACCCCCGCGTCGAGCGCCCGGGTCATGCTCTTGGAGACCTCGGGGCCGTCCAGCCACGGGTCGCGACTGGGGATCCCCACCTCCAGCACGTCCACGCCCGCGTCGGCATAGGCATCGAGCATCGTCTGGGGCGGCAGCAGCGGGTCGCCCAGGGGCACGTAGCACACGACAGCACGACGGCCCGGCGCGAACCGGGCCGTCAGCACGTCGATGCCGGTGGACCGATGGTCCACGGAGGTCTGGGGCGTCGAGCCAGCGGCCCGGCGCCCGTCGGTCACTGCGCGGCGTTGTCCTTGGTGATGAGGACCGCCGGCACGTACACGACCTGCTCCGTCGGGTCGGTGCCCGCGAAGTGGTCGTTGATGATGCCCACGAGCGTGGTCGCGATGGTCGGCCAGTCCTGGCGCGCGGTCGCGATCCAGTTGCCGCCCTTGGCCACCTCGGCGCGAGCGAAGTCCTGGCCGTCGACGCCCGTCACCAGGACCTCGGTCCGGCCCGCCTCCTGGGTCGCCTGGTAGGCGCCCAGCGCGGACGCGTCCCAGCCCGCCCAGATGGCATCGACATCGCCCGTGGGGTGCTTGGCCAGCAGGTCGAGCGTGGTGGCCTTGGCGAAGCCGGTCGAATCGGCTGGGTCGCCCTGGACGTACTCGATGACCTCCCAGCCGCTGGACTCGAACAGTGCCTTGGCCGCCTCGGCGCGGAGCCGCACCGGCTCAAACGGGTCGAAGTGGATCATGATCACCTTGCCCGGGCCCTCGTGCGCGTCGATGATCGCCTGCGCCGTGGACGAGCCCAGGAAGCCGTTGTCGGTGGTCACGTTGACCAGCGTGGGCGCGACGACGCCACCCGTGTCCAGGCCGAACACCGGCACGCCCGCGGCACCCGCGGCCGCGAGGCCCTCGCCGAACTCCTGGGGCGTCCCGAACGCGGTGACGATGGCGTCCACGTCCTGGGCCACGGCGGTGGTGATCTCGCCGTTGATGGCCGCGTTGTCGCTGTTGGTGTCGACGACCGTGACGCGGTAGCCCTGGGCCTCCGCGGCGGCCTGGAAGCGGTCGATCGCCTCCTTGGCCGCGGGCTGGGTCGCGTAATCGGGGCTGATGACCTCGATCCACTTGCCGGCGCCGACCGTGGATGCGGGGGCTGCCGCGGACGGCGACTGGGCGAGTGCCGGGACCACGGTCACGGCGGCGAGGGCGAGCGTCGCGATGCTGGCGACGCCGATGCGACGGGTGCGATGGGCGGTCACGGTTCCTCCTCCGATGGCTGGATGGGAGAGGGTGCCACAGCAAGCGTGCGTGCGCGCCCCGAGCGTGGGGCTGGGATCCGCGGGCCGACGTCCCCGGCCTCGTCGGCTGTGCCCAACGCGGGCTCGTCGGCTGTGCCCGACCCGGGCTCGTCGGCTGTGCCCGACCCGGGCTCGATGCCGCCCGCCCGACAACCGGGCTCGATGCCGCCCGCCCGACAACCGCCATACGCCTGACTGGTTGGAGCCTCTGCGCCTGCCAGGCGCCGGCTAGGGCTGCCGTCGCCCCGGTCCACCCGCAGCACGAGCGTGGCAACCCGTCAGAGGACGCCCTGTGGGGCCCGTATGGCGGCTGCCCGCCCCTCGTCACCCGGATAGCCTCCAACCAGTTGGAGGTATGGCGCTTCACCGGCACGCCCGCGACGACGACAGCTCCCGGCACACACCCGAACGGCGTGGCCGACCCATACCGGGGTCCTGCAGACCTGATGGGGGTCGGCCGCCTATCCTCGGCGCAGGGACATCGATCCGACCCGGGGAGGAACACGTGCTCCATCGACACCGAGGCATCGCCGCGCTGCTCGCGACGGTCGTGCTCGCCATCGCACCTCCGGCGAGCATCCAGGCCGCCGACGGGACGGCCACCGATGGCGTGGCCGCGGAGGCGGCGCTCGACACCAACCTGCTGCGCAACCACGGCTTCAACTCCGCGCCGCGTGAGGGTGACCCGGTCCCCGGCTGGAAGGTCACGGGCGACGTCCATCTGGAGACGTTCGGCACGCGCGCCTTCCCGTACGTCGCCTATGGTGCGAAGTACCACGGCGGCAAGCGCTATCTCTCGTGCTATGGCGGTCGCGGCGGCTCGGTGAGCCAGACCATCGACCTCGGCGGGCGCGCCGACCACGCCTCTTGGGTGAAGGTCCGTCTGGCCACCTCCCTGGGCGGGGTCACGGGTCATCGGGTCAAGGTCTCCATCCAGGCCACCGGCGGGAGCAACGACCGATACATCGAGAAGGTCCGGACGCTGGACGTCACCAACCACTACAAGAAGGCGACCGTGGGCTACAACGTGCCGCGCGGGACCCAGCAGCTGACGGCCACGATCCGTCTGATGCCCAAGGCGGGCAGCTCCCGCTGCAAGCTGATGATCGACACCGCGGAGCTGGTCCTCTTCAAGTAGGCCGCGCGGGGGAGGCGCGCCGGACGCCGGCCCGCGCCGCGGCGGGCGCCCGACGCGGACCGCGACCGCTCAGCGGTTGGCGCGGAGCCTCGCGATGGCCGGTGGCAGCACGGCGATGACGATGACGGCGCCGCTGATGGCGCTCTGCAGGTAGTCGTCGATGTCCGTGAAGTTGAGCCCATTGTCGATGAGCCGGAGCAGGATGACGCCCAGCACCGTGCCCGGCAGGTTGGGTCGGCCGCCCCGGAACATGGCCATGCCCAGGAACACCGCGGCGATCGATTGGAGCATCCAGGGCGACGTGGCCGTGGTGTTGGCCGTCGCGGTGCTCGCCGCCTGCAGGATCCCCGCCGCCGCAGCCCCCAGGCCGCACAGCGCGAACGCGATGAGCCGGATGCGCTTGGTGTCGATGCCCGCGTAGCGGGCCGCCTCGGCGTTGCCCCCGACGGCATACATCCGCCGGCCCAGCACGGTCCGGTCGAGCAGGAACCAGATGGCCCCGGCCACGATGACCGCGATCCAGATCTTGTTGCTGATGCCCAGCGTCTGGCCGCGCGCCACGGCCACGAAGCCGTCCTCCACCAGCCCGTAGACCGGCTTGCCGTCGACACGGTAGCGGGCAAGGCTGGTGAACACCTGGCTCATGCCCAGGGTGGCGATGAACGCCATGACCCCCAGGTACGCCACCAGCACCCCATTGACGATGCCGCAGACGAGCCCGACCACGAGCCCGACGAGCACCGCGAGCGGCACCCAGCCAGGCTGCTGGGGGTCCCCAGCCAGCGTGGTCGTGGCCAGGAACGCGGCCGTGAAGGAGGTCGCCAGCGCGGCGAGCCCACCCACCGACAGGTCGAAGTCGCCGACCACCATGACGATGGTCTGGGCCGCCGCCACGATGACCAGGAACGAGACCGTCTCGAGGACGTTGACGACCAGGTTCTCGCGGGTCAGGAACGTGGTCGGGTACAGCGCCCCGAACACGGCGATGATGGCGATGACGGCGGCGGGGCCCACGAACGGCCGGAGGCGACGCAGCGCCGAGCCGCCTGGGGCGCTCGCCGGCTGCCCGGGGGTCGTCGATGCCACGCTCATGCGGCCTCCCGCCCGTAGCACGCGTGGAGCAGGGTCTCCTCGTCCGCCTCGGCATGCCCGTAGCGCGCCACCAGCCGTCCCTGATGGAGCACCGCGATGGTGTCGGCCAGGCCCACGAGCTCGGACAGCTCGGAGCTGACCACGACCACCGCGCATCCCGCCTCCGCCTGCGCCCGGATCAGCCGGTAGATCTCGACGCGCGTGGCCACGTCCACGCCGCGCGTGGGCTCATCGAGCAGCAGCACCCGAGGGTCCAGGGCCAGGAACCCGGCCAGGACCACCTTCTGCTGATTGCCGCCGGAGAGGGTGAGCACCTCCTGCTCGATGCCCCGACCTCGGATGTCGAAGCGGTCCCAGAGCGACCGCGCGAACGCCCGCTCGCGGCGACGCGAGACCACCCCCGGCAGCCGCACGTGCCGTCCGATGGTGGTGGCGTCCAGGTTGCGTTCCACGGTGTCCGGCAGGAGCGCCTGCGACCGACGCTCCTGGGGGACCAGCACCACCCCCTGGCCCTGGGCATCGGCGGGGCTGGAGGGCGCGAACGGCCGACCGTCCAGGGCCATCGACCCCCCGCGCGCCCGGCTCGCGCCGCCCAGGATCCGCAGCAGCTCGCTGCGCCCTGACCCGGCCAGCCCGGCGATCCCGGTCACCTCGCCCGCGGGGATGTCGATGGTGACACCGCGGATCACGCGCCCGGTGAGCCCCTGACCACGCACCAGCGGACTGCCTCGCCGCGTCGCGTGCGCCGGGAACATGGTCTCGATGGGTCGCCCCGCCATGGACCCGATGATCGCATCCACGCTCGTGTCGGCGAGCGGCCCATGGGCCACCCGACGGCCGTTGCGGAGCACGCTGTGACGGCTGGCGATTCGGGTCACCTCCTCCAGCCGGTGGGAGACGTACAGGATCCCCACGCCCTGGTCCCGGAGACGCTCGATGACCCGGAACAGCTCGCTGGTCTCGGCATCGGTGAGCGCCGCGGTGGGCTCGTCGAGGACCAGCAGCCGGCAGTCGCGGGCCAGGGCACGCGCGATGGCGGTCATCGTCTGGTCCACGGGGGAGAGGCGCTCCGCGGGTTGCGTGACGTCGATGGACCGACCGATGCCCGCGAAGATCGAGCGCGCCGTGTCGTGGAGGCGGCGGCGGTCCACCACCCCCAGCCGCGATGGCGTGAGGGGCCCCAGCAGCACGTTCTCGGCGACCGACAGGCCGGGCACCGGCGCCAACTCCTGGAACAGGGTGGACACGCCGGCCGCGATCGCGCCCGTGGGTGACCCCGGGTGCACCACCCGGCCTGCCACGCGCACCTCGCCGGCATCGGGCATCACGACGCCCGCCACGATCTTGATGAGGGTCGACTTGCCAGCGCCGTTCTCGCCCAGCAGCGCGTGGACCTCGCCGGCAGCCACCACCAGGTCGACATCGTCCAGGACGACCACGTCGCCATACGTCTTGCGCAGGCTGGTCGCGACCAAGGCGGGCGTGGAGGGCGGCGGAGGGGCGTGCGGATCGGCGATCATGGTCCTCTGGGTACGCGCGCGACGGGCCGCGGGCACGGTAGCACCCGGGCCGACATGTCCGGGCGACCGCAGCCGGGGGCGTCCGGCGTCGCTATCCTGCGCGTCGATGCGACCCTTCAAGGCCTTCGTGCAGGCCATCCGCCAACAGCTGGACGACGATGCCTTCCGAGCCACCCTCGTGCTGCTCGTCGGACTCCTGGTGGCGGGCACGCTCGTCTACTCGTTCCTCGAGGGCTGGTCGCTGGTCGATGCGCTCTACTTCAGCGTCGTGACCCTGGCCACCGTGGGCTATGGCGACCTCCATCCCACGACCGACGTCAGCAAGCTGTTCACGATCATGTACATCCTTGCGGGGGTGGGCGTCCTGGTGGTGTTCGCGGGGCGGGTGGTGGATGGCATGGTCCGGGATCGCTCCGTGGTCATCCGCGAGCGCGAGGAGCAGCGCGCGGAGCGCCGCCACGACCTCGGGTCGGAGGCCGCCCCGGCCGTCCCGGCCGACCCGGACGCCCCGGACGTCCCAGCGCCCCCGGCCGCCCCGGCTGACCCCAGAGACGGCTGAGCGGCTTGGCCAGGTGCGGGGGGTGGCGTATCGTCAGCGGCGTATGACCGACCCGATGAGGCAGCGGCCCTTGCGCGTCCTCGAGATGCGCCCCATGGCGATCGTGGTGGCCCTGGTGCTCCTGCTTGCGAGCGTCCTTCCGGTCACCGCGCAATCGCCCTCCGGCTCGCCCGGCGTGACGCCGCCGGCGCCGCTGGAGGGCACCACGTGGCTCCTCGACCAGGCCGCCTCGCCCGCCGTGGCGCCGCAGACCGCCGCCGAGGCCGTGGTCACCCTGCGCATAGTGGACGGGACCGCGAGTGGCGCCGCCGGCTGCAACCGATACACCAGCGACGTGACGGTGTCGGGCACCAGCGTCGCGTTCGGGACCCCAGCCACCACGCTGATGCTGTGCGAGGACCCGGTGGCCGCGCTCGAGGCCGCCTACCTCGCCGCGCTCGCCCAGGTCACCCAGTCCGCGATCGTCACGGACACGCTGGTGCTGCTGGACGCTGCTGGGGCGCCCCGCCTGCTGTACCACGCTGAGCCGGCGCCGCCGCTGGTGGGCAGCTGGACGGTGACGGGGTATCGCGCCGGCGGCGACGCGCTGGTGAGCCCCCCGGCGGTCGTGCCGCTCACGCTCGACCTCGCACCCGATGGCACGGCACGCGGCTGGACGGGCTGCGACGCCCTGACGGGCGCGTACCTCGTGGATGGCGCGACCATCCGGATCGGCCCGCTCGCGTCCACCGCGACCGAGTGCTCCGTGCCAGGCGCGTCGATCCAGGAGTGGTACTACCTCGATGCCCTCGACCGCGCACGCGGGTGGTCGGTCACGGACGGCGTGCTGACGCTCACCGATGAGGCTGGGGCGACCCTGCTGACCCTGAGCGCGGGGACCACCGGCGCCCTCACGGCCAGTTGGCGAATCACCAGCTTCGGGGTCATCGGGGGCACGCTGCCGGTGGTGGAGGGGAGCGCCCCACGGCTCGACCTGTTCGGCAACGGGACGCTCTTCGGGTGGACGGGCTGCAACAGCCTCGTGGCGACGTATCGCGTGTCCGGCGGTCAGGTCCAGGTCGGGCCGCTCGGCGTGAGCGGCGACGCGTGCGCCACGCAGGAGCTGGCCACGCAGGACGCCGCCATCCAGGCTGACCTGCCGCTGGTGACGACCTGGCAGGTCGCCGGCCCCGGCGTCGCGCTCCTGGACGCCGCCGGGGACACGCGGCTGACGCTCCTGGGCATCGGGCCCTCGCCGACTCCCTCGCCGACCCCGACTGCCTCGCCGACGCCGACCCGGACACCGCGCCCCACGCTCACACCCCGGCCCACGCCGCGCCCCACGCTCACACCCAGGCCCACGGCGAGGCCCACTCCCACGCCCACGCCCACGCCGAGGCCCACGCCGGCATCCATCGCCGTGCCGGATGTCGTGGGTCTGGTCGAGGCTGACGCGCTGGTGGACATCGGGGCCGCCGGCCTGACCGCGGGCGAGCGGACGCGGTCCTATTCCAGCAAGGTCAAGTCGGGCCGGGTCATCAGCACCGACCCGCGCGCGGGCGTGATGGTCAAGCGGGGCACCGCCATCGCCTACGTCGTGTCCCGCGGACCCAAGCCGTCCCCGTCGCCGACAGCCCGGCCAACGCCCAGGCCCACGCCGCGGCCCACCCCCAGGCCCACGCCAAGGCCCACCCCGACGCCGACCCCCAGGCCCACCGACACCCCGACGCAGCTGCTCGAGGGCAGCCGCTGGTCGCTCACCGACTACCGCGATGCGGACGGCAACACGATCGCGCTGCCCTCGGACGTGACGCTGCCGACCGCGACGTTCCAGGACGGCAGCCTCTCGGGCACGACCGGCTGCAATCCGTACTCCACGACCTATGCCATCACGGGCGTGCAGCGGCTCGCGCTGGGCCCCATCACCAGCGGCGGCAAGGCCTGCGGCGAGCCCGCGGGCACCATGGAGCACCTGTTCCTCGACGCGCTCGACAGCACCGACCGGTTCACGCTCTCGGATGACGGCCAGACCCTCCGGCTCCGTGGGCCGTCGGGGACGCCGGTGCTGTACTTCGCGCCCATCGCGCGCTGAGGGGCAGGCTGTACTGGAGGTGACCCCATGACCACGTCGACCAGCGATGCCCTGACCATCCGTGGCCCCCTCTCGACCGACGAGCTGACCGCCATCGACGCCTGGTGGCGGGCGGCCAACTACCTGTCGGTCGGCCAGATCTACCTGCTCGACGATCCCCTGCTGGAGGCGCCCCTCCGGCCCCAGCACATCAAGCCTCGGCTGCTCGGCCACTGGGGCACCACGCCGGGGCTCAACTTCCTGTATGCGCACGCCAACCGCGCCATCCGCGAGCGCGGGTTCCCGGCCCTGTTCCTGACGGGCCCGGGCCACGGCGGTCCCGCCATCGCCGCGTCGACGTGGCTCGAGGGCACCTACACGGAGACCTACCCGGACGTCACCCAGGACCGCGCCGGGATGCTGGCCCTGTTCCGGCGCTTCTCGTTCCCCGGCGGGACGGGCAGCCACGTCACGCCGGAGATGCCCGGCTCGATCCACGAGGGTGGCGAGCTGGGCTATGCGCTGTCGCATGCCTACGGTGCCGCGTTCGACGACCCGGGGCTGGTGGTGTTCTGCGTCGTGGGCGACGGCGAGGCGGAGACGGGGCCGCTCTCCGCCGGCTGGCAGTCGGTGCGCTTCGTGGACCCGGTCGACGATGGGGCGGTCATCCCCATCCTCCATCTCAACGGCTACAAGATCTCCAACCCCACGGTGCTCGCGCGAATCCCGGCCGACGAGCTGGAGTCGCTGTTCCGGGGATATGGCTACGAGCCGCTGTTCGTGGAGGGCGACGACCCGCTCCCGATGCACCAGCGGATGGCCCAGGTCATGGACCAGGCGCTCGACGCGGTGGCGGACATCCAGCGTCGCGCCAGGGCGGGCGAACGCGTCGCCCGGCCGGGCTGGCCGATGATCGTGCTCCGGACGCCCAAGGGCTGGACCGGCCCCAGGGAGGTGGACGGGCTGCCCACCGAGGGCAGCTTCCGGTCGCATCAGGTGCCCCTGGCGGAGGTGCGCCAGAACCCGGAGCACCTGGCCCAGCTGGAGGACTGGCTTCGTTCCTATCACCCCGAGGAGCTGTTCGACGGCGACGGGCGGCCGATCGAGCTGGTCACCTCGCAGGCGCCTGCGGGCGCGCTGCGCATGGGCGCCAACCCGCGCGCCAACGGCGGGCTGGTGCTCCACGACCTCGCGCTGCCCGACTTCCGCGAGTACGCCGTCACGGTGGAGCGCCCGGGCGCGACCATGAGCGAGGCGACCAAGGTGACCGGGGCGTGGCTCCGGGACATCATCCGTGCCAATCCGCACACGTTCCGGATCGTGGGTCCCGACGAGACCGCGTCCAACCGTCTGGGGCCGGTGTTCGAGGCGACCAACCGGACCTGGGCGCTGCCCATCCTCGACACCGATGACCATCTGGCGCATCAGGGCCGGGTCATGGAGATCCTGTCCGAGCACACCTGCCAGGGCTGGCTCGAGGGCTATCTGCTGACCGGGCGCCACGGGCTGTTCGACTGCTACGAGGCGTTCATCCACATCATCGACTCGATGTTCAACCAGCACGCCAAGTGGCTCAAGATGACCCGGGAGATCCCGTGGCGTCGGCCCATCGCGTCGCTCAACTACCTGCTCACGAGCCACGTCTGGCGCCAGGACCACAACGGCTTCAGCCACCAGGACCCGGGCTTCATCGACCATGTCGTCAACAAGAAGTCCGAGGTCATCCGGGTGTACCTGCCGCCCGACGCCAACACGCTCCTGTCGACCATGGACCACTGCCTGCGCAGCCGTCACTACGTCAACGTCATCGTGGCGGGCAAGCAGCCGGCGCTCGACTACCTGACCATGGACGAGGCGGTGCTCCACTGCGCCCGGGGCATCGGGCTCTGGGAGTGGGCGAGCAACGACGCAGGCGACCCCGACGTGGTCATGGCCTGCGCTGGCGACATCCCCACGCTCGAGACGCTGGCCGCGGTGGACATCCTGCGACGCGAGCTGCCGGACCTCCGCGTCCGGGTGGTCAACGTGGTCGACCTGATGCGGCTCCAGCCCGACTCGGAGCATCCCCATGGCATGCCGGACCACGAGTTCGACGCGCTGTTCACGGTCGACGCGCCGGTGATCTTCGCGTACCACGGCTATCCCTGGCTCATCCACCGCCTGGCGTATCGCCGGACCAACCACGAGAACATGCACGTCCGGGGCTACAAGGAGGAGGGGACCGTGACCACCCCGTTCGACATGGTCATGCGCAACGACCTCGACCGGTATCGGCTGGTCATCGATGTCGTCGACCGCGTGGAGGGGCTGGGGCAGCGGGCTGCCGCGCTCCGGCAGCGCATGGTGGACGCCCGCCATGTCGCGCGCGCGTTCGCCTACGAGCACGGCGAGGACCCCGCGGAGATCCGCGACTGGACCTGGCCGGGCGAGTCGGCGGCGGCCGGACGCCGGGGCGCCGGCCGATGCGCGTCCTCGTCCTCAATGCGGGGTCGCGGACCACCAAGGCGAGCCTGATGGGGGATGGCCGCACCCTCGGCCGCGCCGACGGGCCCGCCCTCGACCACGCAGCTGCGCTCGAGGGGCTGCTGGCTGGGCTGGGGGACGAGCCTCGGCCCGATGCCGTGGCCCATCGGTTCGTCCATGGCGGCACCCGCTTCGTGGCGCCGGTCGTCGTCGATGACGCCGTCGCGGAGGCGCTCGACGACCTGGTGGCGCTGGCACCGCTCCATCAGCCGCCGGCGCTCCGGGCGCTGGCGGCGGCTCGCGCGCGGTTCCCGGGCGTGCCGCAGGTGGCCTGCTTCGACACGGCGTTCCACGCGACGCTCCCGGAGGCCGAGTGGCGCTACCCCGTGCCCTGGGCGTGGGCGTCCGACTGGGGCGTCCGACGGTTCGGGTTCCATGGGCTGTCGGTGGCCTGGTCGGTGCGACGCGCGGGCGAGCTCCTCGGTCGGTCGCCCGACGAGCTGGGGATCGTCGTCGCGCATCTGGGTGGCGGCTGCTCGGTGACCGCGGTCGATGGTGGTCGCTCGGTGCGCACCTCGATGGGCTACACCCCGCTCGAGGGGCTGATGATGACCACCCGCTCGGGGTCCATCGACCCTGGGCTGCTGCTCCGGCTGCTCGCCGATGGCCGGCTGTCGGCCGAGGAGCTGTCCGATGCGCTCGAGCATCGGTCGGGGCTCCTGGGGGTGTCCGGGGTGAGCGCCGACCTCCGGGACGTCCAGGCGGCCGCGGATGGCGGGGACCAGCGGGCGGCGCTGGCCATCGGGATGTTCGTGGCGCGCGCCTCGGCGGCGGTGGGGGCGGCGGCCACCGCGCTGCCACGGCTCGACGCGCTCGTGTTCACGGGCGGCATCGGGGAGCATGCGGGCGCGGTGCGTGCCGCGATCGTGGGTCGCCTCGCGGTGCTGGGGGTGGAGCCCGTCCCACCGGAGGCGCCCGAGGGCGACCGGGTCCTGGGCGTGCCCGGTCGTGGTCCGAGGGTGCTGCGGGTCGAGGCTCGCGAGGACCTGGTCATGGCCCTGGAGGCCGAACGGCTGATCGGGTGACCAGCCCGACCCACGCGCACCGGCCTGTGGCCGGCCCGGGATGCCGAGCCGAGACCGTCAGGCGATCTCGCCGAAGCCGAGGATCGCGACGATCGCCGCGAGCGCGACGAGCACTGCGTTCGCGGCGATCATGGGTCGCTCGCCGCGGCGCAGGTGGGTCGCCGCCGCGCCGACCTGGATGATGGCGAGCCCCGCAGCAGCCAGCGGCGCGAGGAGCGGCAGGATGCCCAGCAGCGGCGGCAGGATGACGCCTGCCGCGCCCGCCACCTCGAGTGCCCCGATCCCCTTGACCTGGGCGTCGCTGAAGTCGTCGACCCACGCCATGTTGGCCCGGAGCGCCGAGCGCGGACGGAGCAGCTTGGCAGCCCCGGCAGCCAGGAAGACCAGCGCCAGGAGCCCAGCGGCGATCCAGTAGGCGGGTGACATCGGGCTACCGCACGACCGCGAAGCCGCCGGTCCAGCCGACCTTCTCGGTCGCGGCGAGCTTGATCTGGAGGAAGCCAAGCGCCTCCAGCTCGCGCGCCCGCTTGAGGCTCCCGGCGTCCTCGGCCTGCAGGCCACCCGCTCGGACCAGGTCGATGACGGCGGTCTTGGCTGCGTCGTCGTCACCGGCCACGAGCACGGTCGCGGTGTTGTCGCCGACGGCGCCGCTGGCGAGCGTCGACGCGAAGTTGGTGTTGAATGCCTTGACGACCCGGGCGCCCGGCACCTTGGCCTGGAGGACCGCCGCCGCGGACCCATCGGAGGGCACGACGAGCCCATCGAAGGTGGAGAAGTCGACCGGGTTGGTGATGTCCACAACGACCTTGCCGGTGAGCTGCGGCCCATAGGTCGCGAGGACCTCGTCCACCGCCCCGAACGGGAGCGCGAGGACCACGATGTCGCCGGCGAGCGGTGCGCCGAAGGCTGCAGCCGTCGCACCGGTGTCACCCGCGAGGGCGGCGGCCTTCTCCGCGTCGCGCGCCAGGACTTGGACCTGTGCCCCGGCCGCGGTGGCGATGCGTGTGATCGCGCCACCCATGTTGCCGATGCCGATGATGCTCACGCTGGTCATGCCAGCCTCCCTCCGAGTGTCGCCTGGCGCGCGGCCGGACGCTTCGATGTAGTTGTCGCTGCAAGTATCGCACATGATGCTTGTCGTGACAACTATCTCGTGCGATCCGCTAGACTGCGCCCATGAGGGTCATGGAAGGCTGGCGAGTGCCGGGCATGGACGAGGCCGAGTCACGCGCGTGGCTGGGTCTCATGCGCGTGGTGGAGCTGCTGCCGGCTGCGCTCGACGCGCAGCTTCAGCGCGACTCCGGGATGACCCACTTCGACTTCATGGTCCTGTCGATGCTGCGGTTCGCTCCCGGGCGCACGCTGCGCATGACCGCGCTCGCACGAGACACCAACGCGACGCTGCCGCGCCTCTCGCATGTCTGCGCGCGTCTCGAGGGTCGTGGCCTGGTCGCCCGGGCGACGTGCGCCAGCGACCGACGCGCCACCAACGTGACGCTCACGCCGCTGGGCGCCCGCCGCCTCGCCCGCGCCACGCCAGGTCACATCGCGACCGCGCGGCGCCTCGTCATCGACGCCCTGTCGCCGGCGCAGCTCGAGGCGCTCGCGTCGGTCACCGAACTGCTGGGCCGCCGGCTCTGAGGCCTCGGCCTGGCTCCCGACCCGGCTCCCGACCCGGCTCCCGCGGCGGCCGGGCCCGCCGGCGCGCCACACCCTCGCTGAGTCTGTTCGGAACATGATCATGCGTGCATCGTGCATGAGGGCCGGACGGCCGGTCACGACGCATCGCGGAGCAGGAGGTCAAGCAGGTCCGGACCGCCAGGGTCGTCCAGGGAGTCGTCGGTGTCTGGCACGAGCCGCAGGACGTCCTCGAGCACCGCTGCGCGCCGCAGGCTGAACGCACAGCGATGGTCGTGCGGACATCCGCCGAGCGGCATCGCATCATCGAGCGCCCAGGCAATCCACGCGAGCTTGATGAGCTGAGTGCCCCGCACCCGACCGCGCTCGATCCGTGACACCGTCGTCTGGTCCACGCCTGACCGCTCCTCGAGCTCGCGCTGGCTCCAGCCGCGCTGCCGTCGGCACATCCGGACGGCGGCACCGAGCATGGTCAGGCTTCGCTGGTCGTGGGGGCTCATCGCTCGAGGCATGACGCGATTCCAGCAGCCGAGCCTTATCAGGCACCTACGGACGGCTTACCGATTCCTTGTCGGCTCCGTCTGGGCGCCGCAGCAGGCCGCACGCTCACGCGCTGCCATGCACCCTGGTCGCATGATCATGTCCGGAACAGACTCAGCGAGGGCGATAGTGTCGGCGCGGGCCGGACGGGCCAGGACGGGCCGGAGCGGGCCGGCGCGGGCCGGGACGGGCCGGCGCGGGCCGGGACGGGCCGGGGCGGGCACGAGCCGCCATCCGGCCGCGCGCTCGGAGGCGAGGCCGGCCTAGGCGCGTGCCAGGATCTCCGCGTGGAGGATGGCGAACCACCCATCCGGGTCGACCGACCAGGTGCGCCAGCCGGCGCTGATCCGGTCGAGCGTCGCCTGGTCCGCGAGGCCCAGCGCGAGCGACTGCGTCGCATAGGTGGAGCGCACGGCGCGGTCGGCCCACAGGCCACCCCACCAGGCACGGCTCTCGTCATCGGCGAAGCACCACACGCTGGCGGAGGCCGTCACATCGCCGAACCCGGCGGCGTGGGCCCAGCTCAGCAGGTGTCGGCCCGCATCGGGCTCGCCGCCGCTGGCTCGTGCCACCCGGTGGTACAGCTCCAGCCATTCGTCGAGCGCCGGCACCGCGGGATACCAGGTGAACGTGGCGTAGTCGGAGTCGCGCGCCGCGACCAGGCCACCCGGTCGGCAGACGCGGCGCATCTCGCGGAGCATGCCCACGGGGTCGGGCACGTGCTGGAGGACCTGATGCGCATGCACCACGTCGAACGTGCCGTCGTCGAAGGGGAGCGCCATGCCGTCCGCGACCTCGAAGCGGACGTTGGCAACGCCGGCGGTCGCGGCGGCGGCGCGCGCCCCCACGAGCGGGTCGTCCACGCTGTCGATGCCCACCACCTCGCCGGGCGCCACGCGGGCCGCGAGGTCCAGGGTGATGGTGCCGGGGCCACAGCCAACGTCGAGGAGGCGCATGCCGGGCTGCAAGTGGGGCAGGAGATAGCCCGCCGAGTTCTCCGCGGTGCGCCAGACATGGGACCGCAGGACGCTCTCGTGATGGCCGTGGACGTATCGGGGCTGAGTCGTGGGCATGCCCCCGATGCTACCCGGGCCACGACGCTAGCATCCGAGCCATGTCCATCGACTGGGATCCCGCCGCGCGCCAGTGGCATCTGCGCTCCGACCACCTGAGCCTCATCCTGGCCGTCCTCGAGAGCGGCGACCTCGGCCAGCTGTACCTGGGGCCGGCCCTTGCGCCGGGTCTGGGCTACGGCCATCTGGCGCGCGGCCCGTTCGCGGGCTGGGACAACCGGGTGGGCGAGCCGATCCGCCTGGAGCTCCCAACGCCCGACACGGGCGACTATCGCCAGCCGGCCCTGGACGTCACCTTCGCCGACGGCTCGCGATCGACGCACATGTGCTACATCGGTCACCGCGTGCTCGCGGGCAAGCCGGACCTGGGCCCACTGCCCAGCACCTACGTGGAGGATCCGGCCGAGGCCGACACGCTCGAGGTGGACCTGCGCGACGCGCGGACGGGCCTCGTGGCGACCGTCCGCCTGACCATCTTCCGCGACCACGCTGCCTTGGCGCGCTCCGTCAGCGTCCGCAACGACGGGCCGGAGCCCATGACCCTGCGCACCCTGATGTCCGCGTCGCTCGACCTGCACGACTCGCGATGGGAGCGAATCTCGCTCCACGGCTCGTGGGCGCGCGAGCGCCACGTCGCGCGAGCGCCGCTCACGCCCGGGCGGTACGTCACGGAGAGCCTGCGCGGCTCGTCGAGCCTCCACTCGTCACCCTTCCTGGCGCTCGTGCGTCCCTGGACCACCGAGGCCCAGGGGGAGGCCATCGGCGTCAGCCTGGTCTGGTCGGGCGACTTCCTGGCCGACGTGGAGGTCGATCAGTACGCCACCACCCGGCTGCGCCTGGGGCTGCATCCCGACTCGTTCGCGTGGCCCCTCGCCCCCGGCGCCTCCTTCAGCTCGCCCGAGGCCGTGGTGGTGCACTCGACCGCCGGCCTGGGCGGCATGAGCGACACGTTCCATCGGCTGTATCGCACGCGCCTCGCCCGCGGGGAGTGGCGCGACCGACCCCGTCCGGTGCTCATCAACAACTGGGAGGGCACCTACTTCGACTTCGACGAGGACCGCCTCGTGGCCATCGCTCAGGTGGCCGCCGAGCTGGGCATCGAGCTGTTCGTGCTGGACGACGGCTGGTTCGGGGTGCGCGACTCGGACGACCGCTCGCTGGGTGACTGGGTGGTCGACCGGCGCAAGCTGCCCAACGGCCTCGAGGGCGTCGCCACGCGGGTGCGCGAGCTGGGCATGTCGTTCGGCCTCTGGATTGAGCCCGAGATGGTCAGCCCCGACTCCGACCTGTATCGGGCGCATCCCGACTGGGCCATCGGCGTGCCCGGCCTGGCCCAGACGGAGAGCCGCCAGCAGCTGGTGCTCGACCTCGGCCGTCCCGAGGTGCTCGACCACATCACCGGGGTGCTGGTCGATG
This sequence comes from Chloroflexota bacterium, assembly GCA_046328155.1. Lineage (GTDB taxonomy): Bacteria > Chloroflexota > Limnocylindria > Limnocylindrales > CSP1-4 > JAFMJV01. Next base: position 53,599 of record JAXLXC010000028.1, read on the forward strand.
CGCTCTCGTCCGCGCCCATCGACTACGTCAAGTGGGACATGAACCGGACCATGACCGAGACGTTCGCGCGGGACCTGCCGCCCGAGCGCCAGGGCGAGATGCGCTTCCGGTACATCCTGGGCGCCTACGAGCTGTACCGGCGGCTCATCGAGCGGTTCCCCCACATCCTGTTCGAGTCCTGCTCCAGCGGCGGCGGCCGGTTCGACGCGGGGATGCTGGCGTTCGCGCCGCAGGCGTGGACCAGCGACGACACCGATGCCGTGGAGCGGCTCGCCATCCAATGGGGGACCTCGCTGGCCTTCCCGACGAGTTCCATGGGCGCCCACGTGGCCGCGGTGCCCAACCACCAGACGGGACGCCTGACGCCCATCGACACGCGTGCCGCGGTGGCCTTCTTCGGCGCCTTTGGCTACGAGCTGGACGCGACGCGCCTGACGCCATCCGAGCGGGAGCATGTCGCCGACCAGGTGGCCTGGTTCAAGGCCCATCGGCAGACCCTCCAGTTCGGTCGCTTCCTGCGGTTGCTGTCCCCGTTCGAGGGGTCGGGCAGCGACACCGCCTGGATGTCCGTGTCGGACGATGCGCGCCACGCCGTGGTGGGCTGGTATCGCACCCTGTCACGGCCAGTGCCGGGTCCGTGGGCGCTGCCGCTCCGCGGGCTCGACGCTGCGCTGCGCTACCGGGTCCGCGTGTGGCCGGCGACCGCCGACACCCTCGTCCGCCGCAACGAGTGGGTGCGGGGTGGCGACGAGCTGATGGCGGTGGGCCTGTTCCTCGACGACGACGCTCGGGAGTCGGGCGTCCGCGGCGACTTCCAGGCCCGGCTGTTCGAGCTGGAGGCGGTGGAGGGCGCCTAGCTGGAGCCGGCCCTCGGGGGTCGTTCGCTAGGATACGGCCACCACCCCCGCCCAAGGACACATCGCCCATGGACCGAACCGACCAGGACCCTGACCTCTTCGACCTCATCAACGCCCTCTCCCAGGAGGAGGAGCAGCTGTGGGCGAGCGCCGGCGACGGCCACGGCCTCGACCCGGCGGAGCGCTCGCGCCTCGAGGTCATCAAGGTGGAGCTGGACCGCGCCTACGACCTGCTCCATCAGCGCGCCGCACTCCGCGCCGCCGGGCGTGACCCCACCGAGGCACGCGAGCGCCCCGCGGACGTCGTCGAGCGCTACCAGCAGTAGGCGCGCCCTGGCCGCCGACGCGATGCTCGAGCTGTGGGCGCCCGATGGGGCCCTCGACCGCCTCGAGCGGCACCTCCGGGCGCACGGCTTCCTGGACCCGGCGGCCGACCCGTCCGACCAGCGCATCGCGGACGTGTTCCTGGGGTACGGGCTGGCGGCGACGCTCCGACGGGCTGCCGAGGCGTGGCCACCCGAGCCCGCCCGCCTGCCGCTCGTGGCGTGCCAGATCCGGCGGCGCGACGAGCCGCCGCCCGCTCCGGGGCCGTTCCGGGTGGGTCGCTGGGAGGCCACCTGGGACGCCGCACGGCACATGGCCGCGATCGACGCGGCCCGCGAGGCGATCGCCGCCGGCGAGATCTACCAGGTCAACCTGGTCCAGCACCTGTCGGCGCCCTTCGTGGGCGACCCCGGTGGCCTCGCGCGACGGCTCGCGCCGCTCCGGCCGCTCCACCCGCGCCCCATGGTCGGCGACGGCTGGGCGATCGCGTCCGCGTCCCCCGAGCTGTTCCTGAGCCGTCGCGGCGACGTCATCACGACGATGCCCATCAAGGGCACCCGCCCGTCCGGTGGCGCCGCGGACCTGCGGGCATCCGCCAAGGACGCCGCCGAACACGTGATGATCGTCGACCTCGAGCGCAACGACGTGGGTCGGGTCAGCGTGCCGGGGACGGTGCGCTGGCCGGAGCTCATGGCGCCGCGCTCCATGGCCGGGGTGGAGCATCTGGTGAGCCGCGTG
>JAXLXC010000029.1:0-53599 GCA_046328155.1 Chloroflexota bacterium
TCGAGGCGGCCATCAAGCTGGCCCGGTACGCCACCGGCCGCCAGCACATCGTGTCGTTCCTGGGCGGGTTCCACGGTCGCACCCTCGGGGCGCTCACGCTGACCGCGTCCAAGGCCAAGTACCACGCCGGCTTCGGGCCGCTGCTGCCAGGCGTGCACCACGCGCCCTTCGGGCGCCTCGCGGACCTCGCCTGGTTCGACGAGCTGTTCGAGCGCGTCGTCCCGGCGTCCGAGGTCGCGGCCATGGTCGTGGAGCCCATCCAGGGCGAGGGCGGCTACCTGGTGCCCGAGCCCGGCTTCCTGGCGGGGCTCCGGGCCATCTGCGACCGGCACGGAATCCTGCTCGTGACCGACGAGGTGCAGTCGGGCGCCGGGCGCACCGGGCGCATGTGGGCCATCGAGCACGAGGGCGTCGAGCCGGACATCCTGCTGACCGCCAAGGGCATCGCGTCGGGCATGCCCCTCGCCGGCCTCATCGCGCGGGCGCCGCTCCTGGAGGCGTGGCCGGCCGGCGCGCATGGCTCCACGTATGGCGGCAACCCGGTCGCGTGCGCCGCTGCGCTGGCGACGATCGACCTGCTCGAGGGTGGCCTCATGGCCAACGCCGCGGCCCAGGGGGACCGGGCGCTCGCCGCGCTCGCCGCGCTGCCCGCGCGGTTCCCGGGCGTGGTGCGCGAGGTCCGCGGACGCGGGCTGATGGTGGGCATCGAGCTGGACACGCATGACCGTGCCGCGGCGCTGGAGCTCGAGTGCCTCCGACGCGGGCTGCTCATCCTGGGCGCCGGCAGGACCGCCGTGCGGCTGTCGCCGCCGCTCACCGTGACCGCCGAGCAGGTGGACCTCGCGGCGCGCCTCCTGGGCGAGGCGCTGGAGGCGACGGTGGCGCACCCGTCCCCGGACATCGAGGTGTCGACCGACTCGGAGTGAACCCGCGGGTCGCGGGCCGGTACCATCGGCGCCCGTGCTGATCATCGACGTCGGCCCCCCGCTGCGCACCGACGATCGCTACGAGTTCGAGTGCCGGATCCGGCGGCAACGGCCGGTGCATCGGCGGCTGCTCCGGCCGCGCTCCACGCCCACGGTCCCGGCACGCATCCCCCCGGTCGTCCGGTTCGGCTTCCGGACGCATGGCTGGCGCATCGAGCACCATCCCGTGTGGGACGCCATCTACCCCCTCATGGCGCTCACCCGCAACGGCGGACCCCTGTACGGCTCCCGGCCACGGACCGCCACGATCCGTCTGGGATACCCCGCGCCGGCCGCCGTGCGGGACTTCTTCGTGCGACGCGCCCGGGACCTGGGCGTCGAGGTGGCCATCGAGGCGAGGGACACGAGCGTCGGGTTCGACGGCGTCACCGCGGAGCACGTGCTCGCGTTCGGGGGCGGCAAGGAGAGCCGGGCGATTCTGGGCATGCTCCGGGAGACGGGACACCAGCCACTGGTCGTCTCGACCTGGGCGCGCCACGTCCCCGACCTGCCGGCGGCCCTGGTCTCCGACCCCGTCGCCGGGGGCATCGTGGACCGGATCATGCCGGCGCTCATGCGTCGTGGCGCGCATCTCCATCTGGGGGGCACCCTGGGCGGCTCGCATCGCGGGAACCCCTGGCATCGCTACTACGACGTCAGCGCACCCGCACCCCTGCGCGAGACGTCAGCCCTGCTCGCGTCACTCGGGCTGCCGACGCGCCTCCAGGCACCCCTGGCCATCGCGCCGCCCAACATCGGCCAGTGGGTGCTCCACGACCGGTACCCGGAGCTGTTCCGCCACCAGTACAGCACCCGGGACGGCCGCTCCTCCGAGAAGAACCTCCACGTCGCGCTGTGCCGGGCGCATCACGGCATCCCCTACCACCAGCACTGCCCGCCCGCGCTGTTCGTACGGCTGCTCGACCGGTTCGTGACGCGCGAGCTGCGCCTGCCCGACGACTTCGGGCCGCGGCGGGAGCGGGAGGTCATCAGCCGCGAGATGCGCGCCATCATCCATCGGAATCGGGACGAGCCGCCGTTCGCGGCCATCCGCAGCCGGGTCCCTGACGACTGGGCGGGCGACTGGGTCGACATGCTCCATCCCTACGTCGACCCCGAGCCCGAGCCGGCCATGGCGGCCATCCTCGCCCGCTATGCCGCGCCCATCGACGAGGCACCCGCGGGCGCGCGCCTGTGGCGCATCCCCGTCTGACGCCCAGAGCTGGGCGAGCGTGACCCCGGCCACGCCCACGCCCGTCAGCACCGCACCCAGGAGCTGGTGGCGCAGCAGCCGCTCTCGGAAGACGGTCATCGAGATGAGCGGCACCAGGACCGCGAACTGGGAGCTCAGGACGGAGGTCACCGCGATCGACTCCTGCGCGCCCCAGGTGATGGTCAGGAACCCCACGACCTCGGCGAGGCCGCACAGGACGATGAGCGGCAGCACCTCGCGCGGCAGCCGGAGCCGACCCGTGACGAGCAGCGGCAGCGCCACGAACAGCGTGCCCAGGATCCGCCCCGCGACCACGATCCATGCCCCGGGCACGGACTGGCTGGCATGACCCACCGCGTACAGGCTGATCCCGAACAGGAGGGCGGCCCCGATGGCCATGGCCAGGAACACCGGGCCCCCGGGCCGACCCTGCTCGACATCACCCTCGGGGCCCCACGCCGTCAGCACCACGCCCACCACCACGACGCTGAGCGCGAGTGCCAGGACGGCGGTCACGGGCTCCCCCGCGAGGATGGAGATGATCGCCGCGATGGCGCCCTCGGTGGCCGCGATGGGCGCCGCGATGGACACGCTGCCCTTGGTCAGGGCCGTGTAGTTGAGGAGCAGACCTATCAGGTTCGCGCCGCCCGCCACGACCAGCCACGGGATGTGCCCCCCGATGTCCGATGGCCCGGGTGGGGCGACCAGCAGCAGCGGCACGCACGCGACGAGGCCAACCACCATGACGCCCGCGAGCGTCGACGGCGCCCCCGCGATCCGGCTGGCGCGCGCCGAGGCCAGGGTGGCGATGGTCCAGATGATCGCGACGGTCACCCCCGCGATGACCGCGGTCACGCGGGCACGCGCAGGGGCAGGTCGGGTTCGGTCGACAGGGGGATGGCGTCCACGGGCCGTCCGATCATACGGGAGGTGCCCGGCGTGCGATGATCGGAGCGTGAGCAGCAGCGCGTCCAAGGTGGCCAGCATGCGGGACGCCATCGCGGCGCTCGTGCGCGACGGCGACACCGTGGCCATCGAGGGCTTCACGCACCTCATCTGCTTCGCGGCAGGCCACGAGATCATCCGCCAGGGACGGCGGGACCTGACGCTCGCGCGCATGACGCCGGACCTGATCTACGACCAGATGATCGCGGCGGGGGTGGCCCGCAAGCTGGTGTTCAGCTGGCTGGGCAACCCGGGCGTCGGCGGGCTCCATGCCATCCGCCGGGTGACCGAGGGGGAGGCCCCCACGCTCGAGCTGGAGGAGTACAGCCACTTCGGCATGGTCGGCCGCTACACCGCAGGCGCCATGAACCTGCCCTTCTTCCCGCTGCGGTCCTACTTCGAGACCGACCTGCCCGTCGCCAACCCGAGCATCCGGGCCATCCGCTCGCCCTTCGGCGAGGAGCTGGTGTATGCGGTGCCGCCGCTCCGACCGGACGTGGCCATCATCCACGCCCAGCAGGCCGACGCGGCGGGCGACACCCGGATCTGGGGGCTCGTGGGCTGCCAGAAGGAGGCCGCCTTCGCGGCCGAGCGGGTCATCGTGGTCGTGGAGGAGCTGGTCGACGAGTCGGTCATCCGGGCGGACCCCGACCGGACGGTCATCCCGGGGCTCATCGTGGATGCCGTGGTGGTGGAGCCCTTTGGCGCCCACCCGTCGTATGCCCAGGGCTTCTACGACCGCGACAACCGGCAGTACGTGGAGTGGGATGGCATCAGCCGAGACGCGACCTCCCTGGACGCATGGCTCGACGAGTTCGTGCGCGGGGTCCCCGACCGCGCCGGGTACATGGAGCGCCTGGGCGTCGAGGCCAGGGAGCGCATCAGGCCCTCGGGGAGCGCCCCGTCGGGCGAGGTCGACTACGGGAGGTACGAGTGACGACGGCAGCCGGGCCACCGGCCTCGGGCTTCACCAGCTCCGAGATGATGATCGTGGCCGCGGCGCGCGAGCTCGCGGGGCAGCGGGTGTGCTTCGTGGGCGTGGGCCTGCCCAACATCGCGGTCAACCTCGCCCAGCGCACCGTGGCGCCCGACCTGCAGCTGGTCTACGAGTCGGGGGTCTTCGGCGCCCGGCCCGCTCGCCTCCCGCTGTCCATCGGCGACCCCACCATCGTCACCGGCGCGATCGCGGTGACCTCGATGCTGGAGCTGTTCGGCTACTACCTCCAGCGCGGCCTGGTCGACGTGGGCTTCCTGGGCGCCGCGCAGATCGACCGCTTCGGCAACATCAACACCACGGTCATCGGCGACTACGCGCACCCGCGGACCCGGCTGCCCGGTTCCGGCGGCGCCTGCGAGATCGCCATCAACGCGCGCCAGGTGTTCGTGGTCATGCGCCAGTCGCGCCGCTCGTTCGTCGAGCGCATCGACTTCCGGACCTCGCCCGGCAACCTGGGCGGCGCCGAGGCCGCCGCGCGGATCCGACGCGAGCAGGGGTGGATGGGCAGCGGACCGTCGGTGGTGGTCACGGACCTGGGCATCCATCGGTTCGGCGAGGACGGCGAGATGCGCCTCGAGTCGCTGCATCCGGGCGCCACCCTCGACCAGGTGCGCGAGTCGATGGGCTGGGAGGTGCGCCTGGCCCCGTCGGTGGCGGCCACGCCACCCCCCACGAGCGAGGAGCTGCGGCTCATCCGCGAGGAGCTGGACCCGGCCGGCGACTACCGGGGCTGAACCGGGACCATCCGCCCCTCTCCACACCTGACCACCGATGCAGCGCCGCAGCGGGGCCTGTGGAGGACCATCCAGGCATGCCGATCCGCACTGCCGAGCCGGCGGCCAGCTGATGCTCGCCTTCCGACCGCGTGCCGACGCGCCCATCGAGCCCACCGCCCTGCCGCCACGCGGCCCCGCGTACGCCCAGCCACACGCCGCGGAGGCGGTGTCGGGACGCATGTCGGAGGTGCTCTCGGCGCTCTCGGTCGTGCTCGACGCCGCCGAGCGGCGCCCGCCGGGGTTCGCGGTCCGGTGTGCCTACCTCGCCGGACGGGTCGCCGCCGAGCTGGGCCTGGCGGACGAGCGCCGCGCGGACCTGGTGCTCGCGGGCCTCCTCGCGGACGTCGGCACGGCGGGCCCCACGTCCGAGGGAGCCGCCGCCGAGGCGGGTCGTCGCGGGTCGCGGGCGCGCCCTGCGGACCTGAGCCCGCCCGCCCATCTGTCGCGACCGGCGCGGCGGCCGCGATCGCCACGATGGGCCTGTCCGACAGCATCGCGCGGGCCGTCGTCGAGGGCGGCGAGCGGTGGGACGGACGTGGGCCGGCAGGCATCCGTCGGGACCACATCTCGCAGGACGGGCGGGTGCTGGGCCTCGCGGCCATGGTCGCGGGCCTGGGTCATGCGCCGCCACCCGCGGACGTGGACCGTGCCGTCCGGGCCGAGCGGGGCAGGAGCCTGGACCCCGGGCTCGCGGACATCGTGCTGGGTATCGGTCGTGCGGGGCTGTGGGCCGAGCTGGCCGACACCAGCCTCTCGTCGGCCCTGCTGGCGCTCGAGCCCCTCGACCGGGTGCGCTGGATGCACGACGACCGGCTCGACGCCATCGCCGTGACGTTCGCGGACATCGTGGACACGCGCACGCCCCGCATGGGCCGCCACGGCCGGCGGGTGGCGGGCTTCGCCGTCCGCACCGGGCGCGACCTGGGCCTGGACCCGTCGCTGCTGGTGGACCTCCGGCGGGCCTCGCTGTTCCACGACGTGGGCAAGGTGCTGGTGCCCATCTCCTATCTCGAGAAGCCGGGTCAGCTGACGGACCTCGAGCGACGCATCATCGACGAGCACGCGCGCACCTCGGCGTCGGTGCTCGGCCGGTCGCGCGCCCTCGCGCGGCTGGCACCGCTCGTGGTGGCGCATCACCAGCGTCTGGACGGCAACGGCATGTTCCCCACGGCCCCTGACGAGGCGGTCGCGATGGCGGCGCGGGTGCTCGCGCTCAGCGACCGCTACGAGGCCATGACCGCCGAGCGGCCGTACCGGTCGCTGCTCGCCGGCGCAGGTCTGGTCGATCCTGGACGAGGTCGTCGGCGAGCCGATGGCGCGAGTCGGGCTGGTGGGCGCTGCGCCGCGCCGTGGTCGAGGCGCCGTAGACGACGCGCCTCCGCCGGCTACTCGTCGGCGACGTCGGCGATCCGGACCGCGGCCACGAACGCGCGGTAGGCATCCACCCTGTCGACCGCTGCGTACTGCACGCCCCGGTCGCCCGAGCGCTCGAAGCCCGGGATGACCGCCGCGAAGTCCGCCTGACCCGAGTGCCGGAACTCGATGCCCACCTCGATGGGCGCCGGCAGCCCCAGGACTCCGCAGCTCCCCTGCTGCGGCGCGCTCGACGGCGCGCCGGGCGCCTGCGGCGATGAGGTCGCGCGCCACGGACGGACGGACCGAATCGGCCGCCCGGAAGCCGCGCCCCCGCTTGACGGTCACGCGCTCGGCCCAGGGCAGCCGCCAGTCGGCGACCTCGTCCGCCAGCGCGTCGTCGCCCGTCACCAGCCCCACGGGCACGCCCAGCGCCCCCAGGTACAGCCCGTTGATGCCGTACTTCGCCGGTGGGTCGTCCGCCGAGGGTCGAGCGTGGCCGACAGCCGTGTGGGCGATGATGCCGCGCGCGGATGGCCGGCGCGCGCGTGGTAGCCCACGAACAGCGCCACATCGAACGCGCCCTCGGCCGCCGCCTCCACCATGGACAGCGGCTTGCGCCCCTCGACCAGGCGGGCGCGCGCGTCGATGGCCATGGGCGACAGGTTGAACATCGGCCATGGGAGTCGTTGACCGTGACCTCGGTGGCTCCCCCGTCGAAGGCGCCATCGATGGCCGCGTTCGCCTCGCCCTCCATGAGCCGGCAGGCGTCGGGGTAGCCCGCGTCGCCCCGACCCGTGGGCGCGGTGTGGCTGATGCCAGCGACGCCCTCCATGTCCACCGAGATGTAGACCCTCATCCACCCTCCTCGTGCCCGGGCGTGCCCGCCTCGGGCCGCGCTGGGCCATGGCGTGCCGGCGAGCCGACCCACACCGACCTGTCCCGATACCGCTCCTGCTTCCAGATGGGCGCGCGCCTTGAGCTCCTCGATGGCATACCGACACGCGTCGAACGCCGCCGCCCGATGCTCGGCGGCGGCCACGATGACTACGCTCGCCTCGCCCAGCGGCACCTCGCCGGTGCGATGCAGGACAGCTGTGCGGACCACACCGAAGCGCAGCGCGACCTCGTCCGCATCGCGTCGAGCACGCCCAGGGCCATGGGCTCGAAGGCCTGCATGACAGCCCCTCCACGCGCTGGCCGGCGACGCCGTCCGGGACGGACTCGCCGGGCGCCGGGGTCCCCGGCGTCTCCCGCGTCCGACCGACGAAGGTCACCACGGCACCGTCCCGGTGCGTGGCGAGGACGTCGCGGAGCTCGCCCTCCACGCCAGGGGGGAACGACGCCTCCCACAGCTCGATGCGGCGATAGGCCCCGGCGTCGCCGGCGGCACGGTCCGCCCCACCGGCCACGGGCGGGATGAGCGCCAGCTCGTCCCCGTCGGCGAGCTGCTCGGCACGCTCGGCGTAGACGCCGTTGCGCGCGAACCGGACGCTGCCGCCCGACGGCGCGAGCGCCGGGTGCGTCCGGACCAGGGCGTCCCACGCATCGCCCAGCGTGGCCCCGTCCGGGAGGTCGAGGTCGCCGCGCTTCCAGCCCAAAAGCTGCCGCTGCATCGCGAACGCCAGCACCGTCACCCGCATCGCGTCGCCGCCGCGCCTACACCAGCAGGCCGACCGAGAACGCCAGGCCGGCACCCACGATGGTCGAGGCGAGCACGAGCGCCAGCTCGATGTACAGCAGGCCCGTGGCCGACTCCATCGATCGCGTGACGGCCGTCTTCCAGGACATCCACGCGAGCAGCAGCGGGAACAGGATGCCCACGATGAGCCGCAGCCACACGAACAGCGCCTGGGACCCGGTCAGGGCCGCGAAGGGTGGCTGGCCGGGATAGCCCACCGCGAGCCAGACCAGGAACAGCAGCAGCTGGATGGCGATGGCCACGCACAGCAGCTTGGTGGTGAGCACCAGGGGCTGCTCCGAGATCCGGGGGGTCACGAGGTACCAGTGGGCCAGGATCACGGCGCCCAGCGACCCACCGGCGACGGCCGAGAGCGACACCAGCTGCACGAACAGTGGCAGCCCGTCCACGACGCCCGGGTCCTGCCAGCCGAGCGAGGCCGCGAGCAGGGTCCCCACGCCCGCGACGACGGCGGCCGCACCCACCCAGCGCGCCCGCCCGCCGCGCAGCGCGCCCAGACCCGACCAGGCCGCGAGAATCGCGAACGCCGCGAGGAGGACGCGCCGGGGCGCATCGAGCTCGGGATGGGTCACGATGGCCAGCTGGTCGGGCACCGGCAGCCCCGTGTCTGTGGCGAAGCCCAGCGCCGCCAGCAGGGCCGCGACCAGGGCGGTCGTGCCCACGAACCCGGTCGTCGCATCGGTCGTCTGCCGCAGCAGGTAGGCCAGCCCGAAGCTGCCCAGCGCGAGCCCCACGAGCAGCGCCCAGCTGACGTACGAGAAGCTCTGGACGATCTCCTGGGTGGCCACTGCCCCTGAGTGTAGGGGGAACGCCGCACCAACCGTTGCCTCGACGCCACGGGCATGGGCCGAAAGTCATGGACATCCCTGGTACCTCCGTGGTTCGATCCATGCCGACCGATGGGGCGGTCGCCGAGGACCCTCGACGGCGCTCCCAGACCGGTGGTGACGCCGCGGTGCGATGGCACAGACGTCGCACCTCGGTACGTCCCACCGGTGCGTCCACCGGGGACGCCGCGCGACAGGGTGATGGGGTGGCTCGCACCGACCGAGCTGGTGGGAGCCACCCGTCGCGCGCCGGTCCCGGCCCAGCCCGCGCCGGGTCCCGCATCGGCGTGGCAACCCAGGAGCGAAGGCGCCTCTCGATGAACCCAGCAGCCCAGGTCCGGCGGTCGATCGACCCAGGCGCGCGTTCCGGTGCGCGGACGCCACACCCGCGTGGCGGTCAGGTGCGGTCCGGTGCCCTCGATTCCGGTCTGCTGGCCCACCCCGTACCGGACCATCCGGGACGTTCTGCCCATATGCCCGAGTGGGCCATTCGGGGTGAGATATCGGCCATGCCCAGCACCAGTGCCCTGCTCCGTGCCCTGGGTCGGCGACGGCCGACCGAGCAAGGTCCGACGACGCCTCGACGCGCCGCCGCGACCCCGGTCCGGGGTGCCCGTGAGGGCGGTCAGCGGGGCCAGGCGCTGCTCGAGTTCGCGTTCGTGCTGCCGGTGCTGATGCTGCTCATCACGGGCGTCATCGAGTTCGCGCTCGCCTTCAACTCCTCGCTGGGCGTCAACCGCGCCAGCCAGAACGCCGCGCTGGTCGCCGCCGAGGCGGGCAACCTGCCGGGCGCCGACTGCATGATCCTGACCCGCATCGAGCAGGACATCGACGCGCCCATCGACCGGGGCGAGATCACCGGCGTCGCGATCCAGCGCACCAACCCCACCGGCACCACCATCTTCGCCGCCAACACGTACGTGCGCGGCGGGGTCACCCACTGCGTCATGGCGGACGGCACCCCCATCGACGTGCCGTACACGGCCACGGCCATCGGCTATCCCGTCGACCAGCGCTGCAGCGTGCTGTCCGGCTGCCCCACGATGACCCCGGCGCGCACCACGGTGGACACCATCGGCGTGCAGATCTCGCTGACGTACCACCTGCGGACGCCGCTCTCGGCGGTCATGGGCATGTTCAACGGGGGCGCTGACGGCACCCTCGACTTCACGATGCGCAACGCGTTCCGGATGGAGCCCCAGAAGTGACCCGCCTGGGACGCGCGCGACGGACGGTCGTGCGCCAGCTGACCACGCGCCACGCCACCCGCGGCGAGCGCGGCCAGAGCGTGGTCGAGTTCATCATCATCGTGCCCGTCGTCTCCATGCTCCTGCTGGTCATGCTGGAGTTCGGCCTGGCGTTCAACCACCGCCTGACCGTGGGCTATGCCAGTCGCGAGGGCGCCCGAATCGGCGCGGCCCTCGCCAACGGCGGAGCCACGAACTGCTCGGTGGCCGACCCGGCGCTGGTCGACCAGCAGGTCATCGCCGCCACGCAGCGCATCCTGAAGTCGCCGGGCTCGCCCATCGTGATGGGCGACGTGCAGCAGATCCGCATCTACAAGGCGGACTCGGCAGGCCGGCAGATCGGGTCGCTCGTCAACGTCTGGACGCACACGCCCGGCACCGGACCCGACATCGACCCCGGCCCGGCCGTCGACCCGCTCGACTTCACCCAGGCGACCGTCGCATGGCCCGCCTGCGGCCGGGTGAACGGCAGCAACCCTGACTCCATCGGCGTGGCCGTGGTCTACAGCTACCAGCTGACGACTCCGCTGCGCGCGGCCGCCGAGTTCTTCTGGGGCTCGGGCATGGCCGCCAGCTTCGACATGACCGATCAGACCGTCATGGCCCTCAACCCCACCAACTGAGGACGACGATGCGCCCGCTCCCCCAGCTCACTGTCCACCGGCCACGCGGTGACCGCTCCGACGCGCCTGGCGGGTCGGTCTCGCAGCCGGGCCAGGAGGCCCATCGGCTCGAGCGCGGGCAGGCGCTGGTCATGTTCGTGCTCATGTCGCTGGTGATGATCGGCGCGGTCGCCATCGTCACCGACATCAGCTGGGTCTGGTACGGCCAGCAGCGGATGCAGCGCGCGGCCGACGCCGCGGCGCTCGCGGGCGCGGTCTACCTGCCGGGCGACCCGACCACCGCGTACGCCACGGCACGCGCCGAGGCGACCAAGAACGGCTTCACCAACGGGTCCGGCGGCGTCACCGTCACGCCCATCAAGGACCCCCTCAACAACCGGCGAATCATCGTCAACATCACCGGGCCCATCGGCTCGTTCTTCGCGCGCGCCCTGGGCATCACCCAGTTCCAGACGGGTGCCGAGTCCCGCGCCGAGTACGTGCTGCCGGTGCCCATGGGCAGCCCCGAGAACTACTACGGCGTGGGCTACTACGTGGCGTCCTCCACGGAGACGCACAACGAGACCACCCAGGGCTCGAGCCAGACCATGACGCCCAACACGAGCGCCACCTGGCAATACGTCCCCAACGGCGGCGCGGGCAACTGGACCAGCCCAGCGGCGGTCCGCAACTTCTCCGACGGCACCGTCGCCACCTCGTTCAGCGCTGCCAGCTCCGCCCAGGTGTGGGGCAACCTCGGCCTCACCCTGCCCACGGTCAACGCGAACCAGACGTTCGTGCCACTGGGCATCGAGGTCCGGATCCGGGCCCGCCTGAGCGGCACCGCGGCGAGCGGCTGCACGGCGACCACCGCGCTGTCGTGGGACGGCGGCACCACCTGGGGAACCAGCGTGAACCAGACCGTCACCAACACCAGCTTCCCGAGCAGCCCCAACTACTACAGCCAAGGCAGCAGCTCCAGCACGTCGGCCTGGGGCGGGCACACCTGGACCAGGGACGAGTTCGGCAACGGCAAGCTCGCCATCCGGATCACCTTCGCGCGAACCGGCACCTGCCAGACCAATGCCCGTACCCTGCAGGTGGATGGCGTCGAGGTCCGGGCGACGTATCGGATCGACACCACCAACCCGGTGACGACCTACAGCCTCGACGGCCTGCAGGACATCAAGGACCCGTACGGCAACAACCTGCGGCGCCAGAACTTCTGGGGCTCGATGCAGAGCCAGGGTGCGCCGAACATCCAGGGCGACGCGTTCATGACGTACTACAACAAGCGCACCAGCGCCACGAACGCCTCGTACGATCCCAACGCCTACTACCAGTACGGGGTGGACATCCCCCCGGGCGCCACCAACGGCAAGATCTGGGTCTATGACCCTGGCTTCTGCGACACGAGCACGAGCGCGGGCACCGGCGAGAACTGGACCATCGGCGGCACCAACGGCTACTCCACGCCCAGGCCCATCTCGTCCTTCTTCGACGTGCTCGACACGGGCAACACGCCGTACGACTACTCCGACGACACGTCCGTGGGCGGCTTTGGCAACACCTACCGCCAGAGCAACTACCAGGACCTGACGGCGCGGAACGCGACCGGCGACGGCTCGGTCACGGGCAACCCACCCGACTGCTTCGGCAACGCGTGGCATGACAAGTGGGTGCAGATCGCGAGCGGCCTCTCCGGCGGCGCAGCCGGCAAGACCTACCGCATCCACACCTACTCCACGGACCCCTCCTCGCCCACCGACCAGCAGTCGAGCACCGCGCTCAACAACTTCGCGTTCTTCGCGGAGGCCAGCGGCGGCACGCCCAAGGTCTACGGCATCGGCGCCATGGAGGCGTACTTCCGGCTGCCGCAGAACCAGACCTCGGACTTCTACATGGCGCAGATCGAGAACGTCCACGCCGGCAAGACCATGATCATCGAGCTGTGGGACCCGGGCGACACGGGCAACCTGTCCGCGACGCTCCAGGTCCTCAAGCCGACGGCCTCGGACTACGTGCCCGCGACGTTCAGCTACACGGCGACCAAGGGCAGCACGGACGCCGCCTCCTGCAACACCCTCAGCGGCACGAACGTGACCTCCGTGGTCACCAACACCGGCGGCAGCTCCAGGTTCAACGGCTGCTGGCTGACCATCACCGTCCCGCTGCCCGCCAGCTACTCGGCGCCCCTCCCCGCCAGCGACACCATCGCGCATGAGGGCGGCTGGTGGAAGATGCGCTACATCATGGGCACCGGCTCCGGCAACGCCACCGACCTGACGACCTGGAAGGTGTCCATCCGCGGCAACCCCGTCCACCTCGTGGTGCCCTGACCGGCAGCCACTGACCCCGAACGGCCCAGGCGACGGCGGCCCGCCCCAGCGGGCCGTCGTTCGCTGTGCCTGGCATGCCCGCCCCGGGCCCATGCCCATCGGGGCATCAGATCGCGGCGCCCGCCTCCACGTCCTCGACGACCGACTCGGCGCCCACCTCCATGGCCGGCGCGCGCGACGGCTCGCCCGGCTCGGCACCGCGGCCCCAGGACACGGCCGCACCCACGAAGCTCGCGATGACCCCCGCCCCGAACGCGATGTGGAGCGCTTGGATGAACGGGTCGAGGTCGATGCCCTGGGAGCCCACCTGCGTGCCCGCGAAGATGGACACCATGACGTCCGGGTCCATGGCGGTGGTCATCAGGCCGATGGCGAGCGCGATGCTGATGACGAAGCCGGTGCTCGTGAGCATGCCCCGGATGCCCGCGCCCACGCCGCGCTTCTGGGGCGGCACCACGCCCATCACGGCGCTCGTGTTGGGTGACTGGAACAGCCCCGACCCGGCGCCGATGACGAGCTGCCACAGGGCCAGCTGCCAGTAGGGCGTGTCGGTGCCAATGGTCATCAGCCCCGCCAGGCCGATGCCCGTGACGACCATGCCCAGGGTCGCCAGGCCGCGTGGCCCATGGCGGTCGGCGAGCATGCCGCTGATGGGCGACAGCACCAGCAGCCCGAGCGCAAGCGGCGCCAGCATGACGCCCGCCAGCACCGGGTCCACGCCCTGGACGCCCTGGAGATAGAACACGAGCAGGAACAGCACGCCGTTGCGTGCCACGCCGTTGAGGAGTCCCGTCAGGTTGCCCATCAGGAAGCGGCGGTCGCGCAGCAGCTCGAGGTCGAACAGCGGCGAGGACACGCGGACCTCCACCCAGGCCAGGATGGGCATGACGACCACGAACAGGATCACGCCGCCGATGATCCACCAGGTGTCCCAGCCGTAGACGCCGCCGAAGGCGAGCGCGGTCATGAGCGACAGCAGGGCGACCAGGTAGAGCGCCGAGCCGACCCAGTCGATGGACACCTTGCGCTGGGGCGGCATCTGCTCCACCAGGACCAGCAGGGCGAGGCCGATGGCCGCGAGACCCACTGGCAGGTTGACCCAGAACACCGTGCGCCATCCGAAGGTGGTCAGGAAGCCGCCCAGGATGGGGCCGAGGATGAGGCCGGCGCCCACCACCATCGCGTTGATTCCCAGCGCCTTGCCCAGCTCCGAGCGTGGGAACGCGTCCGTGACCAGCGCGGACGAGGTGGCCAGCATGAACGCGCCACCCACGCCCTGGATCACCCGTCCCAGGATCAGCAGCGTCGGGTCGGGGGCGATGGCGCACCACACCGACGCGAGCGTGAACAGCGCCACGCCACCCGTGAAGGCGCGCACCCGTCCCCAGCGGTCGGCGAGCTTGCCCGCGTTGAGCACCAGCACGGTGCTCACCAGGGTGTAGCCGACCACGATCCAGAGCAGCGCGAACAGGTCGGTATGCAGGTCGCGCAGGATGTCCGGCAGGGCGATGACCAGCGTGCCGCCCGTGAGCGACGCGAGGAGCGCCCCGAGGCTCGTGACGGCGAGCAGCCACCAGCGGTAGGTGGGCGCGTCCGGCGCCACGAGACGCCGGCGTCGCGCGGCAGGTGCGAGGGTCACGGGCTGCCTGCCTCCAGGGTCTGCAGGCTGGTGCGGGCGCGCGTCCGGCGGGCTCGCGCGTCGTCGGCCATCGCGCTGAGGCGTGCGACCTTGTCGTCGAGCAGCGCGATGCGGCGGTCGAGTCGCTCGATGCGGTCCAGGGCGATGCGCCGGAGCGCGGCCGCGTCCTGCACCGTGCGGGCGGCCGCCCACGCCTCGCGGGCCTGCTGGGTGTGCTGGTCGTCCTCGAGCAGCTCGCGGATGTCGGCGATGGACAGCCCGGCATCGTCGCGCAGCGAGCGGATGGTCCGCAGCCGCTCCACGTCGGCGGGGTCATAGAGCCGATACGCGCCCCTGGACCGACTCGGTCGGAGCAGGCCCATCCCCTCGTAGTGGCGGATCGCCCGCGGGGTGAGGTCGACGAGCCGCGCGACCTCGGCGATTCTCCAGGACGTGGCGGACGTGGTCGATGGCACTGACATGCCGGACATCGTAGGGCAACATTGACGTTGACGTGAAGGTGAGGGTTTCGCCGCCGGGCGAGGCGTCTTGACTGGCACCGCGTGGCCGGCGCATCGTGGTCGGGCGATGCGATACCGCGGCGGCTCCCGCCCGCTGGCCTGCATGACGCTCCTGCTCGTGCTGGTGACGTGGTGCCTGGCGCCACTCGGCGCCCGGGCGGGCTCGCCGGCCCCGGGGGCCAGCGATGCGCCGGCGCCCGACCTCGAGGGGGTGCAGTGGCTGCTCACGCAGGTCGTCCTGGACGGCAGCCTGGTCGGCCTGCCACCGGACGCGCCGGCCGCGACCATGCAGCTGTGGCATGGGTACGCCTTCGGCAACGGCGGCTGCAACGCGTGGAGCGCGAGCTACGCCCTCGACGCGTCGGCCATCACGTTCGCCGACCCTCGCACCACCCGCCGCCAGTGCCTGGTGGCAGCGCCCGCCGAGGGACCGCTGCTCGACGCGCTGCCGCGCATCGCGTCGTGGTCCATCGCGGACCGGCTGCTGACGCTCGCGGACGGCCAGGGCGCGCGGCTCCTGGTCGCCAGGTCGGACATCCAGCCCTCGACCGGGATCCGCGGCGTCTGGCGCATCGCGGGGCTCGCCGCCGCAGATAGCACGCCCGTCGACCCGCTGTCGCTGGGCCAGGCCTCGGCCTCCTTCGGCGGCGGCCAGTTCCGAGCCACCGTGGGCTGCAACTGGATCACCGGCACCTATACCCAGGACGGCTCGACGCTCCACATCGAGCCCGGCTTCCGGACCATGATGGGTTGCGCAGGCCTCGCGGAGCCGGAGGAGGTGCTGTGGGACGCCCTGCTCGCGGTCGTCAGCGCGGCCATCGACGAGGACGCGGTCGTGCTCCTGGACGCCCAGGGCACGACCCGGATCCGGCTCGTGCCCGCCCGAGCCCGGCAGGCTCAGCCGACCCCGTCGCCCATCCCCTGACGCCCAGCCGGGCCGGGCTGTCAGCCGGGCTGGGCGAGCACCAGGATCCGGACCTCGGTCATGTCCTCGATGGACCAGCGGAGCCCCTCGCGGCCCAGGCCGGAGTCCTTGACCCCGCCGTAGGGCATGTGGTCGATCCGGTAGGTGGGCACGTCGTTGAGGATGACGCCGCCCACCTCCAGCTCCTCGAACGCCCGCCACGCGTGCCCGAGGTCGTTGGTGAACACGCCCGCCTGGAGCCCGAACTGGCTGTCGTTGACCTGCGCGAGCACGGCGTCGAAGTCCGAGAACGGGGCCACGACCACGATCGGCGCGAACGCCTCCTGGGTGCACACGGCGGCGTCGGGCGGCACGTCCACGAGGACCGTGGCGGGGAACGCCTGGCCCTCGCCCCGGCCACCGGTCAGCGCGCGTGCGCCGGCGGCCACCGCCTGGTCCACCCACTGGCCGATTCGCTGGGCGGCCTCCAGGTCGACCATTGGGCCCAGACGCGTCTCGGGGTCCATGGGATCGCCCACCGCGATCGCCTGGGCGCCCGCCACGAAGCGCTCCATGAAGGCGTCCCAGACGGATTCGTGGACGAACAGGCGCTGGACGCTGATGCACACCTGGCCGGCATAGCTGAACGCGCCCATCAGGCAGCGCTGGACGGCCCAGTCGAGGTCCGCGCTGGCATCCACGATGGCGCCGGCGTTGCCGCCCAGCTCCAGCACCACGCGCTTGCGACCCGCGCGCTCCTTCATCCGCCAGCCCACCGAGGGCGAGCCCGTGAACGTGAGGAGCTTGAAGCGGTCATCCTCGACCAGCCGGTCGCCCAGCTGACGGTCCATGGGCAGGATGGACACGGCGCCCTCGGGCAGGCCCGCCTCGTCGATGATCTCGGCGACCGCGAGCATCGTGAGCGGGTCGCGGGAGGGCGGCTTGAGGACGATGGAGCAGCCCGCGGCGATGGCCGGCGCGACCTTGTGGGCGGCCAGGTTGAGCGGGAAGTTGAACGGGCTGATGGCCGCGACCGGACCCACCGGGAAGCGGCGGGTGATCCCGATCCGCCCCTTGGATGCGGGGTTGAGGTCGAGCGGGATGGTCTCGCCCGTGATCCGCTCGGCCTCCTCGGCGCCCAGCTTGAACGTGAGGATGGCCCGGTCCACCTCGCCCAGGGCGTCCTTGATGGGCTTGCCCGACTCGCTGGTGATGATCCGGGCGATCTCCTCGCGACGCGCGCGCAGGCCGCCCTCGATGTGGTGGAGCGCCCGCGAACGCTCGAGCGACGACAGCCGACGCATGCGCTCGAAGCCCGCCACCGCCCCCTGGGCCGCCAGCTCGTACTGCTCGGACGTCGCGGTGTAGGTCGCGCCGGCGGGACGCTCCGGGTGCGCGGGGTCGTCCACGACCAGCACATCGGGGGACGTCACCCACTGGCCGGCGAGGTAGATGGGATGTGGGGTGGTCGTGGTGGCCGTGGCCATCGGGTCGGTCTCCTGGTCGGGACGTGGAGGGCGGACCACCCTCGGCGCGATCCTAGCACCGCGCCCACCAGCTCACGGGCGGCGGACCACGACGCGCCGCTACGATGGTCGGCGATGCCCACCGCCCCGCTCGAGCACCTGGTCCCGCTGCCCACGCCCGACCGGCCCCTCCCCGGCCACGCGGCCGTGGCCATCATCGGCGGCGGGATCATGGGCACCAGCATCGCCTTCCATCTGGCGCAGGCGGGCGTGCGTGACGTCGTGCTCATCGAGCGCGACACGCTGGGCTCGGGGTCGTCCGCCAAGCCACTGGGCGGCGTCCGGGCCACGTTCTCCGACCCGGGCAACATCCAGCTCGGCCAGCAGAGCCTCGAGGCGTTCGAACGCTTCGATGCCCAGTTCGGGACCGACATCGGCCTCCGCCAGGTGGGCTACCTGTTCCTGTGCCGGACGCCCGAGGAGGCCGACGCGGTGGCGGCCAGCGCCGAGCTCCAGAACCGCATGGGTGGCGACACCCGTCTCCTGGGCCCGGCTGATGCCGTGGCGCTCAACCCATACCTCGACGCCCGGGTGCTGGTGGGTGCCTCGCATGCGCCGCGTGACGGCTACGCACGACCCGCGCGCGTGGTGGCCGGATACGCCGCCGCGGCCCGGCAGCTGGGGGTCGACGTGTGCGAACGCACGGAGGTCCTGGCCATCGAGCGGGCCGGCGGCGTCCACCAGCTCCACACCAGCCGCGGGTCGCTCGCCGCGGACACGCTCGTCATCGCCGCCGGCGCGTGGTCCCGCCGCGTGGGCGCGATGGTGGGCGTGGACCTGCCGGTGGAGCCGCTGCGCAGGCTCATCGGGGTCACGGCGCCGCTGCGGCCGGCCCCCGGCGACATCCCGTTCACGCTGGACCTGTCGACCACGCTCTACTTCCACGGCGCCGGGGACGCGCTGCTGGTGGGCATCTCGCATCCCGGCCAGGCGGCGGGCTTCGGGCGCGAGTTCGACCACGAGTGGGTTCCCGCGTTCGACGAGGCCGCCCGCGTCATCGCGCCGTCCTTGGCGGGGCTGCCCCTGGCGGGGGGCTGGGCGGGCCTCTACGAGGACACCCCCGACCACAACGCGCTCATCGGGCGCGCACACGAGGTCGAGGGCGTCCTGTACGCCACCGGGTTCTCGGGCCACGGCTTCCTCCAGGGCCCCGCCGTGGGCGAGGTGGTGCGGGACCTCCACCTAGGACGCGAGCCGTTCCTCGACCCGGCGCCCTTCAGCGCGGCGCGCTTTGGCGATGGCGCCCAGCGCATCCGCGAGCTCCACATCATCTAGACCGACCAGCCGACGAGGAGCGGACATGCCAACCCACATCCCCCGAACGGAGCTGCGGGCGCGCTTCGCGCTCGGCCTCGCGCGGCTGTACGGCCGGGAGGTCCCCGCCTACGACACCCTCGTGGAGGTCTCCCGCGAGGTCAACGAGGACTACGTGGCGCGGCATGGCGCGGACGCGGCACGCCTGGGCAGCATCGAGCGGGTGACCGCCGAGCGCCACGGTGCCATCCGCGTTGGCTCGGCACGCGAGCTGGCGCAGGTGGGGCGCGTGTTCGGCGGGTTCGGGATGCACCCCGTGGGCTTCTATGACCTCCGGGACGCCTCCCGGAGCTCCGTGCCCGTGGTCTCGACCGCCTTCCGACCCGTCGACGCCGGCGAGCTGGCGCAGAACCCCTTCCGAGTGTTCACCTCGATGCTGGTGCACGACGACCGGCGCTTCTTCGACGCCCAGACGCAGGCCCGCCTGGAGGCCTTCATGGCGGCCCGGACCCTGTTCCCCGCCGAGCTCCTCGCACTCGCCGACCGCTCGCTCGCCGAGGACGGTCTCGGGCAGGCCGACGCCGACCGGTTCCTCGACCTGGCGACGGCATCCTTCGCGCTCAGCCGAGAGCCCGTGGATCACGACTGGTACTTCCACTTGGAGCGGATCTCGTCGGTCGCCGCCGACATCGGTGGCGTGCCATCCACGCACATCAACCACCTGACGCCACGCGTGCTCGACATCGACGACCTGTACGCCCGGATGCAGGCGCGAGGCATCGCCATGATCGACGAGATCCAGGGCCCGCCTCGCTGGGAGGGCCCCGACGTGCTGCTGCGCCAGACGTCGTTCCGAGCGCTCGCCGAGGAGCGCCTGTTCCGTCACCCGGATGGCGAGGTGCGGAGCGGCTCGCTCCGGGTCCGCTTCGGCGAGGTGGAGCAGCGGGGCATCGCGCTCACCACCACGGGTCGGGACCTGTACGATCGGATGGTCGCCGAGGCCGACCGGCGTCTCGCGGACGCACCCCCGGGCACGACCCGCGTGGAGGTGGCCGCGGACGTCTGGCGCGAGCGACTCCCGGCGACCGAGCGGGACCTCGCGACACACGGCCTGGGGTTCTTCACCTATCGCGTGGCCGAGGCCGCGAGGGCACCCGGTGGCCAGGCCACCCTGCGGACCCTCGTCGAGGCCGGCACGCTGGTCCCGGAGCCCATCGTGTACGAGGACTTCCTGCCGCGCTCCGCAGCCGGCATCTTCCAGTCCAACCTGACCGACGAGGGCACCCGCGACGACGAGCAGGCCAGCACCCACTACGACATCGGGCGGCTCTCCGATGTCGTGGGGCTGCCCATCAGCGACCCCACCTCGCTCTACGACGCCCAGCAGGCCGCGTCGCTGACGGCCGCCGAAGGGACGCTGGGCATCCGGATCGCGGTGGAGGCATGAGCGCCTTCCCGCGCACCGGCTCGATCGCCGACGAGGTCCGCCGTGCGCTGGATGCCCTGGGCGTCGACCCCGCCGAGCTCGCGGGTGACGTGCCGGTCCGGACGCCCATCACCGGCGAGGTCATCGGCGCCACCCGGCGTCGCTCCGCCGCCAACGCGGAGGCCGCGATCGGCGCGGCGGCCGAGGCGTTCCTCGTCTGGCGCGAGGTCCCGGCGCCCGTGCGCGGCAACCTGGTCAAGCGCTGGGGCCAGCTGCTGACCGAGCACCAGCACGACCTTGCCGCCGTCGTCACCGCGGAGGTCGGCAAGATCCGCTCCGAGGCGCTGGGGGAGGTCCAGGAGGCCATCGACATCGCCGACCTCGCCGTGGGCCAGTCGCGCCAGCTGTTCGGTCGGACATTCCCGTCCGAGCGGCCGGGCCACCGACTCGCGGAGACCTGGCACCCTGGGCGTGGTGGGCATCGTCACGGCGTTCAACTTCCCGGTGGCGGTCCATGCCTGGAACGCCACGCTTGCCCTCGTCGTGGGCGACACCATCGTCTGGAAGCCTGCGGCGGCGGGACGCCTCAGCGCGCTGGGATCGAGCGCGCTGCTCGCGCGGGCGGCGAGGGATGTGGGCGCGCCGGAGGGCATCCACCGGCTGGTGCTCGCCGACCGGGCCGGCGGCCGGCGGCTCGTGGAGGACCCGCGCGTGGCGCTGGTGTCCGCGACCGGGTCGGTACGCATGGGGCGCGAGATCGCACCCATCATCGCCGCGCGGTTCGGTCGGGCGCTGCTGGAGCTGGGCGGCAACAACGGCGCCATCGTGGCCCCCTCGGCCGACCTGGACCTCGCGCTCCGCTCGATCGTGTTCGCCGCGGCGGGCACCGCCGGCCAGCGATGCACCACGCTGCGGCGGCTCATCGTGCATCGCTCGATCGTGGATGAGGTGGTAGGGCGCGTGGCGGATGCGTTCGGGCGGCTGCCCATCGGCAGCCCCACGGAGGCGGACACGCTGGTGGGCCCGCTCATCGACCGTGCCGCGTTCGACGCCCAGCGGCGGGCGCTGGAGCGTGCCGTGGCCGAGGGGGGCATGCTGGTGGCGGGCGGTCGACGTGTACACACGGACGCACATCCGGACGCGTTCTACGTGGAGCCCGCGCTGGTGCGGATGCCTGACCAGTCGGGCGTCGTCCAGGAGGAGACGTTCGCGCCCATCCTGTACGTGCTCGCCTACGACACGTTCGAGGAGGCCGTGGCACTGCACAACGGGGTGCCCCAGGGGCTGTCCTCCGCCATCTTCACGCGGGACCAGGCGGAGGCGGAGCGCTTCCTGTCCGCGAGCGGCTCCGACTGCGGCATCGCCAACGTCAACATCGGCACGTCGGGCGCCGAGATCGGGGGCGCGTTCGGCGGCGAGAAGGAGACCGGCGGTGGGCGCGAGTCTGGGTCCGACGCGTGGCAGGCATATGCCCGGCGGTCCACGACGACCGTCAACTACTCTGGCGAGACGCGTCTCGCGCAGGGGGTCCGGTTCCTGTGAGCTGACGAGGAGGTCGCGACGATGGCCAGTGTGATCGGGGTCGGTGGCGTGTTCCTGCGGGTCGCGGACCCGGCGGCCACGCGGGCGTGGTACGAGGAGGTGCTGGGCATCGCGATGGAGGACTGGGGTGGCATCGCGTTCCTGCCGCAGCCCATGGCGGAGCACCCGGGTGCCGCCACGGTGTTCTCGCTGTTCCCCGACGACACCGACTACTTCGCGCCCTCGACCAAGCCGTTCATGGTCAACCTCGCGGTCGACGACCTCGCGGGGGTGCTGGAACGAGCGAGGGAGCACGGCGTGGAGCCGGTGCGCACGTTCGACGACCAGGCCAACGGCCGGTTCGCGCACATCGTGGACCCGGACGGCACCACGTTGGAGCTGTGGGAGCCGGCGCCCATGGCCTGAGTGCGCGGTCGCTCCAGGGTCGCGCAGGTTTGCGCAGGCGCCGTGGGTCAGCCGCCCGGCGCCGTGGTCAGCCGCCCGGCGCCGTGGTCAGCCGCCCGGCGCCGTGGTCAGCCGCCCGGCGCCGCCGAGGGCGGCACGGACGGGTCGGCGCAGCCGTGCGCTGGGATCTGCGCCGCGTAGCTGGCCACGAGGACCCACCGACCACCGTCCATGTCGTAGTACACGAGCGCCGGCTCGTCGATGGGGCTCGTGAACCCGTTGGGTGCCGTGGACGAGCCGGTCACCCGGCCGAACCACTGGAACGCCTCCTGGTCGTACGTGTCGAACGTCGTCACGAGGTCGATGGTCCAGCCACCGCCCTCGCCATGGAGGGCGACGGGGTCCCGGCCCCACACGCCGCAGTCGCTCGTGAACGAGAACGGCTGACCTGGCGGGGTGCCGTCGAAGCCCATGGGCGGCCAGTCGATGCCCGAGTCGTCGGTGGGCGCGGGCGTGGGCGCCGGCGATGTCGTCACCGGCGACTGGGCCACGACGGCCATCGGCGCGAGCAGCGAGAGGGCGAGCGCCAGCCCCAGCGCCCGGGTCGGGCGAGTCGTCGACGTGTGCATGCGTGTCACCCCCAGCTGCGGGCGGCCCGCCCCGCCCGGGGGTGGTCGCGCCCACGCAGGATAGGCAGCCCGAGGGCGCACGACCAGCCCCCGATTCCGCCGGTCGCGCGTGGTCCCCTGCTACCCTCCACGGAACGACCCAAGGAGGAACCCGTGCCCAAGCAGTATCAGAGCGCCCCTGCGATGGCCATCGACCCGGCCAAGCGCTACACCGCGACCATCGAGACCAGCGCCGGGACCATGGTCGCCGAGCTGTTCCCTGGCGATGCCCCCACGACCGTGAACAACTTCGTGTTCCTGGCGCGCGAGGGGTTCTACGACGGCGTCATCTTCCACCGCACCATCAAGGGATTCATGATCCAGGGCGGCGACCCCACCGGCACGGGCCGGGGCGGCCCCGGCTACAAGTTCGAGGACGAGCCGGTCAAGCGGCAATACAAGCGCGGCACGCTCGCCATGGCGAACGCCGGCCCGAACACCAACGGCTCGCAGTTCTTCATCATGCACGCCGACTACGGACTGCCGCCGAGCTACACCATCTTCGGCAAGCTGACCTCGGGCGAGGAGGTGGTCGACGCCATCGCGACCGCGCCCGCGGGCTCGCAGGACCGGCCCCACGACCCCGTCTCGATCACGTCGATCACCATCGCCGAGGGCTGACGGTCGGCGGCATGAGGGCCGATCGTCGGATCGGGGCCGATCGTCGGCTCGGGGCCGATCGTCGGCTCGGGGGCCGATCGTCGGCTCGGGGGTCGATCGTCGGCTCGGGGGCCGACCGCCGGCTCGGGGGCCGATCGTCGGCTGCCCGAGGATCTGCTCGTAACCAGCAATCGCGCGGTCGGCCCAACCATTGGGAATCCCGCCTAACCACCGGGAGATCCGCCCAGCCGGCGGGCGACCTGGCTCGCGCCCGCATCGGGCGGCGGCGGCCGACCAAGCCGCCGCCCCCGCATCGGCCGAACGCGATCAGCTCACGTTGCTGACGGCGCCCGCGCAACTCGAGCCCACGCCCGGGCGGATGGTCCGGGCATACGAGTCGACGACCAGGGTGCGGGTCGCCTCCACCGACGCGTCGCTCGCGAACCAGTAGAGCCGCACCAGCAGCCGGAAGCGGTTCGGGGCATCGACCACCGGGACCTGCGTCCGCTCGCCCGGCAGCGACACCGGGGTGCTGGTCGACGCCTGGCCCGTGATGAGGGTGCCTCGGCGCACGGTGACCCAGGACCCGCCCTCGCGATGCTGGACGATGGGACGGTAGCCGACGGATCGCAGGCCGCCGTGGATGCCGGTGATGGTCGGTCCGTGGAGCAGCTTGATTCCCGTCAGATAGACGGTGCCGGCGGCCCCTCCCCCGACATAGGAGCACTTGGCGCCGGGCTCGGCCGCCCGGTCCACGAGGTACCAGCCGCCCGGATGACCGGTGGCCGAGATCTGGTGCGCGGCCAGGGCGCTCGCCGGCGCCACCAGCCCGAGTGCGAGCAACAGCGGAACGATCCGGGCGCCACGCAGGGCGCGCCATCCGAGCCCAGGCATCCTGGGACCTCCAGTGTCCAGCTCGTGCACCCGCGACGCGGGCGGGCACGACGGCGGAGCCTACGCCTGACTGGCGTGGTCGGCAGGCGGCGACCCCCGGTGGCTCCCGCGACTCTCAGGGGCGCGGACCCTAGGCGCGCGGAACCCCAGGGCGCGGACACTCGGGGGCGCGGACCTCAGGGGCACGGACCCGTGGAGCCACGCACCACGAGGCTGCTCGACAGGAGCACCTCCTGGACCGGCGCGCCGGGTTGCTCGATGCGCCGGATGAGCAGCTCCACGGCCTGGGCGCCCATCCGATAGGTGGGCTGGCGGACGACGGTCAGCGGGGGGTCCAGGAGCTCCGCGGTGGGGATGTCGTCGAAGCCGATGAGCGACAGCTCGCGAGGCATGACGCGGCCGCTCTCCCGCAGCGCGCGCATGACCCCGATGGTCGTGAGGTTGTTGACGGAGAAGATCGCCGTCGGCGGTTCGGCGAGGCCCAGGACCTGGCGGGTCAGCGCCAGGCCCGCCGTCTCCCGGAACGTGCCCTGGGTCACCAGGTTGGGGTCGATGGGCAGGCGTGCCTCGCGATGCGCCCGCTCGTAGCCGCGGAGACGCTCCCGGGCGGTGTGCGCGTCCGATGGGCCGCCGATGATCGCGATGCGGCGATGCCCCAGCCGGATGAGGTGGCTGACCGCCTCGTGCGCACCGCTCTCGTTGTCGACCGCCACGCTGTCGGTCGGCAGCCCCTGGATGCGTCGGTCGATGGCCACGAGCGCGGTGCCCATGGCCACCGAGCGTCGGAGCGCCTCGCCGTTCTCGTTGGTGGTGGCGATGATGATCCCCGCCGCCCGCTCGGCGGTCATCACGCCCAAGGTGGCCGCCTCCCGCTCCGGGTTCTCGTCGGTGTTCGAGAGCACGAGCGAGTAGCCGTTGGCCTGCGCCACATCCTCGGCACCACGTGCGACCGCCGTGAAGAACGGGTTGCCGACGTCGCTGATGACCAGGCCGAAGATCCGCGACGTGCCGAACCTCATGTTGCGCGCCAGATGGTTGGGGTGGTAGCCCAGCTCCTCGGCGGCGGCCTGGACGCGCTCCAGCACGGGCGCGCTCACCAGCCTCCCCTCGCCGGAGAGGGCGCGCGACACCGTCGCCACCGAGACGCCCGCCCGGGCTGCCACATCCGCCATGGTGGGCATCGCTCGCAGCTGCTCCTCTCGCCTGACCGTCGGACTGGTCTCGTCGGCACGGTCCGGAAACCATAGGGGTGGGCCGTCGCCGACGGCGACCGCTGCAACGCATTACACCTCATCTGTCAATCCACTGGCCAACGCAAGCCGATGACTGAGCGTGAAAGCAACCGCTTGACAGCCCATGCTGTAATGGGTTTCACTTCGGCTGGGCACGCTCGCGGAGGTCGTGCCACCCTGGGACGGCGTCCTGGCGGACGTCCGTCACCCATCGATCGCCACAGGTCCGACGAGGAGGGACGGGTCGATCACATGCGCAGGGATGTCGTGGCGGTGGTGACCGCCGGGCTCCTGGCGGGCTCCGGCGTCCTGGCCAGCGCGGCCAGCCCGGAGCCATCCGTGGTCCCGGGTGCGTCGGGCGGGCCGGGGGCGGCCAGCCCGTTCCTGCTCGCCGACGTCACGGGGCAGGCGGAGGTCTGCCAGCTGACCGGACCGGGCGCCCACAACGACACGACCGCGGCGACCGGACCCATGATCGCAGGCACCGACCTGGGCTCGATGTTCGAGGCCGACGGACGGGTCTGGTTCGCGTTCGGCGACACCTTCGGCCAGCGTGACGAGGGCATGACGGGCGGTGGCGGCACCATCTGGCGATCCAACGCGCTGGCCTACACCACGGACACGGACCCCTCGGACTGCATCACCTTCGATGGCTGGGTCACCGACCGCGTGGGCTGGGCCGCGGAGCTCCTCGCGCCCACCGATGACGAGGTCACCGTCATCCCCACCTATGGCTTCGAGGCCAACGGCGACATGTACCTCCACTACATGTCCGTCAGCGAGTGGGGTGACCCAGGCGAGTGGACCACGAACCTCGCCGGCCTGGCCAGGTCGACCGATGGCGGCCAGACGTGGCAGCGGCTGGACCAGGTGACGTGGCCCGGCGAGGGCAGCTTCCAGGAGGTCGCCGTGGCCAAGGAGGGCGGCGACCTGCTGTTCTGGGGGGTGCCGTCCGGTCGCCTCGGCGGCGTCAGCCTGATGCGGGTCGCCGAGACCGACGTCGAGGACCTGGGCGCCTATCGCTACTACGCGGGCCTGGGTGCGGACGGCGAGCCCATCTGGTCCGTGGATGCCGCGGACGCCGCGCTCGTCATCGACCGGCCGACGGGCGAGCTGTCGGTGGCCTGGAACGACTACCTGGGTCGCTGGCTCATGACCACCATGGCCGACAACTCGGACGCGGTGATGTACGAGGGCGTGACCCCGTGGGGGCCATGGAGCGAGCCCCACGTGCTGTACAGACAGCAGGACCTGCCCGGCCTGTACGCGCCCTTCATGCTGCCGAGCCTCGTCGCGGACGGAGGCCGGACGGTCTACTTCGGCATGTCCCATTGGCTGCCATACAACGTCTTCTGGCATCGCGTGGACCTGGTCCGCGCACCGGCACCGGCGTAGGAACGGCCACCCGGCCGTCGCAGAGGAGGAACCATGCGCGCTCGAACCCGCAACACGGTCCTGGTCGCGGCGGCGACCGGGCTCCTGGCCACCACGATCGGGATGCCGGTCGCGGCCCAGGACAAGGTCCAGATCGACTTCTGGCAGCGCCAGTTCGAGGACTACCAGCAGGAGTGGTACAAGACCCAGGTCGACGCGTTCAACGCGTCGCAGGACAAGATCGAGGTCATCTACACCGTGGTGCCCGGTGACGCCTGGGACGCCAAGCTCGTCGCGGCGCAGGCGGCCGGCGTGGCACCCGACGTGGCCACCATCAACTACGGCAACATCAAGCCGGGCGTGGTCGACGGCCGGTACGCGAACCTGAGCGAGCTCATGCCCGCCGAGTCGATCGCGGACATCGAGCCCTGGGTCAAGGACTTCGTGACCGCCAAGGACGGCAACGTCTACGGCTATCCGATGCTCGTCGAGCCCTCGACGGTGCTGTTCTATCGCAAGAGCCTGCTCGAGGCCGCGGGTCTCGACGTGCCCAAGTCGTGGGACGACCTGCTCGCGGCCGCACGGGCGCTGACCACCGACGACGTCTACGGCATGAACATCGCGCAGGTCGCGGGAGACCTGGGCTGGTCCAGCTGGGGCCTCCAGTACAACGCCGCGGGTCATCTGCCCATCGCCGACGACTGGTCCGCCGGTCGCGCCACGGAGCAGGGCTATCACGACCTCGCCCAGTTCTACACCACGCTCTACCAGGAGCAGCTCATGCCGCAGGAAGCCACCTATGGCTACGCGGACTGCAGCTTCTTTGGTGAGGGCACCGTGGCCATGAGCGCCTGCGGCTCGTGGGCCCTGGGCCAGATCTCCGGCAACGCCGACTGGGCGGACGTCTGGAACGACACCGCCATCGCGGCGTTCCCGTCCATCGACGGCGACCCGACCAAGACCACCGCGACGCTCGGCGGCTGGACGCTGACCGTTGACTCCAAGTCCGACCAGCCCCAGGCCGCGGCCGACTTCATCAACTGGCTGCTCGCCGGCGACCCGGCCATCATGACCAGCTTCTTCGATGCGGCGGGCTACTCCAAGTACCCCGTGCGCACCTCGGTCAACGCGGCGCTCGCCGCCGACCCGGTCGCGTCCCAGAACACGGCGCTCGCGACGGTGACCACCGACATCCTGCCCTACGCCAAGGCCGAGCCCGCGTACCCGTGGGACATCAGCCTGGCCATGGGCACCGCCATCGAGAAGTCGATGCGCGGCGGGGACATCGACGCCGCCCTCGCGGAGGCCGATGCCACGATCAACACCGTGATCGCCCAGCAGAGCCTGGCCGGCACGGCCCCCTGAGTCCGGCGCCCCAGCATGACGCGTGCACCCGGTCGCCCATGGCGGCCGGGTGCCGCGCATCCCCCATGAGGCGGGACCGATGACCAGTCAGGGCGTCAGCATCGACCAGCCCACGGACGCGACCCGCGCCACGACCACCCGGGGTGGCTGGCGCCGCGGGCGCGGCCAGGGCACGGCCACGCATCTGCGTGACAACAGGACCGCGTACCTGATGATCGCGCCGATGGTGGTGCTCCTGGGCATCTTCGTCATCTGGCCCCTGGTGTACTCGTTCTATCTCTCCACGTTCGAGATCAGCTTCTACCGGGAGCCCACCTTCGTGGGCCTCCAGTTCTATCGCTACGTGCTGGAGAGCCCGCGGTTCTGGAACTCGCTGTGGGTGGGCTTCAAGTCGGTCGTGCTCATCGTCCCGGCGACGCTGCTGTTCTCGTTCCTCATCGCGTCGCTCATCAAGTCGCTGGGTGCGCGGCTGGCCGGCTTCATGAAGACCGCCATCTACATCCCCACGGCCATCTCCGCGGTGGTCGCGTCCGTCGTCTTCTCGCTGATGTACCAGGCGCGGGGCGGCCTCATCAACGGCCTGCTCAAGCCGCTGGGGATCGGCCCGTTCCCGTTCCTCTCGGACGTGGACCTGGCGCTGCCCGCCATCGCGGTGCCGGCCGTCTGGCTGGCGCTCGGCGTGTCCACGCTCATCATGCTCGCGGGGATGATGGACATCCCGCAGACCTACTACGAGGCAGCCGCCCTGGATGGCGCAGGCTTCCTCCAGCGCACCCGGTACGTGACCCTGCCGCTGCTCCGCAACGTCATCCTGTTCGTGCTCGTGACGGGCTGCATCGCGGCCATCCAGCTGCTGGACCTGCCGCTCGTCATGACCAAGGGCACGGGCGGTCCGGTGGACTCGACGATGACGCCCAACCTCTACATCCTGAGCCAGTTCCGGGACCCGCGTCCGTTCGCGACCAGCTTCTCCATCACCGCGGCGCTGCTGCTGTTCCTCATCCTGGGCACCCTCACCGCGGTCATCTTCCGCGTGGTCCGCTCGGACAAGGCTGTCGATGGGTAGGGGCTTGACGCTCCGCTCCGCGACGAGCGGCATCGGGCGCGGGCTGCTGCTGCTGCTCGTGCTCGCCGCAGTGATCCTGCCGTTGGCATGGATGCTCATCGCCGGGTTCAAGAGCAAGTCCGAGGTGGTGCGCACCCCGTTCCAGTTCTTCCCCGAGGTCTGGCACATCGACAACTACACGTCGATCCTCCAGGACCACGCCTTCGTGCAGGCCATGACGGTGACGCTGCTCGGGGGCGCCATCTTCACGATCCTGAGCATCACGGTGAACGCCATGGCGGCGTATGCGTTCGCCCGCCTCGACTTCCGGGGCAAGCCGCTGTGGTGGGTGTTCTGCATCATCCCGCTGTTCATCCCGGCGTTCGCGATCCTGCTCACCTCGTTCGTGGTGGTGACCAACCTGGGGATGCTCAACAGCTTCGCGGTGCTCATCGTCCCGGGCGTCGCGTCGGCCTACCAGATGTTCTTCATCCGCCAGTTCTACCTGTCGATCCCGCTGGCCCTGGAGGAGGCGGCCATGATCGACGGGGCCAGCCGCTGGCAGATCTTCGTGCGGGTGTTCCTGCCCCAGTCGCTGGGCATCTTCGTGGTCGTGGGCGTGACCTCGTTCCTGGGCTACTGGAACGCGTACGTGTGGCCCATCCTGACCATCCAGAACCCCGACCTGTTCCAGATCCAGCAGTACCTGGGCAACTTCCGGATGGAGCGCGGCACGGAGTGGGGGCTGCTCATGGCGGGCAGCCTGCTGTCGGTGCTGCCGCTGCTGCTCATCGTCCTCGTGTTCCAGCGCTACATCGTCAACGGCGTGCGAATCTCGGGGCTCAAGTGACCATCGACCTCGCCACCCCTCGGCTGCGGCTCGCCCTGGACGAGGCCAGCGGCGCCATCGTCCGGCTGACGCACCTCGGGGCAGGCCTGGAGCTGGTGTCCGGGGCGCCCTCCCCCATCGCCCTGCGGCTGGAGCTGTCGGACGTCGGCTGGGTCGACGTGGGGTCGCTCGTGGGTGTCGTCGTGCTCGGCGATGGCGTGCGGCTCCATTGGGATGCGGGCCGTGACATCCGCGTCTGCGCGGACGTCCTGGTGCGCGGCGACGAGCTGCTGCTCCGGGTGTCGGCGCACAACGGCGGCGGCGCCACGATCGAGCGGATCCGGTTCCCCGTCGTGGCAGGCGTTGGGCGTCTGGGCGGCCCCGGCCGGGACGAGCTGACCCACAGTCATGCCAGCGGGTTCCTGTTCCACGACCCGGCCGACCTGTTCGGACCCGACCCGGAGAACCACCGACGGCTGGGCCAGAACCCCTATCCGGAGGGCTTCGCGGGCTCCACGATGCAGTTCCTGGCCTATCAGGCGCGGGGCGTGGGAGGGTTCCTGCTGGGGACCGAGGATGCCGGGCGGGCGCTCAAGTGGTTCGATGTGGAGGGGGATGGCGAGCATCTGACGATGTCGGTCGCCCACAAGGCGCCGGCGCTGGCGCCGGGCGCCTCCTTCGGGCCGGCATATCCGGTGGTCATCGCGCCGCTCGATGGCGGGCACTGGACCGACGCCGCCGATCGGTATCGGGCGTGGGCGCTGGGCCAGCCATGGGCGCAGGTGGGTGCGCGCGCGAGCTGGCTCCGGGAGGAGGTCGGCATCTGCACCTTCGGGGTCTCGGCGCGCCACGACCGGAGCGCCTGGCTGCGTGCCCTGGGCGCCGCGGCCGGGACGCCCGTGTTCCATGTGCTGGGACCCGACTGGGCCGCCCAGGGCCACGACTACCGGGGCCACATCCCACCCGGGCGCCAGGACTGGTTCCCGGCCGTGTTCCATCGGGCCAACCTCGCCGCCATCGCCGACCACGCCGGGCGCTGGGCGCCCTTCGAGTTCGACCTGCTGGGCGGCCACGACGAGTCCTCGGACGAGCCCGTGCTCGCGTCGCGGATGCTCCACCATGCCGGTCAGTCGGACCCCACGGACCCCGGGATCATGCGCTTCCCGTTCATGTGCCCGGGCACCGCGTACTGGCGCGACTGGCACGCCGAGCGCGATGCCCGGCTGGCCGCCGAGTACGGCGCGGACGCCATCTACTACGACATCTCGCTGCACAACATGCTGCTGCAGTGCCTCGCGGAGGGCCACGACCACGCCCCTGGCTCGGGCGAGCCGGTGGCGGCCTTGTTCGACGCGATGTATCGCCAGACCAGCGCCGCCATGAGCGCCGCCGCGGGCCGGTACGTGCCCATGGGCACCGAGGTCATGACCGAGACGTCCATCGGCCTGTTCGACTACAGCCAGCATCGCGCGGATGGCGGCCCCTACGCCTCGTTCGAGCCGGTGCCGTTCCGCGACTGGCTGCTCGACGGGCGTGCGGAGCGAATCCCACTGCTCACGTACGTGTTCGGGGAGCGCGCGCCACTGCGCATGGACGGCTGGGCCAAGCTGTCGCCGGAGTGCGGGGACCTGTGGTACTGGGTCGCCGCGACGGTGCTGCTGGAGGGTGGCCTGCTGGAGGTCAACGGCGAGTTCAGCCCCTTGGAGGATGTCGACGGCTGGACCGAGGACGTCAGCGAGTCGTATGCCGACATCGTG
Organism: Chloroflexota bacterium; assembly: GCA_046328155.1. Classification (GTDB taxonomy): domain Bacteria; phylum Chloroflexota; class Limnocylindria; order Limnocylindrales; family CSP1-4; genus JAFMJV01. Next base: position 31,906 of record JAXLXC010000029.1, read on the forward strand.
CCGCGTGGCTTTGGCATCGACCCGGACAAGGCGGCGTTCCTGGGCCAGGTGGCGCGGACCCGCGTCGGCCCGGCCAACCCATGGCTGGCGCGCGGCCGGATGCTGCCGCCGCCCACCGTGGAGGCGCCGACCATCGAGCCCGACTGGTACGCCTACAACGCGGGCCAGGACCACTCCATGTACGACACCCGGGGCACCATGCGCGTGCCCAGCGTCCTCGCCCGCGCCTGGACCCTGGACGGCCGCGCCGCGTGGCTGGTCGCCAACGTGAGCGACCAGCCGCAGGTCGCGCGCATCGATGGCGTCGAGGCGCGCCTGCCGCCGCGAGACATCCGCCTCATCCACCCCTGACCCAGCGCATCCGGAAGGAGCCCGCAACCGTGGACCGCTTCGAGACCCTCGTCGGCAGCCCCCTGGCCGGCCTGCCCATGCTCCGCGACAGCACCTCCCGCCGCGCCTCGAGCTGGGACCGCACCGGTGGCAACGACGACCGACTCCACATCCGGCCTGGCCAGGAGGCGGTCCTCGCGGACATCGCCGGCGCCGGCGTCATCCGGCACATCTGGGTCACCATCGCGTGCGACGAGCCCGACTTCCTGCGCAAGGTGGTGCTCCGGGCATGGTGGGACGGGGAGGCCGAGCCATCGATCGACGTGCCCGTCGGCGACTTCTTCGGCATGGGCCACGCCCAGACCCGCAACTTCGATGCGCTGCCACTCCAGATGAGCCCCGAGGACGGCAAGGGCTTCAACTGCTGGTTCCCGATGCCCTTCGCGCGGGGCGCCCGGATCAGCGCGACCAGCGAGTGCTCGGAGGCCGAGGTCCTGTTCTACTACTACGTCGACTACGAGGAGCTGGACGCGCTCCCCGAGGGCCTGGGCTACCTCCACGCCCAGTGGCGGCGCGAGAACCCCACGGACGGCATCCCCGACGCGGGCGTGGCCAACGAGGACCACGAGTTCGGCGGCAGCAACGCCACGGGCGACGGCAACTACACCATCCTCGAGGCGACCGGCCGAGGTCACTACGTGGGCTGCCACCTGGACGTCCACAACCTGCGTCGGACGCGCCAGTGGAACTGGTACGGCGAGGGCGATGACATGATCTTCGTGGACGGCGAGGCATTCCCGCCCAGCCTCCACGGCACGGGCACCGAGGACTACTTCAACACCTCGTGGTGCCCCACCCAGGAGTACAGCGCGCCGTATCACGGCATCACCCTGCCGGGCGGCGCCAACTGGTCCGGCAAGGTCTCGCTGTATCGCTATCACATCGAGGATCCGGTGCGCTTCCGGCGGTCGATCCGGGTGACCATCGAGCACGGTCACGCCAACAAGCGCATGGACGACGTCTCCAGCACCGCCTACTGGTACCAGACCGAGCCGCACGCCCCGTTCGGGCTGCTGCCCGTCGAGCGACGCCTGCCGCGCCCCGATGGCGAGGGCTCCGAGGGGGTGGCCGGACCGTTCGCGACCCATCCCGCCACGACGGTCGCGGAGCTGGAAGCCGAGGACCGGGGAGCCACCGGGAGCATCCGCGAGGCGTGACCCGCAGCTTCACGGACCGGCATCGGGTCGTCGCCTTCCCCCTCGGCGGGGTCGGCACCGGCAACGTCTCGCTGGGCGCGCGCGGCGACCTGCGCGACTGGGAGCTGGGCAGCCACCCCGACAAGGGGAACCGATCGCCCAACACCTTCTTCTGCATCCGCGTCCAGCTGGGTGACGCGCCGCCCATCGCCAAGGTGCTGGAGGGGCCCATCCCGCCGCCCCACGACCTGTCACACGGCTACCACCCCAACACCGCGGCGGGGCTGCCGCGCTTCGCGCGTGCCGCCTTCACCGGGGAGTACCCCATCGCCACGGTGGCCCTCGAGCACCCGGACGTGCCGCTCGACATCCGGCTGGAGGCGTTCACGCCACTGGTGCCGCTCGACCCGGACGACTCCGGCATCCCTGGGGCCGTGCTCACCTGGCGGCTCCGCAACCGCGCGGCCGAGCCCGCCCGGATCACGCTCGTGGGTTCGCTCATCAACCCGGTCGGCGGCCTCGCGTATGACGGCTTTGGCAACCTCGCGGCGGGCGGCCTGGGCGGCAATCGGACCACCGTGCGCGACGAGGCTGGGCTGCGCGGCGTGTTCCTGTCGAGCGATTCCATCGCGCGCGACGACCTCCGCGCGGGCGACCTGACGCTGGCTACCACCCATCCCGACGTGACCATCGCGCCCGCCTGGCTCCGCGGTGCCTGGTACGACTTCCTCCAGGCGTTCTGGGACGACCTCGTGTCCGATGGCCTGCTGGAGGACCGGGGCTACCCGATGCCCAGCGAGCCCGGCACCACCGACACCGCGTCGGTGGGCGCCCTGGCCACGCTGGCGCCCGGCGAGTCGCTGGACATCCGGTTCCTGCTCACGTGGTCCTTCCCCATCCGGTCCAACAGCTGGTGGCCGGACCCCGCACAGGAGCGCATCCGGAACCACTACGCGACACGCTTCGCGACGTCCTGGGACGCGGCACGCCATCTGGTGGCGGAGATGCCCCGGCTGGAGGGGACGACCAGGCGCTTCCGCGATGCGCTGTTCGGGAGCACCCTCCCGGACGAGGTCATCGACGCGGTCTCGGCCAACATCGTGCCCGTCCGGTCGCAGACCTGCTTCCGGCTCGAGGACGGGCGGTTCCATGGGTTCGAGGGCTGCTTCGACGACGCGGGCTCGTGCGAGGGCACCTGCACCCACGTGTGGAGCTATGCCTACACGGTCGCGGCGCTGTTCCCGTCGCTGGAGCGCGAGGCGCGCCGAATCGAGCTGGCCATCGAGACCGACGCCACCGGCTACATGAGCTTCCGGGCCCATCGGCCGTTCGGCTCGGAGTTCGTGTGGCCGTGGGGCGATCAGCGACCGGAGGCCGCCATCGATGGCCAGATGGGCACCGTCATCCGCTCCTGGCGCGAATGGCGGCTGTCCGGCGACCGCGACTGGCTGACCCCGCTGTGGCCGGGGATCCAGCGCGCCATGCGCTACGCGAGCGAGCACTGGGACACCGACGGCGACGGCGTGCCCGACGGCCGCCAGCACACCACCTATGACATCGAGTTCCATGGCCCCAACCCGCTCTCGACGCTCTACTGGCTGGCCGGGCTGCGGGCGTGCGAGGAGCTCGCGAGGGTGATGGGCGACGAGGCGGTCGCCGCCGACGCACGGGCCCGCTTCGAGCGCGCCAGCGCACGGGCCGACGCGCTGCTGTGGGACGGCGAGTACCTCGTCCAGCACATCGAGGACGTGGATGCGCATCGGTACCAGCACGGTCTGGGCTGCCTCTCCGACCAGCTGCTGGGCCAGCTCCACGCCCGGCTGCTGGGCCTGGGCGACCTGCTCCCCCCGGACCACGTGCGCTCCGCCATCGGCGCCGTGTTCCGCCACAACTTCCGGCGCGACTTCCGGGACCACGCCAACACCCAGCGGACCTACGTCCTCAACGACGAGGCGGGGCTCGTGCTGTGCAGCTGGCCCAAGGGCGGCCGGCCTCGGCTGCCGTTCGTCTACTCCGACGAGGTCTGGACGGGCATCGAGTACCAGGTCGCCAGCCACCTCATCCTCGAGGGGCTGACCGACGAGGGGCTGGAGCTGGTCGAGGCGGTCCACGACCGCCACGACGGGGAGCGGCGCAACCCCTGGGATGAGGTGGAGTGCGGCCACCACTACGTCCGGAGCATGTCCAGCTGGGCCCTGCTGCTGGCGCTCAGCGGGGCCACGGCGGATGTGGCGACGGGCACGCTGGGCTTCGCGCCGCGCTGGTCCGCGGACGACTTCCGATGCCTGTTCACGGCTGGGACCGCGTGGGGCACCTACCGCCAGCACCGGGACGCGGATGGGCTGGAGGTGCGCATCCGGGTGGAGGGCGGCGCGTTCGCCCTGCGGCGCCTGCTGGTGGACGGCGAGGTCGTGCTGGACGTCGATGAGCCGTGCGTCATCGAGCCCGGGCGGGACCTCCATGTGGTCGTGGGGGACCTACCATCCCTCCCATGAGCAACCCGCGTATCACCCGCGTCGAGGCGCTCGACATCCGGTTCCCCACCTCGCTCAGCCTCGACGGGTCGGACGCGATGAACCCCGACCCGGACTACTCCGTCGCCTACGCGATCCTCCACACCGGGGACGCTGACCTCGCCGGCCACGGCTTCACGTTCACCATCGGCGAGGGCACCGAGGTCTGCGTGGCGGCGATCCGGGCGCTGGCGCCCCATGTGGAGGGGCTGACCGTGGACGAAGTCGTCTCCGACCTGGGAGCCTTCTCGCGCCGCCTCACCGGGATCAGCCCGCTCCGGTGGCTGGGGCCGGAGAAGGGGGTCATCCACCTCGCCACCTCGGCCATCCTCAACGCCGCGTGGGACCTGGCCGCCAAGGTCCGCGGGCTCCCGGTCTGGCGGCTCGTCACGGGCATGACGGCCGAGGAGATGGTCGGCCTGGTCGACTTCCGATATCTGACCGACGCCCTCACCCCGGACCAGGCGCTCGCGATGCTCCGGGAGCGCGCGCCCGGGCGCGCCGAGCGCATCGCCGCCATCGAGCGCAACGGCTACCCTGCCTACACCACGTCCGCGGGCTGGCTGGGCTATGACGATGCCAAGGTCCGCCGGCTGTGCCAGGAGGCGGTGGCCGATGGCTTCGACCACGTCAAGCTCAAGGTCGGGCGCAGCCTCGAGGACGACCTCCGTCGGACGCGGATCGCGCGCGAGGTCATCGGCCCTGACCGCCAGCTGATGGTCGACGCCAACCAGGTGTGGGGCGTGCCCGAGGCCATCGAGTGGGTGCGCGCGCTGGCCGAGGTCCGCCCGATGTGGATCGAGGAGCCCACCAGCCCCGACGACATCCTGGGTCACGCGGCCATCGCGCGTGCCGTGGCGCCCATCGGCGTCGCGACCGGCGAGCACGTCCAGAACCGCGTGGTGTTCAAGCAGCTGTTCCAGGCGGGGGCGGTCGCGTATGCCCAGGTGGATGCCTGCCGGCTCGCCAGCGTCAACGAGGTGCTCGCGGTCCAGCTGCTCGCGGAGCGGTTCGGGGTTCCCGTGTGCCCCCACGCCGGGGGCGTGGGCCTGTGCGAGCTGGTCGCCCATCTCGCGGCCATCGACATGACGTGCGTCTCGGGGACCTCCGGCGGACGCGTGCTGGAGTGGGTCGACCATCTCCACGAGCACTTCGCGGAACCCGCCCGCGTCGAGCGCGCCCGCTATCGCATGCCGGAGCGCCCGGGCTACGCCGAGATCCTGCCGGCCTCGCGGGCGCGCTACGCGTATCCCGAGGGGGACTACTGGCGAGGTGCCCTCGGCCGGTGAGCGGGCCGGTGCCACCGCGCGAGCCGGTGCCACCAGGTGGATGGGGGGTCGCGGACTGACGCTCGGACGCGCATAATGCAACCGGTTTCTCAGCACCGGCTGGCGGGTCGGCGGGGGACCGGGTGCCGCGCCATGCCGCCGGTCCCGCGTCCCGGTCTGGCCCAAGGAGGAGCAGGCCCGAGATGTCCGAGCGCGCGTCCGAGGAGGGCTCCGCGGTCATGGCCCGGGTGGGCACGGCCGAGGCTGGTGACGCGCATCCCGACCCGTCGGTGACGCTCCGCATGCGGCACATCACCAAGCGCTTCCCCGGGGTCGTGGCGCTCCACGACGTGTCCCTGGACGTCCGTGCCGGGGAGGTGCATGCCCTCGTGGGCGAGAACGGCGCCGGCAAGTCGACGCTGATGCGGATCCTCAGCGGGGTCTACACGGAGTTCGAGGGCGCGCTGCTCATGGGCGACGAGCCGGTCGCCTTCGGGGACACCCGCGAGGCGCAGGACGCAGGCATCGCGATGATCCACCAGGAGCTCAACCTGGTGCCGGGGCTCACGGTGTACGAGAACATCTTCCTGGGCCGGGAGCATCGGAACCGGCTGGGCGTCCTCGACCGGGCCTCGATGCGCCGGGCGTCGGAGGCGCTCATGGCCCGGCTGGGGCTGGACATCGACAGCGACCGCGCGGTCGATCGGCTGCGCGTCGGGCAGCGACAGCTGGTCGAGATCGCGAAGGCGCTCAGCCTCGACACCCGGATCATCGTCATGGACGAGCCCACCTCGGCGCTCAGCGACAGCGAGGTGGCGCACCTGTTCCGGGTCATCCGGGGCCTGCGGGCGCACGGCGTGGCCATCATCTACATCTCGCACCGCCTGGACGAGATCTTCGCCATCGCGGACCGCGTCACGGTGCTGCGCGACGGGGCGGTCGTCGGCTCCGCGCCCGCGTCGGAGCTCACGCGCCGACGGCTCATCGGCATGATGGTCGGTCGCGACCTGGAGGTGCTGTACCCCAAGGCCCAGGTGCAGCTGGGGGACGAGGTGCTGCGCGTGGAGCACCTGGGCGTGGTCGAGGGCCGCCGACGCGTCCTCGACGACGTGTCGCTGACCGTGCGCCAGGGCGAGATCGTGGGCATCGCGGGGCTCATGGGCGCCGGCCGCAGCGAGGTGCTGGAGGCGGTCTTCGGGGTCTATCCGCCGGCCAGCGTGAGCGGCACCATCCGACTCCAGGGACGCCCGGTGGCGTTCGCGTCGCCTGGCGACGCCATCGCCTGCGGTCTCGGCCTGATCGCGGAGGACCGCAAGCAGCAGAGCCTGGTGCTGGAGCGGTCGGTGACGGAGAACGCGTCGCTGGCGGCGCTCGACCGCTTCGTCAACCGCGTCCGGATCATCGACCAGCGCGCGGAGCGGAAGGCCGTGCGCGGCGTGGTGGCCGACCTGGGCGTCCGGACGCCCACCATCGACACCCTCGTCAACAACCTGTCGGGTGGCAACCAGCAGAAGGTCGTGGTCGGGCGGTTCCTGCTCACGGAGATCGTGCTGTTCCTGATGGACGAGCCCACGCGGGGCATCGACGTGGGCGCCAAGGCCGAGATCTACGCGCTCATGGGACGCCTCGCGCGCCAGGGCACCGGGTTCCTGGTGGTGTCCAGCGAGATGCCCGAGCTGCTGGCGGTGTGCGACCGGATCTACGTGCTGTGCGAGGGGCGGGTGACCGCCGAGTTCGACCGCGCATCGTTCGACCAGGAGGCGATCATGGAAGCGGCGACGCGCTTCGCGGACAAGGTCGGCGCAACGGCGGACACGGCCGGCGCAACGGCGGACGCCGCATGAGCCAGGCGACCGCCCCCGCCACGGGTGGCACGGGCACCGGCTCCGCGGCCGAGCCGCGACTGCGCTGGCAGCGGCTCACGGGTGCCGAGCGCGTCGCCGTGGCGTGCGTCATCGCGGGCTTCGTGGGCTTCCTCGCCCTGCCCTGGATCGTGGAGGGCGGCGTCACCACGACCGCCCTGGGGCTCCTGATCTCCGGGCCCGCGTCGCTCTCCGCGGACCTCGCGGCAGTCCTGGACAAGCTGCGCTTGCCGATGCTGCTCGTCCCCGTCGGCCTGGGCATCGCGTCCGCGGCGCTGTGGGTCCGGGCGTCCGGGTCGGTCCAGACCGGGACGGCCTCCCGGGCGCGCTGGCTCGCGCGCATGGTGCCCATCGGCGGCCTGGTCGCGTTCGCATGGTTCGTGCTGTATCTGCTGGAGGACCGGGCCACGCCCGTGTTCCTGATGTCCGTGGGAGGCGCGGGCTTCTGGGTCACCGCGTTCGCCAGCGTCCTGCTCGTGGTGGGCTACATGATCGCGGCGCCACGACCCACGCCCCACGCGGCGGCCGTGGAGGCGCACGCCCCGGGTCGGCTGCGCGGCGCCCTGCGGCGGCTCCTGGACGACCCCCGGGTCGACCGCGCGATCGCCACGGTGTTCCGGTTCCAGAGCTTCTTCGGCCTGGTCATCGTGGTCATCCTGGCCATCATCTTCTCGCCCACCCGTGACGGGAACATCCTGTTCCTGGGCCAGCGCAACCTGTCCAACGTCGCGCGCGACGTGGCGGAGACCGGGGTGCTGGCGGTGGGGATGCTGCTGGTCATCATCATCGGCGGCATCGACCTGTCGGTGGGCTCGGTGGTCGCGCTCGCGGCCACGGGTGTCGCGTACCTCCTGATGCGCGACCAGATGCCGGCCATCCCGGCCATCACCATCATCCTGGGCATGGGCCTGCTCATCGGCTGGTGGAACGGCTGGACCTCGGAGCGGTTCCGGATCCCCTCGTTCATCACCACCCTGGCCATGCTCAGCATCGCGCGCGGGCTCGCCCACATGTGGTCCAGCGACATCGCGGTGCCCATCTCGTATGGCCCGGGTGGCGCGGACCCGTCGTTCGAGATCATCGGCGAGCGGATCAACGGGGTGTTCCCGGTGCCCGCCATCATCATGTTCGGGGTCGCCATCGTTATGGCCCTCGTGCTGCGGTACACCGCGTTCGGGCGTCATCTGTATGCCATCGGCGGCAACCAGACCGCGGCACGCCTCTCGGGGCTCGCGGTCTCGCGCACCAAGATCGCCGCGTTCATGTTGTGCAGCTGCTTCGCCACCTTGGCGGGCGTGATGCACGCCGCGCAACTCAACCAGGGCAGCCCCAACGAGGCCGTGGGCTACGAGCTCAACGCCATCGCCGCGGTGGTCATCGGCGGTGCCAGCCTGGCCGGCGGCAAGGGCACCGTGGCGGGGGCGATCGCGGGCGCGTTCATCCTGGGGATCCTGGACAACATGCTCAGCCTCAACAACGTCAACAGCAACATGCAGCTGGTCACCAAGGGGCTGCTCGTGGTGGGCGCCGTGGCGCTCCAGCAGGTCCGACCACGCAGCGCGGATGCATAGGCGATGACGCCGTTCGTCCGCACCCCCTGAGGAGGTGATGTCGACAGCACCATGATCGGAGCCATGGGACGAACCACGCATCCCGGATCGGAGGAAGGGAGATCATGAACAGGTTCATCCGTCTGTGTACGCTGGCGGCAGGGCTCGCGATCGCGACGTCATCGGTCGCATTCGCGCAGGGCACCTGGACGCCGTACACCCCCGACCAGCTGGGCGGTGGCACCGTCAAGGAGGACGCCCGCGCCGAGGGTCCGCTGCCGGCCGGCTGCGAGCGGCCGGCTGCCAAGGACCACTACGTCATCGGCATGTCCCAGGCCAACCGCGCCGAGCCCTGGCGCGAGGCCATGGACAGCCAGATCGCGGCGGCGGCGGCCGCGTACCCGGAGTTCGAGGTCGTGTTCCAGGACGCGGCCCAGGACAACGCGGACCAGGTGAGCGACGTCGAGAACCTGCTGACCCAGGGCATCGACCTGCTCGTCATCTCGCCCAACGAGGCGGCGCCCCTCAACGACGCCGTCAAGGCGGCCTGGGATGCCTGCATCCCGGTGATCGTGCTCGACCGCAACCTGGTCGACCCCAACTACTCCATGTTCATCGGCGCCGACAACGTGGCCATCGGCCAGGCGGCCGGTGAGTACGTCGCCAAGTGGTGCGCCGACAACGGCCGGACCGCCTGCAAGGTCGCCGAGATCCGGGGCCTCGAGGGCGCACCCCCGGCCAAGGACCGCGGCGACGGCTTCCGCGCCGGCCTGACCGCGGGCGGCCTCTCCGACGCCAACATCGTGTTCTCGCAGAACGCCGACTGGCTGCGCGAGAAGGCGGTCCCCGCGGCGGCGGCGGCCTTCCAGGCCAACCCCGACGTGGACGTCGTGTACGGCCACAACGACCCCATGGCCGAGGGTGCCTACATCGCGGCGCAGGACGCGGGCATCGACCCGTCCAAGGTGCTGTTCGTGGGCATCGACGCCCTGCCGACGCCTGACGGCGGGATCATGTCCGTCCTCGAGGGCCGACTCGGCGTGACCTTCGTGTACCCGACCGGTGGCAAGCAGGCCATCGACTGGGCGCACAACATCCTGGTCGATGGCGTGAACCCGCCGCTGTGGCTGGTCCTGCCGTTCGACACGGTCTCCCGGAGAACGCCCAGGCCGTGTGCGACGCGTTCGCGTGCCCGGCGGCCGGTGGCGCGGTGGTGAGCCCGGCGGCAAGCCCGGCTTCCTGACCGCTCGCATCCTGGGCGCGCCTGCTGCGTCCCACACGCTCATCGACGGGGGTCGGGCTGTGCGCCCGGCCCCCGTCGCGTGTGCCGGGCCCGAAGCGGCTCGGCATGGCTCGGCGAACGCGCCGGGTGCGGAGCCGCCCGGCATCGCTCGGCGAACCGCCAAAGCGCTGCCATGGCGGTGCCTAAGCGGATGGCGGTGCCCACGAGACGCCATACGCCCGCCCTGGTGCGTGGCATGGCGGCTCGACCCGCTGTGCCGAGCGTGACACGAGGCCGGCGCGAGCGCCGCGAGCGACGGCGAGACGCATAGGCACCGGCACGGCAGGCGTGCGGCGGCCGCAGCCCAACGTCGCTCCGCGGATGGCCAGCCCAACCCGGGCCGATCGGCACATGCGGCGCACGACGCCCGCCCTACACTGCCGCCATGGCGAGGAGGTTCCGCTACCGGGGCGTGGACGTGTTCACGGACACCCAGCTGCGCGGCAACCCGCTGGCCGTGTTCCTGGCCGCACACACGCCCGAAGGCGGCGGCGCGGGTGGCGGCGACGGAGGTCCCGGGCTCTCGGACGACGAGATGCAGGCGCTCGCGCGCGAGACGAACCTCTCGGAGACGGCGTTCGTGCTGCCGCCCACACCCGCTGGCACGCGTGCCGGCGCGGCGTTCCGGCTGCGCATCTTCACGCCCCGCATGGAGCTGCCGTTCGCGGGTCACCCGACCCTCGGTGCCGCGTGGGTGATGACCGACGAGGGCACGGTCGACGACGGGCCCCTGGTCGTCGAGCTGGCGGCCGGGCCGGTGATGCTGCACGTGGCGCAGGCGGACGGACGACCCGGCGACGTCACCATGACCCAGCACGGCGCGGAGATCCTCCAGCGGCTGGACGAGGACGAGCTCGCCGAGCTGTGCGAGGCGCTCGAGGTCCCGGAGAACGAGGTCGGCTGGCGGAGCGGCGGCCGTCGCCGCAAGGCGCGCCCCATGGTCATCTCGACCGGCCTGCCGCATCTCATCGTGCCGTTCGTGGACCGGGCGGTGCTCATGGACGTGGACCACGAGCAGCGCCAGGCCGTCGCGGAGATCTGTCGGTCGCTGGGCGTCGACAGCGCCGCGCTGGTGGCGCCCGGCAACAGCGGCACCATCCCGGACGCGGACGTCACCGTCCGGCTGTTCGATGCGGGCACCCTGGGCATCGACGCAGACCCGGCCACCGGTGCCGCGGCCGGTCCGCTGTGCGTCTACCTGGGGCTGCTGGTGCCGACCCGTGGCGCGACCCGCCGGGTGACCATCGAGCAGGGCACCGAGCTGGGTCGCCCGTCGCGATTGCGCGCCGCCGCCGACTTCGATGCCGACGGCACCGTCACCGAGATCCGCGTGACCGGCTCGGTCGTGCCCGTGAGCGAGGGCTGGGTCACGCTGGACTGACCCGATCACGCTCCAGGCGGTCTGGCCACGGCCGCGACCTCGCGGTGCGGTTCTGGGCCCCATCATGTCGGACCTGATGGTCCCGGCACCAGCCCGGCGCTGCGACCCTCAGCGCCGTCCGCGACAGCCGCCAGCGTCACGTCCGTGGCATCGATCGAGACCTTCGGTGTCGCCTCGCCCTCCCAGCGGCCCCATGACGCACACGTGTACACAAGGCGCGATCAGGGACTCGACCGCAGGATCATCCCCCGCGGATCAGCTCATCCGCAAGCAGCTCCATGAGCAGGCCGTCCTCCCAGCCGCCGTCAGGCGTGCGCTGGTAGGCGCGCATGACGCCCACCACCCGGAACCCGACCCTGGCATAGGCCCGGATGGCACGTTCGTTGGCGGCCACCGGGTCGATGGTCAGCCGATGATGGCCGCGCGCCCCGAACAGATGGGCGGCCAGCGTCCGGATGGCGTCCGGGCCCAGTCCCTGCCCGTGGACCTCGGTCGTCAGGAACAGGTCGATGCCCGCGTGTCGGTAGAGGGGGTCGGTCTCCTCCCAGTCCTGGATGTAGCCGACCACGCGGCCCTCGTGCTCGATGACCCAGGGGACGACGTTCGACTCGGGCTGGAACAGCATCTCGCGCAGCTCGTTCGGCGTGTCCGGTTGCCACCAGCGCGCGACACCCGGCTCGGCCTGGATCGCGGCGATGGGCGCCACGTCCGAGGGTCGGGGCGCACGGAGGACGACCCGCCCCCCTTCCAGCCGCCGCTCCTCCACCGGCCGCCGCTGCCCCACGTCAGCCCGGCCGCCAGGCCACGCTCGTCACGACCCGCTCGTCGCCGCGTGCCGGATCACGCGTGAACCCCGACCACAGCACCGGTGCCTCGAACCCGGCCGCGCGATGCAGCGCGCCGATCGCCGCATGCGTGTAGCCCCGCACGGCCGGGTCACGCACCTTGCGCTCCTGGGCGACGACCCGCCCGTCCCGCAGCAGCTGGTACCGATCCTCGGTTGACTCCAGCCCTGCCGCCTGGTCATACCACGCTCGATAGCATCGCCGCACCACCGACCCATCGGGCAGCGTGGCCTCGTCCTCCGACACGTCGTCAGCCCCGTCGGGGTGGTCGGCGGCGAGGTCGATCCAGCTCATCGCCAGCGCCCCGCCCGGCGCCAGATGGTCATGGAAGCGGCGCATCGCCTCAGCCGCGACCACCGGGTCGACGAGCAGCTGGAAGGAGCTCGAGGGCACCATCACCAGCCGATATCGGCGCGGCAGCGCCATCGATTCCATCGCGCCCTCGTGCACGCGCCCATCGACCACCAGCCCCGCCTCCGAGGCCTTGGCTCGCAGCAGGTCGAGCATGTCGGTCGAGATCTCGACACCGTCGATGTCGACCCCCTGGCTCAGGAAGTCGAGCAGGAGGCGCCCGGTCCCGCAGCCCACGTCGAGGACCGGCTGCCCGACCTCGTCGATGAGCGCCCGGAACCACGCTCGGTCGGGCCAGTCTGACGTGTCGCCGCGCAGCGGGTCCCACGCGAGCGCCATGAGCCCCGTGTACTCGAGGTCTGGCGTTGACATTGTCAGATGGGCTCTGGCGCCTTGGCGTAGCAGCCCAGCACCCGCACGCTGACCGCGGCAGCCTGCAGCTGGGCCAGGGCCGGGGTCTGGTCCGGCGCCGACATGTCCGCGTCGACGTCGATCCAGAACACGTACTCCCACGTGCTGGTGCGGCTGGGGCGCGACTCGAGCTTGGTCATGTTGAGGCCATGGGCGGCCAGCACGTCGAGCACCCGGACCAGGGTGCCGGGCTCGTTGCGGACGGTGACCAGGAGCGTCGAGTGCATGGCCGCACCCGGCGCCGGCGCAACCCTCATGCCCGGAGGCGCGATGACCAGGAACCGCGTCCGGTTGCGCGGCTCGCTCTGGATGTCCGCGGCGAGCACCTCGAGCCCGAACAGCTCGGCGGCCCTGGGTGAGAGCACCGCCGCCGAGCCGCGCTCCCCGCGATCGACGAGCATCTTGCCCGAGCCCGCCGTGTTGGTCGCCGCGAGCAGGCTCCACGGTCGCGAGCGCAGGAACGACTCCGCCTGGCCCAGCGCCTGGACGTGCGAGTAGACGCGCTCGATGTCCTCGATGCGCTGGCCGGGCAGGGCCGCCAGACACAGTCGGACGGGCACGATGACCTCGCCGACCACCACCACGTCGGATGCCGCCAGCAGGTCCTGGACCTGCTGCACCGTCCCGAACACCACGTTCTCGATGGGCACTACCGCCCGCTCGACCGACCCGGCCGACACCGCCTCCACGACATCCGCAAATCCGGGCAGGTGGTCGATGGCCGCGTCGGCGCCGAAGTACGCCAGGGCGGCGTCCTCCGCGAACGACCCCGGCTCGCCGGGGAACGCGATGCGCATCAGGGCGTGACGATGTCGAAGGCTGGGTCCGGTGCCTGGAGCACGCCGGCGAGACGTGCCAGCACCCCCGCATCGCCCTCGACGGCCATCCCATCGGTCTGACCCGCGAGCAGCCCGATGAGGGCGGCACGCGGCAGCCGCAGCACCACGTCGGCGCCCTCCACGGCAGCCTGGTGGTGGATGAGCACGCCGTTCCGGAGGTCCAGCCGATAGGACTCGCCCACATCGGTCAGCTCGATGCCGATGGACAGCCGCTCGTGCCAGGCACGGGGCCCGTCGACCCGGATGGCGATGGCATCGAACACCTGCTCCGGCGAGAGCGCGGACAGCATGTCCGGCGAGGCGGTCTGGGTGGGGCTCCCGAAGTTGCCGCTCCGCAGCTCGGTCGCTCCTGCGAGATAGGCGTTGCGCCAGGTGCCGTTCTCGGACCCGAACCCGAGCTGCTCCAGGGTGTCGGCCAGGAGGGCCCTGGCGGGCGCATGCTCCGGCGCGCCGAACACCACGTGGTCCAGGATCTCGGCAGCCCAGCGAAGGTCGCCCGCATCGAACGCCGTCCGCGCGAGCGCGACAACCGCATCCGCGCCACCCATCGCCGCGACATACCGCCGCCCGCGAGCCTCGGGCGTGTGCTGCCACAGCCGCGCGGGGTTGCCGTCGTACCAGCCCATGTAGCGCTGGTAGATGGCCTTCACGTTGTGGCTCACCGATCCGTAGTAGCCGCGGGCATGCCACGCTTGCTCCAACGCCGGTGGCATCTCGATGACCTCGGCGATCTCGCTGCCGGTGAGGCCCGCGTTGAGCATCCGGAGCGTCTGATCGTGGAGATACGCGTACAGGTCGCGCTGGAGGCCCAGGTACCCCAGGGCGCGTTCGCGCCCCCACATCGGCCAGTGATGGGACGCGAACACGACGTCGGTCCGGTCGCGGAAGCGGTCGATGGATTCGGTGATGTAGCGCGCCCAGACCCGGGCGTCACGCACCAGCGCCCCCCGGATGGTCAGGATGTTGTGGAGCGTGTGCGTGGCGTTCTCGGCCATGCACAGGGCCGCGTGCCGAGGGAACAGCAGGTTCATCTCCGCCGGTGCCTCGGTCCCGGGCGTGACCTGGAACTCCATCTCGATGCCGTCGATGGTCCGCGTCTCGCCGGTGCGGGTGATGGTGTCCGTGGGCGCGATGAGACTCACGGTGCCCGTGGAGACCGTCTGGCCGAGGCCGGTGCCGACCTGGCCCTCGACGCCGCGCGCGAGCGCCGCCCCGTACATGTAGGCGGACCGACGAGCCATCGCCACGCCTGCGTAGATGTTCTCTGCCACGGCGTGCTCGACGAACCCGTCTGGCGCGATGATGGGGCATCGGCCAGCGTCCACGTCTTCCTGGGTGGTGATGCCCTTGACGCCGCCGAAGTGGTCGACATGGCTGTGGGTGTAGACCACCCCCACCACCGGCCGATCCCCGCGATGCTCGCGGTAGAGCGCCAGCGCCGCGGCCGCGGTCTCGTTGCTGATGAGCGGATCGATGACCAGGACGCCCGTGTCACCCTCGACGAAGGTGATGTTGGAGAGGTCCATCCCGCGCACCTGGTAGATGCCGGGCACGACCTCGAACAGGCCGTCCATCGCCACCAGCTGGGACTGGCGCCACAGGCTGGGGTGGACGGATGGCGGCACGTCGCCGTCGAGGAACGCGTAGCTCGAGTTGTCCCAGACCACCCTGCCATCGGCAGCCCGCACGACGCATGGCTCCAGGCGTCCGATGAGGCCACGGCGCGCGTCCTCGAAGTCGGTGGTGTCATCGAACGGCAGCGAGGTTGCGGGCGCGGACCGGCCGGTCATGTCGGGGCTCTCCTCAGGAGTCATGCGTCAGCGCGGATCATCCCACCAACGACCGCGGAGCGGTGCGACCCGGTCAGCTCCTGAGACGCCCGATGGCCCCCGCGACGCGGTCCCGCCGGGTGATGGCCGTCAGTCGTACGGGGCCGGGTCAGTCCACCGGCCGGGCGGAGTGCACGAGCATCAGCTCGGTCGGGCAGTCGGGTCGCTCGCCGAGGCGGGAAGCGGTTCGTCAATCGTTACTGACGACCTGGGTCCACGTGATCCAGATGTTGGTGCCCGGGTCGTCGAACACGTCGTTGCCGCAGCCTATGCGATCGCCGTTCCGGGCAAGGGTGAGGGTGAGCAGACGAGCGTTCGCGCTGCTCCCGACCGCGACGCCCTTCGAAGCGAGCACGCCATCCACGGTGACCGCACCGAAGCGGTCCGCGAAACCCACTGGGCGAAGCTCGACCGTGAGTCCGCCACTCTTGAGGCAGGTGACCTTCCCAAAGCCCCGGTGGGCATGGTTCGGGTCCCATACCAGCCAATGGCCGTCACGCTTGCGGATGGTGCCGCCGATGGTGACCAGCCGGTGATCGCTGGTGATCCTATCCGCCTGGGCGGGCGGGCCGAACGAAGCGAACCCGATGCCCATCCCGACGGCGAGACCGACCAGGCCCTTGGCAAAGACCGAGAGAGATGCGGGCGCTGCGTGCATCGTGCATGGACCTCACTCGCGCGGCGTCACCGTGGACCAGGTGCGCCTGGCACCGGCGTGCTGCCCCAGACGTGTGTGTCGTCAGTCCGCCTGCCGATCTCGACACGCCGTCCTCGGTCTACGGGGTCGACACGCTCGAGGCCGCCAAGGCGCTCGTGCTGTCGGGCGCGATGCCCCCGGGCCTCGTGCCGTCACCATCGATCGCGCCGACCTGCCCGCTGGACGCCGGCCCGCGCCCCTCGCCCGACCCGCGCGACCGCGAGGCGGCCCGACAGGCCCTGCGGGCCTACTACGACGACGCCTTGGCCGGTCGGCGCCGCCAGGCGTGGGACCGCCTCTCACCACAGACGCAGTCGATGTGGGGCGGCTTCGAGGCGTTCGCTCCTGCGACCGAGGACACCAGACTCCGCGACGCAAGCAACGAGCGCGATGCCCTCTGTCTGTGGATGACGATGGCACCGCTCGACTTCGGCGAAGCCGACGTGTCGCGTGCCTGGCTCATCGAGGCGACCCACGGCCCCATCGCCATCAACTCGGCCGACGAGTGGATCGTCGCCCCGCTCCCGGACGAGACGTGGAGCCTCTGGCAGGTGCGCTGACCGAGAGGCGCCTCGGGTAACGAGCGAGGCCGGCCGTGTGTGATCCTCGTGTCCTCGTTCGCCCCCACGGTAGCTTGTCGGTCTCGTTCGGGTCACGCGACAGCCGGCGACGCTCCCGCGCCGGCGTCGGGCACGTCCGCATGCCACAGCGTGGGAACGCCCTCGTCGCAGCCGAGCAGGACGAGCCGCGTGCCGTCGGTCGCGAGGTCGCGCGCGCAGCCGCCGCGGGGTCCTGACCACGACAGGCCCGGGTCCCAGGTCGCCCCACCATCGGTCGACACGAAGAGCCGGGGCCAGGTCTCGGCGCCCGCGTCGTAGCCCGTCGCGGCCAGCACGACCAGGGAGCCGGTCGCGACGAGGCCATCCTGGGCGGTCGACGGTTCGCGCAGCGAGCGCACCCACGTCCCGTCGGGGGACCGCAGCCAGGCCTCGAGGACGTGCCCGATCGGCTCCCGAGCCTCGAACGAGACCACCACGCGCCCGTCCGACGTCACCAGCCCGCTGCCGAGGTCGGTGTAGCCGGGCGGCAGCGGGCCCATCGACTCCCACGCGCTGCCGCCAGGCGACGCGAACAGCTCCCCATCCGCAGAGGCCCGGGTCAGCAGGATGCCATCAGGGACGCCCGCCACGTCCTCGATCCACCCGTAGTCGGGCCACGATGGGTCCCGCAGGTCTCGGTCGACTGCCGCGTCCACTCCGCGCCGTCCGGGCTGGTCCAGATGACGGCCCCTCCGAGCGGCACCTCCGGAGCCGCCACCGACGTGACGAGCGACGCGACCTTCCATGCCAGGGGACGCCGCCGCCGGTGCCGCAGCACGGCTCGACCTCGCCGAACATGACGAGGCGACCGGGGGCTGCCACGAGGTGCGGGACCACGATCATCCACTCGTCGCCGACCGACCTCGGCAGGTGCCACTCGAACAGGCCCTGGCGCTGCCACTCGCTGCCGTCGCCGGTGCGCCAGGTCCGGATGCGCAGCTTCCTGCGGGTCGCCCCGCCCCCGGGACTCCTGGAGGTACAGCCGGTCGCCGAGCGCGACCAGCCGGCCGTTCCCCACCCCCTCGGGCAGCGGCGCCTGGGTCCACGTCGCGCCGTCCGGGGACGTCCAGAGCGCGAACAGGTCGTCATCATCATCGCTCTCAAGCGCCGAGAAGCCGCCGGCCCAGGCCGTGAGGCCGGTGAGCCAGTGCTCGTCCGGGATCGCGAGGGAGACCGGCGCCCAGCCGAGGCCCGTGGGCGACGCGTCGGTGCCGGGAGAGAGGGACGCCGACGTGGGCGCCGGCACCGGTGGGCTCGGCGAGGTGGCGGCCGCTGGCACCGCGAGCACCACCGCCATGACGAGTGCCGCCTCGATCGAGCGGCGAACCGGTGCCTCAGGACACGGTGGACGGCGCGCTCCAGGCCCTCCGCGGGAGGCACGGGTAGTCGGTGGCGCCGAGCAGCTATCACGATCCCCGTCACGCTGTCGCGAAAGGTCCCCATGGCGTGCCGTCCTTTCATGTCAGCAGGTCGACGTGAGACACCAGTTGATCGTGACGCTGCGGTCATCGATCAGGGTCTTGCGAGCCCAGTTGAGCGGCACATACCAGCTCTTGCTCTGCGCGGGTGTGCCGGAATGCACGTGGAGGCCGTATCCCACGCTCTCGGTCACATCCGAGAAGACGGGCCCGCCACTGTCGCCAGGGAGCGAGTCGAAGTCGACCTCGATGGTCTTCATAATCTGCTTCGACTGTGACGTCGTCGCGCCCTTGGCTCTCGCCACGCTCAGGTTGTCGGTGATGGGACTGATGATCTGGCCGCACGTGCGGCCACCAGGCGTCGTGCGGCCAAAGCGGCACACCAAGAAGTGCTGCGACTGGTTCTCTCCGATCAAGGTGTTGCTCATGTACTGCACCACCGGTGGAGTGTCGGCAGAGAGGTAGCGATGAACCGAGGGGTCTGACGCGGGTGGCTCGAAGAGGTCCTCCACCGATTGGTACACGTTGATGATCCCGATGTCGGCGTCATGTCCGTCCTGGTAGACCCGCTCCCTGCCGATTCCGATGTTGTGCCCATCGTGCTCCCAGATGATGTCGTCGCCAATCTCTCCGGGACCCCAGAGGCAGTGACCGGCCGTCGCCAACACGAGCTGGTCGGAATCCGTCCGGCGTGCGAAGAAGCCGGCCGTGCAGAACCCATCCGACCAGGTCGTCGGCACGATGTTGATGCCGCCCATCGGCGGCCAGCAGTGATAGCGGCTGGTGCAGGCATCGGCCGTCGCAGGTGTGCCGGCCTGCACGCCCACGAAGTCCCCGTAGCGATCGTGGATGATCGCCTCCTGCCGTTCATCCGGGTCCTGGAGCGTCACGATGATCCGGTTGTGTTCGGTGTCGACGCCGGCCCGGACATACCGGATACCGTCCTTAGCGAGTTCCTCGTCGTCAGAGCTGATCCGCGCCTGTAGGTCGAGCAGCTCGTCCCATGTCCGTTCGACCGTGCGTGTCTCGAACTCGATGCCCTTCGGCAGGCGCTCGGCGATCTCGTCACGATAGCGGTCGGCGTCGCCCGTGAACAGGAAGACCGGCAGCCCGTCGCGGAGCTGGTCGACGTAGACGCCCGCGTATCGCTCCCGGGAACGCGAGTATTCCTGCGCATCACCAAGCGAGTTCTGCACCTTGACGCGTGCCTTGAGATCATCGGCCTCGTCCACGCTGAGCGGTATGCCCCACGAATCATCGGGGAATGACGCACGATCCTGATACGTCGTCTCAACGAAGTCGCGCCCGTCGCGGAAGCCAACGCTTCCGCGGAAATGCGCGGCATGGTTGACCTCATCCATCGACGGGTCATCGGCGCCGGAGGATGCGCTGGGCACGGCCAGCGCTGCACCCGCGAGGAGAACCAGTGGGATCGCCTTTCGCGACTTGAGCATCACACACCCCTACGAGCACCGAACTAACACGATACCCATCGAGCCCCCTGTTTGGACCTGGTGGTGCCTCGGCCGCGTCAAGTAGGGATACCACCCCGCACGTCCCAGAAGCAATCCGTGGGATCGCGCAACCGGGGGCGGCGGCGCTTGTATGCCGTGCCGGTCGCCACTTCCGATAGTGGCCGGGACGTCGAACGCACCCAGGGCGGCTCGACAGGCCCTGCGGGCCGACCACGACGACGTCATGGCCGAGCGGTCGAGGACGCGTGGGAAACGCCTGTCGCCATGGACCCAGGCGCTGTGGGGCAGCCTCCACGCATTCGCGCCCGCCACCGACTTCGCCGACGAGTGGATCGTCGCCCCCTCCCGGACAGGACGTGAGCCTCTGGCAGGTTCGCTGACGGGCGGTCCACATCTCGGCTCAAGCGACCCATATGGTCCACCCAAGCATCGCGCGCTAGAGTCGTGAGATGCGGACGACGTTCGTGATGGACCCGCCACCCATCGTCGAGGACTGGCTCGCGCAGCGTCACGCTCTCGGCCAGGACCTCTACGACGAGGTCTGGGAGGGCGACTACCACGTGGCCGCGGCACCGAACGACGCGCATTCCGACGTCCAGTTCCAGCTCGCCGAGACCCTCGGTCCGCTGGCGCGGGCCGCAGGCCTGCTCCGTCGCGGGCCAGCAACATCGGGCGCCCGAAGGACTTCCGAGTGCCCGACCTCGTGTTCCTGCGCGGTACGCCCGACCCAATCTGGCAGCCCACCGCCGCGATCGTGGTCGAGGTCGTCTCGCCCGGTGACGAGAGCCGCCTCAAGTTCGGGCACTACTTCCGCACGGGTGTCGAGGAGTTCCTCATCGTCGACCCAGCCCAGCGCACCGTGGAGTGGTTCGAGCGCCGTCCGGACGCCTTCCGACCGGTGGACGGCAGCCGTCTCCTCGGCCTCACCGGCGCCGGCCTCGCATCCGCGATCGACTGGCCCGCGTAGGCGAGCACGCCGAACTGCGAGAGCCCATCAGGAGGCTTCCGCCATCGGTCGGTCCGCAAACCATATCGCCATCCCGATGATATGGTTCGCCATATGAAGACCACCCTGAACATCGATGGACCCGTCATGGTCGGCATCAAGCGAGAGGCTGCTCGGCGAGGGATCACGATGTCCGCACTGATCGAGGAGGCGCTGCGGAAGGAGCTACGGAGCGCGTCCGTGCCTGTCGCGTCGCTTGCCCCGCTGCCGACGTTCGACAGCGGCGGCGCGCTCGTCGACCCGGCCGATCGGGAGGCCCTCTATGCCGCTATGGAGGGCCGCTAGTGTTCGCGGTCGACACCAACGTGCTGGTCTACGCCGCCGACCGCTCGTCGCCGTTCCACCGGCCCTGCCTGGAGGCGCTGTCCGCATGGAGGTCGCGCCCGGACGCCTGGTTCCTGACCTGGAACGTGGTGTACGAGTTCCTGCGCGTCGTGACCCATCCGCGGGTCATGACGAATCCCTGGACCACACCCCAGGCTTGGGGCTTCGTGGAGGCGCTTCGCCAGGCTCCGGGATTGACCATGCTCGCCGCGACCGAGCGCCATGCCGCCGTGGCGGCGGATGTCATGGTCGAGATGCCCTGGCTGTCGGGCAACCTGCTGCACGACGCTCACACCGCGATCCTGTTGCGGGAGCACGGTGTCCGCCGGATCTACACGCGCGACACCGACTTCCACCGGTTCCGGTTCTTGGAGCCCATCGACCCGGTCGCCGAGTATGGCCGCGCATGACATGCGGGAGCAGCTGGGTGAACCCGCTCACGGTCTGAGCGGCGGCCTACCGCAGGAACAGACGGCAGGCGGGGTCGTCGGTCGCGTCGTTGTAGTCGTAGCCGAGGC
>JAXLXC010000003.1:0-182732 GCA_046328155.1 Chloroflexota bacterium
GTGACGCTGGATGGCGTTGGCGAGGCGGGCCACGCCCGGCGGCTCCAGGTTGGTCGCCCCACCCGGACGCGTGACGCCGCCGATGCCATGCGCCAGATGCTCGCCCGCGAGCGCCGGGTCCACGCCCTCGCCGTCGGCCACCTCGAACGACCACACGGAGCCCAGTTGGGCGATTCGCTCGTCGAGCGTCATCTGCCCCATCAGGGCACGGACGCGTGTCTCGACCGGCTGGGCGGCATCCATCCACGGTTCGGCGACCGTGTCGACGTGCGTGGTCATCCCTTGACGGCTCCCTGTGTCAGGCCCCCGATGAGCTGGCGCTCCGCGAACACGTAGAACAGGAGGGCCGGGATCATCGAGAGCGAGGTGAACGCGAGGACCCGCGCCAGGTCCTGCGAGTACTGCTGCGAGAAGTTCATGACGCCCAGCGGCAGCGTCCACGAGTCGGTGCCGCCCAGGATGAGGAGCGGCAGCAGGAACGCGTTCCAGCTGCCCACCAGGGCGAGGATGCCCACGGTCGCGAGGGCGGGTCGCGCGAGGGGCAGCAGCACGCGCCAGAAGAACCCGAAGCGCGAACAGCCATCGATGGCGGCCGCATCCTCCAGCTCGCGCGGGATGCTCGCGAAGAACGGGCGCAGGATGATGATGGTCAGCGGGATGCCGAAGGCAGCCTGCGGCAGCGCCACGCCCAATGGGTTGTTGAGCAGCCCCACGGAGCGCAGCAGCACGTACAGCGGCAGGATGGCCGCCGCCGCGGGGAACAGCAGCCCCAGGGCGAACAGCGTGAACAGCAGCTCGCGACCCGGGAAGGCGAAGCGCGCGAACACGTACGCTGCCAGCGCCGACACGAGGACCACGACCAGCACCGTGATGATCGCGATGAGCAGGCTGTTCCACAGCGAGTTCCAGAACAGCCGCCCGCCCAGGATCTCGGTGTAGTTGGTGATGACCCAGGGGTCGGGCAAGGCCGCCGGGTTGTTGCGCAGCGCGCCCGTGGAGCGGAACCCCCCCAGGAACGCATAGACGATGGGCACGATGATGGACACCGCGACGGCGATGAGCACGACCCACCGCAGGATCCGGCTGACCACGCCCACGGCGAGGCCGGGCACGGCCTGGGCGTCGCTCGCGGCCTTCGTCGAGGCGGCCATGGCTCAGGCGCCTCCCATGGTCAGCGCGCCGTCGGTCTCACGGCGCATCACGATTCGGACGTAGGCGAGCGCGACGACCAGCGAGATCGCGAACAGGATCACGGCCACGGCGCTGCCGAAGCCCAGCTGGGTACGCTCGATGCCCACGGTGACGAGGTAGGTGGCCATGGTGTTGGAGGCGTTGAAGGGGCCGCCCTTGGTGGTCGCCCACACCAGGTCGAACAGCTGGATGGCGCCGATGATGGACAGGAACACCGACACCCGGATGGTCGGGCCGAGGAGCGGGATGGTGACCCGCCGGACGGTCTGCCAGCGGGTGGCGCCGTCGATGGCGGCCGCCTCCTCGAGCTCGCGTGGGATGCCCTGCAGGCCGGCCAGCAGGATGATCATGTGGAACCCGAAGTACTTCCACGAGATGACCACGAACAGGCTGAGCATCACGATCGAGCGGTCGGCCAGCCATTCCTGGACCAGGAACCCGAGGCCCATGCCCTTGAGCGCCTGGTCGACCATGCCGTCGGGGTACAGCAGCAGCCGCCAGATGACGCCCGTGATGACCTCGGACAGGACGTACGGGGCGAAGAAGATGAGCCGGAGCAGCGTCCGACCGCGGAAGCGCTGGTTGAGCATCAGCGCCAGCCACAGCGCGAACGGGATCTGGACGAACAGGGACAGCAGGACGATGAGCGTGTTGTGCCACGCCGCCATCCGGAAGACCTCGTCGTTGAGGGCGCGGACGTAGTTGTCCAGCCCCACGAAGTCCTCGAGCGGCCCCAGCCCGTTCCACTTGAACAGGCTGAACCACATCGCCTGGCCGATGGGCACGAGCACGAACAGCCCGTAGACCACCAGCGCGGGCGCCAGGAACAGGGCGATCATGAGCCACCCGCGACGACGCGAGCGGTCGGTCGACCCGGGCGTGGCTGCTGCTGTCATCCACCCACCTGTGACGAGCGGGCCGGCGCGAACGCCGGCCCGCTCGGGATCACGAACGACTGACGGTCAGCTCAGCTGGCCGCGGCCGCAGCGTCGGTCATCGCCTGGGTGACCTGCTCCGGCGTCAGGGCGCCCGCGACGAGACCAGCGACGGCCTCGTTGATGGCGGTGCCGTAGTTCGTCGGGGTGGCCTGGTCCAGATACAGCTGGGCGAAGGTCGCCGCGTTGCGCTGGGTCACCACGTCCCGCAGCGCGGGATCGGTGATGTACTGCTCGGCACCGACGGTGGGCAGGAGCGTGCCGTCGTTGAACGACTGCCACACGCTGGCCACGTCGGGGCTCACGAGGTACTTCGCGAACTCGACGGCCTCGGCCGGGGCGTCGCGCCCGATGGAGAAGCCGTCACCGCCGCCGAACGCGTCGGTCGCGGCACCTGCGCCACCATCCACCGCCGGGAACGGTGCCCAGCCGATGTTGGGGATGCCGGCCTTGGACTCGCTCTGCGCGCGCTGCGAGCCCACGGTCCACTGGCCCTGGAGCATGTAGGCGGCCTTGCCGTTGCCAAAGGTGCCCTGCTGCTCGTCATGGGTCGCGGCGTCAGCGCCCGCCTGGAACGGCTCGAGCGCGACGAGGCGCGCCAGCTCCGTGCCGGCCTTGACGAACGCCTCCTGGTTCCAGTCGCCGGTGTTGACGGCCTGGCCGAGCGCGTCGCCGCCTGCGATGCGCAGCGCGAGGTAGGCCCACCAGAACATGGACGGCCACTGGTCGCCACCGCCCAGGGAGATGGGCGTGATGCCCGCGTCCTTGAGCGTCTGGACCTGGGTCAGGAAGTCCTCCCACGTGGTGGCAGGCGCATCGATGCCCGCCTGGGCCAGGAGGTCCTTGTTGTACCAGAGGCCCACGAGGCCGAAGTTGTAGGGGATGCCGTACTGCTTGCCGTCCACCTGGTACAGGCTGAGGGCGCCGCCCGAGAGCGAGTCGGCGACGTCGGCGGTCTGGGACGTGATGTCCTGGACCATGCCAGCCTCGACCTGCTGCCGCAGCAGGCCGCCACCCCAGGACTGGAACATGTCAGGCGGGTTGCCGGCCTGCATGTCGGCTGCGATCTTGTCCTTGAGGGCCTCGTTCTCGAGCGTCGTGATGTTGATCTTGACGTTCGGGTGCGTGCCCTGGAACGCGTCTGCCGCCATCCGGACGAAGGCGAGGCCCGGGTTGGCCGTATGCAGGTCGTAGACGTCGAACTCCACCTGATCCTGGGCGACGACGCCCGCCGTGCCTGTCAGCATGGCTGCCGAGACGGCTGCGGCCACCAACAAGCCCGCTCGTTGTCTGCGCTTGGTCACGTTGTTCGCTCCTCCTGGAAGTGCTGTCGCTCCGCCGGTGACAAGGCCACGTGCCGCTCGCCGTCCTCCTGCTCGGCGACCTGCTGTAAGCGCTCCCACGGTGTCATGCCAGTTGCCGCTGGGTAGCGCCGTGACTGGATGGGCGCAGTTGTAGCACGGGATGGAAGCGCTTACAAGAGGCTGATCGCAGGGTATGATCCGAGGCATGCCGCGGCCTCGGCGGGATTCCGCCCACCCTTCGCGCAGCAATGGCGCCCGCCCCGCGCGGGCGACCATCTTCGACGTGGCGCGCGCGGCCGACGTGTCCCACGCGACCGTGTCCCGCGTGGTCAACGGCAGCCAGAACGTGCGGCAGGAGACCCGCCAGCGGGTGGAGGCGGCCATGCGCGAGCTGGGCTACGTGGCCCACGTCTCCGCGCGTGCCCTGGCCCGGGGACGCACGCAGGTCCTCGGCCTGCTCGCCCAGGAGGTGGACAACGCCTTCTTCACGCAGGTCATCGGGGGTGTCGACCAGCAGGCGTCGGCGCAGGGCTATGACTTCCTGGTGTGCACCACCCACGCTCGTCGCGAGAAGGAGGCGGAGTACGTGGCGCGCCTGTCGCGGGGCATGGTGGACGGGCTGCTCATCGTCCTGCCCCGGGGCCTCCCCGACTACGTGGAGCAGCTCCGCGCCGACGCCTTCCCGTTCGTGCTCATCGACTACGACGACAACGCGCCCGGCTGCAGCGTGGTCAACGCGTCGAACAGGACGGGCACCCGCGACGCCATCCGGTACCTCGTTGGCCTGGGGCATCGGCACATCGGGTTCATCACCGGTCGCGACAACGTGGGGGCGACCCACGCGCGGCTCGCGGGCTATCGCGACGAGATGGCTGCGGCCGGTCTCGCGGTGCGCGCCGGCGACGTGCTCGAGGGCGACTTCCTGGAGACGCGGGGACACGCCGCCGCCACCGAGATGCTGCGACGCCCGGACCGGGTCACGGCCATCTTCGCGTCGAGCGACATGGCCGCGTTCGGCGTGATGCGTGCCGCGGCCGACCTGGGCATCGACGTGCCCGCCCAGCTGTCGGTGGTGGGCTTCGACGACATCCCGGAGGCGGCCCGCGTCAACCCGGCCCTGACCACGGTCCGTCAGCCGCTGCGGGAGATGGGTCGGGTGGCCGTCGACCAGCTGCTGGGACGGCTCCACGACCCGACCCGACCCGCGTCACGGGTGGTCCTTGACACCGAGCTCATCCTGCGCGGCACCACGGCCCCTCCGCCCTGACGCCCGGCGTCAGTGGCCGCGCTCGCCCCGCACGAAGGGGATGCCCAGCGCGGCCGGCGCACCCAGACGCTTCCGGCGCGCCTCGCGCGACGCGATGACCAGCACCAGGATGACCATCGCGTACGGCAGCATGTTGAGGAAGAACGTGCTCGGCTGATAGGTGAAGAACGGGTTGGGGATGCCGAAGAAGTCGTGGGGGCCCTGGAGGTCGAGCGTGAGCCGTCGGATGACGGCGATGAGATAGGCCCCGAACAGGGCTCGCCACGGGCTCCACTGGGCGAAGATGACGAGCCCCACCGCGATCCAGCCGAGACCGCTGGTGGTCTGCGCCGCGAACCAGCCGGGTGTCACCGCCAGGCTGATGGTGGCGCCGGCCAGACCCGCGAGCGCGCCGCCGACGCAGGTGTAGACATAGCGCACGCGATACACGTCGATGCCCAGGGCATCGGCCCCGCTGGGTGACTCGCCCACGGCCCGCAGGTGGAGACCGGGGCGCGTGCGGTCGATCCAGAGCGCCACGACCGGCACCAGCAGGTACCCCAGATAGACCAGCAGGCTCTGGTTGGTGAACAGCGCGGCTCGAGGAACGGATGCCCGAGAGCAGCGGCATCCAGGCACGGTCACCGCGCCCTCGGTGCTGCCCGCCAGGCCGTCGCTCAACACCAGCGCGACGCCCGTGCCCAGGAACGTGAGCGCGAGTCCGGACACGATTCGTCCGCCTGGAAGTGGATGCACACCACGGCATGGATGGCGGCGAGCGCCGCCCCGGCGACCATCGCGGCCAGGAGGCCCAGCCACGGGTCGCCCGTGTCCATGCCTACCTTGTAGCCCGCCAGGGCGCCCACGAACAGCATCCCCTCCACGCCCAGGTGTTGACGATCCCCGAGCGC
The DNA here is from genome assembly GCA_046328155.1 of Chloroflexota bacterium. Lineage (GTDB taxonomy): Bacteria > Chloroflexota > Limnocylindria > Limnocylindrales > CSP1-4 > JAFMJV01. The sequence continues at coordinate 5,588 of JAXLXC010000003.1, forward strand.
TCGGTGAGCATCTCGCCGAGGCGAACAGCGAGCAGGACAGGCCTGCGGCGACGCCCGCGGCGAGCACCAGCTCCAGGTTCATCGGCGGACCAGCCGCACGCGGAACCGGACCAGGAGCCGCCGCTGCAGATGACGCAGAACAGCAGGATCCCCGGACGCGGCAGGGCATCCCCGCGGGTTGCATCTCGCGCCCGGCGAGCGAGGGCGCCGAACGCGATGGCCGCGATGACCACGCCGAACGGGTTGAAGCGCGCGAGGTAGCGACGATCACGCCCGTGAAGCCAGCCGGCGGACAGGCCATTCCAGCAGCCGATGGGCGATGCCGCTGACCTCGGACATGCCGCCCAAGCCTGCCAGGCCGCCTGACAGGAGCATCACCAGGATGACCGTCCTGACCGATGTTCATGCCCGCGTATCGCGCGGCACGCGGGTTGTCCTCGATGAGCCGGATCTCGTAGCCCAGCCGCGTCCGGGACAGCAGCACCCACACCAGCACGGCGCAGCCGACGCCGAACACGAAGCCCAGGTGGGTGGTGAGCCCACCCAGGTCGCTGTTGACCTTCGCGAAGTCCGTGAGGCGCGGGCAGCAGCCACGCCTCGCGCGGAACTGCTTGGACAGCTGGAAGCCGCCCTCGCTCCACGGGCCGAACACCCAGAAGCGGACCCACTGGACCGCGATGTAGTTGAGCATCAGCGTGGCATCATCTCGTTGACCCCGAACCGGGCCTTGAGCCAGCTCCGCCACGCCACCCCAGAGGGCGCTCGGCCACGATGCCCCCCAGCGCCATCAGCGGGATGACGATGAATGGCGAGGTGCCCTCGGGCACGAGCACCAGCACCACCGCCGATGCGCCCCAGACGGACGAGAGTTGCCCCCTCGGCGCCGATGTTCCAGAGGCGCATCCGGAAGGCGAGGGCGCAACGCGAGGCCGGTGAAGATGAGCGGGGTCGCCGCGACCAGGTCTCGAGAGCACCCCCACGTCGCCGAAGGCGGACGTGACGATGTGCTGGAACACCCCGGACGGGGTCGCCACCCACGAGCGCGATGAGCAGCCCCGACAGGACGAGCGCCACCACGCATCGCGCCCAGCGTGGTCGCCGGGACGAGCCACCGTGGCGTGGTGAGGCGTCGCTCCAGCCGGACGCCGAACGGACGAGGGAGCGCCGCGGCGCGTCCACCTGTGCCGTCACGCCAATGACCTCCTCTGACGGCGTGGGCGCTCCCGGTCATCAGCAGCCCCAGCTCGTGGATGTCCGCGCCTCCGCGTCCACGACCCCCGTGACCCGACCGTCGTACATCACCGCCACCCGGTCCGCGATGGACAGATCTCGTCGAGGTCCTCGCTGACGAGCAGGATGGCGGCCCCTGCCGAGCGTCGCTCCAGCAACAGGCGGTGGATCGTCTCCACGGCCCCACGTCGAGGCCCTGTCCCGGCTGGACCGCCACCAGGAGCGACGTGTCGGTCGCGATCTCAAGCGCGAAGATCAGCCGCTGGAGGTTGCCCCCGGACAGCAGCTGGCCTGGGTGTCGACGCTGGGCGCCACCACCTGGTACTCGCTGGTGAGGTCCTGGCGCTGGCGCGCGCCGCCGACCGGTCCAGGCGGAACTGTCGCCCGATGGGCGCCTGACGGTAGCTCTTCATGATGAGGTTGTCGGTCAGCGACAGGTCCGGCGCGCTGCCGGTGCGGTGGCGATCCTCGGGGACGTGGGCCACGCCACTGGCGATGGCCCGCATGGGCGGCTGGTTGGCGATGTCCGTGCCGTGCACGCTGATGGTGCCGGCAGCGGCGCAGTCCCGTCACGACCTCGGCCAGCTCGGTCTGGCCGTTGCCGGTCACGCCCGCGATGGCCAATGCATCTCGCCGGTGCGCACCTTCCAGCGAGACGCCCCGCAGGGCCGGCAGGTCCCGGTCGCTGTCGGCGCTCACGTGGTCCAGGCGCAGGACGACCTCGCCCGGCGTCACGGGGGCTTCTCGAGACTCTCGAGCAGGTCGCGGCCGACCATGAGCCGGGGCGAGGCTGCGTCTGGTCTGGCTCCTCGCCGGGATGCCCTCGGCAGTCACCGCGCCCCGTCGCAGCACGGTCACCCGGTCGGCGATGGCGACGACCTCGTCCAGCTTGTGGCTGATGAACACGATCGACTCGCCCCGGTCAGCCATGGCCCGCAGCGTCCTGGAACAGCTCCTCCGTCTCCTGCGGCGCGAGCACCGCGGTGGGCTCGTCCACGATCAGCACCCGCGCCCCGCGGTACAGCATCTGGAGTGATCTCGACCCGCCGCTGCTCGCCCACCGACAGCTGCCACACGCGGGCGTCCGGGTCGACTGGCAGCCCCGGTCCGCTCGCCCAGCTCGCGATCCGGGCGCCGTACTCGGCCAGCCGGAGCCGGAAGCGCGGCTCGCGAAGCCCCAGCAGCACGTTCTCGGTGACGGTCAGCGACGGGACGAGCGTGAAGTGCTGGTGATCATGCCCAGGCCCGCAGCACAGGCCCTGGGCGACGACAGCTCGGCGAGCTGACCGTCGGATTTCGATGGTCCTCGTCGGGTCGGTAGACCCCGGCGAGGATGTCGGCGAGCGTGCTCTTGCCGGCGCCGTTCTCGCCGAGGAGGGCGTGGACCTCGCCGCGCCGCAGCACGAAGTCCACGTGGCCGTTGGCGACCAGGCCAGGGAAGCGCTTGACGATGCCCCGCATCGCCACCGCCGCCGGCTGCGCTGCGGGCTCGACCGACATGGTCATGGTTCCATCATCGCGGAATGACGAGGCTCCTCTCTTCGGCGGTCTGCCGGGGAGCCCTTGATCGGTTCGGGGAACGCTTGGCGAGAGCGCGGCAAGCTCGGCGTTGAGCGTTGCCGGCTCACCAGGCGGCATGCACGGGCAGTTGCTCGCCGGCGGTGACCAGAACTGGTCGAGGTCCTGCTCGCGCTCCAGCTGGCGCTGCTCAGCATGACCACGCGGCCCTGGTTGTTGCTGATGGGTTCGGCGAACACGTCGAACCGGTTGAACTCGCCGGCCAGCATCTTGGCCAGGGTGTCCTTGACCAGCGCGAGGTCGGCCTCGGCAGCTCGGCGACGCCGGGCTGGAGCTCCTGGTCTTCCATGAAGCCACAGGCCCATCGCCTGCGAGTCCGCGTCGAAGTACTCGTATCCCGCGGTGTACGTGCCGTCCTTGACCAGCTGCGCGATGCGGGCGTACTCGGGACCCCAGATCCAGTAGGGGGCCGTCAGGCACGCGTCGAGCGAGCAGGAGGAGGGGTGGTCAGTACGTCACCGCCCACTTCGTTTTCCTGGGCGACCTGGGCGTTGGCTGGCGTGTCCGCGCCCGTGAACACCACCTGGGCGCCCGCGTCGAACAGCGACGCCGCACCCTGGGTCTCCAGGTTGGGGTCATGCCAGGTGTTGATGAAGCGCACGTCCATGGTGCACTCGGGGCAGGTCTGCTTGGCGCCCAGCATGATGGCGTTGCCCAGGCGCAGCTCCTCGGGGATGCCGAAGGTGGCCATGTAGCCCAGCTTGGGGTTGCCGTCCAGCTTGGCGCGCGACCCGGCCAGCATCCCGGCGAGGTACTTGAAGTCCTCCATGGCACCAAAGAAGTTGCCGAAGTTGGTGCCGTTGGACTTGTAGCCCGTCAGATGCAGGAACGTGGTGTCCGGGAACTCCTCGGCGACCGTGGCCATGTAGTCCATGTAGCCGAACGAGGTGCCGATGATGAAGTCGAAGCCCTTGCGTGCGAGGCTGCGGAACACCTGCTCGGACGCGGCGCCCTCCTGCACCAGCTCGACGTACGCGACGTGCGTGTCCGGCACGTTGTCGCACACGTACTGGAGGCCCTCGTAGTGGGCCTGGCTCCAGCCGCCGTCGTCGTGGGGCCCGATGAGCACCATCGCGACGTTGAACTTGCCCTCCTCGATGTCCGGGATCTGGACGGTGTCGCCGCCACTGCTCGCGGAGCCGTTGGTACAGCCGGTCCCGGCAGAGCCCGCGGGCGTCACGCTCGGTGACTGCGCCGACGCCGTCAGGACGCTACCGGCCATGACGAACGCCGCGCGCCGCCGTCGCCGGCGACCGGGCCAGTCGTCTCTGGGTCATGTGCTGGGGTCCTCCTCCTGTGGCCATGCGGCCAGCGCGCCGGCACCGCGGCGCAAGCCGATACCGTACCGTCCGGCGCCCGGGTTGGGTAGGTGGCGACAGCGGATCGCTGGGTAGCGCGCGTCCGGGTTCGCGCAACTTCGGACCCTTCTGTCCCACCTCCCAGCGTCACGTTGACGGGATGGCGTCGGAAATCCGATAATGGAGGTCAGGATTGGCCGAACCGGCGCCCGCCGACGGCCGGCCCACCATCGACCGACCACGGTCGTGCCGCCCCGCAGGCACGTGCCGGCCCATCGGGCCAGGAGAACGATGACCACCGATACCCGTCAGGCAGTCCAGGACCGGCGCGCCGAGTACGCATTCCACGACGACCTGGTCTATCTCCACGAGGCCAAGCGCGGCCTGACCCGTGAGACCGTCGAGGAGATCTCGGCCATCAAGGGCGAGCCCGACTGGATGCTCCAGTACCGCCTGCGCGCCTACGACCACTTCCTCAAGCGGCCCATGCCCACGTGGACCGATGGTCTCGACCGCATCGACTTCGACAAGATCGTCTACTACCGCAAGCCATCGGAGCGCGAGGAGAAGTCCTGGGACGACGTCCCGGACCAGATCAAGGCGACGTTCGAGCGGCTGGGCATCCCCGAGGCCGAGCGCAAGTTCCTGGCGGGCGTCGGCGCGCAGTACGACTCCGAGGTGGTCTACCACTCGGTCAAGGAGGAGCTGGCCAAGCTGGGCGTCGTGTTCATGGGCACCGACCAGGCGCTCCAGGAGTACCCGGACATCTTCCGGCAGCACTTCGGCACGGTGGTGCCCGCCGAGGACAACAAGTTCAGCGCCCTCAACGGCGCCGTCTGGTCCGGTGGCTCGTTCGTGTACGTGCCCAAGGGCGTCGAGGTGCCGCTGCCGCTCCAGGCCTACTTCCGCATCAACGGCGAGAACACCGGCCAGTTCGAGCGGACGCTCATCGTGGTCGACGAGGGTGCCAGCGTCCACTACATCGAGGGCTGCACGGCGCCCATCTACGCCACCGACTCGCTCCACGTGGCGGTGGTGGAGGTGGTCGCCCTCGCCAGGTCCAAGGTCCGCTACACGACCATCCAGAACTGGTCCAACGACGTCTACAACCTGGTGACCAAGCGCGCCCATGCGTACGAGGACTCCACGGTCGAGTGGATCGACGCCAACACGGGCTCCAAGAAGACCGTCAAGTACCCGTCCATCTACCTGCGGGGCCGGGGCGCCACGGCGGACATCATCTCGGTCGCGGTCGCCGGCAAGGGCCAGCATCAGGACACGGGCGCCAAGGCGATCCACCTGGCGCCCGACACCCGCAGTCGGATTGTGTCCAAGTCGGTGTCCAAGGATGGTGGCCGTGCCTCGTACCGGGGTCAGGTCAAGGTCGCGCCGGGGGCCACGGGTGCCGTGGCCAGCGTCCGCTGCGACGCCCTGATGCTCGATGACGAGAGCCGCTCCGACACGTACCCCTACATCGACATCCAGGAGGACGACACCGCGCTGTCCCATGAGGCCACCGTGGGTCGGATCAGCCAGGACCAGGTGTTCTACCTCATGAGCCGCGGCCTGACCGAGAACGAGGCGCAGAACCTCATCGTCCAGGGGTTCCTCGAGGTGTTCACCAAGGAGCTGCCGATGGAGTACGCCATCGAGTTCAATCGACTCGTCAAGCTGGAGATGGAGGGCTCGCTCGGGTGAGCGTGCCGCCGCTGAACCTCCCGTTCCTCACCGAGGAGGCCGTCCGAGCGGCCTCCGCCGCTGCCGGCGAGCCCGACTGGCGTCTCGCCGCGCGTCTGGATGCCGTGGCGCGCGCGGCGACGCTGCCGGGCGAGCCCAACCAGCTGTTCACGCCCTACCTCGACCTGCGGGCGACTCGCTTCGGCGCCGTCCGACTCGCCCAGGGGTCGGGGCGCGTGACCGACGCCGGGACCCTGCCTCACGGCGCCGCGGTGCTCGTGGCGGTCGACCCGACGGGCGTGCGACGCGTCCTGGGTCCGGAGGCTGCCGCCGCGGGCATCGTGATCGCCGACCTGCCGACCGCCCTCGGCTCGTCGGTGGCCGACCTCGTGGCACCCCTGGAGGCCGACGACAGCCTGCCCTTGGACGACCCGTTCGGACAGGTGGCCCGCGCGCTCTCCGGGCTGGACCTCGTCATCGCCGTGCCGGCGGGTGTCCGGCTCGATGCGCCGATCGTGGTGAGCTGGCGCGCCGGTGACGCGGGCGTCGCGTCCGTGGGGCGCACGTTCGTGGTGCTGGGCGAGGGCGCGTCGGTGCGCATCCTCGAGGAACACCTGCCCGACGACCCTGGGGTGGACCCCGCGGCCACGCAGCGCGTGTGGTGGGACACCGTCGAGGTGATCCTGGGCGAGGGTGCCTCGCTCGAGGTCGCTGCCCTCCAGGACTTCGACCCGGATGTCATCGCCGTCGTCAACCGCCATGCGACCCTGGGCCAGGACGCGCAGCTCCGCTGGGCGCTCGCGTCCCTGGGTGGGCAGCTCCATCGGAGCCGAATCGACAACCGCCTCGTGGGACGGGCCTCGTCGGTCCACCAGGTGGAGATCGGCTTCGGCCGTGCCAGCCAGCTGTTCGACCTGACCTCCTACACCCGGCACATCGGCACCGACACCACGGGCGACCTGCTGTCCAAGGGCGTGTTCACGGACCGCTCACGGGGCTACATCAAGGGGCTCATCGAGATCAACCGGAGCGCGACCGGCACCGACAGCTATCTGGGCGAGTTCGGGATGCTGCTCACCAAGCGCTCCCGATCCGTGACCATCCCCAGCCTGGAGATCGACCAGCCCAACGTGCGTCGGGCGGCCCACTCCAGCTCGGTCGGTCCCATCGACGAGGCGCAGGTGTTCTATCTCATGAGCCGGGGGGTCGACCGGGACACGGCGCGTCGGATGATCGTGCTCGCGTTCCTCGAGCCGGTCGTGGCGCGAATCCCGCTGGCCGATGTGCAGGAGCGCCTGCGAGGCCTGCTGGAGGCCCGCTGGCCGCGTCCTCAGGCCGTGGCGAGCGCCGCCTGACCCCAAGTCGCGGACCGAGCGACGCACGGCGCCGCCCGGAGGTACTACCCTGAGGGTTGCCCGCCGCGATCGCAGGCGGGCCCGCTGAAGGAGGTGTCTGGATGGATCCATGGTTGGAGGCGGCGGCCATCGGGTTGCTGGGCGTCCTGATCGGGCTCGCGTTCACGTTCTGGGGGTTCCGGCTGTTCCTCATCCTGCTGCCCATCTGGGGCTTCTTCGCCGGGTTCCTGTTCGGCGCCGGCGCCACGAGCGCCCTGTTCGGTGACGGGTTCCTGGCCACCACCCTCGGCTGGGTCATCGGGTTCGTGGTGGGCATCATCTTCGCGGTGCTGTCGTACCTGTACTACTGGTTCGCCGTGGTGTTCCTCGGCGCGTCCCTGGGCTACGCGGCCGGCGTCGGCCTGCTCCACTGGCTCGGCAACGGCGGCGACAACTTCATGGGCTTCCTGTTCGGCTTGATCGGCGCGGTCATCGTGGCCGCCATCGTGGTCGTGCTGCGCATGCCCAAGTACATCGCGATCGTGCTGACCGCCATCGGCGGTGCCGCGGCGACCATCACGGGCATCGCGCTCATCCTCAAGCAGGTGACGCTGGACGAGCTGTCCGGCAACATCGCAGGGTCCATCGCGGCCATCAACGACCTGCCCTGGCTGTGGGGTCTGGGGGGGATCGTGCTGGCGGGCGTGGGCATCGCGTACCAGATCCGTCTGGCCGCGATGACCGAGGAGATCGTGTACGAGTCCTATCGCAACCCCGGGATGCCGGCGAGCTCCCCCTACTAGGGCTCGGCACCAGGGGCTCGGCCCGCGCGCGATGACACGGCGCGTGCCGGTGGGTCACATCGCCGACGTGCCTGAGGGCACGATGCGCATGGTCCAGGTGGACGGCACGGACATCCTGCTGGTCCACCTGGGCGGTCGTGTCCGCGCGGTCCAGGGGATCTGCTCGCACGAGTACTTCGAGCTGGACAAGGGCTTCCTGACGCGCGACTCGCTCACCTGCGCGCTCCATCTCTCCCGGTTCGACCTCGACACGGGCGAGGCGCTCGACCCCCCCCCGGAGCTGCCCCTGGTCAAGTGGCCCGTCGCGATGCACGACGGGACCCTCGTGCTGGAGCTGCCCGACGGCCCGATCGCGGTGAACGAGTAGCCGCGCCGACCCACGTGCGCGGCTGCTCCCCTCAGCGGGCGAGGCTGGCCCCCAGGCCCTGGTGCTCCGCAGCCGCCAGGATCGCGTCGCCGAACACGAGGTCGGCGACCCCCGTGCCCAGGTGGGTCACCACCATCCGACCCGCGGGCCGCGGCCCATCCAGACGCTCCCCCATGGTGCCCCCGGGGTCGGGGTAGCCGTCGAAGATCCCCGTGGCCCGGTTGGCCAGGAACTGGCCGACCTCATCGACCAGGAACAGGTCGGCGTCGCGGGCGATCGCCGCGGGCAGGCACATGTCGTAGTCCACCGTGACCACGAGCGGCGTGTCCCGGAAGGCATCCGGGGGCAGCGTCTGACGGTCGGGCCCGAACGACACCATCGTGATGGCCACATCGGATCCCGCGATGGCCGCCGAGGCGGTGTCGGCGACGGTGGCATCCGCGAACCAGCCGCGTGCCCGCGCATCCGCTGCCAGTGCCTCGGCTCGGGCCGCATCCCGGTCATGGATCCGCAGCCGGCATCCCGGCAGCACCGCGCCGAGCACCTCGACGTGCGCCTGGGACTGGATCCCGGCGCCCACCAGCCCCACGAGCGGCGCGGCCCCACGTGGTCCCCACGTCGCCACGGCCACGCCGCTGATGGCGGCCGTCCGCGCCGCCGTGATGGGTCCGGCGTCCAGGAACGCCCGAGGCTGGCCCGTGGTGGGGTCGCACAGCAGGAGCGTGGCATGCAGGGCCGGCAGCCCCTGGCTCGCGTTGGCCGGGAACCCCGAGACGAACTTGACGCCCAGCAGGTCCAGCGCGCCCGACTCGTCCGCACCGGGCACCCATGCGGGCATGGCATGCGCCCACGATGCGTGGGGTCGCGGGTGGACGCCGATCTTGGCAGGCAGCTGCGCATCGGCCGCGAGGGCGCGCAGGGCGCGCTCGGCGAGTGCCAGCCGATCCGCCATCGACGGCATCGAGGCCTGGACATCGCTCGCGGTCAGGTGGCGCAGCGGGGGCGGGACGCTCATGGGCGGACAGCGTACCCCTCGCCAGCGTGGCCCACGCGACGCAGGCCGTACCATGACCGCGTGGAACCGGCACGCACGGTCGGCCGACCCGTCGACCTGCCACGCAGCAGCGCCAGCCTCCAGCTGGAGCGGGACTCCGTGGCCTTGTACGAAGGGCTGGCGCGGATGGAGGGAGACCCAGCGCGCGCCGATGCGTTCCGGGCCATCGCCGCCGACGAGCGGCGCCACGCCGCGACCTGGGAGGAGCGTCTCCGGGCGGCTGGGGGCGAGCCACCGACGTGGCATGGCCCGCGCCTGCGGATCCGCCTCATCCTGGGCGTGGCGAGGGTCCTGGGCACGTCCTCGGTCGCCGACATGGTGCGGGCGCTCGAGGGTGACGACGAGGCGAGCTATGGCAGGATGCCCGACGCGCAGCTGGCCGCCATCGCCCTCGACGAGCGTCGTCACGCCGAGGTCTGGCGTCGGATGTCGATGGGCGACCCAGCGGCCGCGTCCGTGGCGATGACGGCCGTCACCGCGCCCACGGCGGTGCCAGGGGAGGCGGAGGCGACCGCGGCGCCGGTCGCCGAGTCGTGGCACAGGTCGGCCCACAGCGGCACGCTGCGAGCCGCGATCTTTGGCATCAACGACGGCCTCGTCAGCAACCTCGCGCTGGTGATGGGCGTGGCGGGTGCCTCCGTGGACCAGCGGTTCGTGATCCTGGCCGGCACCGCAGGCCTGCTCGCGGGTGCGTTCTCGATGGCCGCCGGCGAGTACGTGAGCATGCAGAGCCAACGGGAGCTGTTCGAGCGCCAGATCGCCGTGGAGCGCGAGGAGATCGCGATCATGCCCGAGTCGGAGCGACAGGAACTCGTGGCGATCTATCGCTCCAAGGGCCTCTCGGCAGACCAGGCGGGCGTGGTCGCCGACCAGCTGATGGCCGACCCCGAGCAGGTGCTCGACGTCATGGTCCGGGAGGAGCTGGGGCTCGATCCCCAGCAGCTTGGCTCCTCGTGGGGCGCGGCCTCCTCGTCCTTCGCGAGCTTCTTCGTCGGTGCGCTCATCCCACTCCTGCCGTGGCTCGTGGCGTCGGGCTCCACGGCGGTCATCGCCTCGTTCGTGGCTGCGCTGGTGGCGCTGTTCCTGGTGGGCGCCGGCGTGAGCCTGTTCACGGGTCGGGGCGTCCTGTTCAGCGGTCTGCGGCAGGTGGTCATCGGTGGCGGCGCGGCCATCGTGACCTGGTTGGCGGGCGGCTTCCTGGGGGTCCAGGTCGCGTGAGCGGGGACATCGCCGACCAGGCCCGGCGTCACCTCGCGTCGGAGGGCATCGGGGTCCAGGCCTGGGCGAACCCGCCGGGCGACCGATATGCGCCCCACGCGCACGGGTACGACAAGGTCCTCGTGGTGGTCGAGGGCTCCATCACGTTCCGGCTGACCGGTCTCGGGGTGGCCCACGAGCTGCGAGCCGGCGACCGGCTCGACCTTCCCTCGGGCATCGCGCATGCGGCAGACGTGGGTCCGACGGGCGTCCGTTGCCTCGAGGGTCACCTGCCAGCGGGCTCGCTGGGCCCCGATGCGCGACCGATGGCAGACTGGGCGACCGCGGCCCCCGGTGGGCCGAGGACGGAAACCGGCGGCGACGGTGAGACGTAGGCATCCATGACGACCGAGGTGGACAGCGTCCCGGACGCGGAGCTGATGACCGCGGTGACGCGTGGTGACGCGGCGGCGCTGTCGGTGCTCTACGACCGGCATGCGGCGGTCGTCTACCGAACGGCGTTCCGACGCCTCGGCGATCGACAGACGGCAGAGGAGGTCGTGCAGGACGTCTGGCTCACGCTCTGGGAGCGCGCAGGCATGTTCGACCCACGGCAGGGCTCGCTGGCGGGATGGCTCATGACCATCGCCCGCAACCGGGCCACCGACCGGATGCGCAGCCTGGGCCGTCGCCCCGGCGCACTGCCCCTCAGCGCGGTGCTGGCATCCGACGGCGACCCCGACCGAGTCGTCACCGACCGCAGCGTCCTGGCCGCGGGACGCGTGGCAGGCGACCCCGCGCTGATGGTGGACGAGCTCGCCCTCCGGGAGACCATGACCGCCGCCCTCGCCGCCCTCCCCGCCGACGAACGCACCGTGCTCGAGCTCGGCTACTACGGGGAGCTCAGCCAGTCCGAGATCGCCGAGCGACTGGGTATCCCGCTGGGGACGGTCAAGACGCGCACCCGGCGGGCGCTGCTCCGACTGCGTGGCGCCGTCGCGCCATCCGATGACCAGCCCGCCACCAGCGACCAGCCACTCGAGGAGGTGCCCGATGGACCACGCTGAGGTCCTCGCGCGCATCGAGGACGCGGTCGCCGCGCCTGGTGGCCTGGCGCGCTTCGGCGTCGACCCGTCGCCCGCGGCAGTCGCGGTGCGCGCCCACATCGCCGGCTGCGGCCCCTGTGCCGCCGAGTGGCGCGCGTGGTCGGTCGTCTCGCTGGGGTTGGCGTCCGCCGCACCCGACACCTTGGCGCCCCGGCCGGAGCTGCGCGACGAGGTGCTCGCGGCCGTGGCGGCGCGCCCGCGGACCGCACCACCGATGGCCTCCCAGGCCTCCGACACGCCGGCCCCCCCACCCGTGGCGGGCGGCATCCCGATGCCGTCGGCCGCGGAGCCCGTGGCAGCCGATGCCGGACCGGCCGTGGGGTCCACCCGGAGCGGCATCGCACTCGGCCCGCGTCGAGCCCGGACCACGGTCCCGTCGCCTGCCGCCCGGCAGGCCTCCGGTCCTCCCTTCCGGTGGCTCCTGGTGGCGGCCGCGGTCGCGGTGGTCCTGTTCCTCATGGGCGCCCTGCTGGGCGGCCAGCTGCTGCGCACCCCGACCGCGCCGACTGGCACGCCGATCACCGCCGACGCATCGCCATCGACGACCCGGGGCGACCCGGGCCGGGTGCTCGCCGAGACGGCGATCATCCTCCAGACGGCGGGCTATCGGCTCGCGCCGCTCGAGACCGCCGAGGGCGACGCGGGGGGCGTGGTGGTGGTCTCCCCGGTCGGTCGGCTCGCGGTCGTCTCGTCGGTGCTCGCGGAGCCTGCGGATGGGGTGCGGTACGTGTGCCTCCTCGACCGCGGGGGTGCCCAGACCAAGGTGGGCTACATGCGCTGGGAGCCCACGGCGGACGGCGGGGGGCTGGCGTACTGGGCGGGCGATGCCGAGCCGTCGGACCTGGGCGCGGCTGGGGATGTGTTCATCGTCCAGCTGGACACACCGGACGCGCAGCCGGCGCTCACCGGGATCTTCGGCGACTAGGGCGTCGCTCCGCCGAGGGCCTCCGGCCCCGTCTCCGACCGGGCCGCTGGACGGAGCGACGGCGACTCGAGGTACTCCTGATGCAGGTCGAGCACCTCGAGGGCGAGCGGTGCCGGACAGATCCCGCCACGCGCCTCGATGGTCGCGGCGATGAGCCCGGCCTCCTCCTCGCGCTCGTCAGCCTCGACGTCCCACTCGTTGCGCGGCAGTCGGACGAGGCTCAGCCAGGTGAGCGCGACGCCCACGCCGAGGCCGACCAGGACCAGCCACCACGCGTACCCGTCGTTCATGGGCGCAGGATAGCGCGCCGCGGTGTGGCACCCTGCGCGAGTGCCGACCGCCCTGATCGAACTCACGCCGCCCTCGGCGATCGGCATCGGACCGCTCTCCATCGGCCTCTATGGCCTGGGCTACGTCCTGGCCATCGCCGTGATGATCATCGTCAGCCAGTCCGAGGCGCGACGACGGGGATACGACCCATCCCTGGTGACGGGCGCCATCGTGCCCGTCGCGGTGTGCGCCCTCATCGGGGCGCGGGCCTACCACGTCATCGACCAGTGGGCCTACTACCGCGAGCATCTGGCGCAGGTGGTCCTGCCCCCCTACAGCGGGCTGGGCCTCTATGGCGGCATTGCGGGTGCCGTCGTGGGCATCGCCATCCACTGCCGGCGGCACCGCATCCCGCTGTTGGCTGCGCTCGACGTCGTGGTGCCGGGCACCCTGTTCGCGCAGGCCATCGCCCGCTGGGGGAACTACTTCAACCAGGAGCTCTACGGCCCGCCCACGGACCTGCCGTGGGGCATCGCCATCGATTGCACGCATCGCATCCCGCAGTACCCGTGCGGGGACGCATGGCCGGCAGCGACCACCGGCTTTCACCCCCTGTTCCTCTACGAGTCGATCTGGGACGCGCTGGGTGGTGGCATCGCCCTCTGGCTCGCACGACGCCGCGGCGAATCGCTGCGACGCGGGGACCTGGCCTCGTTCTGGATGGTCTGGTACGGCGGTGGGCGCCTGGTCCTGGAGTCGTTCCGGAGCGGCTGGGACTGGACGGTGGCGGGCGTGCCCACGGCCATGCTCATCGGCTGGGTGCTGGTGGGCGTGGGGACGGCATCGGTGCTGCTGCGTCGCCGCCGCGACGTCAGCGCGGGTAGAGCCCGATGAGCTGCGTGGGTCCCACGTGCGTCGATCGCGCGCCGTTGAGCACCAGGAAGTCCGCGAGCCCGTTGCGATCGTGGTCGATGGCGGTCACCGACTCCGCGGCACCCGTGGTGACGCCTGGGAGCGCCAGCCGCCGATAGCCGCGCCCGTCGCCCCCGTTGAGGAGCAGCAGGTCGGGTCGCTGGACCGTGGTCGAGCCCTGCGCCACGTACAGGTCCAGGTCGCCATCGCCGTCGGCATCCCCCGCCGCGACAGCCGCGCCGTCGACGAGCCGCCGCGTGTACGCCAGGACGTACCGGCTGCCTCGACGCAGATGCACCCGCAGCTGGCTGCGCGTGACCTCGATGATGTCCGGCCGCCGGTCGCCGTCCACGTCCGCCAGCGTCGCATCCACGGTCCGTGCGCGCGCGATGTGGGCGGTCGAGGTGGCATCGACGAGCCGACCCCGCACGTTGCGCAGGATCCGGATGCCATAGCCGCCCGGCCGATAGCCGCGGGTGCACAGCACGACATCCTCCCAGCCGTCCCGGTCCAGGTCGCCCGTCAGCACGCAGTCGGCGCCGCTCCCGGCGTCGAACCCGGCGGCGCTGCGTGCCACGAAGCCATCGCCACCGGGGTTCGCGAGGACCCGATGGCGCGATGGGAGACCATCTGGGCGGTCGGGGCGGTCGGCCAGGAACAGGTCCGGGTAGGCGTCGTGGTCAAGGTCGAAGAACGCCACGAGTCGCCCCCGCCCGATGGGGTCGCTGGCGAGGAGCTCGGTGGCCTGGTCCTCGTAGGTGCCGTCGGGCTGCGCGACCCACAGCTCGTTCGCCTTGAGCGCGACGCCCTTGGACGCACCGATGGCGCAGTACAGGTCGAGCCGACCGTCGTCGTTCACGTCGGCGGCCGCGCAGCCGTGGCGGTCACGGTCCGGGAAGCGCACACCCGGTGCCGCGGCGAAGGTGCCCCGATCGTTGAGCAGCAGACGACCCGGCTCGGAGTGGCGACCGATGAACAGGTCCGGCCAGCCGTCACCATCGAAGTCGGCGCGCACGGCGCCATAGCTGTGGATCGACCCGGCGAGGCCGGCAGCCTTGGTGACGTCACGCGCCCGGACGCGCGCCTGCGCCGCGGTCGTGGTGCTCGTCCCATCTTCGGTGGCGCGCGTCGCGGGCGACGGGGTCGCAGCGCGTGTCGGCGCCTCGGTCGGGGAGGGCGTCTCCGTCGTCGCGGGGATGGTCGCCTCTGGTTCCGGCGATCCAGGTGGCGCCCCTGAGGCAACTGCCCGCAGGGCGACACGGCCCAGCGCCTCGCCTGAGGCGGCCGTGGCCCCGTCGCAGGCGGTCGCGATGAGCGAGCGCGTCCCGCTGCCGCCCACGGCCCAGGCGGTCCCATCGGGGCCCAGCGCGACCCCGTGCAGGTCGGTCGACCCAGAGCCGGCGACATCGTCGACCTGCCAGCCGGAGCCACCCAGCCACGCGACGAAGGCTCGCCAGCGAGCGGCATCCTCGTCCCAGCGGGTGCCGGCGACCACGGGCGAGCCGTCAGCCTGGACCGCGATGCCTCGGAGCACGCCCACGCTCATGCCACCAGCCGGGAAGGCATCGGTCCGCCAGGCGCGGCCGTCGAAGCGTTGCACGATGGGCCGGTACCGCCCGCCCGCGATCCGGTAGCCGGCGGCCCAGACCGTGCCGGCAGGCCCGATCGCGACCGACGTCAGCACCCCCTCCGAGCCCGAGCGCACGGCGGCCACGCTCCGCCACCGGGAGCCATCCCAGTGGACGACCCAGGGCTGCGGCGTCCCCTTCACGGTCCGCCAGCCCACTGCCCAGGCGTCGCTCGCAGACACGGCGTCGACGGCCAGGAGGGCGCCCGTGCCCGCCGATGCGATGGGCAGGCGGTCACGTCGCCAGCCGTGCTCCGTGCGACGCACCATCAGGGGGTGCTGCCCCACGCCGTCCACGCTGTAGCCGACCGCGAACGTCGCGCCATCGCTTCGGGCGCGCACGTCCACGAGCGTGCCGCCATGCTGCCCGACGGCCCCCAGCGAGCGAGGCACCCAACGACCCGACACCCAGGACAGGAGCAGCGGCCGGTAGCCGGACGAGGTCTGGCGATAGCCCACCGCCCAGAGTCGGCCGGAGGTCGAGCGGTCGATGCCGAACAGGGCGTGCTCGCCGGACTGGCGGGCGATGGGCATCTTGCGCCAGGTCCCGCCCTGGTAGGCGAGCGCGATGGGCGCGCGAGGCGCCTCGGGTCCGGCCGCCGTCATGCCCACGGCCCACGCGCGCGACCCCGCCCGCGCGATCGAGGTCAGCATGGTCCGGGTCCACACGCGCGTGATGGCCCGCGGGGCGCACGCGGCCGGGGTTGCGTCGGCGGCCTGGTCGGCAGTCGGTCCGCCCGCCGTCACCGGGGACGTGACGGAACGAGCGGCGCTGGTCCCGCCGAGTGGGCCCGCGAGGCACAGCACCAACGCGAGGCCCATGACGCGGGACCGCGTCGAAGGGTTGGGCACGGTGACGAACGTTACCCGACATGGCCCGCCCGTGGCGGCGAGGGGCCGGCCCGACCGTCGCGCCGGAGGCGGGCCGTATACTCCAGCGCACCGATGGAGTACGTGGACTCGGTCCTGGACCTGGTGGGCGACACGCCACTCGTGCGACTCTCGCGCGTCACCCGCGATCTCGGCCCCGTGGAGCGCCAGCCGCTGGTCCTCGCCAAGCTGGAGATGCTCAACCCGGGCGGCTCGGTCAAGGACCGCATCGGGCTCCCGATGATCGAGGCGGCCGAACGGGCAGGGCTGCTGCAGCCAGGCGGCACCATCATCGAACCCACCTCGGGGAACACCGGCCATGGCTTGGTCATCGCCGCGGTGCGCAAGGGCTATCGCTGCATCTTCGTGATGGCCGACAAGCAGTCGAAGGAGAAGCAGGACCTGCTGCGAGCCTACGGCGCCGAGGTCGTGCTGTGCCCCACCAACGTGCCGCCCGAATCCCCCGAGAGCTACTACTCCGTGGCGCGTCGGCTGGCGCGCGACATCCCGGGGGCGTTCCAGCCCGACCAGTACCACAACCTCGAGAACCCCCGCGCGCACGAGCTGACGACCGGCCCCGAGATCTGGCGCCAGACGGAGGGTCGGGTGACCCACGTGGTGGTGGCGGCCGGGACCGGCGGCACCATCAGCGGCGCGGGCAGGCATCTCAAGGGCATGGACCCCGCCATCACCATCGTGGGTGCCGACCCGGAGGGCAGCGTGCTGTCCGGGGACACGCCGCGCCCGTATCTCACCGAGGGCGTGGGCGAGGACTTCTTCCCGGGCACGTACGACCCTGACGTCGTCGACCGATGGGTCAGGGTGAGTGACGCGGACGCGTTCGCCGCGGCGCGCCGTCTCACCCGGGAGGAGGGGATCCTCGCGGGCGAGTCCTGTGGCACCGCCCTCGTGGCGGCACTGACGGTCGGCCGCGAGCTGACGGCCTCGCCCGGCGGCAGCGATGCGGTGGTCGTGGTGCTGCTGGCGGACGGCGGTCGCTCCTACCTCTCCAAGCTCTACGACGACGAGTGGATGCGCAAGAACGGGCTCATGGGCAGCGGCGCGGGTCGGGAGCGCGTCCGCGCCGTGCTGGCCGGGCGGCACCACGGACCGGAGCTCCCGCCCGTGGTGCTCGCGCGCACCACCGAGCGCGTGGCGCAGGTCATCGAGACGCTCCAGCACTGGGGCATCAGCCAGATGCCGGTGACCGAGCGTGACGACGACGCGATCGAGGGCATCGTGGGCTCGGTGGACGAGAAGCAGCTCCTCGACCGCGTGTTCCGGGACCCCGCGACCGTCGACCGCACCGTGGGCGAGGTGATGGGCCGGCCACTGCCGACCATCGACCTCGACGCCTCGCTCGACGATGCGTTCGAGACGCTCGCGAGGGGGGCCCAGGCGCTCATCGCCGTCCGAGACGGCCGACCGGCGGGCGTGGTGACCAAGCTGGACCTGCTGGAGCATCTGACGCATCTGGGCCGGTCCGACCACCGCTGACCGGCGCGGATCGCCCGCCAAACGCCCCAGCACCTCGACGCCGGGTGATAGGATCGTCTCCGATCATCGGACTGCGGAAGCCGACTTCGACGTCGTTCGCGACGTCCCACGCGCGGCCGGTCTGCATGCACAGCGTGGCGGGCGCGCCGCGCCCTGGAGGCTGTCCGATGTCCGCGACCACAACCACGCTCCCCCGATCGCTCTCGCAGCTCGGCCGCGAGCGCCGGGCCAACCTCGCGATCCCCGAGCTCGTGGAGCACGCGCTCCGTGACGGGGAGGGCATGCTGACCGAGGGCGGGCCGCTGGTGGTGCGCACGGGTGCGCACACCGGGCGGTCGCCGCAGGACAAGTACACCGTGGACGTGGGCGACGCCCACGAGGGGGTCTGGTGGGGCGGCTTCAACCGACCCATCAGCGAGCCGGCCTATGACGCCCTCCGCGCGCGCATGATCGACCACCTCGCCTCGCGTCGCGTGTACGTCCGCGACTGCTTCGTGGGTGCCGACCCGCGCTGGCGACGTCGCGTCCGGGCCTACACCGAGACGGCCTGGGCGAGCATCTTCTGCGCGAACCTGTTCCGGCTGCCCACCGCGGCCGAGCTGGAGGGCTTCGAGCCCGACTTCACGATCGTGGACGCGCCCTCGTTCCGGGCGGACCCGGCGCGCGACGGCGTGCGCTCCGAGACCGTGGTCCTGGTCCACTACGGCCGCCAGGAGATCCTCATCGGGGGCACCGAGTACGCCGGCGAGATGAAGAAGGGCGCCTTCGGCATCCTCAACTACCGGCTGCCGGCCGAGGGCGTCCTGCCCATGCACTCGTCGGTGAACGTGGGCGCCGATGGTCGCTCCGCGATCTTC
This sequence comes from Chloroflexota bacterium, assembly GCA_046328155.1. Classification (GTDB taxonomy): domain Bacteria; phylum Chloroflexota; class Limnocylindria; order Limnocylindrales; family CSP1-4; genus JAFMJV01. The sequence goes on from JAXLXC010000003.1 coordinate 24,190, forward strand.
TTCGGCCTCTCGGGCACCGGCAAGACCACCCTGTCCGCCGACCCCAACCGCACGCTCATCGGCGACGACGAGCACGGCTGGGGCGCCGATGGCGTGTTCAACTTCGAGGGCGGCTGCTACGCCAAGACCATCAAGCTGTCGCACGTCTACGAGCCGGACATCTGGTCCACCACGCGACGCTTCGGGACCATCCTCGAGAACGTCGACCTGGACCCTGCGACGCGTCTGCTCGACCTCGACTCCGACCGCCTGACCGAGAACACCCGCGCCGCATTCCCGCTGGGCTTCATCAGCAACAGCTCGGACACCGGGATCACCGGGCATCCCTCGGCGATCGTGTTCCTGACCGCGGATGCGTTCGGGGTGCTGCCGCCGATCTCCCGGCTGTCGCGCGACCAGGCCATGTACCACTTCATCAGCGGCTACACCGCGAAGCTCGCGGGCACCGAGGTGGGCGTCGCCGAGCCCCAGGCCACCTTCTCGACCTGCTTCGGGGCGCCGTTCATGCCCCGGCACCCGGCGGAGTACGCGGCCATGCTCGGCGAGCGCCTCGACCGCCACGAGGTCCCCGTCTGGCTCGTCAACACCGGCTGGACCGGCGGCCCGTACGGCGTGGGCCATCGCATGAACATCCAGCAGACCCGGGACATGGTCCGTGCGGCGCTCGACGGGGCGCTCGAGGGCGTGCCCACGGTCACCCATCCCGTGTTCGGGGTCGAGGTGCCGACCGCCGTGCCGAACGTGCCCACGGAGGTCCTCGACCCGCGTGGCACCTGGGCGGATGCCGCCGCCTACGACGAGCAGGCGCGTCGGCTGGCCGCCATGTTCGTGGAGAACTTCGAGCGGTTCGCGGGGCGCGTGGATGCCCACGTCGTGGCAGCCGGCCCCCGCCCCTGACGGTCGTCGGCAGCGGCCGACCGCCTGCCGACCCGGTCCGCCGACCGCGGCGCGCCGCTGTGCTATCGTCCCCGACCGTCGTGCGGCGGTCAGCGCCGGCCGACGTGCCGCGGACCACGTGGGGCGCCCGGCCCGTGCACACCCAAGACCGGCCACCCCTGGAACGAGGTATCGGCGTGCGCTCACGGTCCCGCGCCCGACATCCGGCCTCGCACGTGCCTGACGGGCGACGGCGGTCCGGCACGTGATCGACCAGCTCATCCGGCGGGCTCGCGACTCGCGGTTCCATCGGCAGGGCCCGGTCCGACCGTCGCGTCGTGGGAGCGTCCAGGTGGGCCCGGGTGGCCTGCGCATCGAGCTGTCGTCCGCGGTGGTCGGGGACGCAGGGGTCGAATTCGGCGGTCGGGTGTCCCTGTTCGAGCCGTTCCCGGGCCCCACGCCGCTGCCCGCGGCAGCGATGGCGCTCCGGCTGGGTGGTCGCGCGTTCCCCGTGGGGCAGGGCACGTGGGTGCAGGGGGACGGCTCGCGGCGCGAGTTCTCGTTCCACGTGACCATCCCGCTCGACCAGGTCCCCGAGGGCATCTGGCCCATCACGCTGCGGATGCCGGTCCTGGGTCGCGAGGTCACCTTCGACCTGTGGCCCAGCGACGGCATCATGCGCGCCGGCCGACGTCGGCGGGCGGGCGACGCCTGGGTCCAGGTGCGGCCCGGCCACGGCACGATGCTCATCCTCCGAGCGCCTGCGGGCGGCATCGGGGCCCGCGTCCGATGGGACGCGCGGCAGCTGGCCGCCGACGTGGCCTACTCGCTCCGTCCGCGTCGGCCCGGCTCGTTCCTGGCGGACATGGTCCGCACCTACCAGGTGCGCCACGTGTGGCGGGAGTGGATCCTCCGCCAGCTGACCTGGCCGCTGCGCCTGGGCGGGCCGATCTGGCTCGTGGGCGAGCGCACCGACACCGCCCAGGACAACGGGCGGGCGTTCTTCCGCTATCTGCGCACCCAGCACCCCAGGCGCCGTGCCTACTACGTCATCCGGCGGGACGCGCCCAACCGGGAGAAGGTCCTGCCCTTTGGCAACGTCGTGTGGCACGGCGGGTTGCGCCATCGGCTGCTGGCGCTCCATGCGGATGTCCTCGTGGGCAGCCACAACCTCGACCGGTACCTGCTACCCACCGAGTGGGGCTCCCGGGACCATCGGCTGCACCTGCTGTGGCGCATCGGCAGCAAGCGGGCGTACCTCAAGCACGGCGTCCTGGGGGTCCGCACGCTCGCCTTCGAGCTGCGCAAGGCGGGGCTCGACATCTGCGTCGCGGTCGGCCCACCCGAGGCCGAGTACATCCGGTCCATCACGGGCTACACCGAGCAGGTGCGCACGACGGGGTTGCCCCGCTACGACCTGCTGGCGCCCACGCCGCCCAAGCGGGTCGTGGTGTTGATGCCCACCTGGCGCCAATACCTCGTGCCACCGCGTCGGGAGCCCGGCGCCCCCGACTCCTTCACCGGCTCGCATTACGAGGCGTTCTTCCGGGAGCTCCTCACCGCCCCCCGACTGCACGCCGCCCTCGAGCGCCACGACTACACGCTCGAGTTCTATCCCCACTACAACATCGACCGCTTCTATCGGGGGATGGAGCCGCCGCATCCCCGCATCCGCCTGTCCAGCTTCAAGCAGCGCGAGGTCAAGGACGCGCTCATCGACTGCGGCCTGTTCATCACGGACTGGTCATCCGTGGTGTTCGACGCGGCGTACTTGGGTCGCGCGGTCATCCACGCGCCGTTCGACGAGGCCGAGTACCTGTGGGGCCACTACGGACAGGGCTGGATGACCTTCGACACGCTGGGCTTCGGCCCCGTGGCCCGGGACGTGGACCAGCTGCTGGGCCACATCGAGCGGTATCTGGCCACGGGCTGCGAACGGGAGCCGCTGTACACGGAGCGCGCCGCCACCGTCTTCTCGCATCGCGACCAGGCATGCTGCCAGCGGGTCGACGAGGCGATCCTGGCCCTCTGACCCCCGATCCCGGGCGACCGCTCAGCTGGCGAACGAGAGCAGGGCGGAGACCGCGAAGCCGAACGCGGTGGCGAGGCCCACGGCTCGACCGCCCTGGTCGTAGGCCTCGGGGATCATCGACTCAGCGAGCATCGCGATGATGGCGCCGGCCGCGAACGTCTGGACGGTCGCGACCACCTCCGGCGAGGCGTCCCGCAGCAGGGCGTAGCCCAGGCCCGACGCGACGGCGCTGGCGACCACCACGACCAGCCAGATGCCCATGATGGTGCGGGTCCTGGTGCCCGCCGCGCGCATGTCGGCGGAGGCCCCGATCCCCTCCGGCACGTTGGACACGAGCACCGCGACCAGCACCGGCACGCTGATCCCGGCACCGCCCACCAGGGACGCGCCCAAGACCACGGACTCCGGGATGCCGTCGAGCACCGCCCCCAGCACGATCTGGAGACCCTGCGCCGTGCCGGCAGCCTCCTTCCCCTGACGGGCGCTCGCAGGCCGGTGGTCGCGTCCGGCGATCAGCACGCTGCCCGCGTAGAACACGACGGCGCCCGACGCGAAGCCGAGCGCGACCAGGGGCGAGCCGAGCTCGGCCTGGAGCGCCTCCTCGACGAGCTCGTACGCGACCGCGCTCATGAGCACGCCCGCCCCGAACGCGAGGACGAGGCCCAAGACCCGGTCCGGCAGCCGCACGGCCATCGCGATCGCGGCGCCCAGCAGCAGCGCGGCAGCGGCGATGCCACCCCAGAACGCCGCACCGGCCACCTCGAGCATCGCGCCATCCTACGCGCGACGTCGCCCGCTACGTCATCCCGCCGATGCCCCAGGCGACGACCGTCGCTGGGATGCGGCCCCGCGATGCCCGACGATGTGGGCATGGACGCCACCACCCCGCCCCAGCCACCCGACCGGGTCGCGCACTTCCTTCGGACCGAGGAGGTGCTCTGGTTGTCCACGTTCGGCACGGACGGGTTCCCGGGTCTCGTGCCCATCTGGTTCAGCTGGGATGGCGCTTCGATCCTGCTCGCCAGCAAGCCCCCTGCCGAGAAGGTGGCGGACATGCGCGCGGAGCCGCGGGTGATGGTCGCGCTCGGGAATGCCGAGGAGGACTTCGACGTGGGGCTCGTCGAGGCGCGCGCGGAGCTGCCGGACACGCCCGTGGACGCGTTCCTGCCGGAGTCGCACTGGGCCAAGTACGCGTCAGACCTCGCCTCCATCGGGCTGACGCGCGAGGAGTACCTGCGCAGCTACAGCCAGGCCGTGCGCCTGGTCCCGGTGCGGGACCTCGGCTGGCACGGGCGCACGGAGCCCCGAGGGCGGCGCGACCCCCGCGGCCGTGGCCGCGCGGCGACCACGTGCAGTGCCACGATGCCAGCGCTGCTGGGCTCCCACCGACATTCCAGACCGACTCGCGTACGCATCCCGCGATGCGCGCCGGGTCGGATAGGCTCCGGTGCTCGAGACGAGATAGCCGTACGCACCGCCCCGCCCGGCGACCCGCCCGATGAGCGGCACCACCCGGTCGAACCACGCCTGGGCGGCCCTCGCCAGCCAGCTGGTCGGGCGCGCGACCGAGGCACACGACCCGTCCCCCGGGCCGCACCGCGCGCCGCATCTCCGCGAACCCCTTGCAGATAGTCCGACAGGTTGCGCATCCCGAACGCGATGGTCGCCGCATCGAACGTGCCGTCCTCGACCGGCAGCGCGAGGGCGTCCCCGGCGGCGAAGCGCAGCCCCGCGGCGCCCCTCGTACTGCCGCCGGCCACCGCGAGCATCCCCTCGCTGAAGTCGACCCCCGTCACCTCGCCACCCGGATGGACTGCCTGCCACAGGTCGTGGGCGACCTTGCCGGTGCCGGTCGCGACGTCCAGCGCCCGCATGCCGGGCGCCAGCGCCGCCGCCCGCACGGCCCGGCGTCGCCAGCGCGGCTCCTGGAAGGTTGCCGATGAGCGTGTTCATGGGGTCGTAGACGCCGCTGATGGTGTCGAACATCTCGCGGACCTGGTCGGGCTCCACCTGGTTGCCCTCGCTCACCGCGACCTCCCCGTGCGTCCTCGATGACGCCGATCGTCCGCGCCGAAGCCGATGATGCGCAGCGCCCACCACCCTCGGCTGGCTGACCGAGCGCCATGCCCCAGCTCGCCCAGCCGTTCGATCTGGTAGGCTGGCGATGGCTCGCGCGAGGGCATCCGCGACCGCCGCGCAGGGTCCGGCCCTGCGTCCGCCGATGGCGGTCACCACGGGTGCCTCGATTCGCCCGAGCCCCCCGGGCTCGAGACCCAGGAGTGCCGCGTCCGCGACCGCCGAGCGGCCCTCGGCGCCCAGTCGGTCGCGTGCGCCTGCCGGCAGACGCGCCGCGGTGCCGGGACCACGCACGGCGTCCAGGAACTCAGCGCCGCCGCCTGCGGACCCTGCCGCCGCGCGATGGCCGCGATGCGGTCGCCCAGCGCCCCCAGGTCCGGCACCGCGCCGGGGGCGAGCAGCGGGGAGCAGGGGTGTTCAACGACCCGGCCACCCGCCCGGGATGCCGCGCCGCAAGCTCCAGTGCCACGCAGCCGCCGAACGAGTGGCCGACCACGAGCGGGCGCTCGCCCGGCGCGAGCGCATCGAGCACGGCCAGGAGGTCGTCGACGACGCGCATGTCGATGGACCGCCTGCGTCGGTGGGCGGCATCCGGCTGGCGCCGGCCGACCGGCGGTCGACCGACGCGACGCGGCAGCGGCTCGACAGCGACGTCGCGAGGCCCCGCAGCTCCAGCGCGTTCGACAGGGTGGCGTGGAGCAGCACCACGGCCGGACCCTCGCCCATGGTCTCGACGACCGCCCCGTCCGGCGCGGCAGGTCGTGCGAACCCACGACAGGCGAGGCCGGAGCCAGCGACCCCGCGACAGGCGAGGCCGGAGAGCCGGCGGGTCGTGGTCGAGCAGGGCACCGACCTCCCTGCGGACCACCTTGCCTGACGCGGTCCGGGGGATCTGGGGCACGGCGACGACGGCCACCGGGAGCTTGTAGCCCGCCAGCCGCGGCCGGGCGAAGTCGCGGACCCTCACCTGCGTCGATGGTGCCCGTGACCTGCCCGACGGCCACCACGGCAACGGGCGCTCAACAGCGCGGGTCGGGCCGACCCCACGACCGCCACGTCGGCGATGGCCGGGTGCGTCGCGAGGACGGCCTCCACCTCCGCGGGCGAGACGTTCTCGCCACCCGTGACTTCCATCATCTCGTCGAGTCGGTCGAGGACCCAGAGCCGACCATCGGCGTCCAGCCGGCCCAGGTCCCGGGTGTGGAGCCAGCCGTCACGGAAGGTGGCGGCCGTCGTGGCCACGTCGTCGAGACGATAGCCAGCGGCGAGGCTGGCCCGCTCCACGAACAGATCGGCCATAGACCTGCGCGCGTCCACCCCATCCTCGCCCAGCACCCGCACGCGCATGCCCGGCAGCGGGCGCGGGCGCTGCCTGCCGCGAGCGCAGCCTCACTCGCCGGGAGGGCGGTCACGCCCGACGCGGCCTCGGTCAGCCCGTAGGTGGTCGACGCAGGCCTCGCGGTGCCGATCTTGAAGACGACGACCAGTGCCGTCCTTGAGCAGCCCTGGTGTGCGCATGCCCAGGAGCACGGTCCGCAGCGTCCCCGAGGGGACCGGGGCCTGCGTCGAGGAGACGCGCCAGCTGGGTGGGCACGAGCGACACGAGCGTCACGCCGTCGCCGGCGATGGCGGCGCGGACCGAACTGGGTCGAAGCGGGCGGACCGTCAGGCGGCACCTGAGAGGAGCGGCCGCAGGACTACGCCAGGCGCCGCGCAGACGCGTGAGCAGGGAGCGCCGAGCAGCCACCAGTCCGCCGGCCCCGCCGGCCCAGAACGCAGCCCCATAGGCGTTGTCACCGCGCTGGCCAGCAGCGCGCCACGGGTCAGCACGACGCCACGGGGGCGTGCCGTCGTCCCCGAGGCGTAGGACGACGTTCCCTGGGAGCGTCGCCCCATCGCCGGCAGCTGGCGTGTTGGGCTCGACGATCCGGCCAGCGTGACGGCCGGTACAGCGTCCGGATCGATACGCCCGTCGCGATCGCGCCCGCGACGTCGGCGTGCGCGTCGTCGTGCAGCAGCAGCTCGGGGCGGGTCCCTGACACCTGGTCCGTCAGCTCGACGGCGCTCAGACGGCGATGGAGCGGCACCAGGACCGCCCCGGCAAGCCGGGCGGCATGGATGCCCACGACCGCGTCGGCACGATCGTCCGCGAGGAGGGCGACCCTCGCACCCGGCGCCACATCGAGCGCGTGGGCCAGCTGCAGGGCGTCGCGCAGCAGCCGGGCCCAGGTCCGGGGGACCGCCCCGTCGGCCACGGCCGGGGCATCCGGCCAGCGGGCCGCCGCGACCACGAGTGGATCGGTCACGGCAGCGAGACGCCCAGCCCGGGGCCCGTCACCGCCATCCTCCCACGCACCACGGGCGGGAGCCCGACGGGCGCGTCGTCCACGACCAACCCCGCCGTGGCCAGCCCATGGGCCTGGACGCCCGGCACGGTCGCGGCGACGTGCAGGGCGGTGGCCAGACCCACGCCCGTCTCGTACAGCGTGGAGACCACCACCGTGGCACGCGCATCGGCGGCTGCCTGGGCGATCTCCGCGGCACGCAGCGGGCCACCCACGCGAGCCGGCTTGAGGACGAGCGTGTCGCAGCCGGCCTCGAGCAGGTCGAGCGCGGCGAGGAGGTCGGTGACGGCCTCGTCCGCCGCGACCGGCACGCCCGTCTCACGCAGCGCCGCGAGGGCATCCGGCCCATGCGCCGGATCGATCGGCTGCTCGACGTACTCGAGACCCAGCCCGACGAGCGTCGGCAGCCATCGGAGCGCCGCGTCGGGCGACAGGGCGCCATTGAGGTCCACACGCAGGGCGACGCCCGGCCCCACGGCCTCGCGGACCCCGGCGAGGGCTGCCGTCCACCATGGGGCCGGTGACCCATCGACCGCTCCCTCGAGCTTGAGCTTGATGGTCCCGTAGCCATCGGCCGCCAGCCCGCGCGCGGCCATCGCGGGTGCCATGCCCGGCGCCGTCGCAACCAGGAGGCCATTGACCGTGACCTCCTCGGCTACCTCGCCCTCGGCGAGCGAGCGTGCCACCGAGACGCCCGACTGGCGCGCCTCGAGGTCGGCGAGCGCGCCGTCGATGGCCCCGCACAGGCGGTGGGGGAGGACCCCCAGGACCCACGGCCCGCCGGCGACGAGGAGCTCCATGGGCGTCCGGCCGATCGCCCACGAGCGCACGGTCGCCATGGCGTCGGGATGGGGCTGCTCGAAGGTCTCCCCGAGGCCGACCAGCCCGGCCTCGTCCTCGAGGCGGACGACGCCCACGTCCCGGGACGTGACCCAATCGAGCCCCAGGCGGACGGGCTCGCGGAAGGCGAGGTGGAGCAGCCGCAGGTCGACGCCCGTGATGACGCTCATGGCCAGCGGACCACGTCGTCGAGCGCCAGGCCCAGGGCGAACAGGGCACAGAACGCGAGACCCACCCGCGCGGTCCCGGCGAGCACGGCATTGAGCCGGCGGGGGTCGCCGTCGGCGAGCACCTCGCGGGCGAGCGGCACCATCGCGGGGATGGTCGCCAGCGGCAGCAGCACGGACACGTTGGTCGCTCCCATCAGCAGCAGCAGGCACGGCACGACGCATGCCGTCGCCATCAGGGCCAGGTATTCCAGACGCGCGAACCGGGCACCGTACCGTACCGCGAGCGTCACCTTGCGGGCTCGCTGGTCGGGTCCGATGTCGCGCAGGTTGTTGACCACGAGGATGGCGGTGACGAGGCAGCCGGGCGGGACGGAGGCGACCAGGGCCAGCGCGGTCCACGCGCCGGTCTGGAGATAGGCCGTGCCGGCCACCGCGAGCACCCCGAACGTGAGGAACACCGCCACCTCGCCCAGGCCGCGATAGCCGTAGGGGAAGGGCCCTCCCGTGTAGGCCACGGCGGCGACCATGCACAGCGCCCCGAGCACCAGCAGCACGATGCCGCCCTCGGCCACCAGCAGCAGCCCCACGAGGCCGGCCGCGACCAGGCACAGCGTCGTTCCCGCGGCCAGCGCTCGTTCCGAGAGGATGCCGCTGGCGGCCGCCCGCTGGGGACCCAGCCGGTCGCCGGCGTCGGCGCCCGACCGATGGTCGAACAGGTCGTTGGCGAGGTTCGCGGCGACCTGGAGGAGCAGCGCGACGAGGAGGCACGCCGCGGCGAGGAGCGCGTCGAGCGAGCCCTGCGCCAGCCCGACCCCGATGCCCACGAGCACGGGTCCGATGGCCGCCGGCAGCGTCCGGGGACGAGACGCCAGCAGCCAGGCCCGCGCCACCGAGGGTGCCGCCACGTCGCGCGTGGTCATGGGCGGCGCGGGAAGCGCGAGAAGTCGGGCCGCCGCTTCTCCAGGAACGCCCGGCTGCCCTCGTGCGCCTCCTCGGTGGCATAGAACAGCATCGTGGCGTCGCCCGCCAGCTCCTGGAGACCCGCCAGGCCGTCGACGTCCGCGTTGAACGCCCGCTTGAGGAACCGGATCGCGGTGGGGCTCTTGTCAAGGATCTCCTCCGCCCACTCGATGCCCGTCGCCTCCAGGTCCGCGAGGGGGACCACCGCGTTGACGAGGCCCATCTCCAGCGCCTGCTGCGCGTCGTACTGGCGGCACAGGTACCAGATCTCGCGCGCCTTCTTGTGGCCCACGATCCGCGCCAGCATCGTGGCGCCGTATCCGGCGTCGAACGAGCCCACCTTGGGCCCCGTCTGGCCGAACACGGCGTTGTCGCCGGCGATGGACAGGTCGCACACGACGTGGAGCACGTGGCCGCCGCCGATGGCATACCCGTTGACGAGCGCGATGACGGGGATGGGCAGCGAGCGGATGAGCCGCTGGAGGTCGAGCACGTTGAGTCGGGCGACCCCATCGCTGTCCTGGTAGCCACCCTGGACCTTGTAGCTCTGGTCGCCACCGGAGCAGAACGCGACGTCGCCTGCGCCCGTCAGCAGGGCGACGCCGATGGTGGGGTCGTCACGCATGTCGCGGAAGGCATCCAGCATCTCGCGCACGGTCTGGGGCCGGAACGCATTGCGGACGCGCTGACGGTCGATGGTGACTCGGGCGATGCCGGTCCCCGAGTGCTCGTAGCGGATGTCCTCGTAGGCTCGGACCGGGGTCCAGGTGACGCTCATGGCTCTCCTCGATGGGTCAGGAATTCGTTAGCGATGCGAATGAATGACCCGGGCCGCTCGATGTGCGGCGCATGCCCCGCATCCGCCACCACCTCGAGGCGTGCGCGCGGCACGAGGGCGCTCACCTCGGCGGCGCGATCCCGACCGACCGGGTCGAGCGCACCCGCGACGACCAGCGTCGGTGCGGTGAGGCCGCCCAGCCGATCGTGGAGCGGACGCATCGCGCCCTGCCCGGCCCCACGCAGGCTGGAGCCCAGCCCACGGGCGTTCGCGGCCAGATGCTCCTCGCGGATGGCGGCCCGGACCTCGTCGGGCAGCGTCGCACGGCTGGCGAACACGGGCTGGGCCTCCCAGGCGTCGTGGAACGCCGCGAGGTCGCCGCCGTCGAGCAGCGACGCCCAGCGCTCGTCGGCAGCGACCCGTGCCTCGCGGGCCTGTGGGTCGGCGATGCCCGCCGAGGGTGACTCGAGGACGAGCCGTCGCACGACGCCCGGCATGTCGAGGGCGAGCCGCAGCGCGACCCGGGCGCCGAAGGAATAGCCCACCACGTCCGCGCTGCCATCGGCCAAGCCATCGATGAGCGATGCGATGTCGGCGGCCTGCCGCTCGACCTCGTGACGCGTCGGTCCAGGCGCATCGGAGCCCCCATGGCCCAGCAGGTCGACGAGCAGCAGTCGCCGATCGCGGCCGAGGCCGTCGACCACGGGCGTCCACGTCCGGCTGCTCCCGGCGAAGCCATGGAGCAGCACGATGGGCCTGCCCGAGCCGCGGTCGTGGACGTCATACGCGACGCCATCCCGCGTGGCGATCCGGGTCATCCGATGGCCTCGACGGCAGCGGACAGGACGCGCGCATGCAGCGCCACGTTGCGGGCACGCTCCGTGCGCAGCCGGAGCACCTGGATGCCTGGTCGGTCCACCGCCTCGGCGACCGCGCGGCCGATGATGCCCGGCCGCACCTCGGTCACCTCGGCGCCGAGCGCTCGCGCCACGGCCGCCAGGTCGGCGCCGTGGGGCGTGCCCAGGAGCTCCTCGAAGCGCTCCGGGAGCCCGAGCTCCGGCCGGTCGGCGGTCGCCTGGGGCAGGAACGAGAAGATGCCGCCGCCGTCGTTGTCGACGAGCACGATCGTCAGGCGCGCGTCGGGGATGCGCGCCGTGGCCAGCGCGTTGACGTCGTGGAGGAACGACAGGTCGCCCAGCACCAGGACCACCGGCCGATCATCCGCCGCGGCTGCGCCGAGCGCCGACGACACCACGCCGTCGATCCCGTTGGCTCCTCGGTTCGCGAGACAGCGAAGCGACGCGCTGCCGCCCGGCAGGAACGTGTCGAGGTCGCGGACGGGCATCGAGCTGCCCACCCAGAGCGTGACGGGGCCGGACAGGGCCTCGCCGAGCTCCGCGAACACGGCACCCTCGAATGGCTCGCCGGATGCGGCGATCAGCTCGAGCTCGTCACGGATGGCCCGGTCGGCGCGGGCGTCCGCTGCGCGCCACGCGTCAAGCCAGTCTGGCTCCGTCATGCCCGCCGCGACATCGTTCGCATCGGCAAGCGTCTCCGCGATCATCGAAGCGAGGTTCGCCGCAGGCGCCTGGACCAGCATCGATGGACGCAACGTGGGCTCGTTCCAGCCTCCGTCGTCGACCACGATGTGGTCAGCGTCCGACATGGCGAGCCACTCGAGCGTGGTCCGCGCCGTGGGCGTGCCGCCGAAGCGGAGCACCACGTCCGGACGATGGGCGGCGGTGAAGGCCGGGGCGCGCAGGAGGGTGGCGGTGCGCGCGATGACCCGGCTGCGGTCATGGCGGCCCATCCGGAGGTTGGCCAGCCCGTCCGCCAGGATGGGCGCTCCCAACCGCTCGGCGAGCCGCGTCACGGCATCCGGGAACGGCCCGTCATCGAGGGCCCCGCACCAGATGACCGGGCGGCGTGCTCGTGCAAGGCGATGCGCGGCGAGCTCGGCGGTCGCCGTGGGGACCAGGTCGGCGCGCGGCACGCGCGTGAACGGGACGAGCGTGCCGAAGGGCGTCGCCGGCCCCGTGGGGAACAGCGACCCATCGGGCAGGAGCGGCTCGCGATAGGGCAGGTCCAGATGCACTGGGCCCGCCGGCGCGGCCACTGCCGTCGCGACGGCACGCCCCACCACGTGACGGACGTGTGCGAGCTGGCTGGGGTCATCGGCAGGCACGGGCAGCTCGGCGTCCCAACGCGCGAAGCGCCGAACATCCGGACCTGGTCGATGGTCTGGGCGGAGCCTCGGTCTCGCAGCTCCGGCGGCCGGTCGGCCGTGAGCACGATGAGCGGGACCCGACCCGCGTCAGCCTCGACGACCGCGGGCAGCAGGTTGGCGGCGGCCGTGCCGGACGTGACCAGCACGGCGACCGGGCGCCGGGAGGCCCGTGCGAGGCCCAGCGCCAAGAAGCCCGCACCCCGCTCGTCGAGGTCGACGAGCACCCGCAGCAGGGGATGCGCGGCAAGCGCCAGTGCCATGGGGGTCGAGCGGGAGCCCGGGCACACCACCGCGTCCTGGACGCCCGCGGCCACCAGCTCCTCCACGAACGCGCGGAGCGGCGCGGCGGGCGTCCCCACGATGGTCGGGCGCTGGCTCACGTGGCGTCCCAGCCCAGGGCGTCGCCCATGACCCGCATCTTGAGCGTCGACTCGTCCCACTCGCGGTCCGGCTCGGAGTCGGCGACGATTCCGCAGCCGGCGAACAGGCTGGCCTCGCGTGCCCCCACGACCCCGGAGCGGATGGCGACGGCCATGTCACCGTCGCCGAAGCGGTCGACCCAGCCCACGGGACCCGCATACCAGCCCCGGTCGAGGGCGCTCTCCTCGTCCAGCAGCTCCAGCGCGGCGTCGGTGGGCCAGCCGGCCACGGCAGGCGTCGGATGCACCCGTCGGACGACATCCAGCAGCCCCACATCCGGCCGGAGGTCCGCGGTCACGTCCGTCAGCAGGTGCTGGAGCCGTGCCGTCCGGACGATCCTGGGTGCCCGCGGCAGCGCGAGGTCCGTGACCAGGGGCGCAAGCGTGGCGCGGAGCATCGTCGCGACCACGGCATGCTCCTCCCGATCCTTCTCGGAGGCCAGCAGCGCCGCGCCGAGCGCCGCGTCCGCGGCCGCGTCCAGCCCCCGCCCCGTGGTCCCCGCGAGGGCCATCGTCCGCAGCGTCCGGCCCCGCACCGAGGCGATGAGCTCGGGTGACGAGCCGACGAACGTGCGGCCGCGCCGCGCGAACGCGAACACGGTCGATGGCAGCCGCGCGCCAGGGCTCGGGTCGCCACGATCGGCGGCCTCGAGCCGTGCCAGGACGTCATCGAGGTCGATGGGCCGGTCCGCGACCAGGTCCACCCGGCGTGCGAGCACCACCTTGTCGAGGCGGCCCCGTCCCACGGCCCCCGTGATCCGCGCGACCGACGAGCCCCAGGCGGGCCGATCAGGCTCGGTCCCCGCGACCGCCCACGCGGCAGCCGGGCCGCCGCGTGACCGAGCGTGGCCCCCGAGCAGCCGGTCCATGAAGGCCTCGGCGGACGGCGAATCCGACCCGCCGGCTGGCTCGACGCGCGTGAGCACGGTCTGCTCGTCCCGGGTCGCGAGGAGCACCCGGGGCACATCGAACGCCGCCGTCTCGAACCCGGACCACCGGGGATCGGCGCTGGGGTGGTCGCGGAAGGTGGCGCCCCCGATGAGCATCGGTCCCGCGAGCGGGCTGTCTGCCGCGGGCCCCTCCACCCGGATGCCCGACCGGAGGTCCCGCCACCCGTCCTCGAGCTCGGCGAAGCGGTCGACCCCCTGCGGCGCCAGACGCGCCACGACATCGATGCCCACCAGCGAGCGACCGGTCGCCGGCTGGTGCCACAGGCAGGCGTCGACACCCGCCGCCGCCGCGGCGACGAACACCGAGATGGGGTCGACGGCGTGCCATCGCACGGCGGTCGCGACGAGGCCCCGGGCCTCGCCCAGCGTCCCCAGGTCCTGCGTGGGCGGCCGCAGCATCGTCATCGTCGGGCCGCCAGCTCCGCGATGCGCGCCTCGGGCACGGCCACGCTCCGGAGCAGCAGCGCCCGGAGCACGCTGCCGCTCGCCTCGAGGGGCGCTGGCCGCTCCGCGACCAGCCAGCCCATGACCAGCTCGTGGAGCGCGCCGAACCACGCGGTGGCCGCGACCTGGGTGTCGATGGGCGGGATGGCACCGGCCGCGATCGCCCCGTCGAGATAGGACGCGATGAGGCGCACGAACCGGTCATGCAGGCGCAGCGTCTCGGTCCGGAACAGGCTGCCGGCACCCAGCCCGTCCACGAGCAGCAGTCGGGCCATCGAGCGATGCCCCGCGAAGATCCCGAGGACGGCATCGATGGCGGCGCCGGCCCGCGCGACCGGGTCGGCGGGCTCCCCGTCGACCGTCGCCTGGACCTTGGCCACGAGCCGGTCCGCCGTGGAGCCCATGAGCTCCATGAGGATCGACTCCTTGGTCGGGAAGTGGAAGTAGATGCCGCCCTTGGAGGTCTCGGCCTCCCGCGCGATGTCGTCCACCGCGGCGTCGCGGTATCCCGTCCGGCTGAAGACGTGGAACGCGGCATCGAGGATCCGCTCGCGACGCTTGCGGGTCCGCTCGTCGTTCGGGGTTCGCGTCCGCTCCATCGCGTCATCATAAACAAACCGACCGGTCGGTCGGCCAGGAGCCCCGACCGGTCAGCCCCCGGTGGTGCCGCGCGTCACCCCGGGGGCAGCGACGGCGACGGCGAGGCGGACGGTGCGGGCGCGTACACCAGGTGCGTTCCGTCATCGGCCGTGAGCTGGAGGCGCGTGTCCGTGGCCTGGTAGCCGGTCGACGCACGCAGGGCGCTCAGGTACTGCGTCTGCGCGGTGCCGTCGTCGTCGGCGCAGGCCATCGCGGTCACCGCGAGCTCGCCGATGGTGATGCGTCCGTCAGGCTCGACGGCATAGGGACCGCTGAACTGGTTGCACACGACCGTGCCCGAGATGTCGGTGTCCGAGAAGGCGGCGGTGAACGCCGGCCTGGAGCGAGTCCACGGTCGTGGAGGCATCGTCGACGTTCGCTGCGAGGACCCACGCCGTCCCAGGCAACGGCAGCTCGACGGGCGCCGTGGTGGGCACCGGTTCGGTCGCGGGGGGCGTGGCGGGGGTCAGGGTCGGCTCCGACGTGGGTCCGGCCGTGGGCCTGGCGGTCGGCTTGGCCGTGGGCGTGGCGGTCGGCTTGGCCGTGGCCTTGGCGGTCGGCGAGGGGGTCGGCCGGGGCCCGCGTGAGACCACATAGTCGATGGCAGTGCCGCGCGCCACGATCACGCCCGCCTTCGGGTCCGTGCTGACGATGCGGCCCGAGTCGAAGTCGTCGCTGTAGGCACGGCTCCTGGCGCCCGCGGCCAGCCCAGCGGCACCGAGCGCGACGAGCCCGTCCTGCTCGGTCTCGTCGACGATGTCCGGCACCGCGAGGGTCGCTTCGGTCGGCTCGCTGGTCGGCTCGCTGGTCGGCGCCTCGGTCGGCCGGCTCGTGGGCGAGCTGCCGCCACCGCTGCACGCGGCGACCGCCAGCGTCAGCAGCAGCGCGATGGCCACGCGCACCCAACGTGTCATCGGTGTCCCTCCTTGGTGCGCATGGCGCTCACGATGTCGCTGGTCAGGCGCGGTCGAGCGCCTGGGTGATGTCGGCCACCAGGTCGGCCGGGTCCTCGATGCCCACGGAGAGCCGGACGAGCGCGCGCGGGACCTCCAGGGGCGAGCCCTGGACCGCCCCATGGGTCATCCCGAACGGCATCTCGATGAGCGATTCGACGCCGCCGAGCGACTCCGCGATCGCGAAGACCCGCGTCGCCTCGCAGACGGCCACGGCCCGCTCCTCGGCGCTCCGAGCACCACGCGGCGATGGCTGGAACGAGACCATGCCGCCGAACGCCCGCATCTGGCGCGCGGCCAGTGCGGCGTGCGGATGGGCGAAGCGCCCCTCCCCCAGCCCGGGGTAGCGCAGCTCGGCGATGTCGTCGCGGGCGGCGAGCGCCTGCGCCACGGCGAGCCCGTTCGAGGAGTGACGCGCCAGCCGCAGATCGAGCGTCCGCAGACCCCGCAGCACCAGGAAGCAGTCGAAGGGCCCCGGCACAGCGCCCAGCGCGTTCTGGAGGAAGCGCAGCCGCTCGTAGAGGTCCGTGCGGGAGGTGGCCAGGACCCCGTTGACGGTGTCCGAGTGACCAGCGAGATACTTGGTGGCGCTGTGGTACGCGATGTCCGCGCCCAACGCCAGGGGCTGCTGGCCGAGCGGCGACGCGAACGTGTTGTCCACGACCACGATGGGCGGCTCGCCGCGTGCGCCGACATGCGCGTGGGCCACCGACGCGACCGCGGCGATGTCGATGACCTTGAGCAGCGGGTTGCTGGGCGACTCGAGCCAGACCAGCCGCGTGTCGGGGGTCAGGTGCGTCGCAAGGGCAGCGGCCGGGTCCTCCGACAGGTCGACCCAGCGGGCATCGATGCCCAGGTCGCGGAGCACCCGCTCGAACATGCGATACGTGCCACCGTACACGTCGTCGGCGACGATCACCTGCTCGCCCGATCGGGCGAGGTTGGCGATGGTCGTCGCGGTCGCCGACCCGCTGGCGAACGCGAGCCCGTGCGCGCCGTCCTCGAGCGTCGCCACGGCACGCTCGAGCCGGGCTCGCGTGGGGTTGCCCGTCCGGGCGTACTCCCACCCGCCGCGGGGACGGCCGATGCCATCCTGGGCGTACGTGCTGGTCTGGTAGATGGGCGGCGCCACCGCACCCGTGAGCTCGTCGGGCTCCTGGCCCGCATGCACGGCCACGGTGCCGGGCCGGAGGTCGCTGGCGGGATGGTCGATGGGCATGGCCCGCATGGTACGCGGACGGGCAGCCGGGGCGAGCGCACGCCGACCCGCTGATACGATTGGCGCGCCCGCCCGGCCGCAGGGGTCCGGGCCGGGACCAGCACGCCAGGAGAACGCGCACACCCATGTCCCACCCACTCGTCACCGTCATCGGCGCCGGCAACGTCGGCGCGACCACCGCGCAGCGCGTCGCGGAGGCCGGGCTCGCCGACGTCATGCTCGTCGACATCGTGGAGGGCCTGCCCCAGGGCAAGGCGCTCGACCTCGCGGAGGCGGCGCCCGTGCTGGGCCACGACAGCCGCGTCACCGGCACCAACGACTACGCCGACACCGCCGGCTCAGACGTCATCGTGGTCACGTCGGGGCTCGCGCGACAGCCCGGCATGAGCCGCGACGACCTGCGGGCCAAGACCGCGGGCATCGTGCGCAGCGTGGTGTCGCAGGCTGCGGCCGCATCGCCGGACGCCATCATCATCGTGGTCACCAACCCGCTCGACGCCATGTGCCACGTCGCCCTGCAGGCATCCGGCTTCCCCGCCGAGCGGGTCATCGGCATGGCGGGCGTGCTTGACTCGGCGAGGTTCCGGAGCTTCATCGCCGCGGAGCTGGGCGTCTCGGTGACCAACACCCACGCGTTCGTGCTGGGCGGCCACGGTGACACGATGGTGCCGCTGCCGCGCTACTCCACGGTGGGGGGTGTGCCCATCACGGAGCTGCTGAGCGCCGAGCGCATCGAGGCCATCGTGGACCGCACCCGCAATGGCGGCGCCGAGGTCGTGGCGCTGCTCAAGACCGGCAGCGCCTTCTACGCGCCCGCGGCGTCCACCTACCAGATGGTCGACGCCATCCTCAACGACCGGCACATGGTGCTGCCCTGCGCGGCCTATCTCCAGGGCCCGTATGGGGTGGACGGGCTGTACGTGGGCGTCCCGGTGCGGCTCGGCCGCTCGGGCATCGAGGAGGTCGTGACCATCGAGCTGACGGCGGAGGAGCAGGCTGCGTTCGACGCGTCGGCGTCGTCGGTCCGCGGGCTCGTGACGCGCATGGCCGAGCTGGCAGCAGCAGCGGGCTGACGCATGGCGCCCGCCTGATGCCCGTCATCACGATCTCCCGCCAGTTCGCCGCCGCCGGCGGGCCCATCGGCAAGATGCTGGCAGCCCGCTTCGACGCGGAGCTGCTCGACCGGGAGATCGTGGCCCACGTCGCGGAACGTGCCGGGCTCTCGGAGCAGGAGGCCGAGGGCTACGACGAGCAGCTGCCGGGGCTCTGGCAGCGGATCGTCGCGGCCCTGGCGATGGGTGGTCCGGACCCGTCGCTGCCGCCCCTGCCGGGGGGTCTGGTGCCGACCGCGGCGGTCCAGGAGCGGCTGGCCCAGCTGACGCGGGGCGTGATCGAGGAGGCCGCGGCCCGGGGCAACGCGGTCATCATGGGTCGAGGCGGCGCGTACATCGTGCCCCGTGGCCCGGACGTGCTGCACGCGCAGCTGCACGCGCCGCTCGACGCCCGGATCCGCTATCTCCTCGCGCGCGTCGAGGAGATCCCCGAGGACACGCGCCCCGACGAGGGATCGCTCCGGGAGCTGTGCCGGAACATGGATGCCCTGCGTTCCAGCTACATCCGCCGCCTGTTCGACCGGGACTGGCTGGACGCCGAGGCGTACGACCTCTCGATCGACACCGGGTCGATGGGCCTCACCGCGACGGTCGACCTCATCGAGCTGGCGGTCCGCCGGCACGACCCCGCTGGGTTCCGTCCGACCACCGGGGGCACGTGAGCGGCGCCGGCGCCGGGACGCGCCGGACGCCAGCCGGGTTGCGGGTCTTCCGGTGGCGCAACTTCCGGCTGTTCTACACGGGCCAGCTGATCTCGCTCGTGGGCACCTGGATGCAGGCGGTCGCCCAGGACTGGCTGGTGCTGGAGCTGACCAACGACCCGGTCGCGCTGGGCGTCGTGGCCGCGGCCCAGTTCCTGCCGGTGATGGTGCTCGGCCTGTTCGGGGGCATCGCCGCCGACGTGCTGCCCAAGCGTCGGGGCCTGATGGTCACCCAGGGTTCGGCGTGCGTGCTGGCACTGGTCCTGGGGCTGCTGGTCCTGGGCGGTCACGTCCAGGTCTGGCAGGTGATGGTCATGGCCTTCTGCCTGGGCATCGTCAACGCGTTCGACATGCCCATCCGCCAGTCCTTCGTGGTCGAGATGGTGGGCCGTGAGGACATCGCGTCGGCCGTGGCGCTCAACAGCGCCGCGTTCAACGCCGCGCGCGTCGTGGGGCCTGCCGTCGCGGGGGTGCTCATCGGCCTCATCGGCCTCGCGCCCCTGTTCCTGCTCAACTCGGCGAGCTATCTGGTGGTCATCGCGGGCTACCTCCTGATGGACGGGCGCGACCTCCAGACGCCCGTGCGGCGCCACCTCGAGCGATCGGTCCGGGGCATCACCGACAGCCTCGTGGAGGGGCTCCGATACGTGCGGGCGACGCCCATCATCCTGCTCTGCGTCTCGCTCATCGGCGTCGTCTCGCTGTTCGCGCTCAACTTCCCGGTGTTCGGGCCCCTCGTGGCCCGCGACGTGCTCCACGGCGGCGCGGAGACCTACGGGTTCCTGATGGCCTCGGCGGGCGTGGGCTCGCTGGTGAGCGCGCTGATGCTCGCGTTCGGGGGGCGTGCCGCACTCGGTCGGGTGTTCATCGGGGGCACGCTCGCGGGTCTGGGCGTGGCGGGCGCCGGGTTCTCCACGCTGCTGCCCGTGAGCATGGCGCTCCTGGCCCTCGTGGGCTGGTCCACGGTGGCCATCGGCGCCACGACCAACACGATGATCCAGCTCGCCGTGCCTGACGCCCTGCGTGGTCGCGTGATGAGCGTGTACACGACGGTGTTCGCGGGGGCCACGCCCATCGGCAGCCTGCTCATGGGCAGCCTGGCCAGCCGCGCCGGCGTCACCGCCACGATGGCCTTCGCCGGCATCGTCACGGTGGCGTTCACCGCGTTCGTGGCGGTCTGGGGCATCCGTCGCAAGGGCCTGCCGCTGTGGGCACCACCCCCGGTCCATCCGTCGACCGCGGAGGGCGGCCGCACCTGATCCACGGCCGTGCTGACGCCGGCCGTCCGGGGCGTCCGCACCCGACGGGTGGTGCCGTGCCGGTCCGGACGGTATCGTGGTGGTCGCACGAGACGCGGTCGACGCGCCGGACGCGACCCGACCTGACGCCCACCACGCCCGAGGTCCCATCGCCATGACCCAGCTCGCGGAACCCACCAGCAGCACCGGCACGACCCTGCCCCGCGTCAGCCACTGGATGGGGGGCGCACTGGTCCCCGGCGCCTCGGGTCGCTCGGGGCCCGTCTATGACCCGGCGACCGGTCGGCAGTCCAAGGAGGTCGACTTCGCCTCGGCCGACGAGGTGGCCGCTGCCGTGGCTGCGGCCAAGGCGGCGTTCCCCGCCTGGCGCGCGACCTCGCTGTCGAGGCGGACGGAGATCCTGTTCAACATCCGCAACCTGGTCGCCGAGCGTCGCACCGAGCTGGGTGCGCTGCTCACCGCGGAGCACGGCAAGGTCCCCAGCGACGCCTTGGGCGAGATCGCCCGCGGCCTCGAGAACCTGGAGTTCGCGTGCGGCGTCCCCCAGCTCGTCAAGGGCCAGTACAGCGAGCAGGCCTCGACGGGCGTGGACGTGTACCAGATCCGGCAGCCGCTGGGGGTCGTGGCGGGGATCACGCCCTTCAACTTCCCGGCGATGGTGCCCATGTGGATGTTCGCCAACGCCATCGCGTGCGGCAACACCTTCCTGCTCAAGCCCTCCGAGAAGGACCCCTCCGCGTCGCTGTTCCTGGCGCAGCTGCTGCACGAGGCGGGCGTCCCTGACGGCGTGTTCAACGTCATCCAGGGCGACAGGGTGGCGGTCGATGCCATCCTCGACCACCCGGACATCAAGGCCATCTCGTTCGTGGGCTCGACACCCATCGCGAGGCACATCTACGAGACCGGCACGGCCAAGGGCAAGCGCGTCCAGGCACTGGGTGGGGCCAAGAACCACATGGTCGTGCTGCCGGATGCCGACGTGCAGATGGCCGCGGATGCCGCGGTCTCGGCCGCCTATGGCTCGGCAGGCGAGCGTTGCATGGCAATCAGCGTCGTCGTGGCGGTGGGCGAGGTCGCCGAGCCGCTGGTCGCCGCGATCCAGGACCGGCTGCCGCGGATCAAGGTCGGCCCGGGCACCGACCCCGAGGCCCAGATGGGCCCCCTCGTGACCCGCGAGCACCGAGATCGGGTGGCCTCGTTCCTGGACCGCGCCCAGGCGCAGGGCGCGAGCGTGGTCGCGGATGGCCGCGAGCACGACCTGTACCGCGATGGCGAGGGCTTCTTCCTGGGCGTCTCCCTGGTGGACAAGGTGACCCCCGACATGGACAGCTACTGCACCGAGATCTTCGGACCCGTGCTCGAGGTGGTCCGGGTGAGCTCCTACCCCGAGGCGGTCCAGCTGGTCAACGACAACCCGTACGGCAACGGCACGGCCATCTTCACGCGCGATGGTGGCGCAGCCCGCCAGTTCCAGTTCGAGGTGGAGGCCGGCATGGTGGGTGTCAACGTGCCCATCCCGGTGCCCGTCGCGTACTACTCGTTCGGGGGCTGGAAGGCGTCGCTGTTTGGCGACCTCCACATGTACGGCCCCGAGGGCATCCAGTTCTACACCCGTGCCAAGGTGGTCACCTCACGTTGGCCCGACCCCTCCACGAGCAGCGTCGACCTGGGCTTCCCCCGAACCCGCTGAGGGCGACGCCTCGCGGCGCCGCCCCGATCAGAGGCTCGCGGTGACGATCGCCGCGAGGTCGTCCCGGTCGAGGGCCACCGGGTTCGTGGACAGCGAGCTCGTGCTCACGCCCGCCAGCACGAGGTCCACCTGGTCGGATCCCAGCCCCAGGCTGCCCAGACCGGGGGTTTCCAGGGTGGCCGTCCATGACCCGAGCAGCTCCACCAGCGCCAACCGGGCCTCGACGTCATGCGCGCCCGGCAGGCCGGCCAGCACACGCCCAGCCATCGCGTACCGGGCGAGGCGCTCCCCGTCCCCGACCTCGACCAACCGGGCGACGTTGGTGCGCACCGTCGCCACGACGAGGGCCCCGCACGCGGCCCCATGGGCGATGGGCAGGAGCGAGCCGATGGGCGCGGCCAGCCCGTGGACGGCGCCCAGCCCGGCGTTGGCAAGGCAGATGCCGGACAGCAGCGCGGCATAGGCCATGCGAGCCCGGGCGTCGGGCGCCGTGGGGCCAGCAGGGTCCCCATGCCACACCAAGAGCCCGTCGCGCACCGCCGCGAGGCCATCGAGCGCGAGCGCGTCGGTCATGCGGTTGGCCCGTCGCGACACGAAGGCCTCCAGCAGCTGGACCAGGGCATCGAGCCCGTTCGCGGCGATGAGCTCTCGGCCGCATCCGGCGAGCAGGTCTGGGTCGATGACCGCCTCGGCCGCGATGAGGCGCTCGTCGCGGAACGAGCGCTTGTAGCCCTCGGCACCGCGGACCGTGACGACCGCGTTCCGGGTGGCCTCGGAGCCGGTGCCGGCCGTAGTGGGGACCGCCACGAACGGGATCGCCGGGCCCTCGTAAGGGACGCCCCGACCGACGCCCTCGAGATGGTCCATGACGCTCGACCCGGTGCGCACCAGCCCCGCGATCGCCTTGGCCGTGTCGAGCACGCTGCCGCCCCCGATGCCCACCACGACGTCGGCGCCCAGGTCGCGCGCGGTGGCGGCGAGGTCGTCGATGACCTCCGGACCGGGTTCCGTCGGCACGCCGGAGGAGCCCACCAGCTGGACCCCCGCGTCACCCAGGCGCCGGTCGAGGTCGCCGAGCCCCAGCCGCTCGAAGGTCCGACGGCCGGTGACCAGGAGGCAGCGGCTGCCGTGCCGCCGGACCGCCACCGGCAGCTCCGTGACGCTGCCCGCCCCGAACGTGATGCGTGGCAGCCGCGACAGCAGGAACGACTCCATCGTCAGGTCTCGGGCAGGAGCGCCTCGTAGACGTCCGCGTGCCGCGGCTCCACGAACCAGTCGGTCACCGCGGCGACCCATGCCTGGTAGTGCGGCGTCTCCCGATGGGCGGCCGCGGCCTCGTCCGTGGCGTACCACTCATAGAGCAGGAAGCGGGTGGGGTCGTCCGTCGAGCGCAGGACGTCGAACCGGAGGTTGCCGGGCTCGGCGACGGAGCCCAGATGGTTCCGGCGGGTGACCTCGAGGAACTCGGCAACGTGCTCGGGCTTGACATGGATGTGGACCAGGCGGACCGCCATCGGGCACCTCGACTCAGGCTGTGCTCTCGAGGGCCCAGACATGACGAAGGGCCCGAGGACGCGGCTCGCGCGTCACCCGGGCCCATGATGCACGTGGATCAGGCGACGGGGGAGGCCTCCGGCGAGCCCATCGGGCTCATCGGCATGGCCGAGGGGAGCGGGCCCACCTCGGTGCCGGCCGGCGTGACCGTGAAGGTCTGGACCATGCCCAGCATGAAGTGTGGCGTCGCCGACGCAAGGGCCGGGTCGAGCGTGGCATCCGGTGCGGGCATCTCGCTCAGGCCCTGGGGAATGAAGCACAGCGCGATGTACTCGCCCTCGCTGTCCAGCGTGAGCGTGGTGGCCGCGGTCTCGCCGGGAGCCGCGTACACCGGGTCCCCATCGCCCACGGGCGTCACGTACTGGAGCGCCTGGTCCTCGGGGAGCTGGAGCAGCTCGTCGAAGGTCTGGGTCACCCCGTCGTTCTTGCGAAACAGGACGATCTCATGGAGCTCCGCGCCCTGGTTGGTGAGGCCGATCGTGGTGCCCACGGGGACGGACGTCGGCAGGCCGCCGAAGTGATAGTCCGTGGCGACGACGGTGATGGCGGGGCCCGCGGGCACGGATGCAGCCGGTGCGGGCGCGCTCGGGGACTGGGCCATGCCGGGCGCTGCGACGGCGGCCGCGAGCAGCGCGGTCGCGGACAGCGTGAGCATGGAGCGGCGCTTGGTCACGTCGAATCTCTCCTGGACGGTCGCGGGGGCCTGGCGGCCCCGTCTGCCGGCGCATCATGAGGGCCCCACGAGAGCGGCACAATGACGATCAGGTGACGTCGCCTACGTCGGATGTCGCATCTGCATCCACGGGCGTCCGCGGTCAGACCAGCTGGTCGCGTGCCACGGAGCGCTTGAGGAACCGGCCGTCACCCTTGGTGCCCAGGTACGCGCCGCCCTCGACGATGACCTTGCCGCGGGACAGGACGACCTCGGAGGCGCCCGTGACCTGGCGACCCTCGTAGCAGGAGTAGTCGACGTCCATGTGGTGGGTGGACGCCGAGATGGTGTGCACCTTCGCCGGGTCGTAGACCACCAGGTCCGCATCGGCACCCACCGCGACCACGCCCTTGCGGCCGAGCAGGCCGAACATCCGCGCCGGCGCAGCCGAGCAGATCTCGACCCAGCGCTCCTTGCTGATCCTGCCAGCCGCGACGCCGCCGTCGTGGAGCAGGTCCACCCGATCCTCCACGCCCGGCAGGCCGTTGGGGATCTTCCGGAAGTCGCCCTGGCCGAGCTGCTTCTGGTCGTGGAAGTCGAACGGGCAGTGGTCCGTGGCCACCAGCTGGATGTCGTCACGCACGAGCGCCCGCCACAGGTCCTCCTGATGGTCGGCGGGGCGGAGGGGTGGCGAGCACACGAACTTGGCGCCCTCGAACCCGTTGCCCAGGTCATCGATCGACAGGAACAGGTACTGGGGGCAGGTCTCGCCAAAGGCGCGGACCCCCCGGTCCCGAGCCGCCTGGAGCGTCTCCACCGCATCCCGCGCGGACATGTGGACGAAGTACACGGGCGCGCCCGCGGCCTCCGCGAGGCGGATGACGCGGTTGGTGGCCTCGCCCTCGAAGATGGGGTAGCGGACCACGCCGTGGTAGTACGGGTCGGTCTCCCCGGCGGCCACGGCCTGCGCCGCAACCACGTCGATGGCGATGCCGTTCTCGGCATGGATGAGGATCGTGCCGCCATTGCGCTCCGATCGCTGGAGCGCCCGGAAGATGGCGCCGTCGTCGGAGTAGAAGACGCCCGGGTACGCCGTGAACAGCTTGAAGTCGGTCACGCCCTCGTCGACCAGGCCGTCCATCTCGTCGAGCGAGGAATCGTTCACATCGCTCATGATCATGTGGAAGCCGTAGTCGATGGCGCAGTTGCCCTGCGCCTTGGCATGCCACGCGTCGAGGCCCTCGCGCAGGGACCTGCCGCGCGACTGGACCGCGAAGTCGATGATGGTCGTGGTCCCGCCGAACGCGGCCGCCCGGGTGCCGGTCTCGAACGTGTCCTTGGCGAACGTCCCGCCGAAGGGCAGTTCCATGTGGGTGTGGACGTCGATGCCGCCCGGGATGACGTACCTCCCCGTGGCGTCGATGGTCCGATCGACCCCTTGGACCGAAGACGCGAGGTTGGTGCCCAGACCCACGATCGTCTCGCCGTCGATGAGCACGTCGGCCTTCTGGGAGCCATCGGCATTGACCACCGTGCCGTTGACGATGAGCGTGATCATCGGAAGCCTCCTCTCGCCCGCGACGTCCCGGGCCCGCGGAGCGTCATGCTAGCGCCGTCCGGAACGCACCGGGTGTGACCAAAGTCGTCATACGACCCTCTGGACGAGCCGGTTCGCCACGGCTACCATCGGAGGTCCGCGCCCCGCCTGCCCTGCGTCCGGCGCGGATGGTTGGGGTGCCTTGTCCGTGACGAGCCGTCTGCGACCGGTCGCATGGACCGCCACGTGGTCCGTCGAGACGGGAGCGGTGCGGCCGTGACGCCGCATGCGACGCGGGTGCGGGCCCTGCCGCTGGCCCGCCTGGACGCCCTGCTGGCACAGGCGTGGGAGCACCGGCTGACGCTCATCGTGGCGCCCGCGGGCTCGGGCAAGTCGACGCTCCTGGGCAGGTTCGTGGCCGATGCACCGGGACCGGTCGCGTGGTACCGCGCCGATGCGTGGGACCGCGACCCCGTGCGCATGCTGCGCCACCTCGAAGCCGCCTTCCGGGCGGTGGTCCCCGCGCTGCCGGGCGGCTGGGAGACCATGGACGATGCCCTCGACGCTCTTGCCGTCACCGAGCTGCCAGGCGGGCTGCTGCTGGCCATCGACGACCTGCACGCCCTGGCCGCCACGGATGCCGAGCGGCGTCTGGAGCGGCTCATCGAGCGCGCGCCATCGACGCTCACGATCGTGGCCGCGAGCCGGACGTGGCCGGACATGAACCTGCCTCGGTTCAAGGTCGCAGGCGAGCTGCTCGAGGTGGGCGTGGGGGACCTGCGGTTCCGATCCTGGGAGGTGGAGCGGCTGTTCCGGGACGTCTACGGCCAGCAGCTGCCGCCGGAGGAGGTGGCGGCGCTGACGCGTCGGACCGAGGGATGGGCGGCGGGGCTCCAGCTGTTCCACCTCGCGAGCCGTGGCAAGTCACCCGCCGAGCGGCGCGCGCTCCTGGCACGGCTGGGGCGTCCGGCCTCGCGGCTGACCGGCGAGTACCTGTCGCGCAACGTGCTCGCGGAGCTGCCCGTCGACCTGGGTGCGTTCCTCGTGGACACCAGCGTCCTGGGGCGCCTCACGGGCGAGCTGTGCGACGACCTCCTGGGCTCGACGGGCAGCGCGGCGCTGCTGCGCGACCTCGAGGCACGCTGCCTGTTCACGCTGCCACTCGCCGACCCGGGGGCCTATCGCTACCACGAGGTGTTCCGGCTGCACCTCCTGGGCGTGCTCGTGGAGTCCGTGGGGGAGGCGGACGCGCGTCGACGCCACCTGCGCGCGGGCGAGCTGCTGGCACGGGCCGGGGCGCTTCCCGAGGCGCTGGACGCCCTGTGCCGTGCGGAGGCATGGGGGGCGGTCGCGACACTCCTGGGGCGCGACGGGATGTCCCTCGACGCTGGGGCCCTGGCGTGGACCGACGCGGTGCCGCCATCGATGCTCCGGACGGACCCATGGCTGCTGCTGGCACGGGCGCGCGCGCTTCGTGCGCAGGGCCGCTTCCGCGACGCCGCCGAGACCTATGCCCGGGCCGAGGCCGCGTTCGGCGACACCGACGGCGCCGAGACGGCCGCCATGGAACGCGCCCCGCTGCTGCCCTGGCTGGACCCGGACCCGCCGCGGGTGCTGGGCGCCCCAGCCGGACTGGCTCGGGTGTCGCCGTCGGTCGCGCTGCGTGCGGCGACCGTGCGCGACCCAGAGCTGGTCGCCGCCCGACCGGGTCGCCACGGCGAGCCGGCGGAGCTCTTGGTGTCGGCGCTGGCCCTGCTCCTCGCGGGCGAGATGGGGCGCGCCCGAGCCGCGCTGGCAGAGCTCATCGACGGCGGCGAGGAGCAGGACCTCGTGAGCGTGGTGGGGCGTCTCGCCCGCGGCGCGGCCCGCGCGCTGGCGGGCGACCCCGACGGGGCCGTCGACCTCCAGGCAGCCATCAGCGGCGCCGAGGCGCTCTCGCTCGAGTGGCTCGAGCGGATCGCGCGGGCGTGTCTCGCGCTGGGTGGCGACGGTGCGGACCCGACCCAGGTCGAGGGACGCACCGCCGAGGCGAGCCCGTGGGTCGCGGCGATCGTGAGTGGCATCGGTGCGTGGGCGCATGCCGACCCGGAGGCCCGCGGCGAGCTCCTGGGCGTCGCTGCCACGGGCTTCCGTCGTCTGGGCGCGCCCGTGATCGAGGCATGGCTCCGGGCGCTCCAGGCAGTCTCGATGGCGAGCACGGACGACCCCGACACGGAGCAGGTCGCGCTGGGCGCGGACGCCTTGGCGCGGACCACCGGTGTCGCCGCGGCACGTGGCCTCGCCCAACTGGCGCTCGCGACCGCCCGCGGCGAAGCGGAGCTCGCCCGGGCGGCGACCGGGATCCTGGCGGACGCCGGGCTGGTGCCGTTGGTGGCCGCGGTCGGGAGCGCGCCGGCGCCCGCATCGGCCCCGCTGGTGCCGTCAGGGCCGTCCCGCGTGCTCGGTCCGCGCATCGAGGCCAGATGCTTCGGCAGTCTGGAGCTGCGCATCGACGACCAGCCGCTCGACCTGGGTGCCGCGCGACCACGGGTCCGGTCCCTGCTCCGGCTGCTGCTCTGCGAACCGGGCGCGCCATCCCACCAGGAGGTCATCGCAGAGGCGTTCTGGCCGGATGCCCCACCCGACGTGGGCGCCCGAAACCTGCACGCGGCCATGGCGGCCCTGCGTCGGCTGGTCGAGCCAGGCGTGACGCGGGGTGCGTTCCGGCTGGTCGTGCGCGAGGGGGCAGCCTATCGCTTCGCGCTGCCCCCAGGCAGCCGGGTCGACGTGCTCGAGTTCGACGCGGCGATCGCCCGCGCCCGGGCCGCCCGGGCGTCCGGCGAGGCTGCTCACGCGGAGGCGGCACTGCGCGATGCGCTGAGGCTGTACCGAGGCGAGCTGCTCGCCGACGAGGGACCCGCGACGTGGCTCGAGGAGCCCCGGGAACGCCGCCGCCGGCAGGCGGTCGAGGCGGCCGCGTCGGTCGCCGGCGTCTGCCTCGAGCGCGGCGACCTGGACCAGGCGGCCGAGCTGTGCGCCGAGGGGCTGCGCATCGACCGCTATCACGACCCGCTGTGGCGGATGCTCATCACCATCCGCGAGCGCGCAGGCGACGCTGGTGCCGCGCGCCGCGCCCGAGACGGCTACGGCCGTGTGCTCACGGAGCTCGGTGTGACATCAGGAGGCTAGCGGCGTCATCTCTGACTGCGCAAGGCGCCTCCTGAAGGCGCCCGGAACGGAGCCTCGGTCAGCTCGATCGATCAGCTGTGGATTGCCGATGATGGCCCAGGTGGCCCGGACTTCCACCCGCGTGTGTGCCGCTGGGAAGGCCGTTTCTGAGCGTCACGAAGTGCACGCGCTCAGCGGACCTCCTTGAACTCGAGCTCCCGGATCGCGACTGGGGCGTCCCGCGGAGTCCCGGTCGCCTCCTCCACGATGACCCGCAGCCGCGAGACGTCGCGCAGGTCGATTCGCATGGTCTGCGCGTCGCTCGTGTCGGCTAGATCGACCGTCACCGATTGGTCGCCCGCCTCGAGCCGAAGGCGCAAGGGCCGGCGGAACTCCAGGAACGCATCCTGGTTGGCACCCCCGTGCACGACCAAGCCCCCAAGGTCGACCGCCGGCCGGAACCGGAGTGTCATGTCGGGCTCGGAGCCCTCGCCCGTCCACCAGGAGCCCTTGTCATCGTCGACGGCGTCGTTCGACGCGCTTGGGTGGACGTCCGACAGCTCCGGCATCAGCTGCCGCTTGAGGTCGGCGACGGTCCGGTCGACCTGGTCATGGACGTCGGGCACCGCGACATAGCTGCCGATGGCGCCCACGATCAGTGCCAGGAGCGCGAACCCGACGAGGTAGCCCAGGATCGGCCGGCGTGGCCGGCCACGCTCTGCCATGGAGCGCGGCCGCTCGCCGGCCTGGTATCGCTCGGGCGAGCCGCGCCGGAACAGCCGCCGATACCACGGGACGCGCATGGGCACGGCCACCACCGCCTGCTCCAGGCTGGCGCCGCATCGACGGCAGAAGCGTCGCTGTGGGTCGTTGCCCACGCCGCACGTCGGACAGATCCGATCCCCGGCCTTGATGGCGGGTTCCTCGGCGGCTGGTGCCGACGCGGGACGTGGGCGCGCCGGCGTCTGCTCCGCGCTCGGCTGCCGGGAGCGCGGCTGAGCCTCGGCCGGCGCGACCGGTCGCCGTGGCGGCGGTGCGTCGGGAATGGCACTCGGCGGCCTCGCTGCGGGTTGCAGGGAGGTCTGTGGCGGTGGCGGTACGACCGACGGGGGTGACGAGGCGACGGGCGACGACGAGGCGACCGGGGTCGATGGCGGCGTGGCCGGCGCGGTGGGCCCTGGGACGGGAGCCGTGGTGGGTGCCGCGGGGCTCGCGACGCGCTGGCCGCTCCATTCGAGATAGGCGTTGCACTCCGCGCAGAACGATGCGTCGTCCGCGTTCTCGTGGCCGCACTTCCGGCACAGGATCACCTGCGATGGACCTCCCGACGACCTGGGTCGGAGCCCTGACTCGGTCCCCCGCCGGTCACGCGGACGGTGTCGACCGGCCCGCGGCCACGACCTCGACAGTGTGACCGAGGTGCGCGGGCTTGGCAGCCGCCACGAGGGCGTCCAGCCGCGCAGCATCCACGTCGGCCGCCCGTGGCACCGTCACGCGGACGTGCAGCGAGCGGGTCGGGCCGCCGGGCAGCGCCCCCGCTCGTCGCCGACCAGGCGGCGCCGCCCCCTCGCGGATCTCCACCTCCCCATCGGTGAACACGCGGACGTGGTCCGCAAGCCCGCCGAGCGTGCCTCGCCGACGATGCAGGTCGGCCGCCTGCGCCACGAACGCCCGGCGGCGCTCCATGGGCCACGTCTCGTCGAGCAGTGCCGCGACCCAGCCGCCCAGCCACTCCAGGAAGTCATCTGGGGTGAGTGCCGGGTCGAGGTAGGCCCCCAGGTTGTCGATGGTCGAGATGGCGGGTGCCAGCACCTCATCGAGGGCCGCGGTGAGACGACGCGCGAGGTCGTCCTCCTGGTACAGCGCGGGCAGCGTCTCGACGATGGGGAAGGGCGACACCAACCCGGGCACGTGGGTCCTCACACCGAGGCCTCCACCAGCACCTGGTGCTCGTACGAGAACACCAGCGCGTCGCGCTCGACCTCGAGGCGGTCGGTGGCCTTGCCACGCTCGCCGGTGACCGGGTCGGCGCCGAACACCCGGACCTCCTCCACCAGCTCCGTGCCCCGCAGCCGCTGCAGGGCGGCATACACCTCGCCCGAGTGGACCGGTCGGCCGAACGGCCAGCCCGTGCCGTCCTGGCCGCCTTCGGTGGGGTGGAAGTAGCGATACAGCTCGGCCAGCGCGTCCTCCTGGAGGCGCTGGGGGTCCACGCGGGGCCGCGCCCGGAGACGCGCCACGACCGTCACCCCGCGGTACACCGGGGGCTCCACGATCACCCGGGTGCCCACCAGGCGCGTCTCGTCGAGACGGCGGGTGACCCGCTCGAGGGTGGGTTGGGCAGGCACCAGCTGCTCGAACCGGATCCGCCCCTGGTCGCTGGCCACGGCGGGCACCACGAGCACCCGCACCGCGCCATCGGACCCGTCGCCGGTCGCGGCGACGGCACGCACGCGCGCCACCTCCGGCGCCGCCTCCCGGGCGATGTGCTCGAAGTCCTGGGTCGTCACCGCTCGGTCGCGGGTGCGCAACATGATCGGCCCCCGGACCTTCGCGGACTCGATGTCCTCGCCATCCACGCCGCCTTCGGCCGCACGACGGTTGCCCACGCGAGCGACGTACGGGATGCTCGACTTGAGCACCGACAGGGTGCCTCGGGCCACGTTGCCGCGTCGCCCCCCACCGGTGCGGTAGGCGGGCACCCGGATCCGCGCGCCCTTGGGGGGCACCGCGCCATAGCCTCGGAGCGTGCCGTCAGCCAGCCGGACGGCCGGCCCGAACGAGACCTCGCCAGCCATGGCGTCGAGCGTGAAGTGGCGGTCGTCAGGCCCGCTGTTGGAGAAGTTGGGCACCTCCGTCCACGACTGCCACCCCTCCTCCTCGGCGACCTCGACGGTCATCGGTTCGTCGGAGGGCACCACGGGTCGCTCGTGCAACGGGAAGCGGCTGCCCGGCACCCCCTCGCCCTCGCCCACCACCTCGTCGACCACCAGCTCCGCGTGCACCGCGGGCGCGGTGCCCCCGATCGTGACGGCACTGAGCGAGCGGATCTCGGGGCTCGCGCTGTAGCGAGGCTGGCCCTCGACGGGCTCCGTGACGCGCGCTCGCAGCCAGCCGGCTCGCACCCGGTCGACCACGGAGGCAACATGCCCGTGCGGGATGTGCAGCAGGATGTCGCCGTCCCGGTTGAGGCCGCCGGTGGCGTCCGATTCGACCTCGCAGGCGACCCACGACTCGCCGTCCCAGGCCTCCCACGCCAATGGCGGGTCGTCCGGGTCGACGCCCACGCCCTCGATTCGGCACGCGAAGCGGAGCAGCACCACGTTCGAGGGCGCTGGCTCGGTGAGCCCGACCAGCAGCATGTCGCCCACCTTGGGCACCGTGTCGAAGCAGAAGAAGCCCGTGCCCAGGGCCAGCTGGTCGCTGTGGTCGCGCACCTGGTTGCGGGCGATGCTCGACGCCAGTCGCTCCAGGGCGACCGTGACGATGGGCAGCTCCGCGGTGGTGCCGAACACGAGCGACGGGTCGCTCTGGGTGCGCACCGTGCCCACCTGGGTGCCCACCGGGATGCGCACCGTCTCGGGCTGGGGCGCCGAGAGCCAGAAGGTGAGCGGCACGCGCGCGGCGGTGGGCGGGAAGAGCCGCACCCCGATGAGCTCCAGGAACCGGATGTAGTCGCGCTCGGGGACGCGGTTGATCCGATACAGCAGCTGGTCCGTGATGTAGGCGAACGCCTCCACCAGCGTCACGCCCGGATCGGAGACGTTGTGGTCGGTCCACTCGGGGATCCGGCGCTGGATGAGGCGCTTGGCGTCATCCACCAGGTCCTGGAACCGGCGGTCGTCGAGGGTGGGTGCCGGGAGGCTCATCGTGCGGGCTCCTCGGGGATGACATAGAACGGGAACACGAGGTTGCGCGGGTCGTTGGTGCGGACGGGCCGGTACTGGATGTCGATGAGCAGGACGCCGTGGTCGGCGGCCTCGAAGCCGATGTCCACGTCGAGGACCTCGATTCGGGGCTCCCAGCGCAGGAGCGCCACCCGCACCTCGTGGGCGATACGGCCCGCCGTGGTGGCGTCGGGCGAGGCGAACACCAGGTCGTGGATTCCGCAGCCGAACTCGGGGCGCATGGGGCGCTCGCCCGGTGCCGTGCCCACGATGAGCCGGATCGCCTCGTCCAGCTCCTGGGTCCCGTCGACGAGGGCGATGCCACCCGTGGGGCTGGTGCGGATGGGGAAGGGCCAGCCAGCACCGATCAGCTCGGACGCCATCGGCTAGCCCACCAGCACCGTGGCACCGCTGGGCACGAGCGTGCCGGGCGTGAGGCAGCAGGTGGCGGCGGCCGTGGCGCTCGCGGCCGGCTGGCCGCCGAACGTCACGGTGGGGCTGCCGCTCGTGACGCGCCCCACCTGCATCGGTGGCGCGAGATACGGGTCGGAGGCGTGCAGGCCGACATGCGGCGGCGTGTTGAGACCCGACGCGCCCAGCACCGCGGCGGCCTTGCCCTCGATGAGCACCGTCGCGCACAGCCCCTGCAGCAGGGGCGCCGAGAAGGGCATCGGCGGGCCTGGGGTGGGGTTGCCGGCGGGCGTGGGGACCTGATGGATGGCGCACACGCCCTGGACCCGATCCCCCATGACGATGGCTGGCGCACCCATCCCGCGGCCCTCAGTTCAGCTGGATGAGGGCGCCGTCCACGTCGACCGTGCCGGAGCTCTCGATGGTGATACCGGCGCTCCCCTTGAGCGTCAGCTGGCGCTGTGCCTCGATGCTGATCGAGGCCTGCCCCCTGATCTCCACGTCCTGGGTCGCCTCGATGACGACCTTGCCGTCCGCGTAGACGTGGATCTGCGAACCCGTCTGCTTGAGTGCGATCCGCAGCTTGTCGTCGCCCGTGATGATCGAGACGCCCTCCTGGCCATCGCCGTCGAAGAACACCAGCCGTTGGTTCCGGCGCGACACGATCCCCTGACGCCGGTTGTGGCCGTTGTCGAACAAGTCGTCGCCGAGCGGCGGCTTGTCGATGCCGTTCCAGACGCCGCCCAGGACGTACGGGCGGCGCACGTCGCCGAGCTCGAAGCCAACGAGCACCTCGTCGTTGACGTCGGGCAGGAAGACCAGGCCGGCCGCCCTGGCCGCGCCCGGCGACACCACGCGCACCCAGTCCGTCTCGTAGGTCTCCGACAGGCTGGGGAACCTGAGCTTGACCCGACCCATCCGCTCCGGGTCCTCCACATCCGTCACGAGACCCACCATGAGCCCGCTGCCGATCCCCCCGGCGGCCTGCGTGGCGGTCGGGCCGCCGCCACCCACGAGCCCCAGCAGCGAGCGGTCCTGCCGGCCGCTGACCGAGAACTCGGTGCGATAGCCGTCACGGTCGAACACGTGTCGGGTCGTGGTCGCCAGATACCGGCCCTGGAAGTCGTCGCCAACGACCGACACCGAGAACGGCGTGCCCGCTCGCAGCGTCGGGTTGCCACGCACCACGCCGTTGGCCTCCGCGAACGACGAGCCCATGCGCTCCGCGAGCGCCAGCGCCGCCGCGTCCACGGCCGACTGGGTGGCGACGGGGTCGCGGTTCGAGACGAGCCGCGCGTCCGCGAACGTGCCGGCCAGCTGCACCGGGTCGGTCGACAGCTGCGCGCTCCCGGTCGCCGCGGGCGCCGTCGCCATCATCACCTGCTTGCGGATCGGGTCCCACGCCCGGACCTCGACCTCCTTGACCTGCTCGGCGCTGGTGATGCGGGGGCGGAACTCGAGCAGCTCCTGGCCCATCACCAGCTGCAGCGGGTCCTGCGACTCGAAGTCGCCCTCGCCGGGTGCGCCGCTGGCAGGGGAGGGCTTGCGGAACTCGAAGCGGCCGTCGGCGAACGCCACCTCGTAGCCGATCTCCCGGGCGCGCCCCTGGAGGAACTCCCAGTCCGAGATGTTGGCCTGGGACACGTGCTCGTGGGTCGTGGCCGACTCGTCGATGGCGCCCACCTCCACGCCCGCCCGCTTCGCCACCGCGCGTGCGATGTCCGAGTCGGTGGCATTGCGCCAGGTCTCGGTGTGACGCCCCCGATGGAACCGATGCGACGGGTCGTAGCCCCGCACGATGGCCCGCCCGCCGAGCGCGTCGTACTCCCCCTCGATGGCCGTCACCTCGCCCGTGATGAGCGGCGTGGTGGCCTGCTCGCCCAGCGCGGAGCCGGTGATGACCACCCGCGAGCCGATGCGCACGCCCGCCTGGGTCAGGACCGTCCGGTCGATGTCCCGGAAGGTCAACAGGAACATGTCCGGCAGGTGGAGGTGGTCGTCCACCAGCACCGACTCGAGCGCCGGCTCGAGCTCCGGCGACAGCGCAGCCCCATCGATGGTCACGAGCGCCTGGAGGGAGTGGTCGCCGTCGGGCATCGTCAGGCCAGCCGCGTGGCTTCGGTGAGGGTGGGGATGAGCACATGGCTGCCCACCTGCAGACGCATCGGGTCATCGATGGCGTTGAACGTGGCCAGGGCGCGCCACAGGGTGGGGTCGCCGTACTCGGCGAAGGCGATGCTCGCCAGGGAGTCGCCCTCCGCCAGGATGTGACGTCGCCGGCCCTCCCGGCTTCCCGAGGTCGGGTTCTGGCCCTTGGGGTCGGTGGGCACCTCCTCGAGCGTGACGTTGGCGGAGGCCCGGAGGGGGTCGCCCGAG
The DNA here is from genome assembly GCA_046328155.1 of Chloroflexota bacterium. Classification (GTDB taxonomy): domain Bacteria; phylum Chloroflexota; class Limnocylindria; order Limnocylindrales; family CSP1-4; genus JAFMJV01. The sequence continues at coordinate 59,444 of JAXLXC010000003.1, forward strand.
GGGTCGAACAGGGTGTACTTGGCGGTCACGGACTTGAGATAGCCCCGGAAGTCGGCGAGCGCCTTGTTGCGGCCCCAGTCGAGGGTCAGGATTGGCGGCTCGGGCTTCTTCTGCTGCACCGACGCGGCCGTGGGCTTGGTCCAGTCGAGGAGCGTGGCCACGTCGTCGCCCACCGAGCTCCCCTCCTCGAAGCCGTCGAAGAAGATCTCCATCTGGACGGACTGCGGGTTGGTGCCACCGAACTGGGGCTTGGTCGCCGACTTGGCACCGGTGGTCTGGGGCCGGTTCCACGTGGCGCCCTTGGTGACGGTGTACTCCGCAGGGTTGTACAGGAACCGCAGCTCCGTGCGGCTGGGCGAGCCAGCCACCACCCGGAGCGTCGCCTTGGCCAGCCCGGCCGCACCGCCCGCCATCCCGTCAGCCCGCCGTGAAGCCGTTGTGGGCGAGCTCGAGGGTCTCGTTGGCCACCTCGCGCCCGTTGACGTCGAGCGTGGGCCCGGACCAGCGGACCGGGAACACGTCCACCACGTTCCACCGGGTGACCGTGACGCCCTCGGTGTCCAGCACCCGGATCTCCGCCGTGTGCCCTGCGGCTGGCCCCTTCGCGCTGGAGATCCACGCCGCCACCTGCGCCGAGAGGGGGTTGAGCGTTCGGGTGAGCTTGATGGTGGAGTACTTGGTGCGCCCGGGGAGCCGATGGACGAACTCGTTGAGGCCGCCCTCCTTGTACTCGAAGATCTCCCACTCGACCGCCAGCCCATCGCACTTGGTCCAGAAGCCGAGGTTCTGGGAGTCGATGGTCACGAGGAAGCGCAGTGCCAGCCCGGGCTCGGGGAAGGAGGACATCAGCGCACGTCCGCGAGGGTGCCGGCACGCTCGCGAGCCACCAGGAGCTCGCTGGACAGGCTGCGACGAAGCCGCGGGTAGAGGCGACGGACCATCTCGTCAAGGTCGCGGTCCGCGATGGTCGTGGCGCCACCGGCCGGGCTCGCGGGCTGCGCCGTCGTGGCGGTCGGGCCCGCGGAGGCGGTCGGCGGCGCGCTGGTGTCCTCGCTCGGGGTGGGGTCATCCGGCGCCGCCGGCAGGGCATCCGTCGATGCGCGCTGCGCGACCACGCTGCTGGCGCGCTGCGCCACCGCGAGGGCGGGTGCGTCGGTCGCGACGGACGGACGGGCACCCGGCCGGCGCGGGTCGTTGGCTGAGGCAACGACCGACGTCGCCGAGCGAGCCACCCGGAGGTCGCCCGCCGCGCCCATCGATGCGTCCCTGCCATCGGCCGACCCGCGCGCCGCGACCGCTGTCGTGAGGCGCGTCACGCCACCCGCCGGCGAGTCGAGCCACCCGGCGGCGCCGTCGGCCACGGCCCGGGCGACCGGGATGGTGCCGAGGCGCTGCGCCGCGCCCGGTCGCGAGGTGCCCCGCTCCGCCGCGCCGCCTGCCGTGGCGCGCTGCATCGTGGGACGTCTCGCCGGCCCGGGGGCTGCCTGCCCGGCGTCCGTCGATGGGCTGGCCGGGGCGCGCCCCGGAAGCGTGGGTCGCAGCGGGGCACTGGGCCCGATCGCCTCGACGCCCACGAGCGGTGCCATGACACCCAGGCTCGATGGGGGTGGCTGGTCGGGGGCCACCCCGTCGTCGTCCGGGCGCGAGGCGGCGACGACCCTGGCCAGCACGAGTCCGCCGGGGATGCCCGGCGCCGGTGCCGGCGGTCGGCTCCCGACCAGCGGCTCCTCCTCGATGGTCGCTGCCAGCCCGCCGGTGAGGGGTGTCTCGGGTGTCGCCGGGTGGGCCTGTGGTGCGTGGGCTGCGGGATGCCGCTGCAGCGTGCCCGCGGGCGGCGCGGTCGGCGCCGGCCGCGCTGGCAGGGCCAGGTCCACGGACGGACTGCCGGGGCTCAGGGTCGACCGCTCGACCGGGGGGCCCAGACGGACCCGGGAGCCACCGGGCGTGCGGAGGATGGTGCGCGTCGGCGCGCCAGCCGGCGTACCCGGCACCGCCGGAGCGCCCTGCGCCTCCCGAGCACGCGTCTCCCCTGCCGTGCCCGGGATGCGACGTGCGCTGGGATCCGCCGCCGCGGCCGTGCCCCGAGACGGCGCGAGCGACAGGCCCGCGGCGAGCGCCGGGTCCGGGGTGCGCGCGACGGTCAGGGGGCCGGGCCGCGGCGTGGGCGCGGCGACCACCGACGCCTGCCGCGGCTCGAGCGGCGGCAGGAGGTCGTGGGCCGGCGCCGGCGCGGCCGAGTCGCCATCGCTGATGGGCACGGCCGCCGACGGCGCGAGGCCCGACGGGACGGGCCCGCCGTCGGACATCCCGCCGCCCTCGGTCATGCGCTGGGCGGGGGCCGTCGGGCGGCGAGAGCGGAGCGGCAGGTCGACGCGCGAGCCAGGGGCCGCGGTCGTCGGAGCGAGCGTCGGCCTGGCGAGGCCCGAGACCAACCCCGCCGGCCCATCGACCGTCCGCGCATGCCCCAGTGGGGCGAGGATGGGCGTTGGCAGCTGGCGGCCCGCGACCTCGTCGGGGAACCGCTGGATCCGGATGCCCGGGTCGCCTGCGAACGTGGGCAGCAGCGTCCCTGCCACGCGCCAGTCGTGCCTGACGGGCGCCTCGACGCGCTGCACGACCCCGACCGCCGCGGGCGCGGCGGCACCGTCCGACGGCTGTCGGCGGAAGGGCCAGGGCAGACGCATCGTGCGCTACTCCTCCTCGGTCAGGCGGCGGTTGATGGTGGAGATCTCGGCGGCGAAGCGGTGCCGGTCGGCGTGCTCCAGGTCCATGATCTCGTCCATCGACCAATGGAAGTGGTAGGCCACGTACGCCACCTCCTCGAAGAGGCGGTCGGCGGCGTACGTCACGATCCCCCCAGGCCGTCGGCCCCCAGGTCGATCGTGAAGTCGTGCTGGCATGCCGGGCAGCTGACCGCGACCTGGCTGGTGCCCTCCTGGTTGACCCTCCGGTAGAGGTCCTGCAGGAACGCGAGGTCGCTCGCGAACATGCCCTCCACGATGCCGGGATGGACCTCCGGGAGCGACCCCAGCCGCGTGACGACACGCGACAGGAGCAGCACCGTGAGGTACGCCTCGTTCTCGCGGACGCGCGGGTCCCGCTGGGGGATGATCTCGTCACGGGCAGTGGCGAGCCGCATCGTCCCCTCGCGGTGGACGCCGCCGTTGGCGTCCACGTAGCCGCGGGGCAGGACGAACGCGAACTCGGTCCGGAGGCCGGTCCCGGCACCCCGCGCGGGGGCGCCCACGGCCTGGGTGGGCGACGGCGCCAGGCTCATCGCGTCGCCCTAGACCCGCTCGAACGCCTCGCACACGAGCGAGGCCTCCTCCATCAGCACCTCGTTGGCGCCGGCCTTGAGGGTGCCCGTGGAGATCTTGGAGATCCACGCGTTGGTGAAGTTGTAGCGCGCGACCTCCGAGCCGTCGTAGCTCTTGAGGATCACCGAGCCGTTCTTGCGCGACTCGCTGAGCTTGCCCTCGAGCACCGCCTGGTGCCAGTCCCAGAGGGCCTTGGACGAGCTCTTGGCGCGCTTGAGGGTGATGGTCGGGGGCTTGACCGCCCCCGGCGCCTTGTGGATGACGAGCTTGCCGTCCGGCGTGTTCTCCTTGAGCTCGACCACGTCGACCTCGGATGCCAGACCGCTCACCTCGGCGAACTGGGCGATCTCGATGGAATCGATCTCGATGGCGAACAGGTAGGACGCCAGCGCGTCCGTGGGCAGGTTGGGGAGTCCGCTGGCCATGGGTCGTTGCCTCTCCTCACTATTCGCTCAGGGACGCCCCACCCGAGAACTGCGCGATGCGGAACACCACGAACTCGGCGGGCTTGACGGGCGCGATGCCGACCTCGACCACGAGCTGGCCGGCGTCGACCACCTCCGGTGGGTTGGTCTCCGCGTCGCATTTCACATAGAACGCCTCGCCGGGCGTGGCACCGAACAGCGCGCCATCGCGCCAGGTGCGCACCAGGAAGGCGTTGAGGGTGCGCTTGACGCGCTGCCACAGGTTGAGGTCGTTGGGCTCGAAGACCACCCACTGGGTGCCCTCGAGGATCGACTCCTCGACGTAGTTGAACAGGCGCCGCACGTTGAGGTAGCGCCACGCCGGGTCGCTCGAGAGCGTCCGCGCGCCCCAGATCCGGATGCCGCGTCCCGGGAACGAGCGGATGCAGTTGATGCCGTCGGGGTTGAGCTGGTCGTGCTCGCCCTTGGTGATGACGAGCTCCAGGCCGAGCGCGCCGCGGATGACCTCGTTGGCGGGGGCCTTGTGGACCCCGCGCGTGTCGTCGTTGCGCGCCCAGACGCCTGCCACGTGGCCGGACGGGGGGATGTACTGCCCCTTGCCCGACAGGGGATCGAGCACCTTCACCCATGGCCAATACATCGCAGCGTACTTGGAGTCGTAGCCGACCTTGTCGACCCGCCACTCCTTGACCTGCTGCGCGTTGAGGCCAGGCGGGGCATCGATGATGGCGACGCGGTCGCCCATCAGCTCGCAGTGGCCGATCATGGCCGACTGCACGGCCTGGACGCCCTCGAGGTCGATGATCCCCTTCTGGTAGAGGCTCATGAGGTCGGGGACGGCCAGCATGGTCACCTCGTCGACGGCCTCCAGGCCACCGAAGCCGGTCCGGTCTGCGGGGTCGCCCACGTAGTCGTCGGGGGTCAGCCGCATGGGCTTGGCGTTCTCCGCCCCGGCCAGCGAGACGCGGCCACGCGCCGGTGCGCGCTCGACGGCGCTGCCGCCCAGCTCCTCGATCGCGATGAGCTTGGACTGCTCCTTGACGATGGTGACGACGTGCTCCTTGCCACGCTTGGTGGAGACGTTGTCGTAGACCTCCTCCGGCCGACCGGGTGCGCGGACGGTGAGCTTGAACGTCTCCTCCGCGGGCGTGGTCGCCTCCGACACCTCGACCGAGATCTGGTTGCCGGCCGGCCCTGCCTCCAGGGCGCTGATCCGGTAGCCGCTGAGCTTGCCGTCCTTCTGGGTGGGGATCTCGGCGCGCGCGGTCGCGGCGGGCGCGTCGCCGCCGATCCGCACCACGTAGCAGGCGCCCCCGCCGTTGAGGAAGAAGCCGTACACCGCATGCGCCAGATACGTGCCCTCGGTGAAGTCGCCGAACGCGGTCACGTACTGGCTCCAGTTGGTGATGAGCGTGGGGGCGTTCGTCGGCCCGCGCGCGGCGAGCCCCACGAACGCAGCCACGGCCGTGCCGACGCCCTCGATGGGGCGCGACCCAGCCTCGACCTCCTCCACGTAGACGCCGGGCGACAGATATGTCGGCATGAGTGCCTCCGGTGATCGGAACGGACGCGCCGGAGGCTCGCAGCGGCAGCCACGACCCGGAAGTGCCCGCCGGTCCGCGGTCGGGGCAGCCGAGGATGCCCCGAGGGGCGATCGCCCGGCTGTCGATGCCTCATCGGGCGATCGCGAGTGCCCGGTCGGCCGCACCCGGGCGGGGCCCGCCGCCGGTCCCGGGAGGCGATGCTCCCCCGCGCGATGATCCATGACGTCGACGAGTCGCTGCGCACCCTGGTCAAGCGGGACGCCCTTGAGGGTTCGCGCGTGGACCTCGCGTTCGATGCCCCCACCCGCGAGTGGGCGGCGCGCCAGAACAGCCCCATCGTCTCGCTCTACCTCTACGACATCCGCGAGGACGTGTCGCGCCGCGAGGTGGCCTGGGAGACCCAGCGCGGGCCGGACCGGATGCCCACCCAGCACGCCCAGCCGCCTCGCCGCTACCGCCTGAGTTACCTCATCACGGCGTGGACCCAGCGCCCGGAGGACGAGCATCGGCTGCTGTCGTCGATGCTCGCCTGCTTCCTGCGCCATCCCGTCCTGCCCACCGACGTGCTGGTGGGCGACCTGACCGGGACCTCGCTGCCGGTGCTCACCACCATCGCGCTGCCGCCGCCCCAGGACCGCTCCATCGCGGACGTGTGGTCGGCGCTCGGCGGCGAGCTCAAGCCCTCGCTCGACCTGGTGGTGACGGCACCCCTGGATGCGTCCGTGCGCATCCCCGCTGCCGCCCCGGTGCTCGAGTCGCCACGGATCCGGGTGGTCCGGCCCGATGGCACGGGCGACGAGGTGGCGGTCGCAGGTCCGGGTGGTGGCGGGGCCGCACGCCGGCCCCTCGCACCCGACGACGAGGCCGACCAGGAGGAGACGGTGGAGCCGGGTGCCGTGGGCGTCGCGCGGCTGGGCCAGCCCGGGCCCCAACCGGCGCCTACGGGTGGTCGCAAGCGCGCGGCGGCGGGCGCCCCGCAGGAGCCGCCGTCCACGGCCAGGCTCCCGGGCCGTCGGCTGATCATCCGGGGCGTGCGTCGCCCGTGACCGTCGCCGCCGGTCGCCCGGCCGACGAGGCGGCCGAGGTCGCGGGGCACGCCGACGCCTCGCTGGCCTACCTCGGGGCGCGTCTGGCCCTCCTCGAGGCGCGCGTGCGGTCGGCCGTCGAGCGGCGCCGCGCCACCGACCCCGACCCCGACGACCGGTTCCGGGGCCTCTACATCCCCGAGACCATGGTCGACCAGCTGCTGGCGGGCGCCCGCCCGCTCCTGCCCGACGGGCCGGACCACGCGTCGCTCGAGGCGCTCGACGGGTCCGCCGAGGTCGCGGAGGCCCAGGGCGCGACCATCGGGCTGCGGCGGCTGGCCCGCGGCTTCGACCTCGCGCCACTGGACCTGGAACTCCTGCTGGTGGCGCTCGCGCCGGACCTCGAGCCGCGGTTCGAGCGGCTGTACGCGTATCTCCAGGACGACGTGTCGCGGCGGCGGGCGGGCATCGGCCTCGCGCTCGAGCTGGCGACCGGGATTCCGGGCCTCAGCCCGGCCCGGGCACGGCTGGGCCCGTCGTCGCCCCTGGTCGCGAGCGGCCTGCTGCTGGCGGACGAGCCCGAGCGCCCGTTCCTCACCCGGTCGCTGCGGGTGCCCGATCGCGTCACGGCGCACCTCCTGGGCGACGACACGCCCGACCCACGCGTGGCGCTGCTGGCGATGGAGCCTGTGCCCCTGGCCCAGCCCGAGGGGGCGCTCGTGGCCCGTGCGATCGCCGCGGGCGTCCCGCTGGTGCATGTCCGGGAGCGACCGGGGACCGCCGGGGTCGCGATGGTGGCGGCAGCCCTGGGTGCCGTCCACCGAGGCGTGCTGACCCTCGACCTCGCCCGGCTGGGGCCGCTCGACGACGCGGGCGAGGTCGCGGCCGCCGCCGCCCGCGAGTGCCGGCTGCTGGGCGCCACGCTCATGGCCGGCCCGGTCGATGCGCTCGCCGAGCGCGGCGCAGCCGCCGTCCGCGCGTTCGCCGAGGCGCCCTGCCAGGTCGTGCTGGTGGGCGCCCGCACCTGGGATCCCGCATGGTCGCGACATGTGCCGGTGCTGGTGGACGCGCCGGCCCCTCGATCGAGGACCGCGCCGCGGCGTGGCAGGGGGCGCTGGACGGGTGTGACGGGTCCGCCGACCCGGGCACGGTCACCGTCCAGTTCCTGTTGGGACCCGAGCAGATCGCGCGCGCCGCTCGCTCGGCGCGCCAGCAGGCGGACGCCGAGGACCGCCCGCTGCTGCCCGAGGACCTGCGCGCGGGTGCCCGCGCCCAGAACGCCGCGGGGCTCGAGCGTCTGGCCCGACGGGTGCGCCCGGCCGTGGGCTGGGACGACCTCGTGCTGCCCTCCGAGGTCGTGACGCAGCTCCAGGAGCTTGCGTCCCGCGCCCGGTACCGGGACGTCGTGCTCGACCGGTGGGGCATGGGTCGCGGATCATCCACCAAGGGACGTGGCATGACTGCCCTGTTCGCGGGGGACTCGGGCACCGGCAAGACCATGTCCGCCGAGGTGATGGCCGGGGACCTCGGGCTCGACCTCTACGTCATCGACCTCTCGACGGTCATCGACAAGTACGTGGGCGAGACCGAGAAGCACCTCGACCGGATCTTCACCGAGGCCGACCGGGTCAACGGGGTGCTCCTGTTCGACGAGGCGGACGCCGTGTTCGGCAAGCGCTCCGATGTCAAGGACTCCCACGATCGCTATGCGAACGTCGAGGTCGCGTACCTGCTCCAGCGCATGGAGCTGTTCGACGGCGTGGCCATCCTGACCACGAACCTGCGCGCCAACCTCGACGAGGCGTTCACCCGACGTCTCGACGGGGTGGTGGACTTCCCGGTCCCAGACGAGGACGACCGACTGCGTCTCTGGGAGCGCCACCTGCCGGTGGGCGTGCCGCGGGCCGACGACGTGGACCTGGGGTTCCTCGCGCGCAGCTTCCGGCTCTCCGGGGGCAACGTTCGCAACGTCTGCCTCGCCGCCGCGTTCCTGGCCGCCGCGGACGGTCGGCCGATGCGCATGGCGGACCTCATCCACGGCACCGCCCGCGAGTATCAGAAGCTGGGCCGCCTGTTCGTGGAGGCCGAGTTCGGGCCTTGGCATCACCTCGTGCGGGGCTGACGCGACATCCGTCGCATGGCGGATGCGCCGGGCGACCGATGGATCGGAGCGACGCCGACGGTCAACATGACGCGGACGGGTCCCCGGCGGCGCGACATCCACGAGCGTGGACAGCAGGAGCCCCCGGGGATCCGATGCCTTCCGGCGCCAGCCCGGCATCCATGGCCGGTTCGGCCCGTGCATGGCATGCTCCGGACCGGTGCCACCGACCACCGCCTCCCTGCCGCTCCGGGTCGCGACCCTGCTCGTCCTGGCCGCGCTGCTCGTGCCCGCGTCGCTGGCGCCTGCGCTGCTCGCGCCATCTCCCGTGCATGGCCAGGACCCCGCGACGCCGCCGACCATCGAGGTCTCCGGGTCGCCCCTGCTGCGCGACGAACCCGGCCGAGGGGTCCTGATTCGCGTGACGCTCCGCGAGCCGGCCCACCTCCGACTGCTGGTCACCGACTTCGACGGCCAGGTGGTGCGCGAGCTGTACGACGGCGACCGAGGCGTCGGCGACCTGGGGCGTCGCTGGCGGGGTCGGGACGCGGACGGCCGTCTGGTCGCGGTGGGGGCCTATCGGGTGAGGGCCATCGCGTCCACCGCGGCCGTCCCGACGGGCGTCGCGTCGGACGCGTGGGTCACGGTCGCCGACCACGCCGCGTACCCGGCGGACCCGGGCGCCATCACGGGGGTCGTCGACCCGGGTCACGGCGGCCCGTTCGATGGCGCGGTCGCACGCGATGGCACGCGCGAGGCCGACCTCAACCTGGACATCGGGCTGCGGCTCGCGCGGATGCTCGAGGGCGCCGGCGTGCACGTCGTGCTCACGCGGGATTCCGACCGACAGGTCGACCAGCCACCGATCGACCGGATCCCCGATGGCATCCTGGATGTGACCGACGACCTGGCCGCGCGCGCGGACCTCGCCAACGCCGTCCGGGCCGACCTGTTCATCGCCATCCACAACAACACCGCGGTCGACCGCACCACGGGCGGGCCATCCACCTACTACTCCGACGAGCGCACCTTCAGCGCCCGGTCGCGACATCTGGCGCGGATCATCCAGGCTCACATGGTGGCTGCCCTCGACGCGGTCGGGAGCGGCGCGTGGGCGCCCTACGACCACGGCGTCCTGGCGTATCCCTACTACGTCCTGCGCGACTACGACCCGCCCCGTCTGCTCCGTCCCAGCCAGATGCCCGCGGTCCTCTCGGAGGGGCTGTTCCTGTCCAACCCCCGCGAGCTGCGGATGCTCCAGCGCCCCCGCGTGCGGCAGGCCATGGCCGTCGCGTACTACGAGTCCGTGGTGGAGTACCTCGCCACGCGCGGCAGCCACGTGGGATACGCGCTCCTGCGTGCCCCCACGACGGTCGAGGCGGGGTCGCCCGTCGAGCTGGAGCTGGAGGTCCGCGACCAGGGCACCACCACGCTGCGGGGCTGGCACCTGGCCGTGGGCGCCCAGGTGGACGGGTCGACCGCGCTGGGACGCGCCCGTCCGGGTGGCACGCTGGGAGAGCGCCGCATCCCGACGCGCCGGCCGGGCCAGCGACGCACCCTCCGGGTCACCGCGACGGCGCCGGTGGAGCCGGGCCGCTGGGTGCTCCTGGTCGACGCGCGTGGCCCCACGGGTGGCCGCGCCTCGGAGGCCGGCAGCCCCATGCTCCAGGTGCCCATCGAGGTCACCGCGCCGGCGTCCGCGGATTCGTCCGTGGTCCCAGCTTCGCCCACCCCCGGGTCATCGGTGGCGCCAACGCCATAGCTCGGCCGGCGGTCAGCGGTTCGTGGCGTCGCGCCACGCCTCCTGTGCGGCCGGCCACCACCGGGCGATGACCACGTCGTCGCCATACCACGGGCTCCCGACCACGCCGTGGAGCGCGTCGTGGAGCGTGAGGTGCCGGGCGCCGGGCAGGTGGGCGAGCGAGAGCGAGACGATGCCATCGCCACCCGACGCGAGCGTGGGACCCGTGATGCGTCGGAAGAACGCGTGCTGCGCCCGGGCGATCGGGCCTCGGCGACGCGAGGGCGGCCCGGTCGCCGGTCGGACCGCCTCGGACCCGACCGTGAGATAGGCGGTCCCGGGCGCGTCGTGGGCACCTGGCGCGTGACGTGCGAGGTGGGCGGCCAGCCGCACCCCCTCGTGGGTGCCCCGCAGCGGGGCGAGGTGGAGGTCGTGCGGCGACCCAAGCGTCACGAGACAGCCGACCCGGTCGGCCATGCCGCCCACATGGCCCCGATACGGCGCCTCGGACATGGCGAGTCGGGCCAGCAGCCCACCACCCGAGTGGCCCACGACCATGATCGGACGGCCCGCGGCCCGCCGATGCGTCCCCTCGATGGCCAGGGCGACCTTCCGCTGGAGCGCCCCGAAGCCGCGGACCCCGGCGAGACCCCAATCGAGGGCATGGACCGGCGCGATGTCCACGCCCGCCGCCCCGCGATGGAGCAGCCGCCGGCGCATCCGTCGATAGGCCACCGGGGGCGCCAGCAGGCCACCCACGATGAGCACCCACGGTCGGTCGCGGTCGGTCGCCATCTGGTCCACGGACGCAGGATGCCCCAACCAGCCGGAGGGGCCCTCGCCGGGCGCGTGCGCCCGGCGACGTCAGTCGGCGGAGTCGTCCCCCACCACGGGCACGGCTCCCTCGCGGCGTGGGGTCTGCTCCTCGGCCGCGCGGCGCTTGCGCTCCTCCTCGTCGATCTCGCGCTGCTCGATGGCCACGTCCATGACGGTGCCCTGCCTGATGCCGTGGCCGGTCCGCGCGTCATACGCCCTGCTCTTGGTGGCCAGGGACGCCTTGGCGCCCGCGAACAGCCGCTGCCCGGTGGCCACGGGCTTGCCCAGCATCCTGGCCGCCTGACCATCGAACAGCTGATGGACCAGGTCGATGTGGCCCTGCTCGTGCGCCCGCAGCGCCGCGTACCAGCGGGACCACTCCGCGCGGGCCTTGGGGAGCATCGTGCTGGGTGGCGCCCAGGACGGCATCTGCAGCTCGATGGCGACGCTGATGGTGACCGAGTCGATGATGCCGTCCGTCTGATGGAAGTCGAGGCTTGGCGCCCAGCTCACCTGGCCGGCCTCGGGCCGGCCGCCGATGGCAGCCGCGACGTCCGCGAGGGTGGATGCCACCACCTCGTAGCCCGATTCCGCGACAGGGCCCACGCTCTCGGTCGCGGCAGCCGCGTCGCCGCCCGAGAGCTGCGGGACCTCGTCGGTGGGCGTCCCCAGGTCGATGTCCTCGATGTCACGGCTGACGGTGACGTCGGTGATGCCCGTGGACGCGGCTCCCCGGCCGACACCCAGCCCTGTCGCGTGGCCGCGGCCGCCCAGCAGGCTCCCGAGCGCGGCGTTGCCAGCGTCCGCCTGGAGGCCTCCGATGGCACGCACGCGGCTGGCGGCGTCCGCCGCGTCGAGGTCGCGTGCCAGGTCGGCCGGCGGGAGCCCGAGGCGGCCCGTGGCCCCCTCGATGCGCTCGGCATCGACCGCCTGCCGCTGGGCGCCGCGTCGATGCGCTCGCTGTCGGGTCATGCTCGCCCGATGGTCGCCCCAGCCCCACGCCGGAGGCACGTCCGGCTGGTCGCACGAACGGGCGCCCTGGACCGCCCGAAGGGTCGTCCCGGTCGGCCCGGACGGGCACCCGTCGCTTCCCGTGCCGACGCGCCGCCGGGCCTTGGTGCCAGTCGCGACCGGGCGCAGGCTCCAGGCCAGCGGGTGGCAGCGGCCTGGCCAGGCGACCCGTCCACTTCGGGAGTGACGAGCGTGGGCAACGAACTGGACCTCGAGCTCGCCGGTGGCGTGCGGACGGCGCTGCCGGGACATGCCACCGAGGCGTCCACGGCGGGTCATGGCCCGATGCTCGCCGCGCGCGCAGTCGCCGAGGGCCGCCCGTCCGCCCTGGACGCCGCCTCCATCGCCCACCTCCAGGCCGTGGCTGGGAATGGCGGTGTCGCGCGGCTACTCGAGGACGATGCGCCCGACCAGGTGCGCTCGGCGCTCTCGCGCTCCGGCGAGACGCTCGACCCAGCGGTCGCCGCCGACATGTCGGCGCGGCTGGGCGCGGACCTCTCGGACGTGCGGATCCACCGAGACGCCACGGCGTCCGAATCGGCACGGGCGGTCAACGCCAACGCCTACACGGTCGGCTCCGACATCGTGTTCCAGTCCGGCCAGTACGACCCGGCGAGCCCGGCCGGCCAGCGGACCCTCGCCCACGAGCTGACCCACGTGGTCCAGCAGCGCGCCGGTGCCGTCGACGGCACCGAGGTCGGCGACGGGCTGGCGCTCAGCCATCCGTCCGACCGCTTCGAGCGCGAGGCCTCGAGCACGGCCGACCGGCTGATGGCGGGAGCCAGCCCAGCGGCGACGCCCGCGCCCGTGACCGCGGCCCGCCACGCCGATGCCCACGAGGACGGCACGGCGCAGCGGGGCATCGCCATCGAGAACGTCGCCGACGACGAGGAACAGCCCGAGGAGGAGGAGCAGACGGGCGCCGGGCTCATCGGCCAGCGCGACACCGACGAGCCCGAGGAGGAGGAGCAGACCGCCGGGTGACCTGGCGGTCGCCCATCGCGGGCGGCCCTCGACCGCCGTGCTAGATCAGCCCCTGCTTGATGGCGTACGCGACGGCGTGGGTCCGGTTGCGCAGCTCCAGACGGCTCGTGATGTCGTGGACGATGTTCTTGACCGTCCGCTCGGAGTAGAACAGCTCCCGACCCACCTCGGCCGTGTCCATGCCGTCGGCGAGCAGTCGCAGCACCCGGACCTCGCGCTCCGACAGACCCCGGAACGTCAGCCCGCGGGGCGCCAGCACCTGTCGCTGGAGGCGACCGACCTGGTCGAGCAGCCGACCCAGCAGGTCCGGGGGCAGCGTCCCCTCGCCGGCCGCCACGGAGCGGATCATCGAGCGCAGGTTGCCGGACGTGGCATCGCCACGCCGCAGCACGCCGCTCACCCCGGCCTCGACCGCGGCCAGCAGCCCTTGGTCGTCGAGACGCGCCACGAGCAGCCCGACGCGCTCCACCCCCTGGCGCCGCAGGGCGCGGATGCGTCGCGTGGCCTCCTCGTCGACCTCGTCGGCGACCACGAGCGCGACCGCGGCCCCACCCGGCTGCGCCTCCTCGACGACGCGGACGCCGGGCGCGGCGCGCAGCTGCGTCACCGTGCCCGCCCGGGATACCGGGTCGGCGGCCGAGACCGCGACCTCGATGGTGTCCAGATGGCGTGCCTCGGCTGGATGATCCTGCACCAGGTACATGACACCTCCTCGTCCTGTGGCGTCAGCGGGTCGCTGCCCGTTCGGGTCGACCTGCGACCTGCCGGGCCTCCCGGGGATGCTGGCCCCGGGGTGCCCCGAAGGCTGCCCCCGCGGACTTGCCGCCGACTGAACGCCGACTGAACGGACCACCGCCCCCACGGGTGCGCACGACCTGGGGCGACGAGCTGCCGATCGCCCGCCCGATCGCCCCGATGGGTAGTCGGCGCGCGACGGCTGCGCCTAGACTCCCGGGCCATGGGAGCGATCGCCGTCCTGGGTACCCGATCGATCGCCGTGGCGCCGGGCGCGCAGGCGAGCGTCGAGATCAAGGTCCGCAACAACGGCACCGTCGTGGACCAGTTCTCGATCCAGGTGCTGGGCGATGCCGCGCCGTGGTCCGCGTCCGAGCCGCCGGTCGTCTCGCTGTTCCCGGGAGCCGAGCAGACCGCGCGGGTCACCTTCAAGCCGCCACGCTCGCCCAGCGTCCCCGCGGGCCCAATGCCCTTCGGGGTGCGCGTCGCCTCCCAGGAGGATCCGGCGGGGTCGGTGGTCGAGGAGGGCCAGCTCCAGGTCGGTGCCTACAGCGAGACGAGCGCGGAGCTGGCACCCCGGACCTCTCGGGGCCGGACGAGCGCGACCCACGACCTTGCCATCGACAACCGTGGCAACACCATCCTCAACGCATCGGTCACGGGTCTCGACCCGGACCGGACGCTGGCGTATGACATCAAGCCGCCGGCGCTCGTCATCGACCCGGGAGCCGCCGCGTTCACCAAGGTCGCGGTCAGGCCTCGCCGTCGGTTCTGGCGTGGGCAGCCCAAGACCCACGCCTTCCAGGTCCAGCTGGACGGCGGTCCGGCACCCGTGCTGGTGGGCGGGTCGATGCTCCAGGAGCCGCTGCTGCCGCCCTGGCTGCTGAAGGCCCTGGCGCTGCTGCTCGCCGCGCTCGTGGCGCTCGCGCTCATCTGGGTCCTGTTCCTCCAGCCCGCCATCCGGTCCACCGCCCAGGAGAGCGCCGAGGAGGTCCTGGCCGGCGTGGGCATCACCCCCAACCCCAACCCCAACGGCAACGGGGATGGCAACGGGGACGGCCAACCCTCGCCCACGCCCACCACCCCCGGCCAGAGCACCTCGCCCACCACGCCCACGCCCACGCCGGGACCCGCGGGCGTCCAGACGCCGACGGATGGCCGCCTCGTGGCCGGCGGGACCCCCGCGGCGCCGAGCGACGACCGGACGCTATACGTGACGGACCTGGTGTTCTCGAACCCGAACGGGACCAGTGGCACCGTGCGGCTGCGCCGGTCGGGCGATGACCTGTTCGTGCTCAACCTGGACAACTTCCGGGACCTGGACTTCCACTTCGTGACGCCCATCGCCGTGGGGTCCGACCAGAGCCTGCGACTGGTCTGCGAGGGCGTGTGCGACGGCCCGCCCGCGGTGTACTTCTCGGGGTACCAGCGCTAGCCATGGCCAGGCGGCTGGTCGCCGCCGCCCTCGGCGCCCTGCTGCTGCTGTCGGGCGTGCTGCCGACCCCGGACCCGCTGCCGCCCGCCTCCGCCCCCGTGGCGGCCGCCAGCTCCGGGATGCCCATCGTGTCGGTCGACCCGTCGTGCCTGCCGGCGAGCAGCGACCCGGCCGTCCCCGAGACGAGGGACGTCGAGGTGGAGGGGCACGGGTTCGAGCCCGGCAGCCAGGTGCCGATCAGGCTGTACGCATCGGAGGGTCAGCCGGTCGCGTTCGCCGACGCGGACGCGCTGGGCACGTTCCGCGCCACGATCCCGGTGCCGCTGCCCGCCGAGGCCGCCGGGGTCGTGGTCCTGGCCGGCGACGTCGGGGGCACCGCTGCCCAGGCGTACCTGCAGGTGCCGTGCCTGCCCACGCTCCAGGTCGACCCCACCTGCGCGGACCCCGGCCAGACGTTCGATGTGACGTTCACCGCGACCAACTTCCAGCCCGACACCCAGATCCGGGTGGGTCTGGTCGGGCCGCCCGATGGCGACATCATCTCGGACCCGCTGACCACCGACGGCGACGGTCGGCTGGAGTACGCATTTCGAGGCATGGGACCGCTGCCCGAGGGGACCTACTACGCTGCCGCGGTCCAGGGGGTCGGCGGGGGCCAGACCATGCCGCGTGCGGCCGTCCGCAACCCGTGGGTCGCGGCGGCACCGTTCGAGGCCCCCTGCCCGGCGCGCCCGACCCTGACGCTCGACCCTGACTGCGGTCGTACCGGGTCACCCCAGGACCGGTATGCCGTGACGGTCCGTGGCACGGGCTTCGAGCCGGGCGAGGCCACCATCACCTGGGACACCGGTGGCTCGCAGGAGACGTTCCTGGCCCAGGTGGGCACGGACGGCACGTTCGAGGCGCCCATCGACCCGTGGCGGCGAGGTCGGATGCGGATCCGGGTGCGCGCGGCGCAGCGCTTCCTCCAGCTGTCCGAGGTGTCCGGCGTCGCCGCCTACTCGCCCGATTGGCGACCCAGACGCGCCGTGGCGACCTCGTTCACGGTCCCCTGCGCGCCGACCGTCCTCACCCTGGACCCCGACTGCGACCGCCCGGCCCTGCGCGGCGAGGCCGAGCGTCGGATGACCCTGGCGGTGCGTGGATCGGGCATCCGGATGTCGTCCGTCGCGAGCAGGGCGCCCACCACGGAGCTGGTGTTCGACGCCGATGGCGCAGCCGCGGACGTGCTGGAGCCAGAGCGGTTCCCTGTCGAGGTGGGCGCGGACGGGACCCTGTCGGCGACCATCACGCCGCTCGCGCGGCCCATGGGCGAGTACCGCGTCGCCCTGGTCGTCGATGGCCAGCCGCTCGCGCAGGCGACGTTCCGGGTGCCCTGCGAGCAGGCGCAGCCGAACCTGCGCCCGCTGCTGCCCGACTGCCTGCCGCTCGCACCTGGCCAACCGGCCGTCGCGGAGCTCCGCGTGCGAGGCCGACGCTTCTACCCTGGGCCTGTGGAGGTGCTGTTCGGCGAGCAGGGCGCGCGGGACGCCACGACGGGGACCGTGGCGGACGACGGCACCTTCGACGTGACGCTGCCGGTGACGGGCCGCGAGCCTGGCACCTACCAGGCACAGGGTCGTCAGCGCGACACGCGCGGCACGGTGGTGGCGCGCGCGTTCCGCGACCTCGAGGTGCCCTGCGTGGACCCGGTCATCGCGGTCAGCCCGGCGAGTGGGCCGACGGGGTACGCGACCATGGTCAGCGGCACCGGGTTCCCGCTGGACACGGTCATCACCCTCACGTGGGACCGAGGCCTCACCGCCGCTCGCCCGATCGTGGTCACCACGGATGCCACGGGGGCCTTCCGGGTGGGGGCCTACATCCTGCCCAACGACATCGAAGGGTCGCGCACGCTCACCGCCGGCACGCCCCAGGACGCCCAGGCCTTCCCGGGCGTGAGCGCCCGCTATCTGGTGGTGCCGGGGTCCGGCCAGCCGCCGGGGAGCGTCGACCGTCGCTGACCCGTGCGCCGCACCCGGGCGGGCGCCTCACTGCTGGATGTCGATGACCAGCTCCACGACGCTCCCGTCGTCGGGGTCGTCGGTGACCCAGGCGGGTGCCTGGAGCGAGTAGCAGGTGTCGCCCCGGACGCCCAGCGCGAGCCATTGGCGACCCTCGTCGTCCGTGCCCGCGGTCACGGCCCGGACCTTCGGCAGGGCGACCTCCTGGTCCACCGCCAGGGTGGCGCGGATCCCATCCGACAGGGTCAGCACGACCGCGGTCCGGCCGACCGACGGTGCCCTGAACCCGAGCTGCTCCTCGACCTCCGAGACCGGGAGCACCTGGACCACGGCGCGGGTGCCCTTCCCATCCAGCCCCCTGCGACGGCTCAGTTCGAGATACACGTGATCGAAGCCCGGTCGGGTGCCCCACCTGACCCGGTCGATGTTCCAACCCCGCCCCAGCGGGTCCTCGAGCGCGACCGCCTCCCCGTCGCACAGGTACGTGCCGGCGGGCGGGGGCGTGGGAAGGTCGCCGGCAAGGCCGGTGGCGATCGGGGTCGCCGTCACGGTGGGGGTCCGCGTCGGTCGCGGGGTGACCCTGGGCGTCGGTCCCGCGGTGGCCTCGGCCGTGGGCGTGTCGGCCCCCCTCGGCGTGGCGGTGGGTCGCGCGGTGGGCTCCCCCGTGCGCCGCCCCGTGGGCGCGGACGTCGCGGCGGGCGTCCCCGACGCACGGGCGGTCCGAGGCGTGCTGGTGGGCGACGGTCCGCCCAGCGCACCGCCGAACACGATGGCGGCACCCACCACCGCGGCGATGGCGATGAGCCCGATGCCCGCGACCACGAACCGCCGCCCGCCACGGCCCGAGGCGGCCGTGGCCACGGGGCGCGGCGTGCCGGCGACGGTCCCGACCGCGGGGTCCAGCTCGTTGCCGCAGCGCTGGCAGAAGGTGCGCCCCGATGGGTTGGCCAACCCGCAGAAGCGGCATGTGACGCCACCCATCACGGGTGGCGCGATCATCTGGGGCGGACCCTGCGGCTCGGGTGGCGGGGCAGGGGCGAGGTAGGAGCCGCTCCATCCGCTCGTGACGGGTGGGCTGGCCGGCGTCGCCCCGGTCCCGGCCGCTCGCGCGTCCCGGGCCGGGACGGGCGCGGCGGGGGTGTCGCCGGATGCCGGCCCGACGGGCGCAGCGGCGTCGCCGGAAGCGGACCAGCCGAGATAGCGCCCGCACTGGCCGCAGAACTCATCCCCGGCCTCGTTCTGGAAGCCGCATGCCGGACACGCGATTCGATCGCCCACGACGTGCTGCTCCCGTGCGACGTGACCCTTCGCAGTCTAGCCCGCCGCACCGCGAGGGCCGGGCCCTCAGCGCTGGATGTCGACGACGAGCTTGGCCGTGGTGGTGTCGTCGCCGCCGTTGCGCCAGTCGTTCGCGACGAGCCGGGCGCATCCGTCACCCGCGATGCCCAGGACCGCATGGACCACGCCGTCGTCGTCGGTGCGTGCGGCGACGCTGGCGAGCGCCGTGAGGCCTGGCCGTTCGGCGATGTCGGTGCGCAGCGCGATGGGGCCGTCGAACGTGATGACCAAGGCGCGGTCCCCAGCCGGCATGGTCACGTCGTATCGCGAGGCGGCGCGAGCCGGACGCAGGAACTCCATGCCCACGATCGTGCCCGTGCGCGTCGACCCTTGGAGGCGGGCGAGGTCGAAGGTCAGGCGGTCATAGCCGTCCCGCTGGCCCCAGCGGGCTCCCGTCACGCGCCAGCGGCCGCCCAGGGGATCCTGGATGGCGTCGTCGTCGCAGGTCCATGAGGTCCGGGTCGACAGGGGCGTGGTGGTCGGCTCGTCCGATGGCTCGTCGGGGCCGGGCGTCGCCTCGGCGCCTGGATCCTCGGTCGCGCCGGCTGGGTCCTGGGTCGGCTCCGCGACCGGGTCGTCCGTGGCGACCGGATCGGGGGCCCGGCTGGGTGCCCCGGTCGGCTCGGCGGTCGCCGCCGGTTCGCCGCTCGCCGCGATGCCCCCGGACGCGGGCGACGTGGCGCCCTGCCCGGCGGTCGTGGGCGCGGATTCGAAGCCCCGGAACACGAGGAACCCCGCGATGCCCGCGATGACCACGATCGCCACGAGGCTGATGACCGCGGCGATCCCGGCGCCGCGCTCGGAGGGCAGGTCCGCGCGCCGCGTGGTGGTGCCCCGGACCGGGTCGCGGGGCGCGCCGAGCGGCAGGCCACAGCTCCGGCAGAAGCGTGCGGTGACCTCGTTGCGCAGGTGGCACACGGGACAGACGACGAACGGGGGCACCTGGGTGGCGGCACCAGCCGCCGCCGTCCCCTTCCGACCGGGAACCCTCATCGAGGGCATGGTGCCACAGGCACGCGCCGGGGCCCGATGAAGAAGAGGTTGGTTCCCGTTGACGGAGCCATGCGCGTGGCGTCGACGCTCAGGCCTCCGCCAGCGCCGGGATGACGTCCCGGCCGTATGCCTCCAGCTGGGCCTCCTCGTCCCCGTTCATGAGGTAGATGTTGAACTGGTCCACGCCCGCGTCGCGGAGCTCGCGGAGCTTGGCGACGTGCTCGGCCGGCTCGCCCAGGACACAGAAGCGATCGACCACCTCGTCCGTCACGAAGCCGGCGTTGTCGGAGCCCACCTCGGCATGGTGCAGGTAGTCGTAGCCCTGGCGGTCGCGGATGTAGCCCGTGAGCGAGTCGGGGAGCTCCTCCCGCGGGTACTTGTTGACCAGGTCGACCACGTGGTTGCCCACGAGTGCGGGGAACCAGCGCACGCGCTCCCGGCCCACCTCGCGGGGTGCCACATGCGCCGGTGCGGCGGCCTGGATCCGGATGCTCGCGGGGTCCCGTCCCGCCGCCGCCGCGGCCTCCCGCATCATGCCCGCCATCCAGCGGATGAGGTCAGGGTCGGCGAGCTGCAGGATCAGACCGTCAGCGATCCGACCCGTCATCGAGAGGGCCATCGGCCCATAGCCCGCGACCCACACGGGCAGCCGCCAGGCTCCGGTCCACGGCAGGCTGACCTCGGTGCCCTCCCACACCCGCGCGCGACCCTCCACGAGGTCACGGATGAGCTCGATGGCCTCCTCCAGGGTGCGCATGGTGGTGGGTGGCTTGCCGAGCACCCGCCGCGCGCTGTCGCCGCGACCGATGCCTAGGTCCATGCGCCCGTCCGAGATCTCGTCGAGCGTGGCGAGGACGCTCGCGGTGACCGTCGGCTCGCGCGTGGCCGGGTTCGTGACGCAGGTCCCCAGCCGCATCCGCGTGGTCGCGAGGGCCATCATCGTGAGGAGGGGGTAGACCTCCTTCCACAGCACGTGGGAGTCGAACAGCCAGCCATAGCCGAACCCGGCCTCCTCCGCCTGACGTGCGAGGGCGACGGTGCGCGTGACGGTGTGGTCGGGCTTGAGGGTGAAGCCGAAGTCCATGGCCGCGCAGGGTACACCGTGCGACGGGCCGACCTCGCCCAGGGATGCCCGCGCGGCGACCGCGCGCGCCGTTGACCCGAGCCACGACAATGCACACGAGGACCGGCCTGCCATGGCCGGGTCGGGAGAGGGAGGTTGGCGGTGTCGTCTGTCGATGTCCGCAGGTGGGCGGCGGAGTTGGTCGGGACGTTCTTCTTCCTGTTCGTCGCGTTCATGGGCGTGACGTCCACGCTCGCGTTCTCGAGCGGCGACTCGAAGGCCGTGCCGGAACTGGTCATCATCGCCTTGGGCTTCGGCCTCGGCCTGTTCGCGGCCATCCACATCGCTGGGTCGGTGTCCGGTGGCCACTACAACCCCGCCGTGACCATCGCGGCGCTCGCGGATGGCCGCATCGACGTGGTCAACGCGGTGTTCTACATCATCGCGCAGGTGGTGGGCTCCGTCGGCGCGGCGCTCGTCGTGGGCGCGGTCTTCGACCAGGAGGCCGTCAAGACCCTCATCAACGCCCCGAACGCCGCGCACGGAATCAGCGACATCGATGCGCTGGTCCTGGAGATCATCTTCACGGCCATCTTCATCGGCGTCATCCTGACCGTGACCCGTCTGGCGGCGGAGCGCGCGGCGCTGGCCATCGGCCTGACGCTGGCGGTCATCCACATGGCCCTGGTGCCGTTCACGGGCACGTCCGTCAACCCGGCCCGGTCGCTGGGGCCCGCCATCATCGGCGGCGACCTGACCTCGATCTGGATCTTCCTGGTCGGCCCCATCGTGGGCGGCCTCATCGGCTGGGCGGTGTACCGCCTGCTGATCCCCGCGACGGACGCCTGACCCGACCCCCGCGGGCCCGGCCGAGGGCAGCGGCCCTCGAGCCTCGCCGGATGTCGCCGGGCGGGCATCGGCCCGCCCGCGCGCTCAGGGGGCGACGAGCTCGTCGTACATGTCGGGGCGGCGGTCCCGGTAGAACTGCCAGGTCTGGCGGACCTGCTCGATCATCGAGAGGTCCATGTCCCGCACCAGGAGCTCCTCCTGGTGCGCATCCCCGACTGCACCGATGAACTGGCCGCGCGGGTCCACGAAGTAGCTCTGGCCATAGAAGTCGTCGTCGCCCAGGGGCTCGATGCCCACCCGGTTGATGGTGCCCACGAAGTAGCCGTTGGCGACGGCGTGCGAGGGCTGCTCGATCCGCCAGAGGTACTCCGAGAGGCCCCGTGACGTGGCGCTGGGGATGAACACCATCTCGGCGCCGTTGAGGCCGAGCGCCCGCGCGCCCTCGGGGAAGTGGCGGTCGTAGCAGATGTACACGCCCACCTTGCCGACCGCGGTCTGGAACACGGGGTAGCCGAGGTTGCCGGGCCGGAAGTAGTA
This sequence comes from Chloroflexota bacterium, assembly GCA_046328155.1. GTDB lineage: Bacteria > Chloroflexota > Limnocylindria > Limnocylindrales > CSP1-4 > JAFMJV01. The sequence goes on from JAXLXC010000003.1 coordinate 81,361, forward strand.
CTTCTCCCAGAACCCCTTCACCTGGGGGATGTGGGTCTTGCGGTACTTGCCGAGGTACGTGCCGTCGGCGTCGATGACCGCGGCGGTGTTGTAGTAGATGCCCGACGCCGTGCCGTCCTCCTCGTACATCGGGGCGATGACGACCATGCCCGTCTGCTTGGCGAGGTCCTGCATCCGCTTCGTGGTCGGCCCATCGGGGATGAGCTCGGTGTAGGAGAAGTACTCGGGGTCCTGCACCTGGCAGAAGTACGGCCCGTAGAACAGCTCCTGGAACAGGATGACCTGGGCGCCCTGCTTGGCGGCCTCGTGGGCGTACTGCTCGTGCTTCTGGATCATCGATTCCTTGTCGCCCGTCCAGGTGGCCTGGACCAAGGCTCCGCGAACGACCCGGGACATGTCCGCTCCTCCGATCTCGACGGCATCGCCTGCGCCGCGCGCGTCAGGGCTCCTCGTGGGGTGGCAGGGTACACCGGGCCCCGGGAACGGTGACGGCGCCCGATGCTCCGGGCGCCGTCAGGGCAGCGAGGGCTGGTGTGGTGGCCGAGGTCAGGCCTTGACCCGGTAGCTCAGCCAGGAGCCGAGGCCCGCGATGACGCCGCCGGCCCACCAGGCGAGCACGGACAGCCAGTCGAGGAAGCCGAAGCCGCGGAAGCCGGTGCGCAGCACGTTGAGGAAGCTGTAGGCGGCACCCAGCAGCAGCACCGCACCGAGCAGCACCAGGATGACCTTGTACCAGGTGCCGAAGCCCTCGGTCTGGGTGCGCTCGAGGCCGATGACCAGGAGCAGCGCCGCCGCGGTCAGCACCGACAGCTCGCTCGGACGCACCGAGTCGAACAGGAACCCGAACACCAGATACGACAGGCCGAGGACCAGCAGGGCACCGCCGCCCAGCAGCAGCTCCGGCCCGCTCAGGCGCTCCTTGAGCGTGGTCGCCACGCCGCTGATGGCGGCCGAGATCTGGGCGCCGGGGGGCGTCCCGTCGGGCGCGGTCGCCGGCGGTGGCGCGGGTGCCTCCGACGCCATGGGCGTCGCCGGCGGGGTGGGCGGCACGGGTGGCGTGGGCGCGACGGGCGGCGTCGGCGCGGCGGGGGGCGGCGCGGGGGCTGCCGGCGGGATGGCTGGCGTCGCAGCCGCGTCGGCCGGGGGTTCGCCCGGTGCGGCGCCGGACGCTGCACGCGACCGGGTGGTCTTCCGCGGTTCGGTCATCGATCTCACCTCCGGCAGTGGATGTCACACGGCGGGGCGCCGGTCCCTCCCCGGCTGCGTTCGATCCGACCCTATCACGCGCCGCAAGGCGGTCCACCGGCCCCACCGTACCCCGACGGGCGCCGCACGTTGGTGCTGGGTCGCGCGGCAGGGATGCAGCCGGTCCGGGGCCGAGCGGTGGCGTGTGGTCGGGTGGTCATGGGACCACCGGATGGTCGCACGATGGGTCCCCGGTAGGATGCGGACGACGAGGCACGCGCCTATCGTTGCGTGCAGGCGCCGGGTCATCCAGGCAGGCGGATGGGACGGCGCTACGGACTCATCCCATATGGTCCGGCCCGGAGGCCGGTTTCTCATCTTCCGGAGAAGCGGCCGGGGTATCCCGGCCGCCGGGCGAGAATCCTCATGGACGGGGCGCCGATGGCGCCCCGTTCGTGCGTCCCGGGGCCCTGATGCGCCAGCCATCCGGCGAGGCCCGCGCGACCATGCGACACTCCCGGGCACGGATACCCCGGAGGAGGTTGGGATGGCCATCGACCGCGTGGCGACGGGTCTGACGCAGGACGAGATCGTGGCACTCAGCAAGCGCCACTCGCTGTACGAATGGTCGGCGCAGAGTGCCGTGGACCCCATCCCGGTGGCGCGCGCCGAGGGCGTCTACTTCTACTCGCCGGACGGCACCCGCTACCTCGACTTCAACAGCCAGCTGATGTCCGTGAACATCGGCCACGGCGACCGTCGAGTGATCGAGGCCATCAGCGCGCAGCTGGGGACGCTCGCGTACGCCAACCCGTTCATGGCCACCGAGCCACGCGCGCGGCTGGGCCAGAAGCTGGCGCAGATCACGCCCGGCGACATCGACGTGTTCTTCTTCACCAACGGCGGCGCCGAGGCCAACGAGAACGCCATCCAGCTCGCCCGTCAGTTCACGGGGCGCCACAAGATCCTGACCCGATATCGCTCCTATCACGGGGCCACGGGCCAGGCCATCGTGGCCACCGGCGACCCCCGGCGTTGGGCGGCCGAGACGGGCGTCTCGGGTCACGTCCGGTTCCCGGACTTCCATCGCTGGGGCAAGCGCGACCCCGAGCCGGTCGAGGAGAGCCTCGCCGCGCTCGAGGAGGTCATCATGTTCGAGGGCCCGCAGACCATCGCGGGCATCCTCGTCGAGACCGTCGTGGGCACCAACGGCATCCTCATCCCTTCCGACGGCTACATGCAGGGGCTGCGCGCCATCTGCGACCGCCATGGGATCCTGCTCATCGCGGACGAGGTGATGGCGGGCTTCGGTCGGACCGGGCGCTGGTTCGCCGTCGACCACTGGGACGTGGTCCCCGACCTCATCACCATGGCCAAGGGCCTGACCGCGTCGTATGTCCCGCTGGGCGCCGTGGGCATGCGCCGGTCCATCGCGGACGCGTTCGCGGACCGCCCGTTCTATGGCGGCCTCACCTACAACTCCCATCCCGTGGGGTGCGCCGCCGCGCTCGCGACCATCGCGGTGTACGAGGACGACGGGCTCATCGAACGCGCCGCGCGCATGGGCGAGGTGCTGCGGGGCCACCATGCCGCGCTGTACCAGAAGCACCCCAGCCTGGGCGCCGGGCGGAGCATCGGGCTGTTCGGGATCCTCGAGCTGGTGCGCGACCGCACGACCTACGAGCCGCTGGCGCCGTACAACGGCGCCTCGGACGAGACCAAGGCGGTCGGGAAGTACCTGCGCGACCATGGCCTGTACACGTTCGTGCGCTGGAACACGATCATGACCAACCCGCCGCTCACCATCACCGAGGACGAGCTGGCCGAGGGCTTCGCGATCATCGATGCGGCCCTCGACATCGCCGACCAGGGCGTCCGCGCCTGACCGGGGCCTGTCTGGGGGACGCGGCGTGAGCGAGGGACGCTCCGCGGCCAGGGGCGTGCTGCGCACGATCCTCCTGATGGCTGGCTTCCTGGCCGTCGTGATGGTCGTCTGGGAGGCGTTCAAGTGGCTGTTCGGCGACCCATGGCGGCTCGATGACATCCTGGGCACCGGCGTCAGCTACTACCACCGGCCGCCATTCGACTTGCTCCAGGCCAACGACATCCAGCTGCCCCATGTCTGGTCCATCGTGGGCGCCCTGCTCGAGCCGGTGCAGCGCAACCAGGATCAGACGCTGCTCGGGTTCCTGGTGTCCGCGGCCGCCTACACCTTGGGCGAGGCGCTCATCGGGTTCGCCATCGGGGCGCTCATCGGGATCACCCTGGCCGCGATCTTCGTGCACTCGCTGTTCGCGGAGCGCGCGTTCATGCCCTACGTCATCGCCAGCCAGACCATCCCCATCGTGGCGCTCGCGCCCATCATCGTGGTGGGCTTCGGGCGTGGGCTCACGTCCGTGGTCATCATCGCCACGTACCTCACGTTCTTCCCGGTGACCATCTCCCAGATGCGCGGCCTGCGCTCGCCCGACCCCCGCTCGCTGGAGCTGATGCGCTCCTACGCGGCGAGCCGCTGGCAGGTGCTGTGGAAGGTGCGCATGCCCGCCTCGTTGCCGTACCTGTTCACGGCGCTCAAGGTGGCCGCCGCGGCCGCCATCGTGGGTGCCATCATCGGCGAGGGCCCGGGTGGCGTGAAGGACGGCCTGGGGCGCGCCATCGTCAACTTCAACCAGCAGTACATCACCGGGCCGGAGAAGCTGTGGGCCACCATCCTCATCGCCTCGCTCACCGGGATCCTGTTCTTCCTGTGCGTGCGGATCGCGGAGGCCATCACGCTGCGTCGGCGGGGGTCCGCCCATGTCTGAGCCGATGACCGGGTCACCGTCCGCACCGGTCGCAGCCCAGCCCGGGCCGTCGGTCCGGCTGGCCGGCGTCCACAAGTCGTTCCCGGTCAAGGGCGGCTCGGTGACGGTCGCGCTCGAGGACATCTCGCTGGGCATCGCGAAGGGCGAGTTCGTGTCGCTCATCGGGCCGTCCGGCTGCGGCAAATCGACGCTGCTGCGGATCGTGGGCGACCTCATCGAGCCCACGGCGGGGGCGGTGGAGGTCAACGGCAAGCCCGCCCACCAGGCGCGTCTCGACCGTGACTACGGGATGGTGTTCCAGGCGCCGGTGCTGTTCGACTGGCGCACCGTGGAGGCCAACGTGCGGCTGCCGCTGGAGCTGATGGGCGGCGCCACGGGCCAGGACCGGGACCGCCGGGTGCGCGAGATGCTCGACCTGGTGGGTCTCGCGGACTTCGCGCGCCACCATCCCCACCAGCTCTCGGGGGGGATGCAGCAGCGCGCCGCCATCGCGAGGGCGCTGGTGTTCGAGCCGGCGCTGCTGCTCATGGACGAGCCCTTCGGGGCGCTCGACGAGATGACCCGCGAGCGGCTCAACGGCGAGGTGCTCAAGGTCTGGGGCCGCACCGGCACGACCGTCATCTTCGTGACCCACTCGATCCCGGAGGCCGTGTTCCTGTCCACGCGCGTGGTGGTCATGAGCCCGCGCCCGGGTCGGATCAGCGAGGTCATCGACATCGACCTGCCCCAGCCTCGGACCGAGGAGACCCGCGAGAGCGAGCGCTACTTCGAGCTGGTCACCCAGGTCCGCGAGGCGCTGCGCGCCCAGCACGGTGGCGGCGCGTCGGCGGCACGCGCGCGAGCCGAGGGTGGCATCGGATGACGGCGGCGACGCCGGCCCGGGCGGCCACGCCCCGCGCGGCGCCAGGTCGCGAGATCGCGTCGTCGCTGGGGCGGCTCGTGCCGCCCCTGCTCGTGTTCCTCGTGGCCATCGCCATCTGGGAGGTCGTCACCGCAGGGCCCGGGCGGCGTGTCATCCCGCCCCCATCGTCCATCCTGGCCGCCATCGCACGGGAGCAGGACCTGCTGCTCAAGTCGGCCATGGCGACCTTCACCGAGGCGCTGGGCGGCCTGGCCATCGGCACCATCGCGGGAATCCTCATCGGCTTCGCCACCGCCCGCTGGGCCGTCGCTCGGGACATCCTGGTGCCCCTCGCCATCGGCGCCAGCACCATCCCGCTCATCGCCATCGCGCCCATCATCGGCAACTGGTTCGGGGTGCTCAACCCGCTGTCCAAGATGATGATGGCGGCGCTGCTGGTGTTCTTCCCCGTGGTCATCAACGTCATCCGGGGCCTCGTGGAGGTGCACCCGTCGCAGCTGGAGCTGATGCGCTCCTATGCCTCGAGCGAGTCGGTCGTGCTGCGCAAGGTCCGGGTGCCCAACATGCTGCCGTTCCTGTTCACGGCGCTCAAGGTCGCGGCCACGCTCGCGTTCATCGGCGCCATCGTGGCGGAGTACTTCGGTGGGACGTCCGCGGTCATCGGGCGCGTCGTGCTCACGTCGATGAGCTCGGGCAGCTTCGACCTCGCCTGGGCGGGCATCCTCGTGGGTGCGCTGGGCGCCATGGCCGCGTACATCGTGGTGGTCCTGGTGGAGCGTCTGGTCATCCCGTGGAGCCCCTCGCTCCGTAGCTGACCCGCGCGGTCACCGATCTGCCACCCGCAGCGGGGTTCGCGTGGGGCGCGGGGTGCGGTATCGTGCGCGGCACCGTACCGGAGGGCGCCGGAGGAGCGCCCCGGGAGAGGAGTCCGGGTCCCGGTGCCCGGAGCAGTCGAGGAGTGCGCATGCGGAGCTCACGCAAGGCCCTGGTCCCCGTCGTGGCGGGTGGCCTGGTGCTCATGTCCGTGGCGGGGGTGGGGGCACAGGACGCCTCGCCGGCCGCCGAGCTCACCCCGGTGAGCCTCCAGCTCCAGTGGTCGCCACAGGCCCAGTTCGCGGGCTACTTCGCGGCGCGCGACGAGGGCTTCTGGGCCGCCCAGGGCCTGGACGTGACGATCCTCGATGGCGGCCCGGACGTGGTGCCCCAGGTCGTCGGCTCCGACCCGGCTGGCCCGGAGTTCACCATCAGCTGGGTGCCCAAGGTCCTCGAGGTCCGCGACAAGGGCCAGTCGGACCTGGTCAACATCGCCCAGATGTTCCAGCGCTCGGGCACGCTGTCGGTCTCATGGGCCGACAACGGCATCCTGCCCGGCTGACTTCAAGGGCAAGAAGGTCGGCGTCTGGGACTTCGGCAACGAGTACGAGGTCACCGCGGGCGCCAAGGCCGCAGCGGGCCTGACCGAGGGCACCGACTACGAGAAGGTCATCCAGCCGTTCGACATGTCGCTCCTGCTCAACAAGGAGATCGACGTCGCCGAGGCGATGATCTACAACGAGTACGCCCAGGTGCTCGAGGCGACCAACCCCGACACCGGTGAGCTGTATCAGCCCACCGACCTCAACGTCATCAACTACAACGACGTGGGGACCGCGATGCTCCAGGACGCCATCTTCGCGCGCGAGGCATGGCTCGCCGAGGAGGGCAACGAGGACGTCGCCACCCGGTTCCTGGTGGGCGCGTTCCAGGGCTGGCAGTTCTGCCGCGACAACCCGGACGCGTGCATCCAGCACACCGTCGACGCCGGCTCCACGCTGGGCGCGGGCCATCAGGCGTGGATGATGAACGAGATCAACCCCCTCATCTGGCCCTCCGAGGGTGGCATCGGCTCGATGCCCACCGCCACGTGGGACCAGACGGTCCAGATCGCGACCGACGCGGGCATCATCGCCGCGGCCCCGGCCGAGGGCGCCTATCGCACGGACCTGGCCGACGCGGCACGGGCCCAGGTCGAGGGCGACGTCAACGGCGCGGACTTCGTCAAGGGTACGTCACGGTGACGGCCGGCGGCGAGTAGCCGTCCCACCTGCGACACCAGCGAGGGGCCGGTCCTGCGAGGGACCGGCCCCTTTCTCGTCCTGCCCGCCTATCATGGGGCCCCGCGGGGTGCCCGACCGCGTGCCAGCCGAGCAGGGGTCGTTGGGGGGCGACGCCTGGCCACCAGCAGCGGAGGTGTGGCGGATGTCCGAACCGGAGGAAGGCGCGGTCGCGACCGTCGCGGTCGAGGCGGCTGGGGCCGCGGACGCGGCGGGGGCCGCAGCCACGGCCGGGGCCACGGCTGGCAGCGCACGTCCCCCCATGGGGCTGCGCTACTGGGAGCGCCGCAAGGACCTGCTGTACTACCAGGTCGTGCGCATCCTGGCCGACGGGCTCTCGGAGGGCGCCCAGTCGGTGCTCGACGTGGGTTCCCACGGCAGCCCCTACCTCGAGTGGTTCGAGGACCTGCCCATCCGGACCTCGCTGGACCTGGCGGAGGCGTACCGCGCGGAGGGCGTCACGTCCATCGTCAGCGACTTCCTGACCTGGCAGCCCGACCGCCGCTACGACCTGGTGCTGTGCCTCCAGGTCCTGGAGCACGTCCCGGACGCGCGCGCGTTCGCGCGCAAGCTGCTCGCGTCGGGGCGCATCGTCATCATCTCGGTGCCCTACCGCTGGCGCCCCGGCAAGAGCAAGAACCACGTCCAGGACCCGGTGACGATGGGCAAGATCGTGGGCTGGTTCGGGCGCAGGCCCAACTACGCGCACCTGGTGGCGGAGCCGGCGATGGGCACCGGGCGGATCGTGTGCGTGTTCGAGGAGGACCACGCGGCCCTGGTCGTCGCTCGCGGTGCGGGCCGGCAAGCGCGGGTTCATGCCGCCAAGGGGATCCCGCCCTACGGCCAGCAGCCGCTGACCATCCGGCAGAGCGCGAAGGCGCTCGTGGTCGCGGTCCGTCGTCGCATCCGCGCCACGTGGCGGCGCCTGCGTCGCTAGGGCCCCGCGACGGGCGACGAGGCGTGACGCCTACGCGCCGCCGTGCCGAACTGCCGGTCCCGGCGTCGCCCAGGCCGGGCATGATGTAGCCGCGCTCGTTGAGCTGGCGGTCGAGCGCCGCGCAGTGGATGTCCACGTCCGGGTGGGCCGCCGTCACCACGCGCACCCCCTCGGGCGCCGCGATGAGGTTGATGAGCTTGATTCGCACGGCGCCCCACTGCTTGAGCACCTCGATGGCCGCCGTGGCGGACCCACCGGTCGCCAGCATGGGGTCGAGGATGAGGCACAGGTCGACCGTCGCCTGGTCGGGCAGCTTGTTGTAGTACTCCACGGGTCGCAGCGTGCGCTCGTCCCGGAACAGGCCCAGGTGCCACACCTGCGCCGTGGGCATCAGCTCCAGCATGGCGTCGACCATGCCCAGGCCGCCCGCAGGATGGGCACCAGGCCGATCCGGTCGGCCAGCCGGCGGCCCTCGGTCTCCTCCAGGGGCGTCCGAACCGTGACCGGGGCGAGCCGCGCATCGGCGAGCGCCTCGTAGCCCACGAGCCAGCTGATCTCGCGCACCAGCTCCCGGAACTTCTTGTGCTCGGTCGTCACGTCGCGCAGCAGCGCCAGCTTGTGGAGGACCGCGGGATGGTCCGAGACATGGAGCGTGGGATGGTCGGGATGCGTCGGCACGGCCGAATGGTATCGCCGGCGACCGCGCCGCGTCGCCTGCGCGGTACCATCGCGGCGTGCCCAGACCTGCAGGCGTCGCGGCCGCGCGCGCCACCCGACGGAGCTCCTCCGCGGTCCCGCGCTACCCGCGTGCGGCTGCCCCGCCGGTGCTCGTCGAGGTGCGCCGCGGGGGCATCGTGGAGAGTCGCCACCGAGGCCACGTGGTCCAGGTCAGCGCGCAGGGCGACATCGAGCGCGCCATCGGCAATCCACCGTCGAGGTCACGCTCCGGTCGGCGGTCAAGCCGTTCGCGCTGGTGGCGCTCATCCAGATCCGGGGCCGCCGACGAGCCGTCTGTCGCCCAGGAGCTGGCGGTGATGGCCGCGTCCCCGGCGAGGACCGCCACGTGCGGACGCTGCAAGGCGTGTTCCGGCGCGCCGGCGTGAGCCAGTCGCTGCTGCGCTGCGGCGCGGCCATGCCCAGCGACCGGCGGACGGCCGCACGTCTGGCGCGCGATGGCGAGGAGGCCGGCCCGATCCGGCACCAGTGCTCGGGCTTCCACGCGGCGAGCATCCTGGTGTCGCGGGTCGCCGACTGGTCGCTGGAGGACTACGACCGACCCGAGCATCCCAGCCAGGTGGCGGTCCGGGCCGCTGTGGCGACGGCATTCGGGGTCACGCCGCGGGCGCTCCGCACGGCGACCGACGACTGCGGCCTGCAGACCTACCTGTTCCCGCTGGTCGACGTGGCGCGTGCCTTCGCGCTGCTCGCCGACCCAGCCGGGTCGACCGGGCCGGACGATGGGCGAGCCGCGCTGGTGGCGCCGCTGACGCGTGTCGGGACGCGATGCTCGGGGCACCCGACATGGTGGGCGGCACCGATGGCGTGCTGGACACGCTGCTGATGCAGACGCTCGCCGGCCGCGCCGTGTCCAAGGGCGGCGCCGAGGGCCTCCGGGGCGTGGGGCTGCTGCCCGCCGCACGGGGCACGGGCAAGCCCGCGGCCGGCGTCGCGGTGCGCATCGACGACGGCGACCTCGGCGCGCGCCAGCACGCAGTCACCCTGGAGGCGCTCGACCAGCTGGGAGTGCTCGACGACCGGGCGAGGCGCCTGCTGGCGCTCCACCACCGTCCCGTCGTGCGGTCACCCGGCGGCGACCTGATCGCGGAGGTCGTGCCGGAGTTCGGACTGGCGCCGATATCGGAGCTGGGATAGCGTTCCGTCGGTGAACGGCATGCGACAGCCCCCCGACCCGTACCGGGAGCTGGGCGTGCCCCGGGGCGCCACGGACGACCAGATCAAGGCGGCCCATCGCCGGTTGGCGAAGCGGTACCACCCCGATGCCTCCTCGGGCGAGCGAGAGCGGTTCCTCGCCATCCAGGAGGCCTACCTGCTGCTGGCCGACCCGCTGCGACGGCGGGAGTGGGATGCACGTCACGCACCGGGGCCCGTGCGGGCACCGACCGGACCCACCCACGGCGCCCCCATGGCGCGGTCGCGCCGCGGCGCCACCCCGACCCGATGTCACGAGCACGACCGCACGCGCCTCTCGGGGCACCACGCGCGGCGGCGCGCAGGCTGGCCGGCCCTCTGCACCGCCACCGCGCGAGCCGGGGACCCAGTCGTACACGTGGTCGGCGGCGGGGGTGCCATGGTGGGAGGACTTCCAGCCCAAGGCGGGCCCGGACATGGCCGACCCGGCGGGCCTACGAGCCCGGCACGCCCATCGGCGCGTCGGGGCGGCCCCGGTGGCGAGGGTCGCCATGACGCCGACCCATACGGCAGGTCCAACGGCACGGCCTGGTCCAGTGCCGCGCGCCCGCTTCCTCCGCCAGGGGGACGCGGACCTGCCCGGGGCGGCCAGTTCCGATGCCGGGGCACCCAGGTGGTGACCGGCGCCGAGGCCCGCCGCGTCGCCGACGAGGAGCTCCGACGCGCCCAGGCCCCCGCCACACCCTCACCGCCCCTGCCGCAGTCGGGGCTCCTCGCGCGGCTTCGGAGGCTCCTGGGCGGCTGAGCCCGGCGGCACGCGTGCCTCTGGCACACTGGGTCCATGACCATCCGCTGTCGGATCGCGCCCAGTCCCACGGGACCGCTGCACATCGGCACCGCGCGCACGGCGCTGTTCAACATCCTGTTCGCGCGACGCCACGGTGGCACGTTCGTGCTGCGCCTCGAGGACACGGACGTGGCGCGCTCCACGGTCGCCTACGAGCGCGACATCCTCGAGGGGCTCCACTGGCTGGGCATCGACTGGGACGAGGGGCCGGCCATCGGCGAGCTCGCCGAGCGAGGTCCGTACGGGCCGTACCGCCAGATGGCGCGACTCGCGTCCTATCGGGAGGCCGCCGAGCGGCTGCTGCGAGCCGATGCCAGGCCTACGAGTGCTTCTGCACCCCCGACGAGCTGGCCGCCGACCGTGCCGCCCAGGAGGCGGCGCACCTGCCGCCCCGCTACGTGGGCCGCTGCGCCCATCTGACGGCCGACCAGCGCGCCCAGCGACGCGCCGAGGGGCGCCGCCCGGTCATCCGGTTCCGGGTGGGCGAGGGTCGGGTCGACTTCCACGACCTGGTCCGTGGCGACGTGTCCATCGACGTCGACGCGCTGGGCGGCGACCTGGTCATCGTCCGCTCCGACGGCACCCCGCTGTACCACTTCACCGTGGTCGTCGATGACGCGGCCATGGCCATCAGCCACGTCATCCGGGGCGAGGACCACCTGTCCAACACGCCCAAGCACATCCTGCTGTTCCGCGCGTTGGGTGCCGAGGTGCCGCAGTTCGCGCATCTGCCGCTCATCCTCAACCCCGACCGGACCAAGATGAGCAAGCGCAAGAGCCAGACGGCGGTGGCCGACTACATCGCCCAGGGATACGTCCGCGAGGCCATCGTCAACCACCTCGCGCTGCTCGGCTGGTCGCCCGGGGACGACGAGGAGATCCTTGTCGTTCGAGACGCTCGCGGGCAATTCGACCTCGACCGGGTCCAGCCCAACGGCGCCGTGTTCGACACGGAGCGACTCGACTGGCTCAACGGGCAATGGGTCAGGCGGCTGCCGGACGCCGAGCTGGTCGAGCGGACCCTGCCGTTCCTGGTGCGCTCCGTGGCGGATCGGCCGCGGCAGGGGCGGCGACCCTGGAGAGCCGGACGCCCAGGTGCTGACCGACCTGCTGCCCCTGGTGCGCGAGCGCCTCCCGCGGCTGGACGCGATCGGGCCGATGGTCGACTTCCTGTTCGTCGAGGACCTGGTCGTGGAGCCCGCCCTGCTGGTGCCCAAGCGGTGGGACGTCGCGACCACGGCCGAGGGCTCCGCGTCGCGCGCGTCGCGATGGCCAACCTCGGCGAGGTGAGCTTCGAGGCCGAGGAGCTGGAGGACGCGCTGCGGGCCGTGTGCGAGGAGCGGGGCTGGAAAGGCCGGCGACCTGTTCATGGCGGTGCGGGTCGCCATCACGGGTCGGACGGCCACGCCGCGCTGTTCAACGCCATGGTCTGCCTGGGCTACGCCCGGACCCTGGGGCGGCTGGATGCCGCACGTCTCGCGGTGGAGACCACCCGGACCTGACGATCCGCCTGACAGGTGTCCGTCCCATGCTCCGCGGCACGCAACCACCGCAAGGAGGTCGGCTGACATGGTGACGCTCTCGCATGCCCAGTTCCAGCAGTGGCTGGACCGCTATGTCGCGGCTTGGAAGAGCTACGACCCACAGGCGATCGGGGACCTGTTCTCGGACGGCGCCTGGTACCGCTACCACCCCGAGGACGAACCGGTGACGGGTCGGTCGGCCATCGTCGCCGACTGGCTGGACGGCCCGGACGAGCCGGGCACCTATGACGGGCGGTACGAGCCACTGGCCATCGACCCCACCAACGGCCATCACGTCGCACGTGGCTGGACGCGCTACTTCACCACCGCTGGCGACCTGCGCGACGAGTACTGGAACGTGTATCTCGTGACCTTCGATGACGAGGGCCTGGCGAGCTCGTTCACCGAGTGGTGGATCCAGGACCGCGAGTTCGCGCACATGGCCAGCGTGGCGGCCGTCGACCGGGCGCTCGCCAAAGCTGGTGGCGCCGCCTGACACCACCACGCCGTGATGGGTGCCGTCACGGCGCGTCCCGAATCGACGGTCGCGCGGTCGGTTCGAGGTCGTCGAGCCCCTCGAAGGCGACGTCGGCGACGCCCGCGAATCGCCGCTGCATCACCCTGATCGCATCGGGATTGCTGTCGGCGAGCAGGAACCTGCGCCCGAGTTCGTTGGCGGCCACGCCTGTCGTGCCACTCCCAGCGAAGAAGTCCGCGTTGACCACCCGGTGGCGATGCCCTGGACGATCGCCTCCAGGACGCCCAGTGGCTTCTGGTTCGGGTACCCCGTCCTCTCACGACCGTTGGTGGGCACGATGGGTGTGCCACCAGGTGTCGATTGTAGCTTCCCGGTGGCCTTCTCAGGCCCGACCAGCCCCGGGGCCATGTAGGGAATGCGTTCCACGGCCTCGACGTCGATAGTAGCCGCTGGGGTCCTTGGCATACATGAGGATGTCATGCTTGGTCGGCCAGCGCCGTCTCCGTCCTCGCGCCATAGTCGTATGCCCAGATGATCTCGTTCACGAAGCCAGTCCCGCCCAAAGATGTCATCGAGCAGGATCACACCGGTAGTGGACTTGCGATAGATACATGGAAATACAGCAGGCCCGCATTCGAGAGGACTCGCCGGAATTCGCGAAGGCGAGGCTCCAGGAACGCCAGGTAGTCGTCGAAGGTGTCCTGGTACCTCGTGGTTCCCACCTTCACGCTCGTGTACCTGCGCCCCTGGTAGCCGACTCGAGTCCCGTCGGGATCGTGGGTGGTCCTGAGTCGAGTCATCGTCTGATACCCGCCAGTGTTGAACGGTGGGTCGACATAGATCAAGTCGACAGACTCCGCATCCAGGAGTCGCACGGCATCGAGGTTGTCGCCAAGGACGACACGGTTGGCCGTCACGCAGGGACCCTCGCGGCGGTCGGCGCGACTTGGACGCCCTGCCCACCTGCCTCGTGCGTCGTCAACGGTTCGCCTGGCACGCAGTCGGCTGATCCGTTGGGCGGGCGGCGTGGTGGCCATGTGACCGACCGGTCCCGGCCTCCGCCATGTCCATGCACCCAAGGCTAGCATCCGGCCTCCGTCCGGGAGGGAGGGCCAGCCCTCGCCCCTGTCGCGAGGCTTCGAACAGCGCGTTAACAGTCGATGCGTAGCATTGCCCTGTGAATGGCATGAGCGTCCTCCTGGTGGATGACGAGCCGATCATCCGCGAGACCGTCGCCGAGGCATTGGAGGCGGACGGCCTGCGCGTGGTCACCGCGGCCGACGGCCGGGAGGCGCTCGAGCGCATCCGTGCCGACCAGCCCGATCTGGTCCTGCTCGACCTGATGCTGCCCGGGCTCTCGGGCATGGAGGTCTGCCGGATCGTGCGTCGCGAGTCGAGCGTGCCCATCATCATGCTGACGGCCCGCGACTCGGAGCTGGACAAGGTCCTGGGCCTCGAGCTGGGTGCCGACGACTACGTGACCAAGCCGTTCTCGCTGCGCGAGCTGCAGGCACGGGTCCGTGCCCAGCTGCGACGCCAGACCGTCACGGGCGCAGGGGACGTGCCGACCGACCGACTGGCGGACATCCGGCTCGGTCCGGTGACCGTGGACCTCGCGGGGCATCGGCTGCTCCGGGACGGCCGAGCCATGCCCGTCAAGCCCAAGGCGTTCGAGCTGCTGGCCTTCCTGCTGCGTCACCCTGGGCAGGTGTTCACCCGCGACCAGCTGCTGGAGCGGGTGTGGGGCTACGACTACGCGGGCGAGACCCGAACCGTGGACGTCCACGTCCACTGGCTGCGGGGCCGAATCGAGCCCGACCCAGCCGAGCCCACGTTCCTCCAGACCGTGCGTGGCGTGGGCTACGTGCTGCGCCTCGACGAGGCCTGATCCCACCCGTCGGGCGGCGAGCCCCGGGGGTCAGTGGTTGCGCAGGCCGGAGGTGTCGACGACCTCGAAGTCCGAGCCGTGGATGCCATGGAGCGAGTGGAGCTGGTCGTCGTCCCAGTGGCGGTCCGGCGCGCCGGTGACGTACCACGGCGAGCCGTTGTCGGCGAGGATCATGCCGTAGGTCTGGAGCGCCTTGAGGATGACCCGGGCCTGCTTGGGGTAGCCACTGATGTCCACCGACCGCTTGAGGCGCACCCGCAGCCCCATGGGCGGCAGGTCGATCGATGACGAGTCGCCCGCCTGGTGGCGAGCCGGGTAGATGTAGCTGGTCCGGGTGGTGGGCGCCGTGAAGCGCAGCGCATGGCGGATGACGCCCGCGCTGACCTCGTCGTAGCGCACGAGGCCCGGCAGGATGGGCAGGCCGGCCGCGTCGGCACTGGTCCAGCCCGAGGGTCGCAGGTGGTTGGAGTCGAGGTCCCAGACCGCGCCCGAGCCGGCACGCCATCGCCCGCCCGACTTGCGGGCGTCGAACAGCTCGTAGAGCTTGCAGCTGCTCTTGTCGAGCATGAGGATGTGGCGGTCGCTGCCGGCCTCGCGCTTGACGTCCGTGGGGATGGGGTACCCGACCCGATCCGACTCGCCCGGCCAGCGGAAGGTGACGCTGCTCCGGCGGGTCGACTTCGAGACGACGTTGTACGGGATGCCGTACCCGCTGTACGAGCCGAAGTCCGGATGCAGGTACCGGTCGAGCCCGATGCTCGCCGCGAGGACGTCCGAGTCCGCCCGGACCGGCAGCGTATCGACCCGCTGGTTCCAGACGTTCCCGGCGGGGAACACCCGGCAGCTGGGGGCGCCGGGGACCCGGACCGCGGCTGCCGCAGACGGTGCGCCACCCACGAGCACCAGGCTCGAGACGAGCGCCAGCACCGTCAGCGACCGGGGCAGCGGGATGGGGCGGGTGCGGGCCATGGGCGCATGGTCGACCAGCGGCCCGCGGTGGCGCGATGCCACGTCCGTCCCATCGCACCCCCGTACCGTGGCACCGGCCGGGGTGGGGAGCGGTGGCGTCAGGTCGCCTTGTGGTACATCCGCTCGAGGACCTCGGCCGCGTCCTCCGCGGCGTCGATGGCCTCCTCGAGGTAGTGGTAGATGTCGCGCCACTTGATCACGTCGAGTGCGTCGATGCCACCCCGGAAGAGGCCGGCGATGGCTGCCCGGGAACGTCCGTCGGCGCGGTTCTCGAGCTCGTGGACCTCCTTGAGCGGTGCCTCGAGGTCCTTCATGGCGTCGAGCCTGCGGAACGCCTCCAGCAGCCGCTCGGCCTGGTCGTGGAGGATCTGGGCGAGCTCCTTGGCCTCGGGCGTGGGCGTCGTCACGTCGTATAGCACGAACGTCTCCGCGATCTCCTGGACGCGGTCCACCACGTCATCGACGCGCGACACGAGCTCGTGGATGTCCTCGCGGTCGAACGGCGTGATGAACGCGCGCTCGAGTCGCTCGATGAGGTCGTCGCTGATGACGTCGCCCTGGTGCTCGAGGTCGCGGATGCGCTGGACGCGCGCGTCGAGGTCGTCGTAGCGCGTGGTCAGCTCGAGCAGCTCGGTGGTGGCGGCGCGCAGGTTCTCACCGTCGGCGATGAACAGCTCGCCGAACCGCTCGTCTCGGGGCATCAGTCGAAGTGGGGACATGGGTGGCTCCTGTGTGCTAGGCCAGGCTGAGGGTGTCGATGACGAGCCACGCCAGCGCGGCGATGATGCCGGCCGCCGGGATGGTGAGGACCCACGCCACGAGGATGCTGCGGGCGACGCCCCAGCGCACGGCACGCACGCCCTGGCTGGTGCCGACGCCCATGATGGCGCTGGAGATGACGTGGGTCGTGGAGACCGGCATGCCCAGATGGGCGGTCCCCAGCAGCACGCTGGCGGCCGTCGTCTCGGCCGCGAAGCCGTGGACCGGCTCGAGCTCCACGACCCGCTGGCCCATGGTGCGCATGATCCGCCAGCCACCCACGGCGGTGCCCAACGAGAGGGCCGTGGCGGACACGATGATCACCCACGTGGGGACCGCGATGGAGCCGATGGCGCCCGCGGAGAACAGGGCGAGGGTGATGATGCCCATCGTCTTCTGGGCATCGTTCGAGCCATGGGCGAAGGCCATGTAGCCCGCCGACAGCACCTGGAGCCGCCGGAACAGGTGCGCCATGGGCTTGCGCGCCGTGTTCCGGAACAGCCACGCGATCACGACCATCAGGACCAGCGCGCCGACGAAGCCGATGATGGGCGAGGTGACCATGGGGATGAGCACCTTGTCCACGATGCCCTGGACCTTGAGGGCGCCGGTGCCCGCCGCGATGATGGTGGCGCCCAGGAGGCCGCCGATGAGCGAGTGGGACGACGAGCTGGGCAGCGACCACCACCAGGTCAGGAGGTTCCAGGCGATGGCGCCGATGAGCGCCGCGGCGACGATGGCCTGGGTGGTGGTCTGCTCGTCCACCAGACCCGCGCCGATGGTCGTGGCGACCGCGGTGCCCGCGAACGCGCCGATGAAGTTGAACGCGGCGGCCATGCCCACCGCCACCTGGGGCCGCAGGGCACGCGTCGCGACGGACGTGGCGATGGCGTTGGCGGTGTCATGGAAGCCGTTGATGTAGTCGAACAGGACCGCCAGCAGGACGACCACGAGCAAGCCGATGGTGAACGACTCGGGCACCGTCGGTCGTCCGCCTCCTGCTCGCGTGGGTGTGCCGGGCATCTGCCGGCGCTCGCATCCGGGACTGACGGTAGCGCTTCCGCCTGATGGTCACATGAGAGCGACGTGCGAGGCGGCTCCGATCGGGCGTCGCGGGATGACACGCGGCCGGCTGGCGCCGCTCGCGGGGGCGCGCGGCGGCAGGACGCGGGTCGCTGCGGGGTGCCGCGCCGTGGCCGGGGGCTATCCTCGACCGTGATGGATGCCAGCGTCGAGGACCTGTCCCGGCTCGTCGACCAGGCGGGCATCGCGCTGCTGCACGTGGGGCCCGACCTGCTCGTCACGCGTGCCAATGACGCGGCCCACCAGCTCCTGGGCAAGCGCGGCGGAGCCCTGGAGGGGCGCTCCGTCATGGAGGCCTTCGTCGACCACCGCGTGGAGGAGGCGATCGTGCGCGGGTCGGCGCCGGACGCCGGCGCGCTGGAGATGGAGGGACCGGGCGGCCGCCGCCTGCTCGTCCGGGTCCGGCCGGACCGCGCCCGTGCCGCCGCGCGATGGGTCCTGGTCGAGGACGTCACCGAGCTGCGGCGGCTCCAGCGCATCCGGACCGAGTTCATCGACAACCTGTCGCACGAGCTACGCACGCCGCTCACCTCGGTCCGGCTGCTGACGGAACGGCTCATCGACGAGCTCGCCGCGGCCGACGTGCCCGACCGGGTCCGCGATCGAGTGGCCAGCATCGACGTGGAGACCGGTCATCTGGTCCAGATGGTCAACGAGCTGCTCGACCTGTCACGAATCGAGCAGGGGACCACCACCCTCCACCTGGACGACGTGCCGGCCCTCGAGCTGCTGGAGGCGACCATGGCCCGGGTGCGGACCTTCGCCGACCGCTCCGGGGTCACGATGGCCATCCGCACGCCGTCCGCCCCGGTGCCCCCCGTGCGCGGGGACCGCGAGCGGCTGGGCCAGCTGCTGCTCAACCTGTTCCACAACGCCGTCAAGTTCTCCCTCCCGGGCGGCACGGTGACGGCCGGAGCCGAGGCGACCGGCGACCAGGTCGTCCTCAGCGTCGAGGACCAAGGCATCGGCATCGCGCGCGCCGACCAGGCACGAATCTTCGAGCGCTTCTACAAGACCGACCGGTCCCGCGGCCGGAGCCAGGGGGGCACGGGTCTGGGGCTCGCCATCGCGCGCCACATCGCCGAGGCGCACGGCGGCTCGATCGGCGTGGAGAGCGAGGAGGGACGTGGCTCGACGTTTCGGGTCCGCCTGCCCATGGCAGGACCGGGCTAGGCGTCGCCGACGTCGGAAGGCAGGACCTCCGGGGGTACCAGCCATCGCAGCTCGCCGCAGCCGCGCTCCAGCGGCAGCTCCACCGCGATGGTCGCGAGGGCCCCCTTGCGCATGACCTGGCCGCGGGCGCCGATGAGCACCGACAGGAGCGTCGAGAGGTCGGGGTCGTGGCCCACGACCATGGGCTCGCGGACCCCCGCGTCGCGCAGCACCTCGTCGAGGCACGACAGCCCGCACCCCTCCGCGAGGCGCGCGTCCACCACGGGCTCGAGCCCCAGCGCCTCGCCCACGATGGCCGCGGTCTGGGCCGCACGGACCTTGGGGCTGGTCACGATGCGGTCCGGGCGCACCCCGGCCGCGGCGAGGAACGCGCCGAGGCGCTCCGCCTGGCCCCGACCCTTGCGGCTGAGGGGGCGGGCCGCATCGGGCCCATCCCACCGCTCCGGGTCGCCCGCGTGCGCATGCCGCAGCAGGTGGATGACCTCGGGCGCGTGGGTCGTCATGCGTCGATCATGCCACGCCCGGACGCCGCGGCCGCGCCCGGCTAGGGGTTGAGGTCCTCGGTCTCGCCGGTGGCCAGGAACACCACGTCCTCGGCGACGTTGGTCACCCGGTCCCCGATGCGCTCCAGATAGTGCGCCGCGAACAGGACCCGCGCCCCCCGGTCGACGTTGGCGGGGTCGGCGCGCATCAGCTCCAGCATGTCCGCGAACGTGGCGTGATAGAGATCGTCCACCTCGTCGTCGCGTGCGGCGACCTGCCGCGCGAGCGCCTCGTCCTGGTCCACCAGGGCCCGCAGGACCTCCTTGGTCAGGCTGGACGTGAGCCGGCCCATCGCCGCGAGCCGCCCGTTGGCCTCGCCGTCGGGGTAGGGCGCCAGCTTGCGCGCCTGCTTGGCGACCGACGACGCATGGTCGCCCATCCGCTCCAGGTCATAGGCCACGTGGTCGAGCGCGAGCAGGAAGCGCAGGTCTCGCGCGACGGGCTGCTGGGTGGCGATGGTCCGTGCGACCAGGGTGGTGATGAGCCGCTGGGCCTCGTTGAGTCGGCCGTCGCCCATGATCACCTGGAGCGCGAGGTCGGCATCGTGCTGCTCGAGCGCCTGGATGGCCAGCTGGATCTGGTCCGCGACCAGGCTGCCCAGGCGGAGCACGTTGTCCTTGATCTCGCGCTCCTCGCGGTCGAGCGGGTCGCGGGGCGCGGGCCGAGGCATGGGCGCCGGGGTCTCGGGGGCGTCGGCGGCCACGGGCGCCTGGGCGGGACTGTTGGGATCCGCTCGGACGGCGGCGACCTCCGCCGAGGCCGGCAGCGTGTCGGGGGTCGGTTCCTGCATCTCGGTCATGCTGCGATCCTCATCCGAAGCGGCCCGAGACATAGTCCTCGGTCAGCTTGCTGGTTGGGTTGGTGAAGACATCGCTGGTCGCGCCGGCCTCCACCAGATAGCCGGCACGATCGTCGCCCATGGTCAGGAAGACCGTCTCGTCGCTGGCCCGGGCAGCCTGCTGCATGTTGTGGGTCACGATGATGATGGTGTATCGCTCGCGCAGCTCCAGCATCAGCTCCTCGATGAGCAGCGTGGAGCGCGGGTCGAGCGCCGAGCACGGCTCGTCCATGAGGATGACCTCCGGCTCGGTCGCGATGGCGCGTGCGATGCACAGCCGCTGCTGCTGCCCACCCGAGAGCGCCATGCCCGATTGCCTGAGCTTGTCCTTGACGTCGTCCCACAGCGAGGCGCGACGCAGGCTCTGCTCCACCACGTCGTCCATGTTGCCCTTGACGCCGTTGACGCGAGGCCCGAACGCGACGTTGTCGTAGATCGACTTGGGGAACGGGTTGGGCTTCTGGAACACCATGCCGATGCGACGTCGGACCTCCACGGGGTCCACGCCCTCGCCGTACAGGTCCTCGCCGTGGTACAGCATGCGGCCCTCCGCCCGTGCGCCGGGCACCAGGTCGTTCATCCGGTTGATGCCCCGCAGCAGCGTCGACTTGCCGCATCCGGACGGACCGATGAGCGCGCTGATGGCGTGCGTGCGGAAGGCATACGAGATGTCCCGCACGGCGCGGAACGAGCCGTAGTACAGGCTGACGCCCTCCAGGCGGATGACGGTCGCGGGGCCGGAGTCCGTGGCCGGCGTTGCTGTGGGGGTGGCGGTGTCGACCATCACCAGCTCCTTGCGTAGCGGTTGCGGAGGTAGATCGCCGCACCGTTCGCGGCGAAGGTGATGACCAGCAGCACGATCATGCCCGCGGCGGCCAGTTGTCGGAACTCATCCGCTGGGAGCGTGGTCCAGCGGTACACCACCATGGGCAATGCCGTGTAGGGGCCGAGCAGTTGGCCGATGAGGTCCGCGTTGCCGCTGGAGAACGAGCCCAGGACGGCGCCCGCCAGGATGAGCGGCGCGGTCTCGCCCAGGGCCCGCGATAGGGCGAGCACGATTCCCGTGAGCACGCCCGGGAACGCGGCCGGCAGCACCAGCCCCCAGGTGACCTGGCGGCGCGACGCCCCGACGCCATAGCCTGCCTCCCGGATGCTGAGGGGCACCGCTCGCAGTGCCTCGGCCGCGGTGATGATGACGATGGGCAGCACGAGCATCGCGACCGTCAGACCGCCCGCGATGACGTTGCGCCCGTTGCCGATGCCCAGCGCCTTGAAGACGCCCACGAACACCGCGAGACCCAGCAGCCCATACACGATCGAGGGCACGCCCGCCAGGTTGCGGATGTTGATGTCGATGAGACGCGTCAGGCGGGAGCTCGGGGCGTACTCCTCGAGGTACACGGCCGTGGCGACGCCCAGCGGGAAGGCGACCGCGACCACGATGATGCCGATCCAGACCGTCCCCCAGAGCGCCTGGCTCACGCCCGCCTTGGCGGGGTCCGATGACAGCGGGGAGGTCAGGAAGTCGAGGCCCCGCTCGGCCAGCACCGGGAGGCCGCGATTGAGGATGTCCACGAGCAGGAGCAGCAGGGCGAGGAAGGTCACGAGCAGGCTGAACGCCAGCAGCGCGAGGAACAGCACGCTGGGCCAGTGCGGCCCGCTCCGCCGGAGGCTGCGGTGCACGCCGCCGGCGGTGACCGTGGTGGCCTGGGTGGTCATCTCGGCCCCCTAGTACCGCTGCCGGGTGCGTCGCACGAACGCGTCGCCGACCACGTTGAGACCCAGCGTCATGCCGAACAGCAGCAGCCCCAGGAAGAACAGGCTGAGGTAGGCAGCCTGGCCGCCCTGCACCTGGTCGGAGCCCGTGGCGAGCGAGGCGATGGCGCCGGTGATGGTCTGCCCCGGGCTGAGCGGGTCGATGGTGCGCAGCGACCCGCCCGTGCCACCGGCGGCGAGCGCCACGATCATGGTCTCGCCGATGGCCCGCGAGACGCCGATGATGAGCGCCGCCACGATCCCCGAGACGGCCGCAGGTACCACCACCCGCAGGCTCGTCGTGACGCGGCGGGCCCCCAGGCCGTACGACGCCTCGCGCAGGCTCCGGGGCACCGCTCGCAGCGCGTCCTCGGAGATGGACGCGATGAGCGGGATGATGAGGATGCCCACGCCGATGCCCGCCGCGAGCATGTTGAACACCGGCGCGCCCGTGAACAGGCGCTGGACCAGCTGCGGGTTGATGAACGTGAGCGTGAAGAAGCCCAGGACCACGCTGGGGATGCTCGCCAGGACCTCGAGGATCGGCTTGACCACGCCGCGGACCCTGGGTGACGCGTACTCCGAGAGCAGGATCGCCACGAGCAGCCCGATGGGTCCCGCGATGAGCATCGCGATGACCGTGATGACCACCGAGCCCAGGAACACCGTGGCGATGTCGAACATGCCGCGCCGCGGGAACCAGCCGATGGCGAGGAGGTCCGACAGGTCGATCTTGCTCAGGAACTCGAGCGCCTCGAACACGAGGGCCAGCACGATGAACAGGCTGACGCCGATCGAGACCAGGGCGGCAAGCGCCAGACCCCGTGACACCAGACGCTCCGTGCGCTGGCGCCCTGGGTCCCCTGCGAGGAGCGGTGCGGCCGTGGGTGTGGTCATGCGCGTCCTTGGGTGGTCAGCCCAGCGCTCGCGCAGAGCGCCAGACGGGGTGATACCGGGCGCCGGGAGTGGCGCCCGGTATCGGTGAGGGGAGGGGTGTCAGGTCAGCGGTTGGCCCACGTGTCGGCGGTGGCCTGGGTCTCGTCGGCCGAGAGGCCGACATAGGGGACCGTCTGGAGCACCGACTCGATGACGCCGGGGGTCAGGTAGTAGTCCACGAAGCCGGCCAGCTCGGGCTTCTCCGCGGCCTTGGCCGTGTTGACGTAGATGAACAGGGGCCGGGAGATCGGGTAGCTGCCATCGGAGATGGTGTCGTAGGTGGGCTCGATGCAGCCAGACCCACCGTCCACCTGGAGCGGCTTGATCCGGTCGAGGTTCTCCTCCACGAACGCATAGCCCACCCAGCCCAGGGTCGTGGCGTTGTCGGCGGTCCCGGCGACGCCCTCGACGATGGTCAGGTCGTTGGCCGAGGCCTGGTAGTCGGGGCGGGCCACGGCGTCCTGGCCGCGCGCCTCGGCGATCGGCGCGATGACCTTCTCGACGAAGAAGTCGTAGGTGCCCGACTCCTCGCCGGGGGCGGTGACCGTGAGGGGCGCGTCTGGGAGGGTGGTGGTCGAGCCGAGCTCGGTGGCCAGCGCCTGGGCGTCGGACCACTTCGCGAAGCCGGTCGATTCGGGGCCCACGAGGGCGTACAGGTCGTTGAAGCTGAGGCAGGTCAGCTGGTCGTCGGCGGCCGAGGTGATGACCGAGAGGCCGTCGAGGGCAACCTTGAGCTCGACGTACTCGACGCCGTTCTGGGCGCACACGTCCGCCTCGCCCTCGGCCTTGATGGTGCGGGAGGCATCGGCGACGTCGATCTCGCCCGCGCAGAACAGCGCGAAGCCGTCGCCGGTGCCGGGGCCATCCACGGTGATGGCCACGCCCGGGGAGCCGGCGTTGAACAGCTCCTGCACCGCGGTGCTGATGGGCTGCACCGTCGACGAGCCCGAGATGGCGATCGAGCCGCTGAGGCCGGCTGGGGCGGCGGGGGCCGCGGCCGGCGACTGGGCCAGCGCGCTGCCGCCGCCCGCGAGCGACGCGACGAGGATGAGCGACCCTGCGATGAGGGGGCGCTTCGATGTCTGGGGCATGCTGTGGGTGTCCTCCACCTGTGGGCCGGCGTCACGCGCCGGGGCGCACTCCCTGTGCATCGCCACCCTCGTCGTGCGCCATGAACGCCCGGTTGCCGTGGCGTGAACGGCGCGTTAACGCATCCCCCGCCCGTGGGCATGGCCTCGGCGTCCGACCGGACCGCTCGATGCGTCAATCACATCGCGCGACCGACCTGCGACAATCCTCATGCCGTACGCCGAGACGAGCCGCCGCCGTCGTCGGCGCAGGGACTGTGGGAGCACCGAGAGCCATGGCCAAGGAGAAGCACAAGGACGCGCGGGAGCGCGCCGCGAACCGACTCGAGGGCCGGCCCAAGGCGCTGCGCCGAGAGCTGTCCGACCTGGGCACCGAACTCGAGCGTGCCCGCGAGCGGCGTGACCGCGCCCAGGCGCGCGTCGAGGCGCTCGAGGCGATCGCCGAGCAGCTGACGGTTGCGCTCGCGGCGGCCGAGGCGGCCCGGGACCGGCGCGAGGCGGAGCGGGCGCAGGGTGCCGGCGATGGCGAGGACGGCGAGCCCGAGGCGGTCGCGTCCGAGGTCCAGCCCCCGGAGGCAGACCACCGTGGAGCCACGAAGGGCGCCAAGCGGTCGCCTGCCGATGCCTCCGAGGCGGAGCCGACGCCCGGGATCGATGCGGACACGCCATCCGCGCGCCCTCGAAAGCGGAAGGCCCGCCCGACCGCCTGAGGGCCGCCAGGGGTCCCTCGGCCCGGCTCAGGGGGCGGCGATCACCCCTGCCAGCATGCGCCGCGTGGTGGGCGCCGTGATGGGTCGCCAGCGCGTGGACAGGCTGCGCCGGTACGCCGCCACGACGGCCTCCCGGCTCGCCAGATACCCGACGACGGCTGCCCGCGAGGCGGCCGACAGGCGTGGGCCCTGGGTCATCAGGTGCTCGCGTGCCAGGTGGGCGGCGAGGTCGGCGTCGTTCAGGACGCCCAGATGGTCCTGGAGGGCCGTGACCCGGGCGATGAGGTCACCCGCCGCGGCCGGCAGCACCTCGCGGAACGACTCCAGGGTGTAGCGCAGCCGCTTGGCATCGATGCGCACCGCGTGGAGCGCCGGGATGTCGGCCCAGCCCAGGATCGCCTCGTGGGCGCGCAGATGCTCGTAGGCCGCCCAGATCCGCCCGCCCGCGGTGTGTCGCACCTGCACGGGGCTTCCGGGCGGCAGCACCTGCTCGGCCACGTCGGGGCCCTCCGTGAACTCCAGGTAGTCGCTCACGAAGTCCTGGTATCGCCGGGAGTCCAGCAGGTCGAGGAGGTCGCGCCGTGCGTCCTCGCGTCGTCCGACCAGCTCCTCGACCAGGGGTCGCAGCGCCGTGCCTGGTTCGCCCTCCCCGGCGGCTCGCACCACGCGCGCCGCCTCGGCGGACCCCGCCCATGTCCGGAGCGCCTCGAGCTGGACGTCGAGGTCGCGCACGGTGCCCAGGGCTGCCGCGACCATGCGCAGCTCCCGGACGTATCGCCGCTGGACCTTGGGTCGGTAGGCGCCGTCGAACACGCGCCAGACCGACCGCATCCGACGGGTCGCCACGCGCATCCGATGGAGCTCCTCGATGTCGGCGCCCTCCCGGGTGCCCTCCTCGGCGGCGAGCATCCGCGCGAGGTGCATCCGAAGCACCTTGCGGCCCGCCTCCGCGAGCGTGTCGTCCGCGACCACGCCGGGTGTCTTGGGAACGCGTGGCAGGCGTCGGCGTCGTTCCTCGGCGCGCTCCCGATCGACCAGGGCGCGGGCCTGTGCCTCCTTGGAGCGTCCGGCGGGCGTCACCAGCCCGGTCGCCGTGAGGGCTCGGGCGATGCCCGACAGCAGGTCGAGCGAGCCACCCGTGGATTCGACCTCCAGCTCGGCGAAGGCCCCCACGACGCTCCGGCCGGCGATGACGCGCACCTCGTCGAGGGACAGCTGGGCGGCGCCCTCGGGGCCGCTCACGTCACGGACCTCGCGCACCTGGCGGACGGTGAACAGGCCTCGCAGCCGCGCCGCGCCGCGCAGCTCGTCGATGAGCTCCCGCGCGGGCGACGACGGCCAGGTGCCTGGGTCCAGTCGGCTGCTCGCGGGTGCCTCGAGCTCGATTCGCCGGTGGACGGCCTCGTCGGCATCCCCGGTGGCTGGGACCTCCTCCGCACCCTCCAGCTCGTCCGGGGAGAGCGACTTGACGGTCACCAGGTGCCGACCGCCCACGCGTCGGAGCCGAGCACCGAAGCCATGGTGCCGAAGGGCCTCGCGCGCCGTGTCGAAGTAGCGGTCCTCGACCGCCTTGGTGCGCGCCGGCCCCAGCTCGGCCTGGGGCAGCGCCTCGGCCCAGCCCGTGTCCAGCCACGCCCGAAGCGCGGCGACATCCGGGACGCGGTACTTGAGCTCGACCTCGTGCGGCACCGCGGATACCGGGATGTCGGTCACGGGCCCGGGGCTCAGGGTGCTGGGTACTGGTCGGCGCGGGCCGCCGCCAGGCCCGCCAGCACCTGGAACGTGTCGAGCGCCGACGGCGTCTCGACCAGCGACTCCACGCGTCGCCATTCGCCATCCGCATCGAGGCTCCACGCACGCCGGTCGTCACGCAGCATCACCTGCAGGATGGTCCGCAGCCGATCCTGGAGCGCCGGCTCGTCGACGGGCACCAGTGCCTCCACCCGCCGGTCGAGGTTGCGCTCCATCATGTCCGCCGAGCCGATGAGGAATCGCTCCCGCTCCCCGGCGCCGAAGCACAGGATCCGCGAGTGCTCGAGGAAGCGGCCGATGATCGAGCGCACCGAGATGGTCTGGCTGACGCCGGCCTTGCCGGGGACCAGCGAGCACATGCCCCGGATGATGAGGTCGACGGGCACGCCGGCCTGGCTCGCCCCATAGAGCGCGTCGATGATTCCCGGGTCGACGATGGAGTTGACCTTCATCACGATCCGGCCGTCCCCATGCTCCCGATGCCGCTCGACCTCCCCGGCGATGAGCTGCAGGATTCCGCTGCGCAGGCTCACGGGCGCCACCAGCAGCCGCCGATACGCATCCTTGCGCGCCACCCCCGTGAGCACGTTGAACAGGTCCGTGACGTCCGCGGTCAGCGTGGAGTCGTCGGTGAGCAGGCCCAGGTCCGTGTAGACGCGGGCGGTCTTGGGGTTGTAGTTGCCGGTCCCGATGTGCGCGTAGGTGCGCAGCCCGCGTCCCTCGCGGCGCACCACGAGCGCGGCCTTGCAATGGGTCTTGAGCCCCGGCAGGCCGTATGCGACGTGCGCTCCCACGCGCTCCAGGGCGCGTGCCCAGACGATGTTGGCGCGCTCGTCGAAGCGGGCCTTGAGCTCCACCATCACCACGACCTGCTTGCCGTCCTCGGCCGCGTCGATGAGCGCGCGGACGATGGGCGAGTCGCCGCTGGTGCGGTACAGCGTCATCTTGATGGACAGCACGTCCGGGTCCTCGGCCGCCTGCTCGATGAACCGCTGGACCGAGCCTGCGAACGACTCGTACGGGTGATGGACCAGCAGGTCCCCGGCCCGGATCGCGGCGAACACGTCGGGCTGGTCGGTGTTGACGGGCACCAGGCGCGGCGGCTGCACGGGGTGGAACGGCTCGGCCTGGAGATGGGGCACGTCCAGGTCGGCGATGGCCACGAGCGCCGACAGGTCGAGCGTGCCCGCGATCTCGTAGACGTCGGAGGGCTCCAGGCCGAGGCCCTTCTGGAGCAGCGAGCGGGTCTGCCACGGCATCGAGCGCTCCACCTCGAGCCGGACCACCTTGCCGAAGCGACGCTTGTTGAGCTCCTCCTCCATGGCCAGCAGCAGGTCGTCCGCCTCGTCCTCCTCGACCGAGATGTCGGCGTTGCGGGTGACCCGGAACAGATGGTGGTCGCGGATCTCCATCCCCGGGAACAGGGTGTCCAGGTTGGCCGCGATGATCTGCTCCACGAGGATGTAGGTGCGGGTGCCCACCTCCCACAGCCGGGGCAGCAGCGGTGGCACCTTGATCCGCGCGAAGCGGTCCTCGCCCTCGCTCGGGTCCCGGACGGTCACGGCCAGCGACAGCGACAGGTCGCTGATGTACGGGAACGGGTGCGATGGGTCGACGGCGAGCGGGGTCAGCACCGGGAAGATCTCGTCGAGGAAGCGCTGCCGCAGCTCCAGCTGCCGCTCGGGGCGCTCCTGGTAGGGGACGATCCGGATGCCCTCCTCGGCGAGCTGGTCGCGGATCCGCAGCCAGATGCTGGAGTGGACCGACTGGAGCTGGAGCACGCGGTCACGGATCCGCTCGAGCACCTGCGGCGCCGCCAGCCCGTCGGGCGACGGCCACGAGTGCCCGGCCGCGACCTGCTGCTTGAGCCCGGCGACGCGCACTTGGAAGAACTCGTCCAGGTTGGTCGCGAAGATGGACAGGAAGCGGACCCGCTCCAGGAGCGGGTTCCGCTCGTCCTGCGCCTCGAACAGGACGCGAGCGTTGAACTCGAGCCACGAGAGCTCGCGGTTGATGTACGGGGAGCGGCTGACCGTCCGACCGGCCCGTCGGCGGGGGGGGCGACTGATCATGGTGGCCACGGGGGTTGTGCTCTCGCTCAGGACCGCGGGGTCACGCGGAGGGTGCCAGAGACTAGCATGCGTCCGCTCACGGGCGACCGTGGCCGGCATGGGGCTGGGCTGCGCGACGCGCGACATCCTCGGGGCAGGGACAGGCCTCCCGCAGGAGGCCGAAGGTGTAGTACCCGGTGTGATGGCCGTCCGCCCACGTGGGCGCCAACGCATACTGGCCCACCAGGGCGAGGTCGGTGAGCGTCACCTGCGCCTCCGTGAGCGTGGGGTTCGAGTCGAGCCAGCCGGGTTGCCCCGCCTCGCCTCGGCAGAACGCGCACGGGCACATCCAGCGCAGCTGCTCGAAGCCATAGCTGGTGCGGTGCCCGTCGGCCCACTCGATGTCCAGGGTGCGGCCCGCGCGGTCCGCATGGATGCGGCCGGGTCGCTGGTACTCGCCGCCCGTGACATAGCTGCTCACGCGCCGATTCTGGCATCTCCGGGGCCAAGGCCGGGTGACGCCTCCGCCCGTACACTTGCATCGATGGGTCGACGAGTCGCGCCCGGCGAGCGCCGACCGCGCACCGAGGACTTCCATGAGTCGTGCTCCGCGCCCGGATGACCTGCACCAGCTGCGCGTCCCGCTCGATGCGATGCCGTCGCCCGACGGTCGTCGCATCTGCCTCACGGTCAAGGAGGCTGCTCCCGACCGGGACGGCCATCGCACCTCGCTGTGGCTGGTGCCCACCGATGGCTCCGCCGCCGAGCGCCGCCTGACGCTGGGGGCGCGACGCGACGCCTCGCCCCGCTGGAGCCCCGACGGCTCGACGATCGCGTTCCTCAGCGACCGCGGCGCGGTGCTCGCCAAGGGCGGGGCGAGCGACCAGCCGACCGTGCCGCAGTCGGCAGCGCAGGAGGGTCATGGCGAGGTCCAGGTCTGGCTGCTGCCCACCGACGGGGGCGAGGCGCGCCAGCTGACGCGCCTGCCCGAGGACGTCCAGGACATCGCATGGTCGCCCGACGGCTCGCAGCTGTGCCTGGTCAGCGCCGCCGTCGACGAGCGACGGCCCCGGCCGGACGCTGCGGCACCCCGACGGGATGCCCGGATCGTGGACCGCCTGATGTACCAGCTGAACGGGCAGGGCTTCATCGGCGACCGCGCCCAGAACCTGTGGCTCGTGCGTGTCGCCGACGGCGCGCTCCGACGGCTCACGTCCGGGGCGTCCCACGACCGCCAGCCCGCGTGGAGCCCCGACGGGACGAGCGTCGCGTTCGTCTCGGACCGCCATGCCAACCCCGACCTGTCGTGGCGATCGGACGTCTACGTGGTGCCCGCCGAGGGGGGCCGCGTGCGTCGCGTGACCGGCGGGCGAGGCGAGCGCGTGTTCGACGAGCCCACGTGGTCCCCTGACGGCCGCGAGATCGCGGCCACGGGTCATCGCTACCGACGCGCCAACGCCTCGTCGACGGGCGTGTGGGTGTTCGACGCCGCCACCGAGACCGAGGGGACCGAGCTGGTGGGCGACGACCTGCTGGACGCAGGGGCGGGCATGAACTCGGACCTCTCGGGGATCCCGGCGCCGGCAGTCGCGTGGGGGCCGGACGGTGCATGGCTCCTGTTCGGCGCACCGGTCGAGGGTTCCTACGAGCTGTGGCGAGCCCATCGGGACGGCACGCCCGCCGAGCGACTGACGCACGGCCAGCACGTCATCGGCCGGCCCGAGGCGGTGACGACCGATGCCGGGCTGCGCGTCGCGGTCATCGTCGGCGACGCGGTGACCCCCTGGGAGGTGGGCGTGCTCGACGTGCCCCCGCCGACGCGGCGCCGCGGGCGGGGCGGGACGCCGGTCGTGCGGACGCTCACCGGGCTGATGGCCGCCTGGGCCGACATCGACCTCGTGACGCCGGTCGCCCGCTGGCACGAGACCGATGGGCGGCGAATCCAGGGCTGGCTGCTGGAGGCGCCCCGCCGCGATGGCCGTCCGGCACCCCTGGTGGTCGAGATCCACGGCGGACCGGCGACGCTCTACGGCTGGGCCCTCATGTGGGAATGGCAGTGTCTGGTGGCGGCTGGCATCAGCGTCTATGCCTGCAACCCGCGGGGATCGCAGGGCTACGGCGAGGAGCTGTGCTACGCCAACATGGGCGACTGGGGCGACGGACCCATGGCCGACGTGATGGCCGGCGTGGACGCCCTCGTCGCCGACGGGCTGGCCGACCCCGAGCGACTGGGCGTCACCGGTGGCTCGTACGGCGGCTACCTGACGGCCTGGATCGTGGGCCACACCCAGCGGTTTGCGGCCGCCGTCAGCTGCCGGGGCGTGTACGACCTGACGTCGCAGATGCTGAGCGGTGACATCGGCGGGCCCACCTTCGGGCGATACGAGTTCGGGGTCCATCCCTGGGAGGACCCCGACCTGTACCGACGCCACAGCCCGCTGAGCTATGCGGACCAGATGCGCACGCCGCTGCTCATCCAGCATGCCGAGAACGACCTGCGCTGCCCCATCACGCAGGCCGAGGAGCTGTTCTCGACCCTCCGCTCGATGCGCCGGCCCGTCAGGCTCATGCGGACCCCCGGGGAGTCCCACGAGCTGACCCGCTCGGGCACGCCATACCGTCGGGTGGAGAACCTGGAGCGGATCCGCGACTGGTTCGTCCATTACCTGGTCGAGGGCAAGCGGGGGCTCCCGCCGGCGTGAGCGCGCCCGCCGCCGCCATCGACATCGGGTCCAACAGCGTCCATCTCCTGGTCGCCCGACCAGGGGCCGATGGCGCGCCCGCGACCCTGCTCGACGTCAGCCACCAGGCTGGCGTGGGGCTGCATGTCGATGCCACGGGCGAGCTGGGATCGATGCTGCGCTGGAGCGTCGTCACGACGCTCGTCGACTACGTCGCGCAGGCGCGCGCGGCGGGCGCCATGGACGTCGTCATCGTGGGCACGGAGGCGATGCGCCGGGCCGGCGACGCGACCCTGCTCGCCGAGGAGCTGAAGGACGAGACGGGTCTGACGGCCACCGTCCTCGACAGGGTCACGGAGGGCCTCCTGACCATGCTCGGCGTGACGGGCGGCCGGATCCCCGGGTCCCTCGCCGTCGTGGACATCGGCGGGGGCTCGACCCAGGTGACGGTGGCCCACCCGGATGGCCCGCCGGTGGTCGGCCTCCTGCCGGCGGGCTCGGCGCGGCTCGCGGCACGCCATGTCCACAGCGACCCCATCATCGACGAGGAGGTCGCCTCGCTCCGGCTCGCCGCGCGCGAGCTCGTGGCGGGCCTGGACGTGCCGTACGTCGAGCGGGCGATCGTGGCCGGCGGCTCGGGCACCAACGTGCCGCGCCTGCTGGGTCGTGAGCGCACGACCCCCGTGGACCGCGCGACCATTCGCGATTCGCTGACGCTGCTGCGCGAGCACCCGGCCGCCGACCTCGCGGAGCGCACGGGCCTCACGCCCCGGCGCGTGGCCCAGCTCGCGGCGGGGCTGGCCATCGGCGAGGCCCTCCTCGACCACCTGGGCCTCGACGTCGCGGAGGTCTCGGACGCAAGCCTTCGCGACGGGCTGCTGATCGCCACGTGGGACGCGGGCGCCGACTGGCTGCGCGCGTTGCCAGGCATCATCGCCAGCCGTTCCAGCCGCGACGCGGCCGACCGCGCCGCCGATGCGCGCGACGGGGCATCATGAGCGTCTCATCGGACCATCATCGCCCGGGGCGGGCGTCTCAGGGGACATGGTGGACCTGCCGTTGCCCGCGACATCCGATCGGCTGACCAGGGGCCTCGCGCCCTGGCACCGGCACATCCGGCTGCTCCTGGCCATCGCGGGCGTGGCGGCCCTCGTGGGCTTCGTGGTCGCGGTCGTGGTGTCTGGCCCGGCGTCCCGGCCCTTCGCGCTCGATGGCTTCGGCTTCGACACCCGCTCCTATTGGGGGCTCCGCTCGCCCATCTATCCGGGACCCGGGACCGACGACGGCTACGGCTTCTATCGCTACTCGCCCGTGTTCCTGCCCCTGATGGCGATGTTCGCCTACCTCCCGTGGCCCGTCTTCGCAGCGTCGTGGATCGTCATCCAGGCGGCAGCGTTCGTGTGGCTGGCGGGGGACCATCGCTGGCAGGCGCTCGCGTTCGTGCCCGTGCTGTTCGAGCTGTACCTGGGCAACATCCACCTGCTCCTCGCGGTGGCCGTGGTGTTGGGGTTCCGATGGCCCGCGACGTGGACGTTCGTGCTGCTCACCAAGATCACGCCCGGCGTTGGGCTGCTGTGGTTCGCAGTCCGTCGCGAGTGGCGCTCGCTCGGCATCGCCGTGGGCGCGACGCTTGCCGTCACGATCGTGGGCGTGCTCGTGGCGCCCCACGCGTGGACCGACTGGTACCAATCGCTGCGCGTGACCGGGCCCGCGACGGGCACCAACCAGGTTGCCCTGCCCCTCCCCGTGCGACTCCTCGCGGGGGCGCTGCTGGTCGTCTGGGGCGCTCGGACCAACCGGCGCTGGACCGTTGTCGTGGCCGCGACGCTGGGTCTGCCCACGCTGTGGTTCCACGGGCTCGCGATGCTCATGGGCGTCGTGGCGCTCCACAACGGCCAGCCCGAGCGCACGGCGCGGATCGTCGAGCGGATGCGCGAGCGTCTGGGGGCCGCCTACGGGAGCGCCCGGACCGGTGCCTTCGGCAGCTGAGTCGCTCGGCCGGGTGGCCGCGGCGCGCTAGGATGCATGCGTGAGCCGGGTCCTCGACGCAGCCAGCCCAGACCATGCGGCCGACGCCGCTGCGCTGGTTCGTGCGTGGATCGGTCGGGATGGCTCGCCCCGCTCGCTGCTCGACCGGATCGGGGGCGTGGACCAGGTGGGCGTCGTGGAGCGCGTGGGCGCGCTGCGCACCCGCTCCATCAAGAAGGCGTCCAAGGTGTGGGCCCTGGAGATGGCCGTCCGGATGATGGACCTCACGACGCTCGAGGGGAAGGACACCCCGGGCAAGGTCCGAGGGCTGTGCGCCAAGGCCATCCGTCCCGACCCGGCCGACCCATCGATCCCGTCGGTGGCGGCGGTGTGCGTCTATCCCGCGCTGGTGGCGGGTGCCAGGGCCGCGCTGGCGGGGACGGGCATCCACGTGGCGAGCGTCGCCACGGGCTTCCCGTCGGGCCAGACCTTCACCGACATCAAGCTCGCCGAGGCCCGAGCGGCCGTCGCGGCGGGCGCCGACGAGGTGGACATGGTCATCGACCGCGGCGCGTTCCTGGCGGGCGACTTCGCCACCGTGTTCGACGAGATCGTGGCCGTCAAGGCGGCCAGCGGGCCCGCGCACCTCAAGGTCATCCTCGAGACGGGCGAGCTGGAGACGTTCGACAACGTGCGGCGCGCGAGCATCCTGGCCATGGCCGCCGGCGCGGACTTCATCAAGACCTCCACCGGCAAGGTCAGCCCCGCGGCGACGCTCCCCGTGACGCTCGTGATGCTGGAGGCCATCCGGGACTTCCATCGTCGGACCGGCCGCATCGTGGGCATGAAGCCGGCGGGCGGCATCCGGACGGCCAAGGAGGCCATCCAGTATCTGGTGGTGCTGTACGAGACGCTCGGTCCCCGGTGGATGACGTCGGACCTGTTCCGCTTCGGTGCCTCGAGCCTGCTCAACGACGTCATCCAGCAGCTGCACAAGGAGCGCACGGGCCGCTACGACGGCCCCGACTACGTGACCCTCGACTGACGCCGGTCAGCCGCGCGCGGCGAGCTCGTCGCGCACCGTGCGCACTGCCCCGTCGACGAGGTCCACGTGGGGGATGCCCCCAACCTCGTCCAGCTCGAACCACGCGGCGGTCTCCGTCGACCCGTCGACCTCGAGCACCAGCTCGCCGGGCTCCGCCGTCACGCGATACAGGATGGCGATCCAATGGAGGGGCCCCGGGCGGCTGGCCGGCTTCTCGATGAGTCCCGACCAGACCATCACCACGCGCTCCCGGGTCCCGGCCAGCCCGGTCTCCTCGCGGAGCTCCCGCAGGACCGCGTCATCGGGGTGCTCGCCGTGGTCGACGCCACCACCCGGCAGGGTCCACCTGCCCGCGGCGGGGTAGCCCGGTGCGATGCGACACAGCAGGATGCGGCTCGATTCGTCGGTCACGATGGCATACGCTCCCACCCTGATCCATGGGGCTGCCGGCGGGTCGGTCGGGGAGATGCTCACGGCTCGCAAGCGTATCGGCTCGTTGACACCCGTGCGGCGCCCTGCCTATGCTCGACAAGTCATCAGTCATCAGACGACTTCCGGAGTGGAGGCAGCCACCAGCATGCAGTCGGGGGTATCCCGCCAGGTGACCCGTCTCGAGGGACGGCCGGGTGTCGGCCGCCGTGCCGGGTGAGCGGGTCGGGGAGTGCCACGACCTCCGCGAGCCGTGCGGGCGTGGTGGAGGTCGTGGACCTGCGCAAGAGCTTCGGCGCCGTCGACGCGCTCGCCGGCGTCTCGTTCCGTCTGGAGCCGGGCACCTTCTATGCGCTCCTGGGGCCGTCGGGCTGTGGCAAGACCACGCTGCTGCGGCTCCTGGCGGGGTTCGAGCACCCCACCAGCGGCAGCATCCTCATCGGCGACGCGGATGTCGCGCAGGTGCCGCCCTATCGTCGGCCCGTCAACACGGTGTTCCAGCACTACGCGCTGTTCCCGCACATGGACGTGGCTCGGAACGTGGGCTACGGCCTGCGCCAGCAGCGGCCCGGCCCCGACAAGCAGGAGCAGCAGCGTCGCATCGACGAGGCGCTGGGCCTGGTCCGGCTCACCGGGTTCGGCCACCGGCGGTCATGGGAGCTGTCGGGTGGCCAGCAGCAGCGCGTGGCGCTCGCCCGGGCGATCATCAACCGACCCACGGTGCTGCTGCTGGACGAGCCCCTGGGCGCGCTCGACCTCAAGCTCCGACGCGAGATGCAGGTCGAGCTCAAGCAGCTCCAGGAGCAGCTGGGCATCACGTTCATCTTCGTGACTCACGACCAGGACGAGGCGCTCTCCATGGCCGACCGGGTGGCCGTGATGCGTGAGGGGCGGATCCTCCAGGACGGGCCGCCGGCCCACATCTACGACCGCCCCGTGGACCCCTGGGTGGCCAGCTTCATCGGCCACATGAACTTCCTGCCGGGGACCGTCGAGGATGCCGCCGGTCCGGGTGCGGTGCGGCTGGAGCGTGGCCCCGTGCTCCGAGGCGAGCTGCCCGACGAGCCCATCGGGGTTGGCGAGCGCGCCCTCCTTGCCGTGCGCCCGGAGCGGATCTGGCTGGCGCACGCGGGTCGCAACGGCTCGGGGCCCGACCACCCGGGCAACCGGTTCGGCGGTCGCCTGGTGCGCACCGTGTTCATGGGCGACAAGGTGGAGCACGTCGTGGACGCGCCCCAGCTGGGCACGCTCGTCATCTCGGCACCCAACGTGGAGGTCCCCGGGGGCAACGCCCCCGTCATGGGAGAGGAGGTCGTGGTCGGCTGGACGGATGACGCCGCACGGATCATCAGGGAACGATCGCCGGGGGCCTGAGGCCGCCCGCGCACGGAGGAGGTTGGATCGATGCGACCAGAGCACGACATGATGCGGAGGCTGCTCCGGGCGCGCATGGACCGGCGACGGTTCCTCGCGGCCTCGGGAGCGACGATGGGCGCGCTGGCCATGGGTGCGACGCGCGTGGCGCGGGCGCAGTCCCCGGCCGCGGTGGACCTGGGTGACACGCTCAACCTGGCGACCTGGCCCAACTACCACAGCCCGGACACGCTCCAGGCGTTCACCGATGCGACGGGCGTGGCCGTCAACATGACGACCTATGGCTCCACCGAGGAGATGGAGGCCAAGATCCGCGCGGGCAACAGCGGCATCGACGTGGTGGTACCCAGCCAGTACGCCATCCAGGCGTGGACCGCCGATGGCCTGCTGGCGGCGCTCGACTACAGCCAGCTGCCCAACGTGGACCTGTCCACCTGGGATCCCCTGTTCGTGAACCAGGGCTTCGACCCGGGCAACCAGTACACCATCCCCAAGAACTGGGGCACCACGGGAATCGCCTTCTGGAGCGACCAGGTCGACCCGGCGCCTGCCAGCTGGGCGGACTTCTTCCGGATGGCCGGCGAGGACGCCTACGCCCAGCGGTTCCAGATCGTGGACCACCAGATCTCGTCGATGGGCTCGGCCGCCGTGGGCATGGGCTACTCCCTCAACACCGTGGACGAGACCGAGCTCAACGCGGTCGCGGACATGCTCATCGCGCTCAAGCCCAAGCTGTATGCCATCAGCAGCGACGTCCAGCCGCCGCTGCGCAACCAGGACACGCTCGCCACCATCGCGTGGACGGGCGACGGCGTCACGGTGGTCCGGGACAACCCCGACGCCGCGAAGTACATCGTTGCCAGCGACGGCGGCGAGCTGTGGGTGGACTCATGGTCCATCGCCGCGGACGCACCCCACAAGGCCGCCGCATATGCGTACCTCGACTTCATCCTCCAGCCCGAGAACAGCGCCATCGACACCGAGTTCATCCTGTTCCCGCACGCCAACCCGGCCGTCAAGGAGCTGCTCTCCCCGGAGGTCGCCGACAACCCGGTGATCTACCCGCCCACGGATCAGCTGCAGAAGCTCACGTTCGCGACCTCCGAGGCCTACAACAGCGCACTGCGCCAGGAGACCTGGGCACGCATCAAGCAGTCCTGAGCCCGAACGGGTCGGCAGGGACGGTGGCGGGCGGGGCCTAGGTCGTGCGCGAGCGCGCCCGGGCGTTGCTGCTGCTGCCCGCGGGGCTGTGGTACGCCCTGTTCCTCGTCGGCCCGCTCGTGGTCCTGTTCGTGTTCTCGTTCGGCGTGCGGGCGCCCAACGGCGGCTACGTGCCGGGCTTCACGCTCGACCAGTACGCCCAGATCGGCACCCGTGTCACGCCGCTCGTCAACACGGTGTGGTACGCGACCATGGGCACCGTCGCGTGCCTCCTGGTCGCGTACCCGCTCGCCTACTACCTCGCCACCCGCGCGGGCGACCGCAAGTTCCTGCTGCTCGCGCTGGTGGTGATCCCGCTCTGGACCAGCTTCCTCATCCGGACCTACGCCTGGATGTTCATCCTGGGCAGCAACGGCCTGCCCAAGGTCTGGGACGCGCTGGGCCTCGGGCGGCTGGTGCTCCTCAACACGCCCTTCGCGATCGTGCTGGGCATCGTCTACAACTACCTGCCGCTGATGATCCTGCCCCTGTTCGTGAGTCTCGACCGGCTCGACCGGTCGCTGCTGGAGGGGTCGCGGGACCTGGGCGCGGGGCCGTTCGCCACGTTCCGTCAGATCACCCTGCCGCTGTCGCTGCCGGGCATCGTCAGCGGCTGCCTGCTGGTGTTCATCCCGGCCATGGGGGAGTACCTCATCCCGGTGCTCCTGGGCGGCGGCAAGACCTACTTCCTGGGCAACGCGCTCGCCGACCTGTTCCTCCAGTCGCGCAACTGGCCGTTCGGGTCCGCCCTGGGCACGGCGTTCGTGGCCATGATGCTGGTGGTCGTGGCGCTCTACGCGGTGCTCACCGCCCGACTCTCGCGCCACCGCCCGGACGCGACGCTGCTGTGACGCTCCAGCGCTGGATCGACCGCGGGCTGCGCTGGTGGACGCTGGGCGTCTACGTGTTCCTGTTCCTGCCCATCGCGGTGGTCATCGTGTTCAGCTTCAACGAGGGCCGCCACGTGGCCCAGATCACGGGCTTCTCGCTGCGCTGGTACGAGGAGGCCTGGACCGACCAGTTCGTGGTCCGCGCGCTGCGCACCAGCCTCACGATCGCCTTCACGTCAGCGCTCATCGCGACCGTCATCGGGACCCTCTCCGCGATCGCCATGAACGGCGCCCGGCCAGCCGTCCGCTTCACGTTCGAGATCCTGGTCTACATCGCCATCATCGTGC
Source organism: Chloroflexota bacterium (assembly GCA_046328155.1). Classification (GTDB taxonomy): domain Bacteria; phylum Chloroflexota; class Limnocylindria; order Limnocylindrales; family CSP1-4; genus JAFMJV01. The sequence continues at coordinate 119,379 of JAXLXC010000003.1, forward strand.
CGGGCATCGTCATCGGCATCTCGACGCTCATCTTCGCGGTCACCGCGTTCGACCTGGTCAACCCCATCATCGCGAGCCTCATCCCCGGCGACCCGCCCCAGCTGACCCTGGGCCTGGGCACGGTCATCGCGGCGCATGCGATGTTCACGTCGGCGATCGTCAACGTGCTGGTGCGGACGCGCATGGCGGGCATGGACCGGACGCTCATCGAGGCCTCGTCGGACCTGTATGCCTCACCCTGGCGCACCTTCCGCCAGGTGACCATCCCGCAGTTGCGACCGGCCATCATCGCGGGCTTCCTGCTCGCCTTCACGTTCAGCTTCGACGACTTCATCGTGGCGTTCTTCACCACCGGTCAGGACCAGACGCTGCCCATCTTCCTGTTCTCGTCCATCCGCAAGGGCGTCACACCCGTGGTCAACGCGATCGCCACCGTGCTGCTCACGGTGACCATCAGCTCGCTCGTGGTGGCGTGGCTGGTGGCCGGTCGGCGACGGCGAACGGCCGCGCCCGTCGCTTCGGAGGTGGAGGCCACCGCACCCGCGGACGCCTGACGGTCAGCGGCCAACGGCGCCTGCAGGCTCGCGTCACTCGTCCGCCCACGCCTCGATCCGGCCCCGAGAACGGGTCTGGCTGCTCGGGTGTGCGCCGAGAGACCTCGCGGTCGGCACGTCCGAGGCAGCACGCCGAGACGGCCGAGGCGGGGCCGAGCACCACGCAGACGAGGACCTGACCCCGCGGCACCGGTGCCCGCTCGGCGATGTCGCGCCGAGTCCGATGATCGATGGCGGGCTCGACCAGTTCCAGCCTGGCCGGGACGGTCGCGCCATGCGGGCCAAGGGCTCGTCGCACGAAGCGGGCCACGGTCCCCGGAGGAGGCGCGCGGTCGACGACCACGACCAGCCCCCCGACATCGACGGCCCGCCGTCCGGCCGCCGCCAGGGCTCGTCGGACCAGTCGTGCGACCTCGAGCGGGTCGCCCGACCCGAACGGGTCCTCGTCGCTCGCGCCGGTGGCGATGCCCAGCACCCGCGGCGTGCCCGGGGTGTCAGGCGACGTCGTCGGGTCCATCGGCCGATGATGGGCGCCCACCCGGCCTCGGGTCCAGACCCCTGCGAGAGGTGAGCGTCCATGCGGGGGTTTCCAACCATGTGGCCGACCGCGTGACGCGGGCCATGGGCTCGCCATTCGCGCTGGCCACGGCCGCCGCGGTCATCGTCCTGTGGGCGGTCACGGGGCCGGTCTTCGGCTTCTCCGACACCTGGCAGCTGGCCATCAACACGGGCACCACCATCGTCACGTTCCTGATGGTGTTCGTCATCCAGAACGCACAGAACCGCGACGCCAAGGCGGTCCACGCCAAGCTCGACGAGCTCATCCGTGCCGTGGATGCGGCACGCAACGAGTTCGTGGATGCCGAGGAGGAGCCGGAGGCCATGCTGGACCGCCAGCTGCGCGAGCTCCGGGTGCTGGCCCGCGAGGCACCCCATCTGGCGGAGCGCATCAGCGAGGGCATGTCGGAGATCGCCACGGGGAGCCAGCCGACCGCACGCCGCTGACTCCATCGCTCGGCGTGGGGTCGCTCCGATCCGGCTCGTCGGCTCCCTGAGCCCGCGGGCGGCTTCGCCTCACCCTCCATCGGCGAGCGCTGCGTCCTACAGCTTGCGCACGAGCGTGGAGCGGCGGGGTGCGAACTCGTCGGTGGTGATGATGCCGTCGCGATGCAACGCATCCAGCTCGCGCAGTCGCGATGCGACTGACGAGGCGTCATCGTCACTCTCGCCAGCCGCCACGAGGAAGCTGGTGATCGTGCCCGTGATGGCGGCGAACAGGGTGATTCCAGGATCGTCAGGGCCGCTCCGGCGAGGCGGCCCTTCGGGGGTGATGGGGAACGCGTCGTTGTAGCCGACCGTGGTGAGCGTCACACGCCCCACCACGCTGCGTCGCCCGGGGTCTGGATCGCCGGGTTGGTCCCGTTCTCCGCCAGGAACAGCGCCGACGAGCAGATCACCGCGACCGCGAACCACGCGAAGAAGAGCCACAGCAGGTTCCGGTGCCGTGCAAGTCGCTCGAAGCTGGCCATCGCCCGGTAGAAGCTGGCGAACGCGCGCGCCAAGCGCAACAGCCGGACGAGTCGGAGGAGCCGAACCCCTCGGATCGCAGGCACGAGGGCCACCGCATCGATCCAGTGGCCGCGCATGTACGAGCGCCGATCGCGGGATGCCGCCAATCGGCTGGAGAACTCGATGGCGAACAGCACATTGAGACCCAGATCGATCGCCAGCCAGGGCTGCAGGCCCTCCTCGGCGTAGAAGCCGGCGATGACGAACACGATCGCCAGCGCTGCCATCACCAGCTCCCACGCGACCTCGCGATCCGCGATGAACTGGTTGTACCGATCCCGCAGCCCACCCCTGCCCATAGGAGACACCTCCGCGCACGCTCCCACGCCGCCCACCGGTTGCGTGGCGTGGATGGCCCCCGCCCATCCGCCGGCCTCAGGCCTTGGGCGGCCGGTCATCCGATTGTGCGCTGCGGTCGTGCCCCGAGACGGCAGACCTGCGCAGGTCAGAGGGTCTGGAAGAGGCTCGGGTCGGGACTGGCGCGCAGAGCGCGCGGTCCGGTCGGAGGCCCACCTCGTCGCCCGCCAGGAGCACCGCGCCGTGGACCGGCTCGGCGTCGGGCCGTGCCAGGCGCTGGCCGCCGGCGTGGCTGACGATCGCCGTCAGCAGGTCGGTGCAGTGGTGGCGGAGCACGCCGCCGGTCACCACCAGGGTCACCTCGGTGGGGTCGTGGAAGCCCACGCGCTCCCCGGCCGCCCGGACATAGCCCGCGAGCATCGCGGCATGCTCCGCGATCGCCGAGCGGGCCACGGGGTCGCCGCCATGACCTGCCTCCAGCAGCACGGGTGCCAGACGTGCGATGCCGTGCTCGCCGGTGCCGCCCTCGCGCGCCGTGATGGCACGCACCAGGTCCTCCACGGTGCTGACGGCATGGGTCGCCAGCGCGGCCGGCTGGAAGTCGGGGACCGGGCCCCCGCCGTAGGCGCCCCGGATGAGACGCGCGTAGGCCAGCCGTCCCAGCTCCACGGCCCCCGACGCCTCGAGCCGCATCCCGGAGAACCATGTCGCTCCCATTGGTCCGCGTGCCCCGATCGCCCCACCCGTGCCGATGACCAGCGACACCCCGATGCCCTCGGGCGCGCCCACCCGCAGCGCGCCCATGGCGTCATTGACCACCATCGGCGCGCGACGCAGGGCGAGCCGTGCCACGAGCCCCGTCTGGTACAGCAGGGCATCCTCGGGCCAGTCCGCGCCGCACAGCCCGAATGCGGCCCCGGCCAGCTCGCTGCCGGTGGCCCCAGCGGCATCCAGCGCCTGCCGGGCGGCCTCCGCGACGCGGTCCACCGCGCGTTCCGGGTCCGCCTCGGCGTGGATGTCCGAGGAGCCGCTCCGACCGGCGCCCAGCACCCTGCCCGAGGCGTCGGCGACCAGGGCCACCGTCTTGGTCGCCCCGCCGTCGACGCCCAGGAGCAGCTGGCTCACGACAGCAGCCGCTCCGGCAGGTACGCCCGATGCGCGGCGGCCATCTCGTCATAGAGCGCCTCGGCGCGATGCAGGCTCAGCAGCCATGGATGGCTCGCGAGCGCCCGGATGGCGTCCCGGCGCGTGCCGGACCAGGCGGCCTCCGCGGCCAGCCACTGGTACTCGCCCAGGAGGCCGATGAGCCCGCGGACGTGGCGCGGCAGCGCCGGCATCGGCTCCGGGTGGACGCCCGCGGCATCCACCCTCGCGAACACCTCGACCACGAGGTCCTCGGGGAAGCCGATGAGCGTGCCGGCCCGGTTGGGGGTGTTGACCGGCAGCACCAGCCCCAGGTCGTTGAAGGTGCTGTCGATGGCATCCAGTGCCAGCTCCAGCTCGAAGATGCCACCGCGCGAGCGTGCCGGGTCGAGCACCGGGTCGTCCGACTCGGCCTGCTCGGCGTAGTGGGCCCAGTAGTCGGGGACCCACGACAGGATGTCCTCCGCGCGCGTGGTCGGCTTGGCCCGCAGCTCCGCGAGCATCTCGTCGTGGAAGTAGAAGTAGCGCAGGTACTGGGCGGGGATGGCGCCCATGGTCACCGCCAGCTCCACGAAGCGTCGGTCGTGGGGGTCCACCCCGGACTCGTCGCGCATGCCCTCCCAGGCACGCTCGATGGCGATCATCGCGTCCTCGCCGTCGTAGTCCGAGGACACGCTCCACGTGGTGTGGTTGAGGCCGATCATGCGTGCCGAGATCCGCGTGGGGTCCAGCCCCGCCGCCACCGCGATCTCCTTGGGGAAGTCGAACGTGCCCTCGCAGAACGACGTGAACGGCACGGCCGAGTGCATCGTGGCGGCTTGGGCCACGATGTTCACGGGGTTGGTGTAGTTGAAGATGCGGGCGCGCGGCGCGACCTGCTCCACCAGCCCCAGGATCCCCTGGAGGATGTGGATCGACCGGAGCGCCATGAAGAAGCCGCCCGGCCCCTGCGTCTCCTGGCCGATGACGCCATGGGCGAGCGGGATCCGCTCGTCGAGCACGCGGGCCTCGAAGCCGCCCGGCCGATAGCTCGACAGGACGGCGTCCACGTCCGTGAGTCCCGCGCGCAGGTCCGTGGTGGACCGGAAGCGGATGTCCAGCCCACGGGCGCGTGCCATGCGCGTGGCGATGCGCTCCACGATGGCCAGGTGGTCGGGCACCAGGTCGATGAGCACGACCTCCGAGCCCTCGAAGCGGGACCCATGGTTGTGCACGAACGCGGCCATCGTGCCGGCGGCCCGGGACGATCCGCCACCCACGTATGCGAGTCGGATGGAAGCCATGACGGTGTGTCTACTCCTTGACGGAACCGGTGAGGAAGCCCCGGATGAACTGGCGCTGGAGGAGCACGTACGCGACGATCACGGGCAGCGCCACCAGCACGGCCGCCGCGGCCACCACGGTCTGGTCGGTGGTCCGCTGCGCCCCCGCGAAGAACGTCAGCGCGAGGGGTGCCGTGAGCAGTCTGCCACCTGGGTTCATGACCAGCGCGAGCAGGAAGTCGTTCCAGGTGTACATGAACAGCAGCACCGAGAGCGTCAGGATGGCGGGCACGGCGCTGGGCACGAGGATCGAGGCCAGCGTCCGGAAGTGGCCGGCCCCGTCCACCCGCGCCGCCTCGATGAGCGACCGTGGCGCCACCCGGAAGAACGAGCGCATCCAGAACGTGCCCAGACACACCGAGAGGCCGATCTGGGGCAGGATCAGGGCCACCAGGGTGTCCGTCAGCCCCCAGCCCTTGAACAGCTGGTAGAGCGGGATGATGAGCGACTCGTAGGGGATGATCAGCCCGCTCACGAGCACGAAGAACACGATGCTCGATCCTGGGAAGCGCATCGCGCCCAGGCCGTAGCCCGCCAGCACGGACAGGGCGACCGACACCACGACCACGATGACCGTGACGATGGTGCTGTTGAGCAGCCCCTGGGCGAGGCCTCCCTCGGTCCACGCCTGGACGAAGTTGTCGAGGGTCGGGTCCGTGGGGATGGTGAACCCGGTGACCAGGTCCGACCGATGGCTCAGCGCCAGCAGCAGGATGGACACCACGGGGTAGACCGCCACGATGCTGAACACGACGAGCAGCACGTGGGTGAGCGTCCGCTCGAGGCTGCTGCTCATCGCGACGCCTCCGGGTCGCCGCGCTCGCCCAGACGCACGATGACGATGGTCACCAGCAGGATGAGCACGGTCAGGAGCACGGCGATGGCAGAGGCCGTCCCAAGGCGGCGCGACTCGAAGCCCAGCTCGTACAGCATCACCGAGGGGGTGGTGGTGCTGTCGCCGGGGCCGCCGCGGGTCGTGACCCAGATGAGGTCGAAGTTGCGGAGCGCGAAGATGACCGTGATGGTCAGCACCACCACGATCTCGTTGCGCAGCCCGGGGAGCGTGACGGCGCGGAACTCGGCCCACGGGCCGGCGCCATCGACCCGAGCCGCGTCATACAGGTCGAGCGGGATCTTCTGGACCCCGGCCACGAAGAAGATCATGGCGAGCCCCGAGTTGAGCCAGGTGCCCACGAGGCCGATGGCGGGCAGCGCCAGGTCGAAGTCGCCCAGCCACGAGCGCGCGAGGTCGCCCAGGCCGATGGTCCGCAGGGTCTCGTTGACGATGCCATCGGCGGAGTAGATCCAGCGCCACGCGATGGCGATGACCACCGCGGCGATGACCTGGGGCAGGAACAGCAGCACCCGGTAGGTGCCGACTCCCCGGATCCGCACCCGCGACAGCAGCGCCGCCAGGAGCAGCCCGAGGCACAGCGGGATGATCGCGTAGAACAGGATGAGGATGCCGGCCCGGACGAAGCCCATGTACAGGTCCTCGTCCTGGAGCACCTCGGCGTAGTTGTCCAGGCCGACCGGGACCTGGGTGCCGATGCCCTTCCAGCGGGTGAGCGAGATGAGCACCGTCTGGACGAACGGCCAGAGGCCGAACACGGCGAAGAACGCGAGCGCCGGCGCTGCGTAGAGCAGGCCGACGAGCCTCGGCTCGCCGGGCGCGGTGCCCGGGCGAGCCGAGGTCAGGAAGCGACGCCTAGCGGCTGGAGGTGAACTTGGTCCAGTCATCCTGGACGGTGCTCACGAAGTCCTCCGGGGTGATCCGGTTGCCGACCAGCTCCTGGAGCGAGCCCGTCAGGGTGTCGAACATCGTGTCCGTCGCCCAGTCCTGGTAGTACATCAGCCCGTCGTCGGTGGCGATCCGCTCCCACGCCGTCTTGAGCTGCGCCGTGACGGCGTCGCTGGGCTCGCCGACCGAGCCGAGCGCCGCGGGGATGCGCCCGTTGTCCAGATAGGTCTGGCCCTTGTCGGGGTTCATCACGAAGTTGATGACGCCCGCGGCAAGGTCCTGGTGCTGGGACTTGCTGGAGATGTGGAACGGCAGCGACAGGGCCGCGACCGCCGCGACCTTGCCGGAGTCGCCCGGTGGCGGCGCGATGAAGCCGACCTTGTCGGCACCCATCGCGTCACGCAGGTTCGCCGCGAGCCAGTGGCCGCCGAGGAGGAACACGCCGTCGCCCTTGGCGAAGTCCTGCCATGCCTGCTCGTAGGCGAGGCCGTTGGCGGCCGCGCCATCGATGTAGCCCTGGTCGACCCAGCCCTTGAACGTCGTGGCGGCCTGCAGGTTGGCGGCGGAAGCGAAGTCCGCACCGTCCTGGCCGAAGACCCAGGCGCGGATGTCGGCCGCGGGCACGTCCGCACCCTGCGCGATGCCCAAGGCGTGGGTCGCGGGCCAGCCCTCGAGGTTGCCCAGCTTGATGGGCAGCTCGCCGGCGGCCTTGGCCGCAGCGAACGCCGCCTCGAGCTCGGCGAACGTGGTGGGCGGCTCGAGTCCCAGCGCCGCGAGCTTGTCCACGTTGTAGAACACGCCCACGAAGTCGGCCGACTCGGCGACGCCCCAGATGGGACCCTGGCCGAAGGTCTGGCCGTCCTCGGTGAACTGGAACTGCGCCCGGGTGCCCTCGGGGTACCAGTCGTTCCAGCCGTAGGCCTCGTAGTACGCGTCGAGCGGCACGATGAGCCCCGCCTCGACGAGTGGCCCATCGACCGTGTAGCCCGGGTTGCAAAAGATGATGGCCGGGGCGTCCGACGAGTCGGCGACCTGGAGCACGGTGCTCATGAAGTCGTCGAACGACTTGAACTGCAGGTCGAACGTGACGTTGGGGTACTGCTGGGTGAACTGGGCCGTCAGTGCCTCGAGCGTCGCCTTGGACGCGTTCTCGCCCTGGATGCTGATGGTGACGGGGCCGAGCGAGTCCCAGCCGTCGGTCTGGACGGCGTCCTGTGCCGCCACCGGGACCACCCCGATCGCCCCCGCCATGAGCAGCGCCCCGGCGCCCAGCGCCAGGGAGCGCGAGGCGGCATGCCTCCCGATCATGTGACCTCCTCCGTGCGTGCCCCTCGGGGACCTCCCGAGGGCTCCTCCTCGCGGCCGCCTCGGGCGGCCGAATCGAGCCAGATGGCTGCGTCGCGACATGCGTGGATGACCGTCGCCGGCCAGGCCGGGTCGAATCCGGACGCGGCCGCGACTCGCGCCGCCGAGGCCCGCTTGTCCTCGCCCAGCATGATGAGCCGCACGGTCCGCGACTGGCGCGCGATCGTGCCGAGCCCCACGGAGACCCCATGAATGGGCACCTCGTCCAGCGATCGGAACGTGGGGAAGGTGGCCATGTTGTCGCGGCGCGTCGTCTCCGCCAGCGGCACGATCGCCACGCCGCCGTCTAGCGACGAGCCCGGGGGCATGAACGCGACGTGGCCGTCGCTGGCACCGCTCGCGACGATGAACAGGTCGACGCCGCCCGCCGCCTCGATGCGAGGCTCGTATGCGTCCACGTCGGCGGGATCGGGGAGCCACACATGGTCGGCGGGGACGGGCGTGGCCGCGACGGCGTCGATGGGGCCCCGGATCTCCTGCTCGGCGAACCGGCGACAGCTGTGCGGCGCATCGGGGGACACGTGGCGAAACCCGCCGCCCGGAGCGGGCTCGAGGTACTCGTCCATCATCACGATGACCAGCGTGCCCATGTCCTCGCCGCGCGCCAGCTCGGCGAGCGCCTGATACGTGGTCCGCGCGCTGCGACCGCCAGGGCAGCCCAGGAGATAGCGCCGCCCATCGCGTCGGGCCGCCCGCACGCCGGCCATGACCTCGGCGGCGAGGGCGCTGCCCAACGCGGCATCGTCCGGGAACACCCGCACCGGGGTCATGGCGGCGGCAGTGGGTGCCGGGGACGTCATCCCGCACATGATGGACCAACGGACACGCGCTGGGACGTGCGGCTCGTCCGACGGGTTGTACGCTTGTGGCATGGCGGACACCACCCGTTCCCGATCCCAGGCGAAGGCGACGCCTGCGGTGCGCCGTCCCGGGCGGTCGGCGGTCGTGGGCCGTGGCACCGACAGCCCGTCGAGCTGGGGGTTCGGCGACGGCCAAGCGATCCCCTGGGAGTACGCGCCGGCCCCCGAGTCACGGGACGTGGTCAGTATCAAGCCGCGGTACCCGCTGTTCATCGGTGGCAAGGATGTCGCCGCGACGGGCGGCCGCACGTTCACGACGGTCGACCCGGCCACCGAGGAGCCGCTCGCGGAGATCGCCCGTGCGGATGCCACGGACGTGGACAAGGCGGTGGCCGCGGCCCGAAGGGCGTTCCGGTCGTGGGGCAGTCTCGCCGGCGCCGAGCGTGCCAAGTACCTGTTCCGGATCGCCCGGATCCTCCAGGAGCGCGCTCGCGAGTTCGCGGTCCTCGAGACGCTCGACGGCGGCAAGCCCATCAAGGAGTCGCGGGACGTGGACGTGCCGCTCGCGGCGGCGCACTTCTGGTACTACTCGGGCTGGGCGGACAAGCTCGAGTACGCCTTCCCCAACCGCCAGCCACGACCGCTGGGCGTGGCCGCCCAGGTCATCCCGTGGAACTTCCCGCTGCTGATGCTCGCCTGGAAGATCGCGCCGGCGCTCGCCGCGGGCAACACGGTGGTGCTCAAGCCGGCCTCCGCCACGCCCCTCTCCGCGCTCCTGTTCGCGGACGTGTGCCGTCAGGCGGACCTGCCCTCCGGGGTGGTCAACATCATCACGGGCCCGGGCGAGATCGGTCTGGCGCTGGTGTCGCACCCGGACGTGGACAAGGTCGCGTTCACGGGATCCACGGCCGTGGGTCGCGAGATCGGCCGCGCGGTGGCGGGCACGCACAAGGGCCTGACCCTGGAGCTGGGCGGCAAGGCCGCCAACATCGTGTTCGACGACGCGCCCATCGACCAGGCCATCGAGGGTGTCGTTAACGGCATCTTCTTCAACCAGGGCGAGGTGTGCTGCGCCGGGAGTCGGCTGCTGGTCCAGGAGTCGATCGCCGACGCCTTCGTGGACCGGCTCAAGGAGCGGCTGTCGACCCTGCGGGTGGGCGACCCCATGGACAAGAACACGGACGTGGGGGCCATCAACAACCCCGCCCAGCTGGCGCGCATCGAGGAGCTCATCGAGGCGGGCGTGGCCGAGGGCGCGGAGCTGTACCAGCCCGCCTGCGACCTGCCCGCGCGGGGCTGGTTCGTGCGACCCACGCTGTTCACCAACGTGTCCCAGTCGATGCGGATCGCGCGCGAGGAGATCTTTGGGCCGGTCCTCTCGGTCATCACCTTCCGGACCCCTGAGGAGGCCATCGAGAAGGCCAACAACACGCCGTACGGGCTGTCGGCGGGCGTGTGGACCGAGAAGGGCAGCCGGATCCTGGCCATGGTCAGCCGGCTGCGAGCGGGCGTGGTGTGGGCCAACACGTTCAACCGCTTCGACCCGACGAGCCCGTTCGGCGGCTACAAGGAATCGGGCTTCGGGCGCGAGGGCGGGGTCCATGGCCTGCTGCCGTACCTGGATCTCGGATGAGCGACGCCGGCGCGCGCCTCGCGGTGCGCAAGACCTACAAGCTGTACATCGGCGGTCAGTTCCCGCGCTCCGAGTCCGGGCGGTCGTACGTCGTATCCGCCGCCGACGGCACGCCGCTCGCGAACGCGGTGCGCGGCTCGCGCAAGGACGTGCGGGACGCGGTCCGCGCGGCCCGTGGTGCGTTCCCCGGCTGGGCCGGCCGCACGGCCATGAACCGCGGCCAGATCCTGTATCGGGTCGCGGAGCTGCTGGAGGGGCGACGGGCGCAGCTGGTGGAGGAGGTGTCCGCCGCCGAGGGACCGGACGGCGCTGCGGCGTCGGTCGACCGGGCCATCGACCGACTGGTCTGGTATGCGGGCTGGGCGGACAAGGTCAGCCAGATCCTGGGCACCGTCAACCCGGTTGGCGCCAGCTACTTCGACTTCAGCATCCCCGAGCCCACCGGCGTGGTGGGCGTCATCGCGCCCGAGGCGTCCTCGCTGCTGGGGCTGGTGTCGCGCCTCGCGCCGGTCATCGTCAGCGGCAACACCGCGGTCGTGCTGGCGTCGGAGGGGCGGCCGCTGCCCGCCGTCACCCTCACCGAGATCCTGGCCACGAGCGACGTGCCGGGGGGCGTCATCAACCTCATCACGGGCCGGCGCGCGGAGCTGGTGCCATGGCTCGCGTCCCACATGGACGTCAACGCCATCGATGCCTGGGGCGTGCCGGCGGACCTGCGCACGGCCCTCGAGACGAGTGCCGTGGAGAACATGAAGCGCGTCGCACGCCCACCCAAGGGCGGGCTGGAGTCGTTCGACTGGTTGGACGACGCGCGAGCTCAGCGGCCGGAGTACATCGCCAGCTTCCTCGAGGTCAAGACGGTCTGGCATCCCATCGGGATGTAGCGCCAACCCTGCCCCGATGACGCGACCGACGGGGCCGACCTTTCGGCCGACCCCGTCGCGTGGCTGGCGCTCCGTCGACCGCGGCTAGATCTTGATGAGCGGCTTCTTGACCACGTCCCAGCCGTCGCGGACCACGCGACCCGCCGACCGGGCGCCCTTCTCCACCTTGCCGGCGACGTTCTCGACGACCGTGCCGTACTCGTTGCCGTTCTGCCCGTCGTCCTGCTGCTTGCGCTGGTCGCGGGGCTTGTCCGGCTGGCTCACGGGCATCACCGGACGTCGGCCGCTGCCCACGCCACCGGCGCCACCCCCACCCAGACGGGGTGCGAGCACGGAGCGGGTGCCCGCATCCGCTGCGATCTCCCACCAGGTCCGCGCGGCGGCCACGTCGCCCGGCACGACGGCCAGGCCGCCAGCCTGCAGCAGGTGGTCGAGGTCACCCGACGCCGCGTCGGGGCGACCGCCGTCGGCCGAGGTGACCACGTGGAGCGACTGGTCCATGTCGAAGCTGACGCCCTCGAGGACCAGGCCGTCGCTCTCGAACGCGCTCGCGTTGGCCAGCGCGTACTCGGTCTCGAACGCGCCCTGGAGCGAGCCGTACCACAGCTGGCGAGCGGTGGCCTCGGCGTCGGACCCATCGTCGGCGAGCATCCGCAGGTCGTCGATGGCGAGGTCGGTGACCACGCGCTGACGCGCAACGTCATCGAGGTCGAGCGACCGGGTGACGAGGTACACGCGCGGCGTCGCCACATAGGCCCGGACGTGGGCGTCGTCGATGGCGGGCACGAAGCGGCGCTCCGACGCCGCCACGAACGCCTCGTCGGCGACCGCGATGGGCACGAGCGCCTCGTTGAGCGTGAGGTCCTCGTCGTCCGGCGTGTTGATCCCCCACGCGGTCATCGCCGCCGCGTAGCCGCGGTCCTGAGCGTAGGCCCGTGGGCTCAGGGCGCCGGTCGATGGCAGCACGTGGACGATGGAGCGGAAGATGGCGGGGATGCCATCGTCATCCGCGACGGGTGCGAGGTCCTCGGCCGTGAACGAGCCGGAGGCGCGCTGCGACGGGGTCAGCCGGTCCGCGAGCACCTGGCGCACGGTCTGCGGCTCCGCGCCGGGGGAGCTGACAGTCACCTCGAGCGCAAGTTGGACGAGGTCGGCCTGCTCGCCGGGGCCCAGCAGGCCGCCGCCCCCCAGTTCCCCCGTGAACAGGATGGGGTCGCCGTCCCAGGCGTTGTGGTCGATGAGGAGCGTGGGTGCCCAGGCCGTGGGATCGCTGCCGCCCAGCAGGCCGCCCGGATCGAGGAGGCCACCGCCCTCGCCGGGCTGGGTGAACGTGAGGAAGATCCGCTGGTCGCCCGCGGCGGCCGCAGGCAGCGTCTCGTCCATGGCCACCGCCTCCTGGAGGCTGCCGCCGACGAGATGTTCGGCGAGCACCCTGATCCCGATGGCGTGGGTCTCGGCCGCCGGGATGGCGTCCCCGGTCGACGTCGCGATGGCGATGGGGATGCCGGCCCGGATGTCGGGCATGGATGGGTCGAGGTCCAGCCAGGACCCGTCCGGCTGCTCCATCTGGACCCACGCATGCGGGGTCACGTCGGCGACGGCCGCCTCGACCGAGTCGGCGGCGAGGCCATCGATGTGGCCGGCGAGCGCGCCGGCGAGGAGAGCGTGGTCGCGTCGGGCACGCGTCTCGACCGTCGCCTCGAACGCGTCACCGAACGCGACGCCCGCATCTGCGAGCGGGGCGACCGGCACCTCGAACGAGCGAGCCACGAGCGCCTTGGCGATGTCCGGCTCGAGGGTCCCGAACGCATAGCGGGTGGTCGCCCCTTGGGCATCGAGCAGCGCCTTGAGCAGCGCCGCCCGGTCGAACGCGTTGCCGGCGCGGGCCGACAGGGTCCCCTGGGCGCCGCGCAGCAGCCCGCGATAGGCATCGAAGCCGATGGAGTCGCGCACCAGCGCGAATGCGGCGTCCGCGTCCGGGAGCGTGGCGGCCAGGGCGGCCAGCTCCCAGTCCTCGGGAGCCAGTGCGGCCACCCGAGCAGCCGCGTCGTCGATGACGGGCGTCAGGTCATCCTGGTCGGTGGGGCCATCGGGTGTGTCGTTGACGACCAGCGTGGCATCCGCAGCCAGGTCGGCGGCGGTCGGCAGCCGGAAGCGGTCGGCTGCCGACGACACGCCGATGGACGGGTCGACGCTGGGTGACTGGGCGTGCACGGCGCTCGCCACGAGGCCGTTCGTGGTGACGGCCATGGCGGCGAGCAGCACTGCCCCCGCCCTCGAACGAACGCGCGAGAACATCCCTGGACCTCCGACGTGTCGTCGGCGACACGCCGACCCGGATGCCGATGGTGGGCCCGCCTGCCCCGCCCCTCCACGGACCGCCGGCGTATCCCCGATGCGACGTCCGACGTACGCCGACCGTGGCCGCCCGGCCGCCCGGCCGCCCGCAGCCGCCCTCAGCCGACCTCAGCCACCCCCCGCTCGCTCGAAGGCGCGACGCCCGGCTGCCGCCTCGGCCGCGATGGTCGCGACCCGCTGGGCACGCGTCGCGGGTCGCTTGGCGAGCGCCACGGCCGTCAGGTGCGCCTTGCGGACCGAGGGCGGGAAGCCATCCCACGTGGCGCGTGCGCCGGGGGCCGAGCCGAGCGCCACGGCGAGGTCGTCGGGCACGAGCAGCGCCTCGGGGCCATCCAGGATCGCCCAGGTCCCATCGGCCTTGGCCTGCTCGACCATGCGCCGCCCGGCGGACTCCAGCCGACCCTCGGCCTCGAGCCGGGCGATGCGCGCCTTGTTGGTCGCCGCCCAGGGACTGCCCGGCCGTCGCGGCGAGAACCACAGCGACGTCCGGTCGGCTTCGCTGGGTGCCGCCCGCGAGTCGATCCAGCCGTACCTGAGCGCCTCGACCACCGCGTCCTCGTAGGCGAGGACGGGACGCCCGGCGCCCGGTCGCCAGGTGACCAGCCACACACCGGTGGGCCGGGCGTGGTGCGCGTCGAGCCAGGCAGCCCAGTCCGCGGCGGTCTGGGCGAGGAACCGCTCGCCATCGTCCTGGGCGCTCACTCCCAGCGGAACCAGCGCGCCGAGACCAGGAAGCAGACGACCAGCCAGCCGGCCAGCACCAGCGCATCGAGCCACAGCGGGGCGTAGGGCACGCCGCCCACCATCACCTGGCGCAGCGCGTCGCCGAGGTACGTCAGCGGCATGAGCGCCGCGATGGGCTGGAGGAACGCGGGCATGAACGCGATGGGGAAGAAGATTCCCGACAGGAACATCATCGGGAACTGGACCACGCTGGTGATGCCGTTGGCCGCCTCCTCGGTGCGCGCGAACGAGGCGATGACATAGCCGATCGCGATGAACGTGACCGCGCCCAGGACCACGAAGCCCAGCGCCAGCAGCAGGCTGCCGATGATGCTCACGTCGAACAGCGCGATTCCGATGCTCACGATGAGCACGGTCTGGACCAGCGCGATGAGCAGCCGCACCACGATGTTACTCGCGACCAGCGTCCAGCGTGGCAGCGGGGTCGCACCCAGGCGCTTGAGGATGAGCTTCTCGCGCTGCTCCACGAGCGGGATGGCGCTGAACACGCCGAGCTGCATCAGCGCCATGGCCAGGATGCTGGGCACGAAGAACGCGGCGGCGCTCAGCTGCTGGCTCTGCACCGAGCGGGGTTCGACCGTGAGGACCGGCGTGGCGCCCGCCGCCACCAGGTTCGCCGCGCCCACCACCTGGGACACGATCTGGGTGATGGTGGTGCTCGTCGTCTGCTGGCTGGGGTCGGTGTAGACCTCGAGCGCGACGGGCGCCGCGTCGGGCGCCGCCATCGCCGCACCCGTGCCGGCGGGCACCACGATGACCGCGCTCAGGTCGCCGTCGCGCATCGCGGCGAGCGCCTCGTCCAGGCCCTGGTCGTGGAGCTCCAGCAGGCCCGTGGACGCGAACCCCTGGCGCAGCCCCGTCGCGGCCGGCGTGCCGTCCTGGTCGACCCAGCCCGTGTCGAAGGTGGACGGCCCGCTGCTGGAGAAGATCGACCCGAACAGGACCACGAACAGGATGGGGAAGGCGAGCGTCCAGAACAGCGCGAGGCGGTCCCGCAGGAAGCTTCGGAGATTGGCCGCCACGAGGCCACGCAAGGCACGCATCGCTCAGTCCCGCAGCGCCCGGCCGGTGAGGTCGAGGAAGACGTCCTCGAGGGTCGCCCGACGCACGGCGAGGTTGCCGGGCTCGGTCCCGCGTGCCGAGGTCACGCCGAGCAGGCCGCCGATGGTCCCGGCCACGTCCTGGGTGTAGAGCGCCGCGACGCCCTCGTCACGCACCACCCGGGTCACCCCCGACAGGCCGCCCAGCACCTCGTCGGGGAGCTCGGGGATGTCGTCGAAGCGCACCGACAGCTCATGGAACCTGCGTCCGATGAGCTCCGCCACCGTGCCCATCTCGAGCACCCGGCCGTGGTCCATGATGGCCACCCGGTCGCACAGCTCCTCGGCCTCCTCCATGTAGTGCGTCGTCAGGAGCACCGTGGTGCCGCGTGCCGCCAGGTCGCGGACCAGGCCCCACAGCGAGCGTCGCGCCTGGGGGTCCATGCCGGTCGTGGGCTCGTCGAGGAACAGCACCTCGGGCTCGTTGACCAGGGCGAGCGCCACCGACAGCCGCTGCCGCTGACCACCCGACAGCACCTTGGTGCGGGCGTCGCGTCGCTCGCCCAGGTCGAGGGCATCGATCAGCCCCTGGGTGGCACGCGAGCGTCGGAAGAAGGTCCGGAACAGCTCGATGGTCTCGGCGACCGTGAGGTTCGGGTAGAGCGCCGCGGTCTGGAGCTGGATGCCGATGCGCTCCTTGAGCGCGGCGGTCTCCCGGGTCGCATCGAGCCCCAGCACCCGGACCTCGCCGCTGTCGGGCTCTCGCAGCCCCTCCATGATCTCGACCGTGGTCGTCTTGCCCGCGCCGTTGGGGCCGAGCATCCCGAAGACCTCGCCCCGCCGGACCTCGAACGTCACGCCATCCACCGCCTGGATGTCGGCATAGCGCTTGCGCAGGTCGCGGACGCTGATGGCGGCCTCGTCGGCGATCGCGCTCACGCTGCCACCCCGGGCGGCGCCAGGCGGGCGCGCATGGACTCCGCGGCGAGCGCCGTCGTGCCGTCGGCGTCGTGTCGCAGGAAGACGCAGGCGTCGACGCCGTCCTCGAGGAACGGGGCCAGGCGTGCCGCCCAGGCGTCCAGCTCGGCCGATGCATAGCTCGAGCGACGCAGCCGGAGGTACAGGAAGTCGCCCGTCCGACGCAGGTCCGGCGGGACGGGATCGTCGTCCCGGTCGGTCGCGACGAGGGCGGCCCCGGCGCCCCGCAGGAGGTCATGGACCGCGTCGTCCTGCCAGCTCGGGTGCCGCAGCTCGATGGCCACGGGCAGGGAGGCCGGCCACGCGTCGAGCAGGCGCGCCAGCGCGTCGTCGTCGCGTCGCGCGTCGTCCGGCAGGGTGAGCAGCGCGCAGCGCAGGCGGTCGCCGAACGGCGCATACGAGGTGGCGAGCCGCTCGATGGGCTCGGATGGGTCCCCGCGGAGGGCACGCCAGGCGGCTCCCCGCTGGGCCTTGGCACAGAACCGGAAGTCGGCCGGGGCGGCCGAGAGCCAGCCCTCGATGGCGCGTGGCGTGGGCCGGACGTAGAACGTGTTGTTGAGCTCCACCGCGGTCAGCCGCGTGGCATAGGCGCGCAGCAGGTCCGGCGCGCGGATGCCCTCCGGGTAGAAGCGCGGCGCCCAGTCGCGATAGGCGAACCCGGAGGTGCCCACCAGGGCACGACCTGGTCGGGGTGCGGTCATCGCGTCCAATCTATCGCGTCGCCGCACATCCGTCGCCAGGCACCCTACGCCCCGGAGCGGTGTGCCAGCACCTCCGCGGGCAGCAGCACCATCAGGCCGTCGCCCAGCAGCTCGTCGAGCTCCGGCGCGAGCGCCCGGAGCCGGTCCTCGCGATCGACCGCCTCGATGACGATGGGCAGGTCGCCCGACAGGCTCAGGATCCGGTCGGTGTGCAGGTGCTGCTTGGCGCCATAGCCCTCGATGCCGCGCATCACCGTGGCGCCCGCCACGCCCCGCTCGCGGAGCAGCTCCACGATCCGATGGTGGGTGGGCGCCCCCTGGACGTGGTCGCTCTCGCCCAGGTAGATCCGGAGCAGCGCCGTGGGCGCGTCGATGGTCATCAGAGTGCCCTCCCGATGGCGATCCCGGCGCCGAGCGCGACGAGCCCCAGCACCACCGAGCCGCCGATGTTGGCGACGGCACCCAGGAGGGCGCCCTGTTCCGCGAGCCGCCAGCTCTCCAGCATCCATGTGGAGAACGTGGTGTAGGCCCCGATGAACCCGATGAGCACCGGCGGCCGGATGGCCGACGGCAGCACCGAGCGCTCGAGCGCCAGGGTGGCCAGCAGGCCCAGCAGGAATGCCCCGGACAGGTTGACCACCAGGGTGCCGAACGGGAACGCGCCACCGGTCCGCTGGGAGACCCAGCCATCGACCAGATAGCGGGCCATGGCGCCGAGCGCCCCGCCGACACCGATCTCGACGATGGTCATGGGCTCACCTCCTGCGCAGGTCGTCACATGCCGCAGGAGTCATCAGCCCCGAGGGGCGGTCGTACGGCGGACCCCATCGCCTGACGCCGAGCGTAGCAGGTCGTGCCTATGCTCTCGGGCATGGCACGGATCCGCGCGCTCGCGCCGGTGCTGCTCGCGCTGGTCGCCACGCTCGTGGTGCTGGCGCTCCCGGACGCCGCACTGCCGCTCCAGGAGCGCCCCCAGATCACGGGCTACCGGGGTCGCATCATCGAGGTCATCCCGCGGACCATCACCGAGGGGCTGCCCAGCGACCTGCCCACGTTCGACCCCACGGCCACCTTCGCCCCCGACGACGCTGACCTCGGGCCGCTCCCCGTCGAGGAGCCCGACTATCGGGTGCTCCTGCTCGAGGGACCTCAGGCCGACCAGGTCGTGGGCGCCTACCTGGGCACCTCGAGCACCGCCACCAAGGTCGAGGACTTCCAGGTCGGCGACGAGGTCGTGGTCCGGTTCACGGGCCAGCCGGACGGCTCCGTGTACATCGATGTGTCCGACCGCTACCGCCTGCCGGTCATCTGGGTCCTCGTGGCCGTGTTCGTGGCGGGGGTGCTGCTCATCGGGCGTGGCCAGGGCGCCCGGGCGCTCGTCGCGCTGGGGCTCACCATCGCGCTCGTGCTCAAGGTGGTGGTGCCGCAGGTGCTCGCGGGCACCTCGCCGGTCCCCCTCGCCATCGTGGTGGCGAGCATCATCACCGTGGCGAGCATCGGTCTCACCGAGGGCTTCCGACGCCCTGCGCTGGCGGCGATCCTGGGCACCATCGCTGCCCTCCTGGTCACGGGCGTGGCGTCGTGGCTGGTCACCGAGGCCGCGCGGTTCAGCATCTCGGGCGCGGAGGACCTGCTGTACCTGTGGTCCATCCTGGGCGGCACCCTCGACATCCGGGGGCTGCTGCTGGCCGCGTTCATCCTGGGCGCGCTGGGCGTGCTCGACGACGTGACCGTGACGCAGGCGGTCACGGTGGAGGAACTGGGGGTCCACAGCGGGCTGCGGGGCCGCGCGCTGTGGTCGAGTTCGCTGCGTGTCGGCAGGTCCCACATCGGGGCGACCGTCAACACGCTGTTCCTGGCCTACGTCGGCGCGAGCCTGCCGCTGGTCGCGTTGTTCGCGTACACCGGCCAGTCCGCGGGCATGGTGCTCAACTCGGAGGTCGTGGCGATCGAGGTCGTGCGCACCCTCGCGGGCAGCCTGGGGATCCTCGCGGCGGTGCCCATCACCACGGCCATCGCCACGTTCCTGCTGGACCGGGCGGACCCGCCGCGGCCCATCGACCCGGACGCCCTGCCACCCGTCGGCCCGCGGGTGGTCCAGGTGACGGTCACCGAGTTCCCGCGCGATGGTGGCGGGCCACGGCCGCGGAGCGCCGGACCCCGATGAGCCGCGCCAGCGACCCTGGCCCCGTCGTGCCACCATGTCCCTGGGCATGAACGCATCGACCGCTCCCACGACGGACCACCCGACGCATCCCACCCACGCCGCCCATGACCACGTCCATGACCGGTGGTGCGGCCACGCGCACGTCGCGCACGAGGATCACCTCGACTATCTGCACGACGGGCATCTCCATCACCCCGACGGGGACCACGTGGACGACCGCGCCGCCCCGGACGCACCGGTGCACCTGTCCCACGCCTGCCACATGCACGTCCACGGCCCGGGCTGCGGCCACGCGCCGACGTCCCACGGCGGTCACACGGACTATCGCCACGGGCAGCATCTCCACGCGGTCCACGGCGACCACTACGACGAGCACTGACCGGGCGCACGCCCGGTCGGGCCGAGCCGGTCAGTCGGTGGGGCCGTCGCCCATGTCGATGACCTGGGGTGGCCCATGGCCCCGCTCCGCGACCGTGAACCGGCCGCGATGCTCGGCATGGCGGTCGCGGATGAGGATCCCGAACGTCTCCATGAGCTGGTCGGGGGTCAGCACCTCGTCGCCCAGGCCCAGCGCCACGACGCGTCGCGCCAAGAGCATCACCTGGTCGTACTCGATGGCCTCGCTGATGTCGTGGGTCGCCGTGACGAGCGCCGCGCCACGATGCAGCTCCGTGGCGAACGCCCGCTGATACAGCTCCAGTCCCGCGGCATCGAGCCCGGCGTTCGGCTCGTCCAGCAGGATCAGGTCGGCCTCGTGCGCCAGCACCTGCGCCAGGTAGACGCGTTGCCGCTGGCCACCCGAGAGGCTGCGCACCGGCACGTCCGCGAGGCGGTCGACCCCCATGGCGGCCATGGCGCGCCGTACCAGCGCCTCGTCGTCGGCGCCTGCCCGGCGCCACAGGCCGAGCCGCGAGAACCGTGCCATCCGGACCACGTCGATGGCGCGCAGCGGCAGCATGAAGCCGGTCTCGCGGCTCTGGGCGAGGTATGCGACCCGCCGCGGGCTCGCCCCGGGCGAATCGCCCAGGATCCGCAGCTCGCCGGCCTGCGGGCGGAGCAGCCCCACGAGCGTCCGCAGCAGCGTCGACTTGCCCGAGCCGTTGGTGCCCACGAGGGCCAGCGAGGTGCCGGGCGGGACGCGCAGGTCGATGCCAGCCACCACGATGTCGCCCGGGTAGCCCACGCCAAGCCCGCTGGCGGACACCGCGTCCGCGATCGCGACGCGTGGTGTCGGGGACACGCCGGCGGTCATGCGCGCTGCCCTGCGAGGTCGGTCGTCGCATCGCTCGGCGGCCGACGGGCCCCACGCCGCGATTCGCGCCAGCCCACGAGCACGAAGACGGCAAAGAAGATGGCGGTCGCGACGAGCACCATGGCGGCACCCCCCGCGATGTCCAGCCAGTAGCTGGCGAGCAGCCCCAGATAGCTGCTGACGATTCCCACGACGATCGCGATGGCCATCATCGTGCCCACACGCCGGGCCAGCAGCGCGCCCGTGCTCGCGGGCGCGATCAGCATCCCGAACACGAGCAGCGTGCCCACCGTCTGGAACGACACCACCACGGTGAGCGCGACCAGCAGCAGCATGATTGCGTGGTAGCGACGCGATGGGAAGCCCGACACGTCGGCCTGTTCCGGGTCGAAGCTGAGCAGCAGGAAGGGTCGAGCGCAGATGACCGCCACGGCCACGACCACGACGGTCGCGATTGCCTGGATGACCAGCGACTGGACGCTGGTGCCCAGGACCTGACCGAACAGGATCGTGACCAGGTCGCCCGTGAACGTGCTCGACCGGGACACGATGACCACACCCAGGGCGAGCATCGACACGAACAGCAGCCCGATGGCGGTGTCCGACGACAGCCGCGAGCGGCTCGTGATGAGCGTCACGCCACCGATCATCGCCAGCGCCCCCACGGCCGCGCCCACGATCCCCGGCAGACCGATGAGCAGCGCCGCGGCGATCCCGGGCAGGACCCCGTGGGCCAGCGCATCCCCGATGAACGCAAGCCCGCGAAGCACGACGAAGGTGCCCACCACGGAGCAGGCGATGGACACGAGCACGCCCGCGAGGAGCGCGCGGAGCATGAACCCGTTGTCGAGGAACGGGTCGAGGAAGGGTCCCACGAGACCTCCGCTGGACGGCAGGGCGCCTGCGCGCCGCGCCCCTCGTGCGGCCGATGGTACGCGAGCGGCCCGGCCGCCCTGCGCCCGTCGCGGCGACGTCAGGTCAGGGCGCCAGCGATCGCGGTGGCGATGTCCCGGATGAACGTGAGGTACGAGCCGTCCTCGGGCAGGTTGTGGCTCGGCAGCTGGACGACCTGCACGCCCGTCTCGGCCGCGATGGCGTCCACCACGGCCTGTGGCGTGCCGATCTCCGTGAAGATGGCGGGCACGCCGTGCTCCCGGATCGCGGCAGCGATGGCGCTCAGCTGGCTCGCCGAGACCTCGCCCTGCGAGGACAGGCTGGGGACGACCGCGCCGATGAGCTGGAAGCCATAGCGGTCGGCGAAGTAGCCCATCGACTCGTGGCCCGTGACCAGCTCGCGGCGCTCCGGCGGGACCACGTCGAGGATGGCCCGGACCTCCGTGTCGAGCGCCTCCAGACGGGTGGTCAGGTCGGGCAGCCGGGTCGTCACGTCGATGCCCAGGCCCTGGACGACCGGCCCGAGTGCCACCACCACATCCCGCATCGCGAGCGGGTCCGTCCAGAAGTGCGGGTCGGCAGCGCCACCGGCGTCGCCCTCGCCCTCGCCCTCGCCGAGCGTGCGGACCGCGATGTGGTCCGTCGCCTCGAACACGGGCACGCCGCCCGCAGCCGCCTCCGCCAGGGCGTCGTCGAGACCGGCCTCCAGACCCAGGCCGTTGGCGACGACGAGGTCGGCGTGGTGCACGGCCTCCACGTCCTGGGCCGACGGGGACCAGTCGTGCGGGTCCACGCCATTGCCCATGAGCACCGTCACCGTCGCGCCGTCGCCCACGAGGTCGCTGACCACGGCGCCCAGGATGGGCGACGTGACCACGATGTGGGGCGCTGCGGGCACCGGTGACTGTGCCGCGACGGACGGCGACGCGGCCATGGCGAGCGCGCCCATGGCGGACGCCGCCAGGAGGGCGCCCGCCCGGTGGCGGACGATATCCAGTCTCAGTGATGGTCGCGGGAATCGCATCGGAGGCCTCCTGTCGCGTGGGCTGCTAGGACGGGCGCTGCCTGCGGCAGCGGGGGCAGCGGCCGTACAGCTCGAGCCGATGGGACTCGACCTGCCGCCTGGCGCGCTCGATGCCCTCGACCGCGCTGGTCAGACCGTGGTCGTCGATCTCGGTCACGCGCCCGCACGCGGAGCAGACGACGTGGTGGTGGTGGACCGGCTCGCATGGCACGTAGGCATGCTCGCCGCTCGGCAGGTCCAGACGCTCCAGGACACCCAGCTCGGTGAGCAGCTCGAGCGACCGGAAGATGGTCGCCCGCCCGATGCCGAGTCGTCGGGTCCGCGCGTCATCGATGAGGTCCGCCGCGGAGAAGTGGCCGTCGCGGGCGGCGATGAGGTCGGCGACCGCGCGTCGGGGCTGGGTGAGGCGATGGCCGGCTGCCTCCATGGCGGCGGCGAGGTCGGTGGTCGACGAAGTCATGCACCAGATGATACACGGTATCAATTGCTGCGACAATCCCGAAGGATGGCCGCGACGATCCCGGATGTGCCGGCGCCCGGGGATGGCGGGTGGATCCGTCAGACCGGTGGCTGCCGCCCGAACACGACCCGCCCGCGACGCCTGCTGGCGACCACCAGCCCGGCCAGCACGAGCGCCGTGCCCGCCGCCTCCTCCACGTGGAGCCGCTCGCCAAGGACCACCACGCCGAGCGCGATCCCGATGACGGGCAGGGCGTAGGTCACCAGGGTGGTCCGGGTCGCGCCCCAGGCGCGCATGATCCCGAAGAACAGGAGGTACGCGACCCCCGAGCCCAGGACGCCCACCCACAGCACCGCGAACCACGCGCTGGGCGTGGGCGGTGGCGCGAGGAGGGGCAGGCCGCCGTCAGGCCGCTCCGCCACCATCGCGAGGGTGACCGTGACGCACGCCGCCGCCGCGACCTGGGTGAGCGCGATCTCGGCCGACGTCGCCCGGCGTGGGCCGGCGACGGGGTCCAGGACCAACCGCGCCCCGGTCACGAAGCGCCGGGCGTAGACGGCGGCCACCGCGTATGAGAGCGCCGCGAGGATGACCGCGAGCTCGCCCAGCAGCGCCTCGCTCGCCGAGACGTCGGGTCCCGGGTCGCCCAGGTTGGGCGACACGAGCAGGACCGCGCCGCCGAAGCCCAGCAGGAGGCCGAGCAGCCGGTCGACGGTGATGGGCTCGTCGTGGAGCACCAGGCCTGCGAGCACGATCGCGAACAGCGGCTGCAGTCCGTTGAGGATGCTGGCGAGGGCTGACGGGATCCATTGCGAGCCCCACGTGAGCAGCAGCGCCGGGACCGCCACGTTGAGCAGCCCCAGCAGCGCGATCCGCGGCAGCGCCCCGGGCGCCCGCGGGATCCGGCCGCGGCTGACCAGCAGGACGGCGCCCAGGAACAGCGTGGCGAGCGTCATCCGCCACGCCACCAGCGTGAACGGCTCGAGCCCCTCGTTGAGGCCGATCTTGATGAACAGGAACGACGCGCCCCACGCCAGCGTCAGCCCCACGAACATCGCCCAGACGACGCCGTCGCGCTCGGTCCGGTCGTGGTGGCGTGGCTGCATGGGTGCCCCTAGGATGGCATCCATGCAGCCATTCGACCCGCGGACCGCGCTCGTGGTGGTCGACGTCCAGAACGACTTCGCGGACCCTGCCGGCAGCCTGCACGTGCCCGGCGGCGAGCTCGTCGTGGCACCCATCGACTCGCTCGTCACGGCCGCGCTCGAGGCGGGGGCCTGCGTGGCGTACACCCAGGACTGGCATCCGCCGGTGACGCCCCACTTCGCGAGCAGCGGGGGCGTCTGGCCGGACCACTGCGTCCAGGGCACCTGGGGTGCGGAGCCCCATCCAGGGCTGCACGTCCGTGGCCCCGTGGTGCGCAAGGGCTCCAACGGCGAGGATGGCTACAGCGGCTTCACGATGCGCGACCCCGTGTCGGGTGCGACGACGCCCACGACGCTGGACGGCCTGCTGCGGGCGCGAGGCATCGAGCGGGTCGTGGTGACCGGGCTCGCCACCGACTACTGCGTCAAGGCGACCGCCCTGGATGCGGTCGCCCTGGGCTACGCGACGAGCGTGCCCCGGGTGCTGGTCGCCGCCGTGGACCTCGCGCCCGGCGACGGCGACCGTGCCATCGCCGAGATGGCCGCGGCGGGCGTGGTCATCGAGGGCTGAGCGCGGCCCCCGGTGGCGCCCTCTGGTGTGCCGGTCGCCGCGGGGGCCACGGGCGCCCGCCACGAGCGCAACCGGAGTGCGTTGCCCACCACCGTCACGCTCGAGAGCGCCATGGCGAGCGCGGCCAGCATCGGGTCGAGCAGCGTGCCCGTGAACGGGTAGAGGACCCCGGCGGCGAGCGGGACGAGCGCGGCGTTGTAGGCGAACGCCCAGAACAGGTTCTGGCGGATGTTGCGCATCGTGGCTCGCGACAGGTCGACCGCGCTGGCCAGCGCCCAGAGCTCCGCGCCCATGAGCGTGACCGACGCGGACTCGATGGCGACGTCGGTGCCGGTGCCCAGCGCGACGCCCACGTCCGCTGCCGCGAGGGCGGGCGCATCGTTGATGCCATCGCCCACCATGGCCACCGGGCCGGCCGAGTCCTGGAGCCGCCGGACCTGCGCCTGCTTCTCGTCCGGGCGGACGTCCGCGAGGAAGCGCGTGATCCCCGCCTGACCGGCGATGGCCCGCGCGGTCGCCTCCTGGTCGCCGGTCAGCATCACCGGTTCGATGCCCATCGCTCGCAGCCGCGCGACGGTCGCACGGGCGGTCGGACGGAGCGTGTCGGCGATGCCGATGACCGCCACGGCGCGACCATCGACCGCCACGAGGATGGTGGTCCGACCGGTTGCGGTCAGCGCCGCGACGTCATCGTCGAGCGCCGCCACGGCGATGCCCTCCGCGGCCAGCCAGCCGCCGCGCCCCACCAGCACCCGGCGACCCTCCACGGTGGCGGCCACACCGTGGCCGACCGTCGCCTCGAAGCCGGTCGGCTCGGGTGGCTCGATGGCCAGCGTGTCACGCGCGTGGCGGACCACGGCGGCGCCCAGCGGGTGCTCCGAGGCCCGCTCCACGGCTGCCGCCAGCCGCACGACCTGCCGCTCGTCCAGCGTCCCGGCGACCAGCCGGACGTCGGTCACGCGCGCATCGCCGACCGTCAGCGTGCCCGTCTTGTCGAGGACCATGGTGCGGACCTCGCCCAGCCGCTCGAGCGCGGCGCCGTTGCGGAACAGGATCCCCTGCTCGGCGCCCCGACCCGTGCCCACCATCACCGAGGTGGGCGTGGCCAGGCCCAGGGCGCAGGGGCACGCCACGATGAGCACCGCGACCGCGTTGGTGAGCGCCATCTGCAGCGACGGCTCCGGCCCCAGGAGCAGCCACACCCCGAACGTGAGCGCGGCGACCGCGAGGATCGCCGGCACGAACCAGCCGGTCACCGCGTCCGCCAGCCGCTGGATGGGCGCCTTGCTGCCCTGGGCGGCCTCCACCAGCGCCACGATGTGGGCGAGCATGGTGTCACGCCCCACGCGACGTGCCTCGAAGCGGAAGGTCCCCGACCCGTTCAGCGACCCCGCGACCACCTCGTCGCCCACGCCGCGACGCACGGGCAGGCTCTCCCCGGTGAGCATCGACTCATCGACGGCGGAGGCGCCCCACGTGACCACCCCGTCCACCGGCACGCGCTCGCCCGGTCGGACGGCCAGCAGGTCGCCCCGGACCACGAGCTCCACGGGCACCTCGGCCTCCACGCCGTCGCGGATGACGTGCGCCACGGGTGGCGCGAGCCGGACCAGCTCGCGGATCGCATCCGAGGTCCGGCTCCGGGCGCGCGCCTCGAGCAGCCGGCCCAGCAGGATGAGCGTGATGATGACCGCGGCCGTGTCGAAGTAGAGCACCGGCGCGCCAGACGCGGTCATGGCCGCGCCCACCGCGTGCGGCGCCAGCACCGCGACCACGCTGTAGCCGTAGGCGGCCCAGGTGCCGATGGCCACCAGCGTGTCCATGTCCGCGGTGCGATGCCGCGCGGCCCGGATGGCACCGCGCAGGAACGGCCAGCCCGCGTACAGCTGGACTGGCGTGGCGAGCGCGAGCTGGAGCCACGGGTCGGCGAGCCACATGGGCAGGAACGGCGCGATGGTCATCTGTGCCAGACCCAGCACCAGGGGCACGGTGAGCACCGCCGCGACCAGGAAGCGTCGTCGGGTGTCGGCCAGCCGGCGGTCCCGGTGGTCGGTCCCGCCCGCGGCGGCTCGGGCGACCTGCGTGGTCGCCGCCTGTCCCGAGGGTCCCGGGTGGGTCGCCGTCGGTGTCATCGCCGTGGCATCCACGAGGTCCAGCCGGGGGTCGTAGCCGGCGGCCTCGATGGCTCGGCCGAGGGCACCCAGGTCGACCTGGTCTGGCTCGTAGGTGATGGTCGCCCGCTCGGTGGCCAGGTTGACGGTCACCTCGTCGACGCCCTCGACCTTGCGCAGGAAGCGCTCGATCCGATTGACGCATGAGGCGCAGGTCATGCCCTCGATGGGCACCTCGACCCGGTCGGCGTGCGGGGTGGGGATGGTCTGGTTCATACTCCCCCTGAGTATACGCGGGGCGGCAAGGCCACCCCCGCGGGAGTACCGTCCGATCGTCAGGAGGTCCCATCGTGCATCCCGACCGCCCCCATCCAGACGCCGCCGGTCTGCCGCTCGCGAGCGGTGACGGCCAGGCCATCGATCCCGTGTGCGGCATGACGGTGGACCTCGCGGTCGCCCGACCCACGGGCCTGACCTCTGTCCACGAGGGCATCGAGTACGGGTTCTGTGGTCGCGGCTGCCGGCTCGACTTCGAGGAGGACCCGGAGCGCTACCTGTCGTCGGACCACGTCCCGTCCATGTGACCCCGGTGCCACGGAGCGCCACATGACCGACCATGCCCATGCCCATACCCATCCCGGGTCGGCCGCCGGTGCCGACCGGCGGGCGCTGGTCGCGGTGCTCGCCATCGGCGTGGCCACCCTCGTGGTGGAGGTGGTGGGCGCGGCGGTCGCGGGCAGCCTCGCACTCGCGGCCGACGCGGGCCATGTCCTGACCGACGTCGTGGGCGTGGCGCTCGCGTTGGGCGCCATCCGATTGGGTGACCGGCCCGCGACCGACGCCCGAACCTTCGGTTGGTACCGCGCGGAGGTGCTGGCCGCGTTCCTCAACGGGGTGCTCCTGCTCGGCCTGGTGGGGTACCTCCTGCTCGAGGCCTGGGCGCGCATCGGTCGCCCCACGGACGTGGCCGCGGGGCCCATGCTCGCGGTCGCCACGCTGGGCGCCCTGGGCAACATCGTGTCGCTGTGGCTGCTGCGCGCGCCGGGGCAGCGCAGCCTGACCATGCGGGGCGCCTATCTGGAGGTCCTGGGGGACCTACTGGCGTCGGTCGCGGTCATCGTGGCCGCCTCGATCGTGGCGCTCACCGGCCTGTCGTTCGCCGACACCCTGGCCTCGCTGGGCATCGCGGTGCTGGTCGTGCCGCGTGCGTGGTCGCTGCTCCGCGAGTCGCTGGACGTGCTGCTCGAGGCGACGCCCCGCGGGCTCGCGCTCGACGAGGTCCGTCGCCACCTGCTGGAGGCCGAGGGGGTGGAGGACGTCCACGACCTCCACGCGTGGACCATCACCAGCGGACAGCCCGTGGTCTCCGCGCACGTCGTGCTGCGACCCGCCGCGGACCCGGGCCGCGTGCTCGACGAGGTGTGCCGCTGCCTCTCGGGCGACTTCGACATCGAGCACTCGACCATCCAGCTGGAGACCGCGGACCGTCGCCGGCTCGAGGAAGCGACGCACCCCTGACTCGCGGGATAGACTCCGGGGCATGGATCAGTCGGCGGATACGCGTACCTACTCGCCCGGTCTCGCGGGCGTCCTGGCGGGAGAGACCACCATCGCGCTGGTGGATGGCGAGGCGGGCAGGCTGCTGTACCGCGGCTATCCCATCGGCGAGCTGGTGGTGGCGGGCACCTACGCCCAGGTCGCCGAGCTGCTGTGGACCGGGGTGTGGCCGGCCAGCGCGCATCTGCCGTGCCGGCCGCTCTCGGAGCGTGTCGTGCGCGCGCTGCGCGACCTGCCGCCCACGACGCATCCCATGGACGCGCTCCGCACCGCGGTCTCCGTCTGGGGCGCCGAGGAGCAGCCGGCCTGGCCGCCCACCGTGGAGCAGGCGCGCGAGCTCACGGCCCTCGCCCCCACGGCGCTGGCCGCCTTCGCGCGCATCCGCCAGGGCAAGGAGCCGCTGGACCCCGACCCGGGCCTGGGCACCGCCGACGGCTTCCTGTACCTGCTCAATGGCACGCCGCCCGAACCCGCCGCGGCGCGCGCGCTCGACGCGTACTTCGTGGTCGCCGCGGAGCACGGCTTCAACGCCTCGACGTTCGCGGCGCGCGTCATCGTGGCCACCCGCTCGGACATCGCCAGCGCCATCGTCGGCGCCATCGGCGCGCTCAAGGGCCCGCTCCATGGCGGCGCCCCGACCGAGGTCGTGAGCCAGCTCCACGAGATCGGCTCGCCAGAGCACGCCGAGGCGTGGATCGACGCGGCGCTCGACCGCAAGGAGAAGCTCATGGGCTTCGGGCATCGCGTGTATCGCGCATACGACCCGCGGGCGGCGGCGCTGCGCAAGGTCGCCGAGACCCAGTCCAACATGGCCGACTGGCTGGGCCTCGCGGTCGCGGTGGAGGACATCGCGCTCCGCAAGCTGGCCGAGCGCTACCCGGACCGGGCGCTCAAGACCAACGTCGAGTACTACACCGCGGCGGTCCTCCAGGGCGTCGCGCTGCCGCCGGACCTGTTCCCGGCCACCTTCGCGCTGGCCCGCCACGCGGGCTGGACGGCCCACGCGCTGGAGCAGGCGGCCGTGGACAAGATCATCCGGCCCGACGTGCGCTACATCGGCGAGCCGGAGCGCCATCTGGTCCCCGCCGCGGTCAGCTGACCCGGGCGCTCGCCGACCACATCACCCGGCGGGGCTGTCCGCCAGCGACGGGTCCGTCTGGCGCGCGCGCCGCGAGTCGTCGTCGCTGAACTGCTCCCGGTACAGCTGCGCGTACGTGCCGCCCCTGGCTAGCAGGTCGGCGTGGGTGCCACGCTCCACGATGCGCCCTCGCTCGTAGACCAGGATGAGGTCGGCGCGCAGGATGGTCGACAGCCGGTGGGCGATGGCCAGCGTCGTGCGGCCCTGCATGGTCCGCTCGATGGCCTCCTGGATGAGCCGCTCGCTGCGCGTGTCGAGGGCGCTGGTCGCCTCGTCGAGGATGAGGATTCGGGGGTCCTTGAGGAGCACCCGCGCCAGCGCGATGCGCTGCTTCTCGCCACCCGAGAGCCGATAGCCCCGCTCGCCCACGACGGTGTCATAGCCGTCCGGCAGCTCCATGATCCGGTCGTGGATGGCCGCCATCCGGGCGGCCGCCTGGAGCTCCCCGTCCGTCGCGCCCGGTCGGGCGTACGCGAGGTTCTCGCGCACCGTGCTATGGAACAGGTAGGTCTCCTGGGTCACGAAGCCGACCACCTCGCCCAGGCTGGCGAGCCGGATGCGACGCACGTCGATGCCGTCGATCTCCACCGCCCCCTCGTCCACGTCATACAGGCGGGGCACCAGGTAGGTGCTGGTGGTCTTGCCGGAGCCGGAATGGCCCACCAGCGCCACCAGCTGCCCGGGTTCCAGCGCGAAGTCGACATCCTGGAGCCCGAACGGCAGGGCGGGCGTCGCCGGCGCGTCCGAGGCGGGCGCGTCATCCCCGTCCGTGGGAGGCTCGCCGGCCGCGTCGCCCAGGCCCGACAGGCGAGGCGCCTCCTCGGGATATCGGAACGACACATGCCGGAACCGGATCGCGCCACGCATCCGGGCCGGGTCGAGGCCGACCGCGTCCGGCGCGTCCACGATGCCCGGCTCCAGGTCCAGGTACTCGAAGATCCGGTCGAACAGCGCCAGCGCCCCGAAGATCTCCACCTGGACGTTGAGCAGCTGGCCCAGCGGGAAGAACAGCCGTGATTGGAGCGTGGTGAACGCGACGATGTCGCCCACCGTGGGCGCCGTGGGGTCCCCCTGGACCGCCAGCCAGCCCGCCAGCCAGTACACGAACGCGGGCAGGATGGAGAAGATGGTGCCCACGATCATGAAGAACCAGCGACCCACCATGCTCTGGCGGATGGCGAGCCGCGCGAGGCTGGCGTTGGCCTCGCGGTAGCGCGACACCGACGCGTCCTGCTGCCCGAAGGTCTTGGACAGCAGGATGCCGCTGACGCTGAGCGTCTCCTCCGTGATGGCGGTCACGTCCGCGAGCCGCTGCTGGGTCTGGCTCGAGATCTGCCGACGGACGCGGCCCACGCGCCACGTCAGCCACAGGAAGAACGGCAGCACCAGGAGCGACATCAGCGTCAGCTGCCAGCTCAGCCAGAGCATCGCCAGCAGGGTCGTGAGCGTCACGATGAGGTTGCTGAACACCGAGCTCGCGGTGTCCGTGACGACGCTCTGGACGCCGCCGACGTCGTTGGCCAGCCGACTCTGGATCTCGCCGGTGCGGGTGGCCGTGAAGAAGCGCAACGGCATCTGCTGGAGATGGGCGTACAGCGCGTTGCGGAGGTCCTGCATCACGCGCTGGCCGACCATGTTGTTGAGCCAGGCTTGGCCCACGCCGATGAGCCCCGAGACGATGGGCAGCGCGATCATCAACGCGACCAGCACGTTGAGCTGCTGCATGTCGCGGTCGGGGATCGCCTCGTCGATGAGCAGCTTGAGGAGATACGGGTTGACCACGCCCAGGAGCGAGGTGATGACGATGGTCGCCATCACCACGCTCACCTGCCGGCGATAGGGTCGGAAGAAGCCCGCGATCCGACGGAAGGTGCGCGTGCGCTCCGACCGGGTCATGGGCGGCAGGTCGGCGGGGTCGGGACCCTGCCCCATCCGGCGCGCGCCGCTGCCCACGATGCCCTGGGCGCGCAGACCGCTGCCGCGCATCAGCGGCCCGAGACCGTGACGTGGGTCCCGCCAGGGACGCCTCGCATCAGGTGGCGGCCGCCTCCGTCAGCGCGGGTGGCTGGCCCGGAGCCTCGCCCGCGTCCAGGTCGCGGTCGGCCAGCATCCGCAGGCGGCTCGCGAACAGCCATGCCAGCCCGTACAGCCCCGCCACGAGGATGAGCAGCGCCTGGTAGCCGGTGATGAGCGCCACGTATTCCAGCGCGCCGCCCACCATCGAGCCCAGGAGGTTGCTGGCGAACGCCATGTCCGCGGTGCGCGTGTCCCGGAACGAGTGGCTGAACACGAGGTTGGCGAAGAACACCGGCGCGAACGCGAGCACCACGCCCACGACGTAGCGCAGCCACGACGGGTTGAACAGCAGGTCCTCCGGCGGCAGCCACCACGCGATGGCGATGGAGACGAAGAGCAGCCCGTACAGCAGGTTGGGTCGACGGATCGGGTAGCGCCAGTTGATGAAGATGGCCACGAGCACGGACAGCAGCACCCCGAAGAACGCCAGGGCGTTGACCAGCCACGTGGTGCCGAACAGCAGGCTGAAGCTGACGAGGCTGCGGGTCTCCAGCAGCAGGAACGCGATGCCCAGCACGAAGAAGTGCGGGCTGAACCTCCGGAAGCTGGTGCCCGTGACGCCGGCCGCGACACCCACCGCCACGAGCGCGCCGAGCAGCAGGATCCCCAGCGCGACGAGGTAGTAGGGCGCCACGAAGCCCGTCCGCAGGTACAGGAACGGCCAGTCGTCGGTGGCCGGCCGAGGCGTGGGGTCGCCCACGTCGGGGATGGCGTCGGTGGTGTCGCCGGGCGGCTGGGCCCGTGCAGGCTCGCGACCAGGCCGTTCGCGATGGCGGCCATGACGCTGTCGTAGGTGCGCAGGAGGGGCGTCGTGCCACCGAACGCGTCCTGGAGCATCGTGGCGATCTTGGCCACCAGCCATGGCTCGCGGTAGTAGTTGTAGAGCACGAAGATGCCGTCGTCGCTCAGGTGGTGGGCGACCGACTCGAACGCCTCCTCGGTGAACAGGAACGACTCCAGGCGCACGTTCGCGGCCTGGCTGACCAGCGTCAGCGAGTCCGGCAGGGCGAAGATGATGATGTCGTACTGCTGGTCGGTGCTGCCCAGGAACGCGCGGCCGTCATTGATGTGGCGGTGCACCCGTGGGTCGTCGTAGGGCTTGTCGGGGTGGTCCTCGATGCCGATCTGCTGGATGCGCGGGTCGATCTCCACCGCGTCGATGCGCTTGATGTCCGGGTTGTTGGCGAGCAGCAGCGCCACGTCCGAGCCCGACCCGGCGCCCACCACCAGCGCGGTCTCGAAGGTGTGACCCGGGAACCACTTGTAGACCTGGTCGTAGAACGGCTCCTTCTGGCAGGTCACGCAATGGAGTCCCTGATGCGGGATGCCGTTGACGTTGATGGCCTCGAGGCTGCCGGCCACGCCGCGGTTGATCACGGAGATGCGGTAGTAGGGCGACCAGATGTCGTCGGGTCGCGACTGGGAGACGGGCCAGATGGCGGCCAGGATGACGACCACGGTGATGGCCGCGGCCCAGTCGATGCGCGTGCCCAGCACCAGCAGGATGACCAGGGCCGCCACGACGCCGAACCACACGACCGGACCGGTGGACAGCCACGACATCAGCCCGAACAACGCGATGCCCGACAGCGAGCCGACGATGTCCACGGCGTACGCCTTGAGCGGCGGCATGGAGCGGAGCAGGGGACCCAGCGGCATGGCGAGCGCCGCCATGACCGCGGTGACCATGGCGATGGCCAGCACGAGGATGGTGTAGTCCGTGTCGGCGGCGTCCTTGGCCGCGTCCGTGAGCCCGAACCAGACCTCGGAGCCACCACCCTGGACCTCGAGGTCGAGGTGGTTGCTGGTGACGATGACGACGACCGCGAGCAGCAGCAGCGGGAAGGCCACCAACGACCAGCGGGCGCCTCGACGACCCAGCAGGATGCCCAGGCCGATGCCCAGGAAGCTGGCCATCAGCAGGAAGTTGCTGAAGAAGCCGATGTACCGGATCTCGGCCGGCACCCAGCGGATGAGCATCAGCTCCGTGAACAGGAGCGTGAGGCTGGTCAGCCACAGCCGGGCCGAGTTGCCCGAGAGGGGACGCAGGCGAAGGGTCCGTCCCTCGCGGATGACCCAGCCACCCTGCTGGGCAGGGACCGATGTCGCGACGCTCATGAGCTGCTGTCGATGTCCTCGTGTCCGGCTTCGATCGGCGCGTCCCAGCACCGGCGCGGGGCGCCGCGGAGGCTCACCACGGAGTGAGCGACGACGACGGGCGCCTTCGCGACCATCCGAGGGCGGTCGCGGACGCTGGCGGGGCTCGAACGATACGCGTCCACGGGCGGACGTGCAGGGCGCGCGGCCTCGGCCGCGCCGATGGGTCGGCGGTCAGGCCGGCGTGGCGACCGAGCTGCCCGGAGCGGGAGCCGCGTGCGTCTCGAGCCAGCGCTCCGCGTCCATGGCGGCCTTGCAGCCATCCGCGGCGGCCGTGACGGCCTGGCGGTAGTGGTGGTCGTGGACGTCACCGGCGATGAACACGCCCTCGATGGCCGAGCCCGTCTCCCCCTCCACCTCGAGATAGCCCGCCGCGTCGGCGGGCAGCCAGTCGCGGAACACGTCGGTGTTGGGTCGATAGCCGATGGCCACGAACAGGCCGCCGATGGGCTCGCTCCACTCCCGACCCGTCTGGGTGTCGCGCAGGCGCAGCCCCTCGATGGCCTGGTCGCCCAGGACCTCGGTCACCTCGGTGTTCCAGCGCACGTCGATCGCGGGGTGGTCGATGGCGCGCTGCTGCATGATCCGCGATCCCCGGAACTGGTCGCGGCGATGGATGAGCACCACCTCCGGGGCGAACCGGGTGAGGAACGTCGCCTCCTCCAGCGCGGTGTCACCGCCGCCCACGACGGCCACGCGCTTGCCCTTGAAGAAGAACCCATCGCAGGTCGCGCACGCGGACACGCCCCGGCCGCGCAGGCGGGTCTCGCTCTCGAGGCCCAGCCACAGCGCGGAGGCGCCCGTGGCCACGATGAGCGCGTCGGCGGTGAAGCGGCTGCCGGCCGCCCAGACCTGGAACGGGCGTCCGGTCAGGTCGACACGGTCGACGTCCACGTCGAGGATGGTCGTGCCGAACCGCAGCGCCTGGTCACGGAAGCGGGCCATGAGCTCGGGGCCCTGGATCCCCTCGGGGAACCCGGGGAAGTTCTCCACCTCGCTGGTGATCATGAGCTGGCCGCCCGGTGCGCTGCCGCCCAGGACGATGGGGGCGAGCCCTGCGCGGGCCGCGTAGATGGCCGCCGTGAGGCCTGCGGGTCCGCTGCCCACGATGACCACCTGGCTGTGCCCGCCGTCGCCGCCGGCCCCATGGTCCACCGGCCGCAGGGGCATCGGCGCGGACTCGGCAGCGCCGCCGTCGAGCATCGAGATGGCCGGCATGGCCAGCTTGAGGTCGGACATCAGGCGAGCGATGGTAGCACGGCTGGATACTCCTAGGGGGTATCGAGGGAGGGGCCGCCGAGCGGCCGTGGCGGGTCGAGCGGGCTCGGCTCGCCGAGCGCCCGCACCGCGGGCAGGACATCGCGACCCAGGAGCTCCAGCTTGGCTGGGTCCCAGACGTTGCGCACCGAGAAGATGGTGTGATGCGACCCGGCCTCGGCCCAGCCGCCCAACCGGTCGACGAGCCCGGCGGGGGTCATCGAGCCCGTGCGACCGTCGGGCGTCACGGAGACCCATGTCAGGTTGGTCCGCTCGATGGATGCGTAGTCGCGGCCCTCCGTCTCGCAATGGCCGCGCAGCACCGCGTACTTGTGGGCGACCTGCTCGGGCGTGCCGAACACGTTGCACGCGTCGGCGTAGCGCGCCACCAGCCGCAGCGTGCGCAGCTCGCCGCCGCCGCCCACCAGGATCGGCGGGCGCGGCCGGCTGAGCGCCTGCGGGCTGTTGAGGATGCGCGTCGCGTTGGTCGCATGACCCTGGAAGGCACGCTCGGTGCCGTGCGGCCCGGCCCATCCGTCCCGCACCAGGCGCAGCGTGTCCTCCAGCAGCTCGAAGCGGTCCGCGAGGACCGGCATGGGGATGCCCAGGCCGCGCGACTCCTCCTCGTTCCACGCCGCGCCGATGCCGAACCAGGCACGCCCGCCCGACAGGACGTCGAGCGTGGTCACGGCCTTGAGCCAGACCCCCGGATGGCGATAGTGGATGCCCCCGACCATCAGCCCCAGCCTGATCCGGCTGGTGTGGGCCGCGAGATAGCCCAGCGTGGTGAGCCCCTCCAGCATCGGCTCCTCCGGGGCGCCCACGCTCCGGATCTGGAACAGGTGGTCCATCACCCACAGCGAGTCGAAGCCCACCTCGTCCGCCTGGCGTGCGATCCGTGCGAGGGTGGGCCCGATGGCCGCATCGCCACCCGGCCACGTGAAGGAGCTGACCTGGAGGCCGACCTTCACGGGGTCACCGGAACATGTCCGAGGCCCGACCCATGACCACGTCGCGCAGGACGGAGCCGTCGCCGGGGGGCAGGGTGGCGCCGCGCACCAGCACCACTGGCTGGCCGCTGGTCTTGCCGGACGCGAGCTCGGCGGCGGAGGCGACCTGGTCGGCCACGGCGACGATGGTCGCGTGCATCGTGCGTCCCGCGGCGTCGGGGCGCCCACGCTGGTCGTCGAGGGGCAGGAAGCCCGCGACGCCAAGCGCCACATCCACGATGCCCCAGCGCCACGGTCGGCCGAAGGAATCGGACACCACGACGCCCGGCGCGGTGCCCAGCTCGGCCCCGATGCGCTCGCGGATGGCCCGCGCGGAGGCATCCGGATCGACCGGCAGCAGGGTGACCTCGTCGGGTCGGCCGACGTTCGAGGCATCCACGCCCGCGTTGGCGCACACGAAGCCGTGACGAGTGCGCGAGATGACCACGCCACGATCCATGCGCAGCACCTCCGCCGACTCGCGGAGCACCACCTCCACCTGGCGTGCGTCGCGGCCCCACCGGTCGGCGAACGCGATCGCCTCGGGCCGCGGTTCGACCGCGCCGAGGTCCACGATGCGTCCCTCGGCCTTGGACACCACCTTCTGGGTGACCACCAGGGCGTCGTCGGCCGCGGCGCCAACCCCGGCTCCTGGTCGATGAGCTGCCGCCACGCGCCCACGACCAGACCACCCAGGTCGTCGCCGGGGCGGACCTCCGGCAGGGGTGGCAGCGGATCGCGAGCAGCCGGTGGGTCACGGGCTCGCCCATCAGGCCGCCCCACGCCCGTCGCGGGTCGTCCGGCCAGGACCGCCTGGCCGTCCCGCACCAGCTCCCGGAGGAGGGCGGGCGACAGCATCTCGAGGTCCTCCGGCGTGTCGAGGTCGAAGCCCAGGGCGTGGTCGGTGACCACCTGGAGCGTGGCCTCCGCGACCGCCGCGGCCCGCACGTGCGCCTCGAAGCTGTGCTCCCCGAAGCTGGGCTCGATGACGTCCGGCGGGAACAGCAGCAGCGCGTTGGTGCCGTTGCGCGCGTCGGAGGGGGCGATGGCCACCAGCGGCCGACCCGATCCCGCCGCGAGCGCGGCGTCGGCGGCGTCGAGCAGTCGGTCGAGCGCATCCGCGCTCAGCATCGGCAGGTCCGCGGGCAGCACCAGCGCCGCGCGGGCACCTCCCGCAGCGCGGCAGCCAGCCCCAGGCCGATGCCCTCGTTGAGGCCGTCGCTAGGCTGGAGGATGCCCGCCACATCCGGTCCGGCGATGGCGCGTGCCACGCGCAGGTCCTGGGTCCGACGTGGACCCGGGTGCACGGCGGCCAGGCCTCCAGCACGCCCAGGGTCCGCTCGAGCATGCCCAGGATGAGCACCTCCCGCTCCTCGGCGTCGAGTGCCTCGCCCAGGCGGGCCTTGCCGCCTGCCACGCTGCGCACCGGCAGGACGGCATGGATGGGCTCGAGCGACGTCCCGGATGGGCGTCCCGGGTGGTCACGGCTGGTCACCGACGCATGGTAGGGCGGTCAGGGCAACCAGCGGGCCAGGATCGCCTCCGCGAGCCGCTGGCGGTCGGCATCGACGCGCATCACGGTGGGCTCCACGACCGCCGCGACGCCCATGGCCTCGACGCGACCAGCGAGGTCGGCGTCCGCGACATCGATGACCAGCGCGTCCAGGAGCCCCGGGTGATGCCCCTGGTAGTGCGCGGCCACCCCAGCGGCGGAGGGCTCGCCCCCCAGCGAGCGGAACAGGTCGTCCGCGGGACCGCGGAGCGCCGCGCCGCCCACGATGGGGCTCACGGCCACGATGGGCGCCTTCGCTGCCAGCAGCGCGTCCGCGCACCCCTGGAGCGCGAGGATGGGGCCGATGGACAGGAACGGGTTCGACGGCGCGAGCACGATCAGGTCGGCGGCCGCGATGGCATCCAGGGCCTGCGGGCTGGCCCACGTGGCCTCCGCGCCCTGGTATCGGACCGCGGTCACGGGCACGGCGTGGTGGCGATGGACGAAGTACTCCTGGAAGTCGAGCCACCCGTCGTGGGTCAGCAGCTGCGTCCGCACGGCGGGATCGCACATGGGCAGCAGGCGTGCCTCGACGCCCAGCGCCTGACCCAGACCTGCGGTGACCGCCGTGAGCGGCTCGCCCGCCCGCAGCCGCTCGGTGCGCAGGACGTTGGTGGCGAGGTCCCGGTCGCCCAGCCGGAACCAGGTGTCTGCGCCCAGACGCTCGAACATGGCAGCGCCGCTCCAGGTCTCGTCGCGGACGCCCCAGCCGGTCTCGTGATTGGCGAGCCCCGCCAGCGTGTACATCACCGTGTCCAGGTCCGGCGAGACCTCGAGTCCGTGGACCGTCAGGTCATCGCCCGTGTTGACGACGATGGCGAGGTCGAGCGACGGCTCGCCTCGCGACCGTCGCGCCGCCGATGCGAGCGCCAGCCCGTGGCTCAGCTTGGCGCCGCCATAGCCGCCGGCGAGGACCGTGACGCGCGTGTGCACCGGGAGCGGTCAGGAGTGGCGCAGCGCCGACCGCGGGTGGAAGCGGAAGGAGACCCGGCGCTGTCCCCGGAACCCGGCCAGCTTCCGCTCCAGGTCGTCGCCGGTCGCATACAGCCGCGCCAGCCGCTCGATGTCCCGCGAGGCCGCCTCCCCGTCATGGAGGTGCTCGGCGGTGCCACGCATCGACACGTAGTCGTAGCCATCCTCCACGGTCAGCGATGCGCGTGGGTCACGCAGCAGGTTGGCGGGCCAGCGACGACCCTCGAGGGAGTTGATGAGCACCGTCCCGTCCGCCTCGAGGGCGTACCAGATGACCGCCTGGAGCGGGCTCCCGTCGGCATCGATGGTGGCGAGGGTGGCGTACCGGCCGGGTGTCGCCAGGAACTCCCGGACGTCGGGCGCGAGGTCAGGCATGCGCGATCTCCATGGCTGCCGTCGACGCGACGTGGCCGCCGCGCCGGCGAGGGTCAGGGCTTGGTGCCGGTGATCCGGTAGATGGTGTTGCCGGGACCGTAGTCGGCGATGTACAGCTCGCCCGCGGCGTCCTCGCCGAGGGCGCTGATCTGGTACTTGGTGTCGAGCGCCAGCTTGGGCTTCTGGCCCCGCTTGCCCGCCGAGTCGAGCAGATAGATGCGCCCGGAGCAGTAGTCCGCGAACACGTACCAGCTGCGCAGCCGCGGGTAACGCTCCCCGCGATAGACATAGCCGCCGGTGACGGCGCAGACCCCATCGCGGTGGGCGAGGGTCGCGAACGGCTTGGTCAGCCCACCCGTGTCACAACCCTTGGGCGGGTTGTAGCACACCGGACCCTCCATGCGTCGCCAGCCGAAGTTGAGGCCCTTGCCGGCGTTGGGTGCCTTCGCCCGGTTGACCTCCTCCCAGCGCCACATGCCCACGTCGCCGATCCACAGGTCGCCCGTGACGCGGTCGAACGACCAGCGCCAGGGGTTGCGCAGGCCGTAGGCCCAGATCTCGGGCTCGGCGCCCCGCTTGTCCACGAAGGGGTTGGTGGCCGGGATGCCGTACCGCGCACCATCCTCGCGACCGCGTCGGGGCGAGATGCGCAGCATCTTGCCAAAGATGACCCCCAGGTCCTGGGCCCGGTTCTCCGGGTCTCCCGGGTCGTCGATCCCGCCGCCGAACCCGCCGTCCCCGATGGTCACGTACAGGTAGCCGTCCGGCCCGAAGTGCATGTCGCCGGCCCAGTGGTAGTCGCGGGGCTTGTAGACCCGGATGAGCTTGCGCTTGTAGTCGGGGTCGGCGCGGTCGGGGTCCTTCCTGGACACCCGCCGCTCCTCGAGGTTCCAGGTGTGGCCGGTGCCCGCGAAGGTCACGTAGAAGTAGCCGGTCTCGGCGTAGTCGGGTGGGAATGCCAGGCCCAGCATCCCCTTCTCGCCGCAGCAGATGACCCGGCTCCGGATGTCCAGGAAGGTGCCCGCCTTGCGATACGTGCCGTCCTTGTTGGGCTTGAGCACGATGACATAGCCCTCCTGCTCCACCACGAACAGGCGCTTGTCACCGGCGTTGACGATGCCGTTGGCGTTCTCGAAGCCGTCGGCGACCTTGACGAGGCCGACATCGACCTTCTTGACCTTGGGCACCTTGGCGGGCTTGGGCGTGGCCGACGGGGCGGGGGATGGGGCGTCGGAGGGCTCGGGCCCGGTCGACGCATCGGGCTCGTCCGTGGCCTCCGGCCCGCCCGCGCCGATGGCGAACTCGGGCATGTCGGCGATGCACGAGGCATCCGGCTCGTTGGCGGGGTCGGCCACGAAGCGACCCGCGATGTCGAGGGCGCAGTCGCTCGCGACGAGCGTGGCATGGCCGATGGCCGGCAGCACGAGGCCATACGAGGTCGTCAGACCGCTCCGGGCCTGGTCGACGGCCTCCGGCATCGACCAGGGGTCGTACTCGCCGTTGAGCGCCAGCACCGGCACGTCGCCGGTGGCAGGGCCGCGGAGCGTGCCGCCGGCGTCGGCCACCCCAAGGGCGGCGCATGCGTCCGCGACCCCGTCGCGGTCGCCCACGCGCCCCGCCAGTATCTCGAACGACGCGGGCATGTCGACCGCGGCCGTGGGCATCGTGCCCGCCGCGTCCTGCGTGCACCGAAGCGTCCAGGCCAGCACGTCGGCCTGGGAGGTGTCCCGGGCGCGCGCCAGCAGCACGCGCGCGACGGGCGTGAGGTCGCCGCCCGCCGCTGCGGCCACGAACGGCGGGATCCCTGCGATGTCCGTCGTCGCGTCCGCGAAGCGGCTGATGAGCGCTCGGACGAAGGCGGCACCATCGACGACCGCGTCCACCTGGGTGTCGCCATCGTCGAAGGTGACCTGGGCCGGCGACGCGTCCAGGGCGGCGGCCGTGGTGGCCACCGTGCCCGCGAGGTCGCTCACCAGGGCGGCGCAACCCTCGTCCTCCTCGCAGGCCGCGGACAGATGCTGGACCACCGACCACGCGTCCCCGGGCAGCGCGGCCGTGGCGGAGACCTGGGGCACCACCGCCGAGTCGAGGGTGACGCTGCGTAGGCCCGGCAGCCCGGCCCGCAGCGCGGCGAAGCCGGCTCGGGTGCCGTCGCCGATGGCGACCAGGTCGAAGCCGTCCGCGTAGCCCAGCGCCGACACGACGTCCGCGATGTCAGCGGCCGCCTCTGGGGCGTCGAACGCCGCGAGGTCGAAGCCTGCATCCCGGAGGCGGGTGGCGCAGGCCGTCCAGGCTGCGACATGCGCGTCGAGCGCCGCCGTCCCGGTGACCTGGCCGAGCGCCTCGGCCACGCGAGCCGAATCATCCTCGCCGCACTGCAGGAACGGCGTGGAGTATCGGCCGCCGCGATGGTCCATGAGCACCAGGTCGCGGCCCGGAAAGGCCGCCTGCCACGAGCCCAGGCTCGGTGCGAGGTCGAGCGCGCTGCCGTCCATGCCGCCCGAGAGGATCACGACCGGGGCCGCATCGGCCGTCGACTCGGTCGCTGGCACGCGCACGACGCCCAGGCTGATGGGCGTGGCGTCATCGGGAGCCGCGTGGCGCTGCGGCACGCTGACAAGGCCGCATGCCACTCCGGCGGGCGCCTCGACCGGGCACTCGGTTGGCGTGAAGGCCGTCGTGGGCGAGGGCTGCGCCGCCTGCTCGCTGCTCACCGACGCGGTCGCGGCGGGCTGACCGGCGCCCGCGAGCGCCCCGTCGCCCACGCCGACCACCAGCACGATGGCCGAGAGCAGGACAGTGATCAGACGCGACGATCGCATGGGTCGGAAGGCCTCGTGATGGCTGCGGGGAGAGCGGCGTGTGGCGGCCCAGACGATACCGGAGATGGGGTCCCCTGCCCTTGGGCAGGGTGAGGATCGTCAGTAGGCCTCCACACGTGCGCCGGTGAGCGCGAAGTCATGCAGGTTGCGGGTGAGCACGACCGCATCCACGGCATGCGCGGCTGCCGCGATGAGCGCGTCGGGCAGGCTGAGCTGGTGGCCGCCTCGACGGGCGGTCGC
The DNA here is from genome assembly GCA_046328155.1 of Chloroflexota bacterium. Lineage (GTDB taxonomy): Bacteria > Chloroflexota > Limnocylindria > Limnocylindrales > CSP1-4 > JAFMJV01. The sequence goes on from JAXLXC010000003.1 coordinate 161,267, forward strand.
GCGCCACTCGCCGGCGAGGAGGGCCGCATCAGGGCCCGGCTGGACGAACTCGACCGGCTCGAGCAGCGCGGTCAGGTCGGGGTCGGGATGGGACGGTGCCCCAGTGGCGACCTCGCACACGACGACGTCCACGACGATGGGCTCGTCGCCGTCCTGGAACATCTTCTCGAACCGAGCGAGCGCGGCGGCATCCGCACGGAGGTGGTCGATGAGGAACGTGGAGTCGAGCATGTAGCGCATCGTTCAGCCGTCCTCCGGCCCGGGGTCGGTCACTTCGGCGCGGAGCTCGCGCACCCAGGCGACGACCCCATCGCTGGTGGCCCACTCCGGAGGCAGGTCGGTGCGGCCGGCCCACGCACCCGCGGTTCGTGCGATCGCCAGCCGCAGATGCTCGCGCCGCAACGCGTGTCGCGTCGCGTCCTCGATGAACCGGCTGCGTCCACGCTCACCGGCAAGCGCGTCCACCTCGGCGACCAAGCTGCGGGGCAGGGACAGGTTGGTGGGAACCCGCTCCCGCTCGGGCTTGGCAGGCTTGGCTGCCGCGGACGTGCGCAACGTCATGCGCACATGATTGCGCACACCACCGACGCCGTCAACGCGGAGGGCGGCCACCGGACCTCCGGTGACCGCCCCGATCGGCGCTGGGGAGAGGTCGCTACGGTGCCGTGGATGCCCCGGGCAGCAGCCCCTTGGAGGTGAGGAAGTCGGCGGCGACCACATCGACGTCCTCATTGTTGACCCCGACGCGCACGTTGAGCGCCGTGAGTTCCTCGGTGGTGATGGCCGCGGACACCGGGTCGAGGATCGACGCGAGGTCCACGCCCTGGGCCTGGAGCGCCCGCAGCAGGTCGTTGCGGACCACCGGCGCGAGCGCGTCGGCGGGCTGGGTGGCGAGGTCGTCGGTCAGGACCACCAGGCCGTTCTGGGCGATGTCCGGCTGGGTCGAGCACAGCTCGCCCACCTGGACGCCACCGTTGACGAGCGCTGCGGCGATCTCGCCGCCACAGGCGCCGAGCTCGGTGACGTTGAGGGAAGCCACGTCGATGCCGTACTTCGCCAGCGCGCCGCCGCACGGGGGTTGGTGGCGCACTCGGGGCAGGCCCCACGAGAGTTCGGTGGCGACCTTGGCCGCATCGCTCAGCGTGGCCAGCGAGTACTGGTCGGCCGTCGCCTGCGTCACCACGAACGCGTTGGTGTCCACCGCCGGGGTCTGCGCGAACACGCTCATGTCCACGTCCGCGAGCCGCGTCGCGAGCGCAGCCCGGGTCGCGTCGGCGTCGCCGCTCGCCTCCCCGGCGTTGCCGTTGATGGTCTCGAGCAGGCTGCCGATGTACTCCGGCATGACGTTGATGTCCTTGCCGTCCTGCATCGCGGCCCACGTGACCTCGCGCGGCCCGATGCCCAGCTTGCGCTCGACGGTCACGCCGGCGGCCTCGATGGCCTGGGCGTACATCTCGCCCACGAGCTGCGACTCGTAGAAGCCTGCCGAGCCCATCTTGATGACGCCGTCCCCCACGGGGCCGGACGGCAGTGGCGACTGGGCCTCACCCACCGTGGCACTGCCCACGAGCAGTGCCATCGATGCCCCAAGGACCAGCGTGCGGTGAATCCGCATCGGGTCGTTCCTCCCATCTGCCCGCGTCGCGTTGTGCGACCTCACGGGCGTTGCGCACAAAACCCTAGCACCTCGATGGACAACTCCTGTCAGGTACGCGCGGCAGGATGGCCCGGGGATGTGACGATCGCGTGACGGTCGGCGAGCCCAACCGCGGGCGGTCGCTCAGGCTGCGACCCCTGCCCCGCTGGCGGGGTCGAGCGCCGCCGACGCCGACCGCCGCTCCGACCGTCGGATGAGCCAGCCGAAGCCCACCTCGACCGCGATGGCGAGGAGCGCGACCATGGACGCTCCGGCCCATAGCCGCGCATCGTCCTGGCGTGCGAAGCCCTGGGTGATGTACCGGCCGAGCCCGCCACCCCCGAACACCGCGCCCAGGGTGGCCGTCGCCACCACCTGGACCGACGCGATCCGGATGCCGGTCAGGATGAGCGCCAGCGCCAGCGGCACCTCGAGACCACGCAGCACCTGATGGCCCCGCAGCCCCATGCCGCGTGCGGCCTCACGGAGGTCGTCATCGACACCCTGCACCCCGGCCCACGTGTTGGTGACCACGGGCGGGATGGCCAGCAGCACCATCGCCGCCACGGTCGCCACGAACGCGAGGTTCCCGGCGATGCCGATGCTCAGCGAGATGGTCAGCGGGAACAGGATGGCCATCAGCGCGTAGGACGGCACCGCACGCCCGGCGTTGCTGAGGCTCTGGACCGCGAACGAGAAGCGGCCGGTATGGCCGATGTACAGCCCGATGGGCAGCGCGATGGCCAGCGCCAGGAGCATGGACACGGTGCACAGCACGAGGTGCTCCGCGAGCCGGTTGGGGATGCCATCGTAGCCAGTCCAGTTGGCAGGGTCGCCGAACCAGGCGATGACGGCGGCCACGTCCGCCAGCAGCCCCTCGATCACGCGGTGCCGCCCGACCGCGCCCGGGTCCACGGCGTCATGGCGCGGAGTGCCAGCACGAAGGCGAGGTCCGCGACCACCGCCAGCACGACCGACAGCACGGCGCCGGTGATGGTCATGGTGGGGAAGCTCCGTCGCAGCCCCTCGTTGATGAGGCGGCCCAGGCCCCCCTGGCCGATGAGTGCGCTCACGGTGACCAGGCCGATGGTGGTCACGGTCGCGATGCGCAGGCCGGCCACGATGACCGGCGACGCCAGCGGCAGGTCCACCCGCCATAGCCGGCCGCGGTGGGTGAAACCCATGCCGTCGGCCGCGTCGCGGGCATCGGCCGGGACCCCGTCGATGCCCGTCACGATGTTGCGGACGAGGATGAGGATGGTGTAGCTCACCAGCGCGATGAGCGCGGACGTCGCGGTGAGGCCGGTGATGGGCACGAGCGCCGCGAACAGCGCGAGGCTGGGGATCGTGTACATGATCCCCGCCACCGCCGTGATCGGCCCGTAGGCCCCACGCCATCGCACGACCAGCATCGCGAGGGCGAACGAGATCGCGAAGCCCACGGTCACGGCGATCGCGGTCAGCGCGATGTGCTCCATGGTCAGCGCCCACAGGTCGTCGAGATGGGATGCGATCCAGGCCCAGTCGATGAGCGGTCGGTCGGCCATCGCGTCAGCGGAGGGCGGACGCGAGCTGCTCGATGGTCAGCGCGCCTGTCGCGCGGCCCTCGGCGTCGACCACGACGCCCGTGACGACCTCCTCGTCGAGCATCACCGAGAGCGCGTCGCGCAGGGACATCCAGGGCGTCAGGATCGCGGTCGTGGGCTCGGCGAGGCCCGCCGCCAGGACGCCATCGCGGGGGATGCGGCGCTCGTGCACCCAGCCCAGCGGGCGGCCGCGGGCGTCGAGCAGCAGCAGCCATGGCGAGTCGGGCCGTGCCAGCGTGCGTTCCCGGGCCTCCGCGGCGTCATCCCCCACGCGTGCCGTGGGGGCGGCCGTGGGCGTGAGGTCGCGCACCCGCGACAGCGACAGCCGCTTGAGGCCCCGGTCGACGCCCACGAACCGTGCCACGAAGTCGGATGCGGGCGCCGACAGGATCGCATCGGGCGTGTCCAGCTGGGCGAGGATGCCGCCCGACTGATAGACCGCGACGAGGTCGCCCAGCCGGATCGCCTCGTCGATGTCGTGGGTCACGAACAGGATCGTCCGGGCCAGCCGCGCCTGGAGCCGCAGCAGCTCGTCCTGGAGATGCTGCCGCACGATCGGGTCCACGGCGCCGAACGGCTCGTCCATGAGCAGCACCGGCGGGTCGACGGCGAGCGCGCGGGCCACGCCCACGCGCTGGCGCTCGCCACCCGACAGCTGGGCCGGATAGCGGTCCCGGTAGCGCGCCGGGTCCAGGCCCACCAGCTCCAGCAGCTCGTCCGTCCGCTCGCGCTTCCGCCGCTCGTCCCAGCCCAGGAGGCCGGGCACCGTGGCCACGTTGGTGCCGATGGTCTGGTGCGGGAACAGCCCCACCTGCTGGATGACATAGCCGATGCGCCGGCGGAGGGCGATGGGGTCCTCCTGCGCGATGTCGCGGCCATCGACCAGAATCTGGCCGGACGTGGGCTCGATGAGCCGGTTGACCATCTTGAGGCTGGTCGTCTTGCCACAGCCCGACGGTCCCACGAGCACGCAGATCCGCCCGGCGGGGATGGTCATCGAGAGGTCGTTGACCGCGCCGGGGCCCGTGGTCCCCGTGTCATAGCGCTTGGTGACGTGCCGGAACTCGACGCTCGCACCCGGGGTCGCGGCGCCATCCGGCGCCTGCTGGGCGGCGGTCATCGGGCGACCCTACCGGACGCGTGGGAAGCCGGCAACCACCGGTGGCCCCGGTACACTCGTCGGCGCACCGACCCGACCGACCAGGAGAGCCCCATGCCCCAGATCCATCTGCGCGCCGAGCCCGGCGACTACGCCCCGCTCGTGCTGCTGCCGGGCGACCCCAACCGGGCGACTCGGATCGCCAGCCTGTTCGACGGTGGCATCGCGGCCGCCCGGACGGTCAACGAGCATCGCGGGATGCTGGGCTACACCGGCACCTGGGACGGGGTGCCGGTGAGCGTCCAGACCACGGGCATGGGCACGCCCTCGTTCAGCATCGTGGTGGAGGAGCTGCTGCGCCTGGGCGCGACGCGGCTCATCCGCGTGGGCACGTGCGGGGGCATCGGGCGCGGAATCCACACCGGCGACCTCGTCGTGGCGACCGGGGCGGCACCCGTGGATGGCGCGACGCGGACCTACCTGCACGGCGATGCGTTCGCGCCAGTCGCCGACTTCGGGCTGACTCGAGCGCTGGTGGACGCGGCGGCGGCCGAGGGCGTGAGCGCGGCCGTCGGCCCCGTGGCCACGGTCGACGTGTTCTACAACCCCGACGAGGACTACGTCACCAAATGGCGGTCCCGGGGCATCCTCGGCTTCGAGATGGAGGCCGCCGCGCTGTTCTATCTGGCGGGCCGCGCCCAGGGCACCGGGTCGGACGTGCGCGCGGCATGCGCCCTGACCGTGTCGGACACGCTCTCGGAGGAGGAGACGTCGGAGGGCACCTACATGTCCCTGGCGGACCTCGAGCGGGCGACCGACACCATGATCCGGGTCGCGCTCCGCGCCGGGACGGCAGGCCTCCGCGGCTGAGCGGCGGCGAGCCGAGCCGATGGCGACGTCCGCCGCCGGGATCCCGGTCGGCGTCAACCTGACCACCATCGGCGTGTCGGCCGGGTGGTGGCTGGAGTCGGCGCGCCGGCTCGAGGCGGCCGGCTACGCGGGCGTCTGGTCGTGGGACCACTTCGTGAGTCGCGGCCGGCTGGACGACCCGATGCTCGAATGCTGGACGACGCTCGCGGCGACCGCCGCGGTCACCGACCGTATCCACGTGGGCAGCTTCGTGTCCAACGTCATGAACCGGCATCCCGCGGTGCTGGCCCGGATGGTGGCCACGATCGCGGACCTGGCACCCGGTCGCGTGGATCTGGGCATCGGCATCGGCGGTCACCCGGCGGAGCACGCCGCCTACGGCATCGACTTCCCGGCACCGCCCGAGCGGGCGGCGCGGCTGGAGGAGGCCGTGGCGGTGCTGCGGGCGCTGTTCACGGGCGGTCCGGTGAGCTACGAGGGCGCGTGGTATCGCCTCCGCGAGGCACACGCGTCGCCCGCGCCGTCGCCCGTGCCACGCATCGTCATCGGTGGCGAGCGACCCGCGGGGGCCCGTCTCGCGGCCCGCATCGGCGATGCCTGGACCTGCATGGCGGACTCGTACGACCAGCTGCGGCCGGTGTTCGACGCCGCGCTCGCCGCGGCGGGCCGACGCCCGTCGGACGTGGCGGTGATCGTCGGCTGCGACCTGCCGCGCGACGAGGGCATCCGCGCCGCACCCGCCCTCGCGGACCCGATGGGATGGGCCGAGGGCTGGCGGGAGCGCGGCGCGGACGAGCTGGTGCTCCATTGGGTCACCGACGACCAGCTCGACCACGTGCTCGACGCCGGCGAGCGGGCTTGGGCGTAGGCTGTCCGCCATGTCCGGATCCCCGTCCCCAGCCGCCGAGCCCGTGCCCCCCGTCGAGACCGGCTTCCTCGCCCCGTCGCCCACGGGCCATCCCATCAGCCACTGCTATCGCTGTGGCAAGGAGACGCCGCCCGGCGTGTCGCTGTGCGACGAGGACAACCCCGGACGGATCTCCACGCCCAGCGCCACGCAGGTCCACGCCACCATCCTGGTGGGCGTCGTGGCGGGCTTCGCGCTGTTCTTGGTCTTGCTCCGGTTCGCCGTGGACCACAGCGGCCCCTACGACGCCGGGATCACCGGCCATGTGGCGCTCGCCGACGGCGGCGTCCAGGTCGCCGTCACGGTCACCAACGCCGGCGATGACGACGGCATCGCGAGCTGTCGCATCACCCGCGACGGCACGCCCCGACCGGATGACCTCGCCTTCCGGACCGAGCGCCTCGCACCTGGCGCGACCGTGACGGTGACCCGCACCGTGCCGGCGCCCGATGCACCCGCCCTGCTCGTCCCCGAGCGGATGACCGTGACCTGCGCCTGACCGACGCGCTCAGGGGCGCCTCCTCACCGGCACGCGACCCCGCCGGGCCCCGAGTGCGACCCATCTACGATACTGGTCGTCTTGGAATGCGGCGCTCGTGCGCTATGATACGGAACGACGCGTTTCGCTATCAGGGATTGGCATGGACACCCAGCACGACATCACGGCAGGCGGCGAGCCGAGGCACCGACTGCGCATCCTCCAGGTCATCGAGGACGCCGAGCGGGCGACGCGGATGTGCACCTGCGGCGAGATCATGGTCGTCGACGGGACGGACGACGCGGTGTGGCTCGAGTGCCCCACGTTCCGCGAGCCAACTCAGGGACGGTTCCGCTGGCTGCGCGCCGGCGTCCGCGAGGTGCTCCACGACCGGCACGTGATCGTCGCGCCCGACAGCCGAGCCGCCTGAGCCCGGGCCACGCAGCGATACGGCCCGTTCCGTATCATGAGGGTGTGGTCGACGACACGCCCCAGCCGCAGCACCGTCGCGGTCGTCCGCGCAGCGAACGCGCCCACCAGGCGATCCTGGACGCCACCGCCGACCTGCTGGCCGAGTCTGGCTTCGGCGGCCTCCGGTTGGAGCACGTGGCGGCGCGTGCCGGCGTCGGCAAGGCGACCATCTATCGACGCTGGGCGTCCCGCGAGGAGCTCGCCCTCGAGCTGCTGACCACGCTCGCATGGCCGCACCTGCCGGTGGCGGACGTGGGTGACACCCGTGCCGAGCTGCTGGCCTGCGTGCTGAACCCCATCCACGCCCTGACCCAGTCGGCGTTCGGGCCCGTGCTCCGGGCGCTCCTCTCCGAGATCGCCAGCGACCAGACGCTCGGCGAGCGGTTCCGCGCCAGCGTGGTCGCGGAGCGACGCGCCGAGGTCCGGGCGGTCATCGCCCGGGGCATCGACCGGGGCGACCTGCGACCCGACGTCGACCCGGGCCTCGCCACCGCGCTCCTGGTCGGGCCGGTCTACTTCCGGCTCGTGTTCGGCGGCGACCTGGACCGACGGTTGGCCGAGGAGGTCGTGGCCGCGTACCTCGCCGGAGCGGCGCCGTCGGTGGCCAACGAGGACTGGTTCTAGGTCCCCCGCCTCCCTGCCACGTCGGTGGCGCGACCGCCCGACGCCGCCGCCCGCGCACCAGCACCGTTCGTGAATGCGCATTCTTGACAGGCCGGAATATCCTTCACCACGAGCGTGAATGCGCATTCACGGCGCGACGAGGTGGCGGCCGGGTCGATGGCGAAGCGTGGCGGGCATGGGCATGCGGCGACGATGGGCGAGGTCGCACGGGCGGCCGGCGTCTCGCAGTCCACCGTGTCCCGCGTCGTCAACGGCAACCCCCGCGTGGACCCGGAGGTCCGGCGCAAGGTCGAGCGCGAGATCCGACGCCTGGGGTACGTCCCCAACATGGCGGCGCGCACCCTGGTCACCCGACGCAGCGGCTCGGTGGGGGTGGTCATCCCGGAGCCCGCGTCGCGGATCTTCGGGGACCCGTTCTTCGCCCAGGTGCTGCGGGGAATCAGCGTGGCCCTCAACGCGCGACGCCAGCGGCTGGTGCTGCTCATCGCGGAGGACCAGGAGCAGGAGCGGTTGCTGGCCCCGTACCTCATGGCGGGCCACGTGGACGGCATCATCATGTACTCGCTCCACGGCGACGACCCGCTCCCCGAGGAGCTGCGCCAGCGGGGCATCCAGGTGGTGGTGGGAGGCCTGCCGCCTCGTGGCACGCGTGTCAGCTACGTCGACACCGACAACGTGGGTGGCGCGGCTGGCGCGACGGCCCACCTCCTGTCGCTCGGACGGCGGGTCGTGGCGACCGTCGCCGGGCCCCAGGACATGGTGGCCGGCGTCGACCGACTGACCGGCTACCGACAGGGGCTCGAGGCGGCCGGCCGGCCCGTCGACGAGCGCCTCATCACCTGCGGGGAGTTCACCCGCGACAGCGGCCTGCGGGCGATGGCCGAGCTGCTCGAGCGGCGCCCCGACATCGACGCCGTCTTCGTGGCCTCCGACCTCATGGCCTCGGGCGCCCTCGAGGCGCTGCGGGCGGCAGGGCGTCGGGTGCCCCAGGACGTCGCTGTGGTGGGCTTCGACGACTCGCCCATCGCGCTCATGACCGACCCGCCGCTCACCAGCATCCGCCAGTCCCCCGAGGTGATGGGGCGGGAGCTCGTGGAGCTGCTGTTCGGGCGCATCGAGTCGCGGGACCCGGTCCTGCGCAAGGTGCTCCTGGACACGGAGCTGGTGGTGCGAGGGTCCAGCGGAGGGGCGCCATCGACCAACGCCTGAGCTGCGCGCCCGACCACGCGACGTCCGCCATGGCCCGGTCGGCTGGTCGTCGCCATCCCGACCGTTCCCCGACGAGGTTCCCCGAGGAGGAGCACATATGCGTCGATCGCTGATCACCGCCGCCGCGCTGTCGGCGCTGGTGGCGGCCCCGGCCGCGGTGCTGGCCCAGGACGCCAGCACGCCGGCCCTCGCGCCCACCACGCTGCGGGTGCTGGTGCACCAGAACCCGCCGTTCACCGACTACATGGAGACGTTCAACGCCGCGTTCGAGGCGGCCCACCCTGGCGTCACGGTGGACATGTCCATCGTGGCGCCCAACGAGCTGGCCACGGCGACCCAGACCCGGCTCGCCGCGAACGACGTCGACGTCGTTGACATCTTCGCCTTCAGCAACGCGGTCCAACCGTACATGACGGGCGCCACGCCGCCCATCTGGCAGACCATCGTGGATGCCGGGCAGCTGCTGGACATCACGGACCAGCCGTTCGTGGCCAACTACGACCCGGCCGCGACCGCCGCTGCCGGGACGTACAACGACAAGGTCTATGCGGTCAACCTGGGTCGCGTGGGCTTCAGCGGCCTGTACGTCAACAAGGACCTGTTCGCGGCCAACAACGTGGCCATTCCGACCACGTGGGACGAGCTGGTCGCCGCGTGCCAGACCTTCACCGCGGCCAACGTGCCCTGCATCACGGCCGGTGGCCAGGATGGCTGGCCCATCTTCGTGACCGGCTACGGCATCGTGGGCAACGCGTTCCCGGATGCGGCGGCCTATGTCCAGGGACTGTGGGACGGCAGCATCAAGTGGAACGACGAGGCCAACCTCGCCATGTGGGAGCAGCTGCGCATCCTGGCCCAGCAGATGATCGAGCCCGGTGCCACCGGGATCACGGGCGACGGTGCCCCGGGTCGCTTCGCGACTGGCGAGGTGGCGATGCTGTCCGGCTTCACGTGGCTCGCACCCGCCATCGAGGCGGCGCAGCCGGCCTTCGAGTGGCAGTGGATCCCGTTCCCGGCATCCAACGACGCCTCCCAGAACAACCAGGTCTTTGGCAAGTACGACCAGGGCTGGGGAATCAACGCCAACAGCGCCAACAAGGACGCGGCGCTGGCGTACCTGTCCGCGTTCTCCGACCCGGCCGCCTACCAGGACTTCGTGACGGCCGTGGGCGTCATCCCGACGCAGCCGACCGCCACGCTCGACACCCAGCTGGGGCATGACATCGCGCCCTATCTCGACCAGTTCAAGATCGGCTTCGAGCTGGACTGGGTCGCACCCACCGGCGCGGGCCAGTACGCGGTGCCCTGGGCGTCGTTCTTCACGCCCTTCGGGACCTTCGAGACCGCGCAGGAGGCCGCGGACGCGGCACAGGCCGACCTCCAGGCCGGACTGGATGCCAACCAGTAGCCTTCGGCTCGACGCCGAGATGGCACTTCGGCTGCCCCGGGCCGCGCGCCCGGGGCACGTCCGGACGCGCTGCTCGGACACGCTGGGCTGATGTACCCGTTCGGGAAGGGACGCTCGCGGAGCCTCCCCTACCTGCTGCTGCTGCCGGGGCTCGCGCTGTACGTGCTGGTGGCGCTCGGACCGTCGCTCGCGACGGTCATCTACTCGCTCACCGACACCAACGGCCTGACCCCGGCGCCGCTGCATTTCATCGGCCTCGCCAACTACCAGGAGTTCCTGTTCAAGGGCGCCGCGGCACGCCAGAACATCGACGCCGTCGCGCGGACGCTCGTGTTCTGCTGCGCGGTGACGCTCGTGCAGTTCGTGGTGGGGCTGCTCATCGCGGTGCTGCTCAACCAGCGACTGCGGGGCACCAACCTGTTCCGGGCGCTGTTCTTCCTGCCGGTCATCCTGGGGGTGACCATCCAGGGGCTGATGTGGCGGCTGTTCCTGTACCCCATGGGTGGCCCCATGGACGCCATCTTCGGGATCCTGGGGCTGCGCTCGGAGTTCCTCGGCGGCCCCCCGCCCGAGGCGTTCGCGTGGGTCACGCTGGTCCAGATCTGGGCCAACATGGGAATCACCATGGTCATCTTCCTGGCCGGTCTCCAGACCGTCCCGGAGGAGCTCGTGGAGGCCGCCACTATCGATGGCGCCAGCCGCCGCCAGTCGTTCTGGCACGTGACCTGGCCGCTCATCACGCCCAGCGTCAACACCAACCTCATCCTGTGCGTCATCGGCTCGCTCCAGGCATGGCAGCTGTTCCTGGTGCTCACCGCGTATCGGCCTGGGACCCAGGTGATGGGCTACGTGGTGTATGCGCAGGCGTTCGGCCAGACGAGCGGCAGCACCACCGCCAACAGCTTCCGCCAAGGCTATGGCGCGGCCGCCTCGGTGATTCTGTTCGTCATCGTGTTCGTCATCGGCATGACCACCCTGTGGGTGCTGCGTCGGCGTGAGCGGAGGCTCCTCGGATGACCGCCCAGATGGAGGATCTGCCCACCCGACGCCGCAAGCCCATCGACCGCGGCCACGTCCTGTCCTACCTCATCCTCATCGGCTTCGGCCTGGTCTATCTGGGCCCGATGCTGATGCTCATCAACACCGCGCTCAAGAGCCAGCCGGCGTTCGCCAAGGACCCCGTGGGCGTGACCACCACCTTCAGCTTCGAGAACCTGCTGGAGGCATGGGACAAGGCGGATTTCGCGCGCTACATGACCAACTCGGTGCTGTACACCGCGGTCGCCACGATCCTGTACCTGATCGCCGCGGTGCCCCTGGCAGCGGCCATCTCCCGCCGCTATGTCCGTGGCTGGAACCTGCTGTACATCCTGTTCGTGATCGCGCTGTTCCTGCCCGTGGCGCTCATCCCGCAGTTCCAGCTCATCCTCAACCTGCACCTGTACAACACGCAGCCGGGCTACATCCTGCTGTTCCTGGCCAACCCCATCGGGGTCATCATCCTGGTCGCGTTCATCCGCTCCATCCCCCGGGAGCTGGACGAGGCGGTGGCCATCGATGGCTGCGGCTACATCCGGTTCGTGTGGAAGATCGTGGTGCCGCTGACCAAGCCGGCCATCGCGACCGTGGCCATCCTGCATGCCATCGGCATCTGGAACGAGCTGGTGCTGCCCACCATCTACCTCACCAACCAGGCCTACTACCCCATGACCCGCGGGCTCATCGCGTTCACGGGCATCTATGGCAGCGACTGGCCGCTGCTGGCGAGCGCGGTGCTCATCCTCGCCCTCCCCATGGTGGTCCTGTTCCTGTTCCTCCAGCGCTACATCATCGGCGGCTTCGCCTCGGGCTCCGTGCGTGGCTGACCCGCGCCGGGGCATCGCGGTCGTGGCCAGCGCCCTCTCCCTCGTGCTCTCCGGAGGTGCCCTCGTGTCCGCCGCCGACCCATCCCCGTCGTTCCCCGATCCGGCGCCACCCGGCATGGTGCTGGTGTGGGCCGATGAGTTCGACGCGCCCGCGGGCACGCCGCCCGACCCCACCCGCTGGGGCCACGACCTGGGCGACGGCGGCAGCGGCTGGGGCAACCAGGAGCTCGAGTGGTACACCGACTCGACCGACAACGCCGCCCACGACGGGCATGGCAACCTGGTCATCACCGCCCGCGAGGCGGAGCCGGGGCTGACGTGCTGGTATGGCCCGTGCGAGTACACCTCGGCGCGGCTCCTGACGCGGGGCCTGTTCGAGGTGACCCATGGGCGGATCGAGGCACGCCTCCGGGTGCCCAGCGGCGCCGGCCTGTGGCCCGCCTTCTGGATGCTGGGCTCGGACATCGACACGGTCGGCTGGCCACAGTCGGGCGAGATCGACATCATGGAGAACGTGGGGCGCCAGCCACGCCTGCTCTACGGCACGCTCCACGGACCTGGGTACTCCGGGAGCCAGGGGTTCGGCGGCACGCTGCTGATGGACCAGCCGCTGGCGGACGAGTTCCACGTGTTCGCGGTCGACTGGCAGCCTGGGCGCATCGCCTGGACCGTGGATGGCGTCCAGTACCACGAGGCGACGCCCGCGGACGTGGCGCCGTCGCAGTGGGTGTTCGAGCACCCCTTCTTCCTGCTGCTCAACCTGGCGGTCGGCGGCCAGTTCGGCCAGGCCGTGTCCACGACCACCCAGTTCCCCGCGCAGTACCTCGTGGACTACGTGCGGGTGTATCAGGCGGCGGCGCCCAGCCCGTCGCCCGGCTGATCTGCTGGGGGCTGGGTGGCGCTCGGCGCCCCGGCCGGGCCGCCCCGCAGCCCGAGCCCGTTGACCACGGCACCCGCGACCAGCAGCCCGGCGACCATGAGGATCGCCAGCCGGAAGGCATCCGTGGATGCCTGGGTCACGGCGCTCGCCGTGACCGGGTCGGTGCCCGTGGGTGGCGGGTTGAGCGGCTGGATCATCGAGCGCACCGCCTCGGAGCCCGTGTCAAGGCCTGGCACGGCGTCTGCCAGCGAGCCATAGAACACGGCGCTGATGGCGAGATAGATGAGTGCCAGCAGCAGCGGCTGGCCCACCCGTGACACGGCGTTGTTGATGGCTGCGCCCAGACCCGCGTTGCCCACCGGGATGGAGCCCATGAGCGTGGTCGTGAGGGGTGCCACCACCAGCGTGAGCCCGATGCCGAACAGCAGCACGGCCGGCAGCACATCCGTGAGGGCGTCGGCGGGCGGCAGCGCGATCCCCGAGCCCAGGTCGGGGCGCCACGGCAGGCTGGTCGCCGGGATGCGCGAGAACCACGCCATGCCCGCCGCCATGAGCGCCGGGCCCAGCACCAGGAACCGTCGCGCGCCCAGGCGGGCCGCCATGACGCCCACGCGGGTCGAGAACAGGGTCAGCAGGATTCCGCCCGGCAGCGACACGGCCGCGGCGCCCAGCGCCGAATAGCCCAGGACGCCTTGGAGGAACACGCTCTGGAGGAACGCCGAGATGTACAGCGCGCCATAGATGAGGAACGTCGATGCGTTGATGACCGTGAACGACCGGTTGCGGAACAGCGCGGGCGGCACGAGCGGGTCCCGTCGCGTGACCATGAGGATGGGGAAGGCGATGGCCGCCACGATGCCGATGCCCAGGACCAGGAACGCCGTGGGGTCCGCCCAGCGCTGCTCCTGGCCGCGGATGAGCCCGAAGCTGATGCCACCCACAGCGATCGCGATGACCACCGATCCCAGCCAGTCGAGGCGCCGTGGCGCGTCCTCGTTGCGCGACTCGGGGACATACCGGACTGCGGCGTAGAGCGCCACGAGGACGAGCGGGACGTTGACCAGGAACGCCACGCGCCAGCTGAGCGAGTCGACCACCAGCCCGCCGGCCAGCGGCCCGAGGATGGTCAGGGCGGCGGTGGCGGCCGACCACAGCCCGATGGCCCGCGCCCTCTCGGCGCCCTCGAACGTGGCCGTGATGATGGACAGCGGCCCCGGCACCAGCAGCGCTCCCGCGACCCCCTGGAGCAGCCGGAACACGACCAGCAGTTCCATGGTGGGCGCCAGGCCGCACAGCGCGGACGTGGCACCGAACGCCACCAGGCCGGTGACGAACACCCGCCGCCGGCCGTAGCGGTCGGCCAGCGCGCCGGCCAGGATGAGGCTCGCGGCCAGGGTCGCGAGATAGCCGGAGGTGACATACGCCTGGGCCTCGAGCGTGCCCAGGACGCTTGTGGGCAGATCGAGCGCGATGTGCGGCAGCGCCACGTTCACGATCGTCGAGTCCAGGAACACGATCCCCGACGCGAGCACGACCGCGGTGAGGATCCAGCGCGGATGGATGGCGGTCTGGGGGGACGTCGCTGGCATCACGGGATGGTACGCCGGGGCGGTCGGGCGGCCAGCCCGCCAGACGCCCGGAGCCATCCGCGGGTAGCATCTGGGCGATGCCCCGAACGCCATCCCAGCCGGTCAGCCATGCCTTCGAACGCGAGCTGGAGGTGGCACTCGCTGCCGCACACGCCGCAGCCGCCATCCAGGTCGAGCGCTACGAGCGGCTCGAGCACATCGTCAAGAAGAGTGCCAAGGACGTGGTCACCGAGGCTGACCATCGGTCCGAGGAGGCCATCATCGGCCTCATCCGGGACGCCTTCCCGACAGACGAGATCCTGGCCGAGGAGTCCGGTCACTCCGAGGCCACGGGTGGCGGCCCGGCCGATGGGGCGGGCTCCAGCGCGCCCGTCGGCGCGGGGCATCGGATCTGGGTCATCGACCCGCTCGACGGCACGGTGAACTACGCCGCGGGCATCCCCCACTTCTGCACCAGCGTGGGCTTCGCCGCCGGGGGCCGCCCGACCGTGGGCGTGGTCATCGACCCCATGCGGGACGAGGTCTTCAGCGCGGTGGCCGGGCGGGGCGCCTGGCTGGACGGGCACCTCATCCATGCGTCCGATGACGCGCTGGGCGATGGCGTCATCTCGCTCGCCCTGCCACCCAGCGGCTTCGCCAAGCGCGAGCAGGCCATCCGCAAGGCGGTGCGCGTCCCCCGCTCCATGGGCAGCGCCGCACTCGGTCTGGCATGGACCGCCAACGGGCGCTTCGGGGCGTTCGTCCAGTGGCGCGGGCTGTCGCTGTGGGACATCGCCGCGGCCGGGCTCATCGCCCAGGAGGGCGGCAACACGGTGACCACGGTGGACGGCGGTCCGTGGTTCGACCTCACCCGTCCGACGCGCTCGACGGGCCTCCTCGCGGCACCGCCCGCGCATCACGCCACGCTGCTGGGGCTCCTCCGCAGCTGACGGAGCGAGCCGTCGAGGTCAGGACGACGGTCGCAGCCGGCCGATGACCTCCGTGACGACCTCGACCGCGGCGCGTGCCAGGCCCGCGAGCATGGCCCAGCGCGACTCGCCGACCGGGTCGGGGTCGGACGCCACCATGTCGGTCGCCGGCAGCCCGACCGCCTCCCGGACCTGGGCCATCGTCAGGCGGCGCATCCCGGCCATGTCGACGCGTGCCAGCGCTGGCAGGCGAGTCAGGAATGCCACGGAGCTGACCGACCCGTTGACGTCGGAGTCGCCGCCGAGCGCGACAGCGATGCGATCGCCGGGTTGCACCTCCAGCCAGGACACCACGCAGCCGCCCGTGGTGTAGACATCGGAGAGCCGAAGTCGCGCATCGGCCTGTCCCTTGAGCACGTCATCCACCCTGAGCACGAAGGTGCCGGGCAGCTGGTGGCGCCAGTACTCGACGATCCTCGTGACCGTCCCCGTGACCACCGTGTCGGACCGCGGCGCGACCTTGGCGAACGAGGGCCAGCGATTTGGGAGCGAGCACTCGGCACGGACGGCAACTGGAGGGGAGACTGGCACAAGCGTGGCAACGACGCCGAGGACGACAACCATCCGATGGCCAGGACTGCGAGTCCGCATCCTGGCGTCGTTACTCGGCACAATGGTGACGCATCCTCGTCGACTGGGTTCGCGGGATCGGGACCTCCCAACGGCGTTTGTGCTCGCATTCACTCGGTCACCGCGTGGAGCCACGCTGGCGTCGCCAGCTGCCGGAGGATCTGAGAGGCGAGCTCGACTATGGCCGCGGCCTGTGCAGCGACGGCAGGCGCGCGCGCCTCCCGCGTCTGCTCGAGTTCCGATTGGAGGGCATCGGTCGCCGGCAGCCCGACTGCCTCCCGGACCTGGGCCATCGTCAGGCGGCGCATCCCCGCCCATTCCATGTCGCTGTCGGGAGGCAGCGGACTCACGAATGCGATGGCTCCGACGGGACCGTTCACATTCGATTCGCCGCCGAGCGCCACGGCGATGCGGTCGCCACGGCGAACGTCGAGCCAAGAGACCACGCACTGGCCGCCCGTCCAGACATCATGGAGAGTGATGCGCCCATCGGCGTTTCCTTTGAGCACTGTGTCAACCTGGACGACGAAGGTGCCAGGGTGATGACGCTTCCGAGAGACTATTCGGGACACCGTCCCCACGAATACGGTGTCCGCCGTCGGAGCGATGGTGTCGAGCGCTGGCCAGCGGTTCGGAAACCCGCACTCTGCGCGTACTGGGCCCGCCCAGAGCAACGACACGGGGATGACTGCGTAGGCGATAGCTAGGATCAGCAAGACAGACAATGGAAGGCGTCGCATATCGACTCGGCTCATCGTAGATTCTCTGTCAGCATGACGCGGACGTGCAGACCTTGATGTCATGCCCCTTCTCCTCAAGCCCGTCCAGAACCTGAGAGACAGGGGTGTACCACCCATGCTTCCCCGAGTCCCGATCGTCACCGGCACTGCCATCGACGTCGGAGTGGACGTGCATGCCCATGAGCTTCATCGGGCCATCGGTCCCGGTGTCGCCATACCAGATCGTCCCGCCGCTGTCACCGCCGGTGGAGTCGAAGTTGACCTCCATGGTCAGCATGATCCGAGCGCAGCCATCCGCTGGGTTGTTGCTCGGCCCCCCGGGGTTCTTGCAGCTGAAGTTGGTCTGCGCCCAGGCACTGACCTCGCCACATTTCCGCGCGTGGAATCCGCTCTTCTGAGAACTGCCGAGGCCGATGCGACAGACTGGCGTGCCAGTCGGATGGTCGGCGATGCTCGTCGCGTACGACGTGATGGATGCCACGGCGTCCGTCGCGTCTCGATAGAGCAGCTCATTCTTGGCGCTGGGAATCATCCCGGAGATGAGTCCGAACCGGCGTCCTGCTGCTGACGAAGCCATGACCCTACCTCCTCGGCGGCTCTTGGTGATGGACTCGATGGTTCTTGAGTGGGCCGAGTCGTGCCAGCGACCATGACGCGCCTGACCGCGATGTGTAACGCGCGACCAGCGGCGACCGCGGATTCGGCGGTCAATCCGCCCACAGCGGGACGCGGCCCAGCAGGGACGGGGCGGCCAGCCGTTCCACGAGCGCCGCGAACCTGGCCCGGGGCACGCCCCGCCAGCGCAGCTCGTCGACGCTCCGCTGCGGGATGGGCGCGTCCAGGCTGAGCTGCGCCAGTTCCCGGAACAGCAGCCCATCGGCGCGATGCTCGCGGAGCGACGCCGCCAGGGCCGCCGCACCGCGGACGTTGACGTCCCAGCGCGCGATGGTGTCCGGGATGTCCTCCAGATGGGGGTATCGGCGCAGCACGGTGGCCGTGGACACGGCGCCCCAGCCCGGCAGCCCCGGGTAGCCGTCCGAGGAATCGCCCACGAGCGCCAGGAAGTCGGGGATGCTGGCCGGTGACACGCCGAACTTGGCGCGCACGCCATCCGCGTCCATGAAGGCGCGCTTGCGTCGGTCGTAGGTCACCACCCGGCCGTCCTCGCGGACGCATTGGGCCATGTCCTTGTCGGGCGACAGGATGACGACGCGATCCACCGCTCCGTCGTCGCCAAATCGGGCCGCGGCGGCGCCCAGGGCGTCGTCCGCCTCGAACTCGACCATGGGCCACAGCACCACGCCGATGGCCTCGAGCGCCTCCTCCGCCAGCGGGAACTGGGCCAGCAGCTCGGGAGGCACGCCCACCTCGGTCTTGTAGCCCACGTAGCGGTCGTTGCGCCACGAGCGGATGACGTGGTCGGTGGCGCAGCCCAGATGGGTCACGCCATCGTCGCGCATCAGGGACAGGGTGCTCTCGATGACGCCCACGGTCGCCCCCACGGGCGTGCCGTCCGCGGCCGCATGCGGCGGTCGCCCGAAGTGCGAGCGGAACAGCTCGTAGGTCGCGTCCAGGAGATGCAGCTGGACGCCTGCCATGACTGGGTCAGCCGTCCTGGCCGGTGACGACCTCGATGCCCGGGCCGGGCTCGGCGGCGGACAGCCCGGTGGGCGCCTCGAGGGCTCCGTGCGTGTGCGCCCCTGCGGCATAGGCGGCGCCGATGATCCCGGACGTGTTGAGGTAGGTGGCCGTGACCACCTCCGTGCGGACCTTGAGGTACCTCCCCCACTTGGCGAACTCCTTGGAGACGCCGCCGCCCAGGATGAACAGGTCGGGGGAGAAGTAGAGCTCGAGACGCGAGAGATACAGGTTGAACTGCTTGACCCAGGCCTTCCAGCCCAGCTTCCGACGCTCGCGAGCCGCGCCGCTGATGAGCGTCTCGGCGTCCTGCCCGTGGAACTCGAGGTGCCCGAACTCGGTGTTGGGGACGAGGCGGCCATCGACGAACAGCGCTGAGCCGATGCCCGTGCCCAGGGTCAGCAGGATCACGGTGCCCGCCCGCCCGCGTGCGGCGCCGAACGCCAGCTCGGCGAGGCCGGCCGCATCGGCGTCGTTGACGATGAGCACGGGTCGACCCACGGCAGCCCCGATGTTCTCCGTGGCGGGCCAGCCCACCCAGCCGGGGTCGATGTTGGCGGCGCTGGCCAGTCGGCCCGCCTTGACGATGCCCGGCAGACCACAGCCCACCGGGAGGTCGTCGGGGACCTCGCGCCCCTCCAGCGCCTTGGCGACGACGCTCGCGATGGCCTGCGCGACCGCCTCCGGCGTCGATGGCTGGGGCGTCTTCTCGCGCACGCGCGGGCTCAGCAGCTCCGCGGTCGCGAGGTCCACCAGCGCGGCCTTGACCCCCGTGCCACCGACGTCGATGCCCACCGCGGCACCGGCGAGGCGGGTGGTGGGTGCCGGCATGACCGGGTCGGCGCCGCCGGTCGCCTCCTCGTCCCACACGAGATGCGAGCGCCGAGGCGCGTCGTCCGACTCCTGAGGCTGCTCGTCCACCATTGGCGCAGGATACGCTGCCGAGCCGCGCACCCGTCCGCTGCCGCGAGTCGATCGACCGGGCCGTCGTGATAGATCACATCGATCACCATGATCGAAACCGGCCTGCAACCAGCGTCCGCCCTACACTGTCGCCCGACATGATCGATCACGACCTCGACTTCAAGCGACAGCTCCCCGACCGCGACCCCGGGGAGACGGAGGACTGGATCGAGTCCCTGGACTCGATGGTCGCCAACGACGGCGTGGGCCGCGCCCGGTTCGTGCTGTATCGGCTGCTCAAGCGCGCGCGTCAGCTGGACATCGGGCTGCCGGCGCTGACCCAGACGCGCTACATCAACACCATCTCGCCCGAGCAGGAGCCCGAGTTCCCGGGTGACGAGGCGATGGAGCTGCGCATCCGGCGCATGGTCCGCTGGAACGCGGTGGCCATGGTGCTGCGTGCGAACCACGCATCGCCGGGCATCGGCGGCCACCTCGCGACGTATGCATCCGCGGCGAGCCTGTACGAGGTGGGCTTCAACCACTTCTTCCGAGGCAAGGACGCCCCCGGTATGGGCGACCAGGTGTACTTCCAGGGCCATGCGGCGCCGGGCATCTACGCCCGCGCCTTCCTGGAGGGTCGACTGGACGAGGACCACCTCGACCACTTCCGTCAGGAGACGGTGCCCGGCCAGGGGCTGAGCTCCTATCCCCACCCCCGGTTGATGCCCGGCTTCTGGGAGTTCCCCACGGTGTCCATGGGCCTGGGGCCCATCGCCGCGATCTACCAGGCGCGCTTCAACCGCTACCTGCACCAGCGTGGCATCAAGGACACCAGCGGCAGCCGGGTCTGGGCGTTCCTGGGCGACGGCGAGATGGATGAGCCGGAATCGGTGGCCGCCCTCGCGCTGGCGGGTCGCGACGGACTCGACAACCTCACCTTCGTCGTCAACTGCAACCTTCAGCGACTCGATGGCCCGGTTCGTGGCAACGGCAAGGTGGTCCAGGAGCTGGAGTCCATCTATCGCGGCGCGGGCTGGAACGTCATCAAGGTCATCTGGGGCCGACAATGGGACCCCCTGCTGGCCAACGACGTCGATGGCGTGCTCGTCCAGCGGATGGGGGACGTCCTCGACGGCGAGTCGCAGAAGTACACCGTGGAGTCCGGTGCCTACATCCGGGAGCACTTCTTCGGCACCGACCCGCGCCTGCTCGCCATGGTCGAGCACCTGACCGACGACCAGATCAAGAGCCTTCGACGCGGCGGGCACGACCACCACAAGCTGTTCGCGGCGTATCAGGCCGCGGTGTCGCACCAGGGCCAGCCCACGGTGGTGCTCGCCCAGACCGTCAAGGGCTGGACGCTGGGGCCCGGCATCGAGGCCCGCAACATCACCCATCAGGCCAAGAAGCTCAACGAGGCCGAGCTGCGCACGTTCCGGGACCGCCTGGAGCTGCCCATCCCCGACGAGCAGCTCAAGGACCCGCCCTACTACCGGCCCGCGCCCGACTCGCCCGAGGTCCGCTATCTCCAGGAGCGGCGTGCCGCCCTGGGTGGCCCGCTGCCGCGCAGGCTCGTCGTGGCCAAGCCGCTCGAGGTGCCGCCGGCGAGCGTGTTCGGCAGCTTCGACGCAGGCTCGGGGACCCAGGAGGCCTCGACCACGATGGCCTTCGCGCGGCTGCTGCGGGACCTCATCCGGGACCCCCGCATCGGCACGCGGGTCGTGCCCATCATCCCTGACGAGGCACGCACGTTCGGCCTCGATCCGCTGTTCAAGGAGGTGGGCATCTACGCCGCCCATGGGCAGCGCTACGATCCAGTCGACTCCAACCTCGTGCTGTCCTATCGCGAGGCGACCGATGGCCAGGTGCTGGAGGAGGGCATCACCGAGGCGGGCTCGATGGCCTCGCTCCAGGCAGCGAGCACCTCATACGCGACCCACGCCGAACCGATGATCCCGTTCTACATCTTCTATTCCATGTTCGGCTTCCAGCGGACCGGCGACCAGGCGTGGCTGCTGGCCG
>JAXLXC010000030.1:0-53195 GCA_046328155.1 Chloroflexota bacterium
CGGCGATGTGCCGCGCCCACGCCACGGTCATGTGCTGGGTGTCCCCCAGCACGAGCAGGCGACCGTCGACGGCGGGGCATGGGTCGCCGACGCACACGAGGTCGGCGGTCGGCACGTAGGCCACACCCGCCTCGGTCGCCGCGCCACGCTCGATCCGCTGCGTGCGTTCCGACACGGCGTCGTCGCGCGGGGTGTCGCACCGGTCGATGTCGCGTCGATGCGCGCGCAGGCACTCGAGCGGGTCCTGGAGCCACATCGGGGTGTCACCGAGCAGCACGACCTCCCCGGAATCGCCGACCAGCCGCTCGAGCGAGCTGACCCACGCCGCCTGCCACAGGCGGTCGTGGCGCTTGTCCGTCGTCCCCTTGGGCACCTCGTAGATCCGGCCCAGGGAGGCGGCGATGACGAGGTCCGGATGCAGGTCCGCGATGCGGTCGAACGCCGCGGAGCGCCAGCGGTCGCAGTCACGCAGCCGCTTGCCGCGGACGATGACCGTGATGTCCGGCACCGGGCAGGCGGACTTGGTCAGCGAGTACAGGTGCCAGCCCTCGTCCTCGGCGATCGCCTCGAGCGCGGGCAGCCATTGCACCGCGTGCGAATCGCCCATCAGGACCACCCGGTAGTCCCCGGACTCGTCGCCATACGAGCAGGCGCGGGCCTTGGTCTGCCCGGCCTGTGCGTGGCAGCCGTCCGCGTACGCCCGGGGTCTGATGGTCGGCGCGTCCTTCAGCGACGGCTCGAGGTCCTTGGGCAGCGACCGCGGCCCGGCGGGCGATGCCGACGGCGAGGCGCTCGGCGCTGGCTGCCCGGTCGCGACGCCCGGCACCACGATGAGGGTCGTGGCGAGGGCGGCCACGAGCAATGCGACGCGACGCGACGCCCGCCTCGCGCGAACCCATCCCACCACGCTAGACGTCGGGGATGATCCGGTTGAGCGCGCGCCAGATCTCACGCGAGTAGGTCGCCGAGATGTGACCCCCGTCACGTGTCACCAGGATCCCATCCACGATGAGGGGACACGGGTCGTAGGGGCACAGGATGGTGCGCGTGGACCGGAACGTGGCGCCGGCAGCCTTGGCGGCCTGCGCCTCGACCTTGTCGCGGCTCCGCACCCACGCCGCGGTGACCGTGGAGCGGGTCTTCTGGCATGCCGAGACGTCCCGGGTGTTCCGGCGGAGGCACGCGATGACCGCGCCCTGCGCACCCCACGGGTAGACGTCGCCCAGCATGAGCACCCTGGCCTTGCCCTTGCCCAGCTTGGTCAGGCTGCGCGTGAGCGCGGACTTCCACACGCTGGCGTCGCGGCTGCGTGTGCTGCCCCCGCTCACGAACCGATACGAGTCCAACGACGAGGCGATGACGAGGTCGGGCTTGAGGGACTGGATGCGGGCCCACGCGTTCTTGCGCCAGGTCGAGCAGGCGCGCGCCTCCGCGCCGCCAGGCGCCTTGAGGACATCGGCGACGGGGCACGCGGACTTGGTGATGGTCATCAGCTTCCAACCGCGGTGCTCGGCGACCTTGAGCAGCGCCGGGACCCAGTGCGCGGCGTGCGAGTCGCCGGTGAGGATGACCAGCCTGCGACCCTTCTTGGGCCCGAACGTCCAGCTGCAGGAGCGTGCCACCGTGCTCGTGCCGCGCGAGTGGCACGATCGGTTGTGGATCGGGGGCACGTCGTCCTCGGCCTTCGCCAGCTTGGGCGTGAGCGAGCTGGGGATGGAGCGGGCGTCCTGACGCAGGCCCTGGTTGGATGACTCGTGCCAGTCGTCGCGACCGTCCCCGTCGGTGTCCTTCTTGAGCGGCTTGGTCTTGAAGCGCTGCTCGCCCCGGTTGGAGAGCAGGTCGCCGTCGGGGTCCTCGATGCCGTCGTGGAGGCCGTCCTTGTCGGTGTCCTTGCTCTTGGGGTTGGTCTTGGAGCGGTAGATCTCGAACCAGTTGTTGAGGCCGTCGTGGTCGGGGTCCTCGAGGTCGTCTCGGATGCCGTCGCCGTCGGTGTCCTTCTTGTTGGGGTTGGTGCCCAGGCGCTCCTCGTCGGCGTAGGTGAGCCGGTCCTTGTCCTTGTCGCTCGAGGGGTTCGGGGTCGGCTTGGGCGTCGGCTTCGGGGTGGGCTTGGGCGTCGGCTCGGGGGACTGGCTGGGCTCGGCCGACGGCTCGGGGTCCTCCTGCTGGACGACGGCGCGGAGGGCCTCGGCATCCAGCGCGTCGCCAGGCACGGCCGCCCCGGGCAGCAGCGCGCCCAGCTCGGCCACGAAGGCATCGACCTCGGCGGTCGAGGGGTCGCTGGTCGCGGTGGTCCGGACGGCGCCCGCGGCGCCGAGCAGCGGCACGCCGATGACCAGGGCCATGAGCAGGGGGAGGGGCGCGCGGTGTCTGGGGCGGGCGGCCATTGGTTCCTCGATCGACCGACTGGGGGCGGGGCGATGCTACGACATCAGGGCCGATGTGCCCTCCAATGCAGAGGAGGTGCGCCGCACGAGGGTTTCAGCCCACGGGACGTCCACCAGCCGGGGATGTGACGCCGAGCTACCAGGGCTCGCCGGTCGCCGGGTCGCGCGCGGACGGGTCGGCGGGCCGCTCCGCGAGCGCCCCGCGGGCAGGCTGGGTCGCCGCGTCACTCCTGTGGGCGACCCCATCCAGCACGGGTGCCTGCCCCTGCGGCAGCTCGATCACGATGGCGCGCATCTCGCTGCCGTCGGTCCAGGCGCCGTGTGTCACGCCGGCGGGCCAGACGACAGCCTCGCCGTGGGTGATGCGGCTGCGCTCCTCGCCGACCTGGACCCAGCCGCCGCCGCTGACCACCACGAACAGCGTGGCGTTGGGGTTGGCGTGCGGCGTGATGACGCCCTGCCGGGAGAAGGCGAGCTCGGACACGTGCCCTCGGTCATCGCTCCAGATGACCTGCCCCGTCAGCCCGCTGGTGCCCGGCGGCCCCTCCGGCCGACGGTTGCCTGGCCCGAACCTGCGGATGTCCATGGGACGCGATGGCTCGGGGCGAGGGTCAGCGGCGGCGGCGCTGCCGACGACTCCGGATGGTGGACGACGCGTCCTGGTAGCGGCTGGTGGCACGCTCGTGCGCCAGGTAGCGCGCGCGCTGGACCTGTCGGTCGTAGGCCTCGATGATGGGCGGGAAGTGGACGAACCGGATCCACACGAACGTGCCGAGACCGATGACCAGGGTCGCCACCACGGTCACGAACCAGAAGTGGAACACGGCCTCGACCAGCACCAGCCCGTACACGATGACCGCCGTCCACAGGATCCACTCCCACATCGCGACGAGCGGCGGGTGCCGGTGGAGCTTGCGGGTCTGCACGTTATAGAGGATCACCGTCACGATCAGCAGGATCCCCGCCGCCGCCGTGATGGGATAGAAGATGTCCTGGAAGTTGCCAGCCGCGAAGGCGTTGTCCTCGCTGGGCAGGAGCGCACGCAGCCATCGTCCGATCACGGCCGGAGGATAGCAGGCGACCGGCCGGGCTCGGGGGTCCGGCTATACTCGGGGCGGTCGTGCGGCCCGGCCCGACCCATTGCCCTGCGAGCGCTGGAACCGAGGAGGCCCACGGCGTGCGTGCCCTGCTCTCGGTCGCGGACGCCGACCAGGACGGCATCGTCCGGCTCGTCGAACGGCTGACGGCGCTGGACATCCAGCTCCTGGCGACCCACAGCACACGGGACGGCCTGGCGCGCCGCGGCGTCGCCACCGACGTCATCGCGGTGGTCCCCACCGACGAGCCTGATGCGGCCGGCGAGGGCCACACCTTCCACCCCGAGGTGTACGCCGGAATCCTGGCGCGTCGGGACGCGCCTGACGAGCTCGACCGGCTTCGGTCCCGCGGCATCGGCCTGGTGGACCTGGTGGTCGTGAGCGTCACGCCCTTCGAGCCCCACGTGGGCGGGCGGGTGGTGCCCATCGACGAGGCACTTGCCATGATCGACGTGGCCGGCATGTCCCTGCTCGCCGCCGCGGCGCGCAACTACGCCTCGGTCGCGGTCGCCAGCCATCCCTCGCAGTACGCCGTGCTGGTCGAGGAGATCGAGCGCCACGGGCTGGTCTCCGCCGAGACCCGCATGCGACTCGCCGCCCGCGCCTTTGCGACCGTCGCCGCCTACCACGCCGACGTGTCCGCCTATCTCCACCACATCGGCGGCCTCCAGTTCCCCGACGACCTGACCATCGTGCTCCGGAAGGCCCGCGACTTCCGGTACGGCGCGAACCCGCAGCAGCGGGCCGCGCTCTATCGCGAGGCCACCGGCCGTCCCGGCTCGCTGGCCGAGGCTCGTCAGCTGCAAGGGCCCGACGCCACGTACAACGACCTCCTCGACCTCGATGCGGCGTGGCGCACCGTGTCCGACTTCGGTGCCCCCAGCGCCTGCATCGCCAAGCAGCTCAACCCCGTGGGGCTCGCCTCGGCCGACTCGCTGCTCGACGCCTATCGGCACGCCCTGGAGACGGACCCGGTCGCGGCGTACGGCGCCGTGGTGGCGGTGAACCGCGTGGTCGACGCGGCGACCGCCGAGGAGCTCTCGGTCAGCACCTACGAGGCGGTCGTGGCGCCGGCGTTCTCGGACGAGGCGCTGCGCGTCCTCGCGGGTCGGCCGGCACTGACGCTGCTGGAGGTCGGCGCCCAGGTCGGCGAGCCACCCGAGGACCTCGACCTGCGTCGGATCGATGGCGGGGTGCTGGTGCAGTCGCCCGACCGCGGCGGGCTGGCGCGGCACGAGCTCAACGTGGTGACCCGTCGTCGGCCCACGCTCGACGAGCTCACCGACCTGCTGTTCGCGTGGCGGGCGGTCCGGCACGTGACCAGCAATGCGGTGGTCCTGGCGCGCCATGGCGCGTTGGTGGGCGTCGGCGCTGGCCAGGCGAGCCGGCTCACGGCCGTCGAGATCGCGCTCCATCGCGCCGCTGACCGAGCCGCGGGCGCGGCACTCGCGTCCGACGCCTACTTCCCGTTCGTGGACGCCATCGCGCTCGCGGCGGAACGGGGCGTCACCGCCATCATCCAGCCCGGTGGGTCGGTGCGGGACGAGATGGCCATCGAGATCGCCGACCGGCACCATCTGGCGATGGTGTTCACTGGGAGGCGTCAGTTCCGTCACTGACCTCGGCGCCCGCCGGGGTCTCGATCTGGGGGGATCGGGTCCAATGGAGAAGATGCTCGCGCTGGACATGGTGCGGGTGACCGAGGCGGCCGCGCTCGCCTCGGCACGCCACATGGGACGGGGCCAGAGGGACGAGGCCGACCAGGCCGCGACCGAGGCCATGCGCCGGACCATGGACGAGGTGGAGATGCGCGGCACCATCGTCATCGGCGAGGGCGAGCGCGACGAGGCGCCCATGCTCTGGATCGGCGAGCCGGTGGGCACGGGACGCGCCGACGACGTGGTCATCGACATCGCGGTCGACCCGCTCGAGGGCACCAACCTGGTCGCCCATGGCCAAGCCAACGCCATCACGGTGCTCGCGGCATCCGAGCAGGGCGGCCTGCTGCATGCCCCAGACACCTACCTCGACAAGCTGTGCGTGGGCCCCGGCGCGGCCGGCCATGTGGACATCCGCCAGAGCCCCACGACCAATGTCCGGGCCATCGCGGACGCGCTCCGTCGGGATGTGCGCGACATCACCATCGTCATCCTCGAGCGACCACGCCACGAGGCGCTCATCGCCGAGGTCCGCGAGACGGGCGCGCGAATCAAGCTCATCTCGGATGGCGACCTCTCGGCCGCCATCAGCTGCGCCGTGTCGGGCACGGGCGTGCACGGTGTCATGGGCATCGGCGGGGCCCCCGAGGGCGTCATCACGGCGGCGGCCCTCAAGTGCCTGGGCGGCGAGATCCAGGCCCGCTTCCGCTTCCGCAGCGACGAGGAGCGGGCGCGCGCCGCGCGCATGGGCGTGGAGCCCGACGAGGACCGGGTGCTGGCCACGGACGACCTGGCACCCGGCCAGGACCTCGTGTTCGCGGCGACCGGCGTGACGGCGGGCGACCTGCTCGCTGGCGTCCGCTTCTTCGGTGGCGGCGCTCGCACCCACTCCCTGGTGATGGCCTATCGGTCCAAGGAGGTCCGCTTCCTGGACACGGTCCACATGTTCGACCGCAGCCGACCGCCGGCCGTCCGGCTCTGACGCCGGCTGCGACGTCCGGTCAGGCGGGTGGCAGGACCATCGCCAGGGCGAAGCCGTCATGGCCCCTGCGCCCCACGACCTGCAGTGCGGTCACCGACAGTCGCGGGTCTGCGCCCATGAGCTCCAGCACCCGGAGCGTGCCCGCCACGTCCGGGTCGTCCGGGTCGCCCGCCGCCAGGCGTCGCACCACGTTGTCCACGACGATGGCGCCCCCGGGTCGGGTCAGGCGCAGCGCCGACGCCAGGTAGTCGGGGTTCGAGCGCTTGTCGGCGTCGATGAACACGACGTCGAACGGCTCCGATGGCTCCGCCTCCAGCGCAGCCAGGCTGTCGGCGGCGCGGCCCAGCCGGATCTCGACCCGATCGGCGAGCCCGGCACGCTCGATGTTGCGCCGGGCCACGCGCGCGTGGTGCTCGCTCATCTCCAACGTCACGAGGCGCCCGTCCGGCAGCGCGCGTCCCAGGCAGATGGCGCTGTAGCCACCAGCGTGCCGATCTCCAGGTCCGACGCGCGCCCACCATCCGCGCCACGGTCTCGAGCAGCCGTCCCGCGAGCGGCGACACCGAGATGCCGGGCAGCCCGGCGCATCGCTGTCCGCGAGCGCTCGACGAGGACCGGGTCGTCCACGCCCAGCAGCGCCTCGAGTCGCTCGTCGATGGCCGTCCAACGATCCGGCCCAGGTCCGTCAGCCATGCTCGTCTCCTTCGGTCGGCATCCCGGCGGATGATGCGCGCGGGATGCGCGGCGCGCTCCGCCTGCCCCGACGGCTGGGAGGCCGTCAGCGCGCGAGCATGGACCAGTCGCGACGCACGGGATCCCAGGCGGCCACGGGCCGCAGGGCGTCCGGCCCCTCGATCGCCGACCGACGGCGCAGTGCCGTCCCGACGCTGACCCCCCAACCAGGCGGCACCAGCCCCGGCGCGAGGTCCCCGAGCGGCGCCAGCACGAACATCCGGCGGGCTGCCTCGACATGGGGCACGTCCAGCCACTGGTCGCCCGTGCGTGACGGGTCGCGGCTCCGAGCCGCGGCGGTCCTCGGCACGTGATCGCATGACGCCCGAACACAGCAGGTCGACGTCCAGCACGCGCGGCCCCCATCGTCGCCCCGGGCGACGGCCGGCCGCGCGCTCGAGCGACTTGAGCTGGGCCAGCAGCCCCATCGCCTCGGCCGTGGGCTCGTGGTGCAGGCGGACATCCGCGGCCACCACGGCGTTGTGGAAGTCGGGCTGGTCGTCGACGCCCACGGGTCACGTCCGATACAGCCGGGACACGCCCTCAGGCGCATCCGCGGCAGCTCCCCCAGACGCTCGATGGCCCATGCCAGCGTCGCGGGCGCATCGCCCACGTTGGCACCCAAGCCCAGATAGGCGCGCACGGACCGACATCCCGACCCCCGTGACGACCCACGCCGATGCGCGATCGTCGGCACGCGGGCCGGCCGCGCGCGACCGCCGACTCGGCCGCCCATGCCCCGACCCATCGTCGTCATCCTGCACCGTCCTCGGACCCGGACGCCCCGGCCCTGACCCGCCTCCTCGCGACCGCCCGCGAGGCCCTGGTGGAGCATCAGCGCCGGCTGTTCCAGCGCGCCGGCGCCGACCGCGTGCTGGTCGTGACGGCGCGCACCATCGCTCGGCGAGCGGTGGCCGACCTCGCCCGCCACGTGCCGCGGCGCCGCGGCATCGTCGTCCTGGGCTCGGGCGCGCCGTGCCGCTGCTGCGACGCGCCGACGCCAGGCGGCTGGTGGCGGTGGCGGCGGGCGGCGGGCACCGGGTGCCACCAACAACCGCTTCGTCCGACGTGTGCGCGGTGAGTGACGCTGGCGTCCTGCGGGGCCTGCCGCCCCTGCCCACCGACAACGCGCTGCCTCGCTGGCTCGCGGAGCATCGGGGCTATCGGGTTGGGGAGCTCGCCGACCGGCGCCGTCTGGGCGTCGACCTGGACACGCCGCTCGACCTCGCGCTGCTGGCCCGCCAGCCGCGGACGCCCGGCGCCCTGCGGACGCTCGCCGAGGTCGCCGACGTCCGGATCCCGCGGCTCGAGGCGTTCGCGTCCGTCCTGACCGACCCTCGCGCGGAGCTGCTGGTAGCCGGCCGGACCAGCGCATCCACCCTGCGCTGGCTGGGGAGGCACGCCCGCTGCCGGGTGCGGGCGCTGGTCGAGGAGCGCGGCCTGCGCGCGTCCAGCCCGCTCGCGCTGGCCGGGGGTGCGGACGATGCCACGGCCCGCGCGCCGCGACCTCCGGCATCGATCCTGGGGCGAATCCTGGCGGCGGGCGGCCCTGGGTCGGTGGGCGTCCTGCTCGCGGCCTTCGCCGATGGCGCGGTCATCGACAGTCGGGTCCTGCTGGCCGACCGGCTGGGCCCAGACGAGTCGTCCTGGCCGAGCGACGAGGACCGGTACGCCTCCGACCTGCTGCGAGCCGACGACGTGCGCGACGCCTGGCTTGCCGCCCTGACCCGGGCCGCGGCCTCGGCGGCGGCTCCCATCCTGCTCGGCGGCCACACCCTGGTCGGCCCCGGGCTGCCCCTGCTGGCGCGGGCCGCACGGGACGCGAAGCGCTGAGGCCACGGGGTAGAATGCGTCCCACGGGCCCTCCGCCTGTACCGCACCTGCGCGTCGCCCATCCAGGATCCGAGGTCTCTCCAGCTTGACCAGCCCGCTCTGGTACGTGCTCGGCTTCGCGTTCGCCGGCTTCTCGTTCGTGTTCGTCACGATCGGGATGTCCTGGCTCATCAGCCATCGGCACAAGGGCGACAAGCACAAGGGCATGCCCTACGAGTCCGGCATCGACACCATGGGCGACACCTGGGGACGCTTCGGGCTGTCGTTCTACATCTACGCGCTGCTGTTCGTGGCCTTCGACATCGAGATCATCTTCATCACGCTCTGGGCGCTGGTCTTCCGGGACCTCCTCATGGGTGGCTTCCTGTCGATGCTCCTGTTCGTGGGCATCCTGCTGCTGGGTCTGGGCTACGCATGGCGCAAGGGGGTGCTCACGTGGAAGTGACGCCGGGCGCCGGGCGACCGCGGGGCGACAGCGCACTGGTGGATGCGCCCGACCGCGAGGTCGTCGCGCCCATCGTGGTGCCCAACACCCTGTGGCAGGCGGCTGACCCCACCGCCTACGGGGGCGGCCGGCCGCCGTCCATCACCCATCTCGCGGAGCTGGAGTTCGAGGAGAAGGGCGACAACGGCCGCTGGGGCGCGCTCGACGTCGTCCCCACGACCGCGGACTACCTCCTGGACTACCTGCGCATGAACAGCCTGTGGCCGCTGCTGTCGGGGCTCGCGTGCTGCGCCATGGAGATGATGTCGGCGGCGACGAGCGTCAACGACATGGACCGCTTCAACATGTTCCCGTTCCGGGCCAGCCCCCGCCAGGCGGACGTGCTCATCGTGGCGGGGACGCTCACGACCAAGATGGCGGGCCCGCTGGTCCGGCTCTGGGAGCAGATGCCCGAGCCCAAGTGGTGCGTCGCGATGGGCGACTGCACCTGCTCCGGCGGTCGCTACAAGCGCTCGTACGCCACCGTCCAGGGCATCGACCGGGTGATGCCCGTCGACGTCTACGTCCCCGGATGCCCGCCACGCCCCGAGGGGCTGATCTACGGCATGCTCAAGCTCCAGCAGCTCATCCTGGAGCGCCGCGGCACCTGGGCCGAGCGACGCGTCGGCCCGTCGGTCCCCGCAGGCGTCTGACCACGGGACGAGACCAGCGACACCCATGACCGACAGCGCGCTCTCCCGACGACTCACCGAGCGACTGGGCGACCAGCTCCTGGCGCCCGTGCGCGCCATGGGCGACACCACCGAGGTCGTCGTGGGGCCCGGTCAGCTGACCCGGGTCATGACCACCGTCCATGACGACCCGGACCTCGCCTTCGAGCTGCTCGCGGACCTCGCCGGCGTGGACACCGGGAGCGTGATGCAGGTGGTCTACCACCTGTGGTCGCCGCTCTCGCCGGACTGGCTGCGCGTCATCTGCGACGGCCTGCCCCGCGACGACCCGCGTCTGCCCTCGGTCACCTTCCTGTGGAACGGCGCCGAGTGGGGGGAACGCGAGGCCTACGACATGTTCGGCCTCATCTTCGAGGGCAACCGGGACCTGCGGCGCATCTACATGCCGCCCGACTACGAGTCCTTCCCGCTGCGCAAGGACTTCCTGATGCCCGACGACGCCTCGCGGTCGCCGGGGCTCGGCGTGCGACCCATCGAGCAGACGTTCGCACCCGGCGAGACGCGACGCACGCCGGTCCTCCGGAGCAGCCCCGGCACGGGCAGCCTGTCGACCGGGCCCGCGGCGCGCGTCGTGGGGCCGGGTCCCGCGCCCGAGGCGCTCGGCGCAGGTGGCGACCGATGACCGCGGAGCCGCGCGTCGCGTCGCTCGACGACCCGGAGGTCCTGGTCCACTCGCCAGCCACCATCATCGACGCGGTCCCGCCCTACCCGCCGCGCACCGAGCGCGAGGCCGAGTTCTACACCCTGGGCGATGGCGAGATGTTCATCAACCTGGGGCCCCAGCATCCCTCGACCCACGGCGTGCTGCGGGTGGTCATCAAGCTCGATGGCGAGCAGGTGGTGGACCTCGACCCGGTGCTGGGCTACCTCCACCGGGGCGTCGAGAAGATCTGCGAGAACGGGGACTGGCATCACGCCATCAGCAACTGCGACCCCCTCGAGTACATCGCCTCGATGTTCAGCGAGGCGATGCCGGTGCTCGTGGCAGAGAAGCTGCTCGACCTGCGGGTGCCTCGGCGCGCGGAGTACCTGCGGGTGCTCGCGTGGGAGCTCAACCGGATCTCCAGCCACGCCCTGTTCATCGGCTGGCTGGCCCTCGACCTGGGCGGCCTGACGCCCATCCTGTATGGCTTCATCGAGCGCGACGAGATCGTGGAGATGCTCGCGGCGCTGACGGGCCAGAAGCTGCTGTTCAACTACCTGCGCATCGGCGGCGTCAACGGCGACCTCAACCACGAGTTCCTCAGCCGTCTCGGCGATTGGATGAGCCATGCGGCGCGTCGCATCGAGGACCAGACCAAGCTCATCAACGAGAACGAGATCTTCGTGGGGCGCACGCGCGGCCTGGGCGTCCTGACGCGCGAGACGGCCCTCCGGACGTGCGTCACCGGCCCGCCCCTGCGCGCCACGGGCGTGCCCTACGACGTGCGCCGGGCGCACCCCTACAGCGTCTACCCGGAGCTCGAGTTCGACATCCCGACGCGCACGGAGGGCGACTCCTACGCGCGCTACCTGCTGCATCTCGAGGAGATCCGACAGAGCATCCGGATCATCGACCAGGTGCTCCACCAGATCCCGGACGGGCCGGTGACGGCCAAGCTGCCGCGGCTGCTGCGCGTGCCGCCCGGCCGTGCCTGGGTCGCCTTCGAGAGCCCGCGTGGCCAGTACGGTGCCTACGGCATCAGCGACGGCACGGACCAGCCGTTCCGGTTCCGGATCCACGACCCCTCATACTTCACGCTCCAGGCGGTCGGCAGCCTCGTGCCGGGCCATCTCGTGGCTGACACCATGGCCATCATGGCCAGCCTCGACCCGATCATGGGCGGCATCGACAAGTGAGCGTCGTCTCGAAGCCCTGGAACCGGATGTCCCTCCTGGGCAAGGTGGTGCTGCCCCTCGTCCTGGTCCTGATCGCGGTCAACGTCGCGCTCGTGGTGCTCTGGATGAGCGGCCTGCTGCCCTTCCTCATCCAGTGGGTGCTGGACACCCTGGGCGCCAACGTGGGCATCGTCCGGTTCCTCATCGCGGCCACCATCATCCTGGTCATCACGGTGCCCGTGGCGTTCATGAACATCTTCTTCGAGATGAAGGTGATCGCCTTCGTCAACCTCCGCATCGGGCCCAACCGGATCGGCCCGTGGGGCACGCTGGCATCCGTCATCCACGGCCTCAAGGTGCTCGCCAAGGAGGACTTCACGCCCACCGGCGTCGACGTGCCGGTGTTCACGCTCGCGCCGGCCGTGGTGTACCTCGCCGCCGTGATGACCCTGCTCGTGGTGCCCTTCGCGCCCGGTCTGTATGGCTACGACATGGACATCGGGCTGCTGTACTTCTTCGCGGTCGGCGGCCTGGGCGTCGTGGGGCTGATGATGGCCGGCTGGTCGAGCTTCAACAAGTACTCGCTGCTCGGCGGGCTGCGTGCCGCGGCCGGGCTCATCAGCTACGAGCTGCCGCTGATCCTGGGTGTCATGGGCATCGTGCTCCTGTCGGGCACGCTCAACCTCAACCAGATCGTGCGCGACCAGGAGGGCAGCTTCCTCGACTGGTACGTCTTCCGGCAGCCGCTCGGCGCGCTCATCTTCTTCATCGCTGCCACCGCCGAGGGCGCCCGCGCGCCGTTCGACCTGACCGAGGCGGACAGCGAGATCGTGGCGGGCTTCGCCACGGAGTACAGCGGCATGCGCTTCGGGTTCTTCTTCTTCGCCGAGTACGTGAACATGTTCATCCTCTCGGCGATGACCGCGGTCCTGTTCCTGGGCGGCTGGAACGCGCCCATCTCCATCGACCCGGTGCTCCAGGCCTTGGGCGTGGCCACGCCCATCAACATCGCGCTCGACCCGGCGTCGCTCGGGCCTGGGCTGCTGTGGCTGCTGGTCATCGGACCACCCGTCCTGCTCGCGCTGCTCACGGGCGCCATCTGGATGCTCCGGTCGAGCTGGGGCGTCGTGACCAGCTTCGTGGTCGCGTTCGTGCTCCTCAACGTGCTCCTGGTGGGCGGCCTGCTGACGTTCCTGGCCATCGACCTCGACTGGGTCATCGGCCTGGGCTGGTTCCTGGGCAAGACCATCGGGCTCATCCTGTTCTTCGTCATCCTGCGTGCCGCCCTCCCGCGCGTGCGCATCGACCAGCTCATGGGCTTCGCATGGAAGTGGCTGGTGCCAGCGGCGCTCGCCAACATCTTCGTGACGGCGCTCGCCATCCTGGTGCTCGATCAGATGGGGAAGACGGTATGAGGACCGACCGGGTGCCCGGTCTGGGCATCGCCAAGGGACTCGTGTTCTCGATCGCCCAGGCGTTCCGACCCAAGCGCACCATCCAGTACCCCGAGGTGCGCAACCAGATCTCGCCGCGACACCGCGGGCGTCTGATCCTGCTCTACGACGAGGCGGGCACCCTCAAGTGCGAGACCTGCTTCCAGTGCGCGGCAGCGTGCCCCATCGAGTGCATCGACATGGGGGGCGTGGACACCCGGCAGCGGTATCACGTCCACTGGGGGCCCGCCGAGCAGTACGCCGAGCGTCGCGAGGAGTCCGCCCTGCGGCGGTCCGGTCGGACCGTGCCGGACGCCACGTTCGAGCCCTTCGCTCGGATCGACCTGGCGCCGCTGGACGAGATCCTGGCGCGTCACGAGTTCCGGCCCCGCACCGCGGTGCGCATCCTGGAGGAGACGCAGGCGACCTATGGCCACCTGCCGGTCGCGGCGCTCCAACACATCGCGTTCCGGACGGGCGCCTGGTACAGCGAGCTCTACGGCATCGCCACGAGCTATCCCCACCTGCGCTTCGAGGCACCCTCCGCGCACCTGGTGCAGGTGTGCCGATGCGCCCAGTGCACCGCGCTCGGCGGCGGTGCCGTCCTGGCAGCGTTCCGAGAGCACCTGGGCACGGACGTGGGCGGCATCTCGCCGGACGGCGCGGTGCGGCTCGAGACCACCGACTGCCGCGGCGAGTCCCGTGACATGCCCCGGGTCATCGTGGACGGGAACGTCCTGCCCAAGGCGCGCGCGTCGGACGCGGCGACCATCGCGGCCGCGCTGCGCGCGACCGTCCCGCAGGGCCGGAGCGCCTGATGGCGATCGTGGCGGGCGACGCCTCCTGGCCCTCCATCCTCCTGGCACGCGCCGGCTCACCCGACGCCGCGACCGACATCGAGGCCGCCGAGGCGGCGGGTGCCTGGACCGCGTGGCGGCAGGCGGCCGCCACGCTCACGCCCGAGCAGGTCATCCGGCTCGTCACCAACGCCGGGCTGCGTGGCCGCGGCGGCGCCGGGTTCCCCACGGGCGCGAAGTGGGCGGCCTGCGCCGCCGAGCGGGGCCGCACCCGCCACGTCGTCGCCAACGGCTTCGAGTCGGACCCCGGCGCCCAGGCGGATCGAACGCTGATGGAGACCGACCCGCACGCGGTCGTCGAGGGGGTGGCGCTGGCCGCCTGGGCGGTGCGCGCATCGGAGGCGATCATCGCGGTCGACGCACGGGCCACCGTCGCCATCGAGCGGTTGCGGGGTGCCATCGCCGCGGCCGAGGCCAAGGGCTATCTGGGCGAGCGGGCCATGGGCACGGGGAGGGCCCTGCGCATCGAGGTCCGGCCCCTCTCGGGGTCGTTCGTGCTGGGCGAGGAGACCGTGCTCCTGCGGGCGCTCGAGGACCGGCGCGCGCAGCCCGAGCAGCGGCCGCCGTACCCGGCCGTCAAGGGCCTGTGGGGCGAGCCCACCGTGGTCAACAACGTGGAGACGCTCGCGGCCGTGCCCTGGATCGTGGCGAACGGGGCGGGCGCCTACGCCGCGATCGGCGCGTCCGCGGCGCCTGGCACCACCCTGGTGCAGTTGAGCGGGGCGGTCCGGAACCCCGGGGTCGCCGAGGTGCCCATGGGCACCTCCGTGCGCGACATCGTCCAGCGGGTGGGCGGCGGGGCCACGGGCACGCTCAAGGCGGTGCTGGTGGGTGGTCCCAGCGGCGGGTTCCTGCCCCCCGATGCCCTCGACACCCCGCTGGACCACGCGGACCTCGGCGCGGCGGGCGCCATCCTGGGCTCGGGCACGCTGCTGGTCATCGACGAGTCGACCTGCCTCGTGGACCTCGCGTCGCTGCTGACCCGCTTCGCCAACGACGAGGCGTGCGGCAAGACCATCCCCTGCCGCATCGGCACGCGCAGGCTCGCCGAGCTGGGCGCCGCGTTCTGCAGCGGCCGCTCGCGACCGACCGACCAGGCGCTCGTGACGAGCCTCGCGGACGACATCTGCGACGGCGCCCTGTGTGGCCTCGAGCGCACGGCGGTCAACCCGCTGCGGTCGGGGATGCGATACTTCGCCCAGGAGTTCGAGGACCACATCGTGCGGGGCATCTGCCCTGCCGGCGTCTGCCAGCCCATCCGGGTGGCCGAGGTGGCCCACGCATGACCCGCCTGACGTCCGAGCCCGTCGCCTCAGCCCAGGGACCCCTCGACCGATGACTGACACGCTGCCCGCGCTCCGCGACGACGCCATCGATGCCATCGCCGAGCGGCTGCTCACGACGCAGAGCCCGCAGCGGCCCCAGGTGTCACCCACCTTCGGCATCGAGATCGACGGTCGCACGCTCACGGGCCACGAGGGCCAGACCATCCTCGAGGTCTGCCGTGACAACGGCATCGAGGTGCCCACGCTGTGCTACGAGCCCAAGCTGCCCGGCTTCGGGGCGTGCCGCATGTGCGTGGTCGAGGTCGAGGGCGAGGATTCGCCGCCCATCAGCTGCTCCCGTGCCGCGGAGCCGGACATGGTGGTCCGGACGCAGACGCCCCGGCTGCGCCAGGTGCGCAAGACCAACCTGGAGCTGATCTTCAGCGACCACAACGCCTACTGCCTGCCGCCCTGCCAGAACAAGTGCCCCAGCCACATCGACATCCCGGGCTTCCTCAAGGCCAACACCGAGGGCTCGTTCATCGAGTCGGCGCGCATCTTCAAGCGCACCATCCCGTTCCCCAGCGTGCTGGGCCGGGTGTGCCCGGCACCCTGCGAGGAGCACTGCCGGCGCGACGAGGTCGAGGAGGCCATCGCCATCCGCGACAGCCATCGCTACGCGGGCGACCAGGTGCTCAAGGCCCAGGCGCTCGGCCAGAAGGCGCCCGTGCCGTTCGAGGTCCAGCCAGCCTCGGGCAAGCGGGTCGCGGTCATCGGCTCCGGGCCCTCGGGCATGGCGTCTGCCTACTACCTCGCCATCGCCGGCCACGAGGTCACCGTCTTCGAGCGTGACCCGGCGCCGGGCGGCATGCTCCGCTACGGCATCCCGCAGTACCGGCTGCCCAAGGTCGAGGTCCTCGAGGCCGAGTACCAGGGCGCCTGGGACCTCGGCGTCAAGCTGGTCACGGGCGCGGAGCTGGGTCGCGACTTCACCATCAGCGACCTCCAGAACCAGGGCTTCGATTCCGTGGTCGTGGCCATCGGCTGCTACGACACCAACAAGCTGGGCATCCCCGGCGAGGACGCCGACGGCGTGCTCGACGGCCTGGAGTACCTGCGAATCGCCACGCTGGGCCTGCCCTACCCCGGGCACGAGGGCACCCGCGTCGTGGTCGTGGGCGGGGGCTTCACCTCCATGGACTGCGCGCGCACGTCGGTCCGCCAGGGCGCCAAGGAGGTCACGCTCGTCTATCGCCGCGACATGAAGGACATGCCCGCGGCGAACGAGGTCCACGAGATGATCGAGGAGGGCGCCAGGGCCATCTTCCAGGCCGCCCCCACGCGCGTGGTCACCGACCAGTCGGGCAAGGTCACGGGCATGGAGTTCCAGCGCATGGCGCTGGGTGCGCCCGACGCGTCCGGCCGGCGCCGGCCCGAGCCCATGGCAGGCACCGAGTTCGTCATCGACTGCGACCGGGTGCTGCTGGCCATCGGCCAGGGACCGGAGCTGTCGTGGACCGCGAACGGCGCGGACGGCGTCGCCGCCAACAAGCAGCGCCGGCTCGCCGCGGACGCGGTGACCTTCGCCACCGGGCGACCTGGCGTGTTTGGCACGGGCGACGTGCGCACTGGTGCCGCCACGGTGGTCCAGGCGGTCGCCGAGGGACGACGCGCCGCCTACGCGGTCGACGCCTACCTCAAGGGTCTCGACCTCGACGCCATCCGGACGCGCCAGACGCTCGCCGAGCCACAGCCCGAGTTCCTGTCCATCGTGCCCTACACGGGCGAGGTCAAGGAGCCTCGGCTGCGCCTCCGGTCGATGCCCGCCGAGGTCCGCAACAAGAGCTACGTCGAGTACGAGATCCCGTACACCCAGGCCGAGGCGATGGCGGAGTCGGCGCGCTGCCTCCAGTGCACCTGCGAGGCCATCGGCTACTGCGACCTCCGACGCCAGGGCATCGAGTACGGCACCACCCTGCGCACCCTCGAGCCCGCGCGCAACGGCACCAGCTTCCGGAGCGTGTCCGAGAACCGCTTCACGGGCACCAACCACGACTACCTGCGAGACGACAGTCACGCGTTCATCCTCCGCGAGCCTGCGCGCTGCATCGACTGCGGCCGCTGCGCCAACGTGTGCAAGGAGGTGGTGGGCGCGGCCTGCTACGACTTCATGCGCACGGGCTTCGACACGCTCGTCACCACCCCCCTGGACATGAGCCTGAACACGACCCCGTGCGTGTCGTGCGGCCGCTGCGCCGAGACCTGCCCCACGGGCGCGCTCATGCCCAAGCCGCGGGTCCTGGAGAAGTACGAGGTGGACGAGAGCCGCTGCATCCTGTGCGGGATCTGCGTCGATGCCTGCCCGTACGACGCGCTGCGCTGCGGTCCGGACTACGAGCTGGCCCACGACAGCCGCCAGGAGCCGACCATCGACCTCATGGCGCTGAGCTCGCTGGACCGGGACACGGAGCTGAGCTACGTGCGGCGCGAGCGCGACTGGCTGGCGCGCGCCCAGGCGGACGGGCGCGCCATCCCGGCGGGCCGGATGCTGCCCATGCTGCCCCCGGGCGCGACCAGCGCCACCGGTGCCGGCGCAGCCGCTGGGGGTGGCCACTCGAGCCACCTCCACAACCGGTAGTCGCCGGCTCCCATGGCACTGCCGCCGACGGTCCCCTTCCTTGGCTGGTCCTGGGACGACCTCGTGTTCCTCGTGCTGGGCGGCGCGATGCTGGGCAGCGCCCTGCTCGTCGTGTTCGGGCGCGACATCATCCGGTCGGGCCTGTGGATGGTCGCCGGGTTCGCGGCGCTCGCGGGCCTCTATGCGCTGATGGGCGCCACCCTGGTCGCGGCCGCGCAGGTGCTGGTGTATCTGGGCGCCATCAGCGTGCTGATCCTGTTCGCGATCATGCTCACGCAATCCAAGAGCGGCCCGGTGCGGCTGGTGTTCCACCACCAGGCATGGGCCGCGGCGCTCGCCGCGATCGGCATCGGCGTGCTGCTCGTCATCAGCGTCCTGTTCACCACGTGGCCCAACGCGGTCGCCGAGCCCATCGTCCAGACGGCGCAGGACGTCGCGCACGCGCTGTTCACGGACTACGTGCTGGCGTTCGAGGTCATCAGCGTGCTGCTCCTCGCGGCCGTCATCGGCGGCATCTTCCTGGCGCGCCGGGACGAGCTTCCCGAGCCGGGCGAGGCGCGGGCGCCGGAGGCTGCCGGGGCCGCGGCTGGCACGTCGCGCGGGCAGCTGGCGGGCGCCGCTCGGGCGGAGGAGCCATGAGCCACTCGCTCGACGCCTATCTGCTGCTGGCGTGCGGCCTGTTCGCCATCGGCACCTTCGGGTTCCTGGCGCGCCGCAACGCCATCGCCATGCTCATGAGCGTCGAGATCATGCTCAACTCGGTCAACCTCGCCATCGTGGCGTTCGGCATGTTCACGCCCTCGCTCGCGGGGGCGGGCCAGGTCATCGCGCTGTTCGTGATGGCCGTTGCGGCCGCCGAGGCCACCGTGGGACTCGCCATCGTCATCGCCATCTACCGCAACCGCCGCACGCCACTGGTCGACGAGTACTCGTCGATGCGGGAGTAGCCGGTGCCGGGCATCTTCCAGGCCGAGGACGCGCACGCCGCGGTCGAGCACGTGGCACTGGCCGGTTCGACGGAGCAGCTGCTCATGACGCTGCTGCTGGTGCTGCCCATGGCCGGGTTCGTCATCACGGCCGTCGTGGGGCGGCGGCTGTCACGGCCGTGGCTCGTGGCGGTGCCCACCATCGTCGTGGTCTGGGTCATCGCCACGTATCTGGCCTACCAGGCGCTGGTCGCCGACGCCTTCGGCGACGGTGGCATCACGTTCGAGCTGTATCGCTGGATCCCAGCAGGCGCCTTCCAGATCGGCTTCGGGCTGCTGCTGGACAACCTGACCGCGGTGATGCTCCTGGTGGTGACCACCGTGGGCATGCTGGTCCACGTCTACTCCATCGGGTACATGGCGCATGACCCCAACAAGTACCGCTTCTTCGCCTACCTCAACCTGTTCATGTTCAGCATGCTGCTGCTGGTGCTCGCGGCGAACTACCTGCTGGTGTTCGCGGCCTGGGAGCTGGTCGGGCTGTCGAGCTACCTGCTCATCGGGTTCTGGTACCACAAGCGCTCCGCCGCGCTCGCCAACAAGAAGGCGTTCCTGGTCAACCGGGTGGGCGACGTGGGCTTCGCGCTGGGCATCATGGCCATCTGGAGCACCGTCGGGACGCTCACGTTCACGGACGTGTTCACGCTGCTCCCGGAGCAGCTCCAGGCCGGCGAGATCACCCAGTGGATGATGACCGGCATCTGCCTGCTGCTGTTCTGTGGCGCCATGGGCAAGAGCGCCCAGTTCCCGCTCCACGTGTGGCTGCCGGACGCCATGGAGGGCCCCACCCCGGTGAGCGCCCTCATCCACGCCGCGACCATGGTCAACGCGGGCGTGTATCTGGTCGCGCGCAGCTCCCCGCTGTTCGCGCACGCGCCCGAGGCGCTCATCGTGGTCGCCGCGATCGGCATCTTCACGGCCATCTTCGCGGCGTCCATCGCGTTCACCCAGAAGGACATCAAGCGGGTCCTGGCGTACTCCACGCTGTCGCAGCTGGGCTACATGTTCGCGGCGCTGGGCGTGGGCGCGTGGACCGCGGCCATCTTCCATCTCGTGACCCACGGCGTGTTCAAGGGCCTGCTGTTCCTGGGGTCGGGCTCCGTCATCCACGGCGTCCACGAGGAGCAGGACATGGACAAGATGGGCGCGCTGCGGAAGAAGATGCCCATCACCCACTGGACCATGCTCATCGGCGCGCTGGCCATCGCGGGCATCCCGCCGCTCGCCGGCTTCTTCTCCAAGGACGAGATCCTGGGCGAGGCGTTCAAGCTCGGCTTCCAGTGGGTCTGGCTCATCGGCGTCGTGGTGGCGCTGATGACCGCCTTCTACATGTTCCGGCTGATGGGCAAGACGTTCTATGGCGAGAGCCACGTGGACCCGGCCGTGGAGCCGCACGTGCATGAGTCGCCGCCGGCCATGACGGCACCGCTCGTCATCCTTGCCATCCTGTCCATCGGCGTGGGCATGGTCCTGGGGCTGCCGCTGGGCGACTCGACCATCCACGCCTGGCTCGAGCCGGTGTTCCATCCGGCACTGGAGACCATGGGCGTGCAGGAGCAGCCCTACGAGCTGTTCGGCATCGACGGCGGGCTCATCCTCGCGAGCGTCGCGGTGGCGGTCATCGGCATGGTCGCCGCGTGGCGCCTGTTCGGCTTCTTCGGCGTCCGCGCCCGTCTCGACCGGGTGCGGGAGCTCACGGCGCGCGCCCCACGGCTGTACGAGGGCTCGTTCCACAAGTGGTGGTTCGACGAACTCAACGACCTGCTGTTCGTGCAGATCGGCGGCCGGGTCGCCAACGCGTTCGCGTGGTTCGACGTGCACGTCATCGACGGCGCCGTCAACGGCGTCGCGTCGCTCACCCAGAAGGCCGGCGACGAGCTGCGGCACGCCCAGACCGGGCGCGTCCAGAACTACGCCCTGGGCATCGCGGGCGGCCTCATCGTCATCGCCGCGAGCCTCATCCTGGTGACCACGCGATGACGCTGGACCTGTCGGGCCTGCCCGTGCTGTCGCTGCTCATCCTGGTGCCCCTCGTGGGCGCCGTCATCCTGGCCTTCGTGCCGGGCGAGAACGTCCGGCTGGTCAAGCGCGTGGCGCTCGCCACGACGCTCGTGGCGCTCGCGCTGTCGCTGCTCATCGCCGTGTCGTTCGGCAACGCGCCGGTGGGCGCGGATGGCTTCCGGTTCGCGGAGCAGGTGCCCTGGATCCCGTTCTTCGGAATCACCTATCACGTGGGCATCGACGGCATCAGCCTGCTGCTGGTGGTCCTGACCACGCTGCTCACGACCATCTCGGTGGTCGCCAGCTTCGACCCCATCAAGACGCGCACCAAGGAGTACATGATCTCCTTCCTCGCGCTCGAGGTGGGCATGCTGGGCGTGTTCCTCGCCCTCGACCTGTTCCTGTTCTACATCTTCTGGGAGATCGTCCTGGTGCCGATGTACCTCATCATCGGCATCTGGGGTGGGCCCAACCGCATCTACGCCACGATGAAGTTCGTGCTGTACACGCTCGTGGGCTCCCTGCTGATGCTGGTGGCCATCCTGGCCACGGCGTTCAGCTACCAGACGGGCCATGGTGGCGACTGGACCGGTGCGTTCGACCTCATCACGCTGCGGGGTGCCGGCTTCGACGCGACGCTCCAGCTGGGATGCTTCATCGCGTTCTTCCTCGCCTTCGCCATCAAGGTGCCCATGTGGCCGTTCCACACGTGGCTGCCGGATGCGCACGTGGAGGCGCCCACGGCCGGGTCGGTCATCCTGGCGGGCGTGCTGCTCAAGCTGGGCGGCTACGGCTTCATCCGCTTCGCGATGCCGCTGTACCCGCAGGCCGCGCACGACCTGGCGGGGATCATCGTGGTGCTCTCGCTCATCGCCATCATCTACGGCGCCATCGTGGCGGTGGTCCAACCTGACCTCAAGAAGCTCATCGCCTACAGCTCGGTGAGCCACATGGGCTTCGTGACCCTGGGCCTGTTCGTGTTCCAGGAGCAGGCGGCGCAGGGTGCCGTGCTGCAGATGGTCAACCACGGAATCATCACGGGCGCCCTGTTCCTGTGCGTCGGCGTCATCTACGAGCGGACCCATGACCGGACGCTGGCCAAGATGGGTGGCCTCGGGTCGCGCACGCCGGTCTACGCGGCGATCTTCGGCTTCTTCATGTTCGCGAGCCTCGGGCTGCCCGGCCTCGCCGGCTTCGTGGGCGAGTTCCTGGTGTTCACGGGCACGTTCGCGGTGTCGCCGGTCGCGGCGGCGGTGGCGACCTTCGTGATGGTGTTCGCGGGCGTGTACCTGC
Source organism: Chloroflexota bacterium (assembly GCA_046328155.1). GTDB lineage: Bacteria > Chloroflexota > Limnocylindria > Limnocylindrales > CSP1-4 > JAFMJV01. The sequence continues at coordinate 22,154 of JAXLXC010000030.1, forward strand.
TGTGGATGTACCAGCGGGTGGCGTTCGGCGAGGTGTCCGACTTCCTCAAGGGCCTGGGCCACCACCTGACGGACATGAACCGCACCGAGGTGCTGACGCTGGCGCCCCTGTTCGCGCTGTCGATCCTGTTCGGCCTCTTCCCCGCCGTCCTGCTCGACCTCATCCAGACGCCCGTCACCGAGCTCCTGGCGAGCGTGGGCGGGGCGACCGTGACCGGGGTCCTGCCATGACCACCAACGAGTGGCTGGCCATCGCGCCCTTCGTCCTGGTGGTGGCGCTCGCCATGCTGGTCATCGTGGTCGACCTGATCTGGCCCAAGCGGCCGGAGCGGGTCATCGGCGTGTCCATCGTCGGGCTCGCCATCGCGGCGGCCGTCACCGTGTACGCGGGACCCATCGTGGGGCTGGGCGGCCAGCTGCCGCCCGAGGGCCAGGCGGTCCTGGGCGGCGCCTACGTGACCGACCAGCTGACGGTGTTCCTCAACCTGCTGTTCATCGCCATCGCGGCGCTGACCATCCTGTTCGCGCCCGACTACCTCGAGCCCCGCGGGCTGCCCATGGGCGAGTTCACGGCGACGCTCCTGTTCGCCATCAGCGGCGCCATGCTCCTCGCGGGCGCGCAGGACCTGCTCATCCTGTTCATCGGCCTGGAGCTGCTGGTGCTCCCCGGCTACATGCTGGCCGGCTTCGCGAAGCATGACGGGCTGTCCACCGAAGGCGCCATCAAGTACTTCCTGCTGGGCTCGTTCTCCAGCGCCATCCTGCTGTTCGGCCTCGCGTTCGTGTTCGGCTACACCGGCACCACCCGCATCGATGCGATCGCGCAGCGGCTCATCGACGTGGTCGCCAACGGTGCGTCGCTGCCCGTGGGTCTGGCCATGGGGCTCGCGCTGGTCGTGACCGGCGGGGCGTTCAAGATCGCGGCCGTGCCCTTCCACTACTGGACGCCCGACGCATACCAGGGCTCGCCCACACCCGTCACGGGCTATCTGTCGGTGGGGCCCAAGGTGGCGGCCTTCGCCTTGCTGCTGCGTCTCCTCGTGGAGGCGCTGGGGCCGCTCCGCGCGGAGTGGGGGGTGCTCCTGGGGATCCTCGCCGCGGTGACCATGACCCTGGGCAACCTGTCGGCGCTGGGCCAGGACAACATCAAGCGGATGCTGGCCTACAGCTCCATCGCGCACACCGGCTACATCATGGTGGGCCTCACGGTGTTCGCCGCCGCCAACGACCCGACCGTCCAGGCGGACGGGCTCCAGGGCGTGCTGTTCTACTCCCTGGCGTACGCGTTCATGAACCTGGGCGCGTTCGCCTGCGTGGCGGCGCTCCAGCGTCGGCCGGGCGTGACGAGCCAGATCAGCACCTTCGCCGGGCTCGGCCGCCGGGCGCCGCTCCTGGGCATCACCATGACCCTGTTCCTGCTGTCGCTCGTGGGCATCCCGCCCACCGCCGGCTTCTTCGCCAAGGCCGTCATCGTCATCTCCGCCGTCGAGGGCGGTGGCTGGCTGACCGTGCTCGCCGTGATCATGATGCTCAACGCGGCCGCGGCCGCCTTCTACTACCTGCGGGTGGTGGTGGTGATGTACATGCGCGAGTCCCCCGAGGGCGCCCGGCCGGTCACCGTCGGCGGTCTGACGCGGGTGGGCCTGGTCATCACCGCGGTCGCCACGATCGCCATCGGGCTGCTCCCGGCCGTCACGACGGCGACCCTGGACTGGACCATCAGCGCCGCCCAGGCGCTCATCGGCGCCTGACATGGAGCGACCCGCGCGCTATCTGACCAAGGAGGACCTCGCGGCACTCCAGGCCGCGGACGACCTGGTCCCGGACGACCAGCTGGTCGCCGACGCCGCGGACGACGTGTCCGCGGGACGTGCGCCGGGCGAGGTCGCGACGCTCGACCCGCTGGCCGGGCCCGCCGTGGAGGACGAGCTCCTCGAGGACGCCCTGGAGGGCCTGCCCGGGCCCGTCGAGGACGACCTGTCCGGCCCCGACGAGGACGACGTCGAGGCGTGGGTCGACGAGGGCGCCTCGGGCTGACCAGCCGCGGCCGCACGCCGTCCTGCTGCGGTCGTGGGTCATGCGTCGTGCCGGGGCACGGACGCACCGTTCGCTGACCATGCCCATGGGGTCCGAGCGCGTCCTGCGCTAGGATCGGTCGGCATGCAGCGTCGTCCCCCCCGCACCCCTCCCATCCTGTTCGTGCTGGGCATCATCGCCATCGCGCTGATGGCCGCGACCCTCGCCGTCGGCACGAGGCCGACCATCGGGACTGACGGCACCCTGGCATCCTCCCTCGACCGCGGCGCTCCTGCGGCCGTCCAGCTGCCTGCCGTGCCACCCCCGGTCCGGACGGGCCTGCCGCTGCTGGTCCCCACGCCCAGCCCCGAGCCCACCCGCACCGGCCGCGTCCGCGCCACCCGCGTCGTGGTGCGCTACCTGGGCATCGACCTGCCCATCATCTCGCGCGACCGCAAGGTCGCGAACCAAGGGCCGGACCAGTACCCGCCCTGCGATGTCGCGCTCTATCACACGGCGTTCGAGCAGCCCGGCGAGCCGGGTACCACCTATCTGTACGGCCACGCCCGCGAGGGGATGTTCCTGCCGCTCCTCGAGGCGTCCATGCGGGACGACGGCGAGGAGCTCATCGGCAAGGTCGTCCGGGTCTACACCAGCGACGACCGGCTGCACCTGTATCGGATCACCAAGGTCAAGCGGCACGCCACCGACTTCTCGCTGGTGACGGACGCGGACCCCGACGCGGAGCAGCTCATCCTGCAGACCAGCGAGGGCCCTCGGGGCACGGTGCCCAAGCTCCAGGTGCTCGCCATCCCCTACGACGTGCGGGACGCCACCCGCGAGGAGGCGCGACCGGAGGCCAAGCCACGCGCCTGCTACTACACCCCCTGACACGAGGCCTCCGGCGCCGGTCGCGCCGTCGCCGCGGGTGGTCGGTGGTCAGATCCAGCCGATGCGCCGGAAGTACCACGTGATGAGGGCGCCGATGGCGATCACCAGCCCGGTCACCAGCCAGAAGCCGCCGCCCTCGCGGAGGTCGAACGCGCTCGCGGCCTCGCTCATGCCAAAGATGCCCGCGACCGCGCCCACCCCAGCCAGGACGGCGGTGACCGCGGTGAGTCGCTTCATGACCTCGGACAGGGTGTTGTTGACCGTCGAGAGGTAGGCGTCCAGGGCGCCCGAGAGCAGGTCGCGATGGATGTCCAGCTCGTCGGTGATCCGCACGAGGTGGTCGTAGACGTCCCGGAAGTAGACGAGCGCCTCGGGGGCGATCAGCGGGTTGTCGCGGTTGGTGAGCTGGTTGAGGACCTCCCGCTCCGGCGCCACCGCACGCCGCAGCAGCAGGAGGCTGCGCCGGGCCGCGAAGAGCCGCTCCACCACCGACCGGTCGGCGCGCTCGATAGCCGCGTCCTCCAGCTCGTCGATCGCATCGGACAGGCGGTCGATGACGGGGAAGTAGCCATCGACGATGGTGTCCAGGACCGCGTACAGCGCCGCGTCGGGGCCCCGCGACAGGAAGTGCGTGGCACCCATCCGCCCTGGGGCGCCGTGCTCCAGGGGTCGCCAGGCCGCCGGGTGCGAGGTGACCAGGCAGCGTGGCGTCAGCACGATGTCCACCTCCACGAGCTCCGGCAGCTCCGTGACCCCCACGGCCGCGAACATGACGACGTGCATCACGTCATCGGTGTACTCGACCTTGGCGCGCTGGTCGCGGTCCACGATGTCCTCGACCACCAGCGGATGGAGGCCCAGGGGTCCCGCGAGCCGCGCCAGCTGCTCGGTGCCCGGGTCCTCGAGGTCCACCCAGACCGTGGCCTCGGGGTCGGCGAGGGCGGTCAGCGCCTCATCCAGCGAGCGCAGGTTGCGAGGGCCACCCGCACGGGACCATGCGGCCCCCACGACCACCGCGTCGAGCGCGTGGGGCTCGGCGGCGGCGCCCGGGGCATCGGCCTGCGCCGGGTCGCTGACCGGGTCGAGTGCTGGGTCGGGCTCAGGCGTGCTCATCGGCGGGCATGGTGGCACGTCCGGGCCGCGCCGTGGGGAGGCGCAGCATGAGCGTCGGCACGATGGCCAGCATGAGCACGAGCGCGGCGACCAGGAACAGCCCCGCCAGGATCGACGCCGCCTGCGCGGAGGCCCAGGACTCGAGGACGTCGACCACCAGCGGGTCGGCGAGGGCCCGACCTCGCAGCTCCGGCGGCAGGACGGCATCACGGGCCGCCTGGTCGGTGAGCACCACGCTGAGCGCCTCGATCCGACCCGTGCCGAACGCGGTGAGCACTGCGAGGCCCACGGCCATCCCCGCCATGCGCGCCACCGTGACGGCTGCGCTCGCCATGCCGAACAGCCGGGGCCCGAGTGCCTCCACGGCGGCCGTGGAGCGTGGCGTCACGGTCAGCCCGAAGCCCAGGCCGAACGCGCCCAGGCCCAGCAGCAGGATCGGGCGGCTCGTCTCGGACGTCGCGCCGCCCAGCACCAGCATCCCGGCGATCGCGAAGCCCAGGCCCACGAGGCCCAGCGGCACGATGGCGATGCGTCGCAGGAGGTAGCCGGCACCGATGGCACCGACGGCCATGGCCAGCGCCAGCGAGCCCAGCACCAGCCGCTGCTCCGAGGGGCCGCCGTAGCGGACGCGGTCGACCCAGACCGCCGCGGCGATAATCGCCGTGGCCAGGGCATAGCCCGTCAGCAGGCTCACCAGCACCGCCGCGCGCGTGACGCGGTCGCGCAGCACGACGGGGTCCAGGAACGGCTCGGCGGCGTGCCGCAGGTGGTACGCGGCACCGAGTGCCGAGGCCACGCATGCGGCCGCCGCGACGAGGCCCCACGGCGGGCCGTCCGCGTGCTCGCCGATGGTCGTCAGCCAGACGAGCCCCGAGGCCAGCGCGATGGTCACCAGCGCCGCACCCGCGACGTCCAGCGAACCTGGGGTCGACTCCCGGCGCCAGCCCGACCCGGCGGCCCACGTCCAGACCATGGCCACGAGGGCGGCCGGCGCACCAAGGTAGAAGATCCAGCGCCAGGATGGCACCAGCAGGTCGAACACGGGTGGTCCACCCAGACCGGCCCCGATGAGCGCCGGACCCAGGTCGAAGCGCTCGAGCACGGTCGCTCCCAGGAACGGCCCGAGCGCCATGCCCAGGAAGTTGGCCGCGTTGACGGCACCCAGCGCGCGCGCCCGGGCATGGCCCGCGAACAGCTGGCTGGCGCCGGCGGTGGCGAGCGGCAGGATGGCACCGCCACCCATGCCCTGGACGACGCGCGCCGCGACCAGCGCATCCAGCGAACCGGCCGCGCCGGACAGCACGGACCCGACCCCGAACAGCCCCAGGGCCAGCATCAGCAGCCGGGGCAGGCCGAAGCGGTCCGCGGCCCGCCCCGCCAAGGGCATCACCGCGATGTACGCCAGGAGGTACCCGTTGACCACCCAGCTGGCGCGACGCAGCTGGCTCCAGTCGGCGAGGTCCTCCACCACGGACGGCAGGGCCACCGACACGGCCATCAGCTCGACACCCACGAACGCCGACGCCAGGCACAGGACGCCCAGCAGGACCACACGGTCGTCGCGGCTCACGGGCGCGATGATGCGCCCTGCGGGTCAGGCCGTCGCGGGAGGCGGATCGCCGAGCATCAGCAGGGAGCCGCCCTTCTCGAGCGGCAGCGGGCGAATCTCCAGGCCGGGCACCTCGGCGCGCCAGCGGGCGAGCATGGCGCGCTCGTCGGGGCGCGCGCCATCGTCCACCAGGATCGCGGCGCCCGGCGCCAGCCGGTCGAGGAGCATGGGCAGCGCGGGGTATCGGGCCAACGGGCCCGTATCGCCGGGCGGCCCGTCCACGAACAGCACCTCGATCGGCTCGCCCGCCGGGAACCCCGCGAGGTCGTACCAGGACCATGTGCCGTCGCCCAGCCGCTGGTCGATGAGCGGCGCGTCGACCACGGTGGCCCAGTCCGAGAGGCCTCGGGTCTCGAGCAGCGCCTGGGTCTCGCGGGCGAAGCGGGGCAGGTGCTCCAGCGACCACACGTGCCCACCGCCGAGTCGCTGCAGGCAGGCCGCGATGATGACCGTCGAGGTGCCGCTGCCGGTCTCCACCACCACCCGCGGTCGGCGCGCGAGGATGACCGTGACCAGCTCGCGCAGCAGGTCGGCGGATGCCGCCCAGTCGCGCGTGGACGGGAGCGCCAGCTTGCCATCGAGCGTGTCGCGGAGCGCGGCGAGCGCCTCGAGCTGGCCGTACAGGCGCGATGTCTCGCGGCGGGCCCGATGCGCCTGGCGTCGATCGAGGGCGTCCATCCGCTGGCGCGTCCGCCTGCGCAGCCGGGCCAGCTGCCGCCGACGCTGGGCCGACGCCCTGGCGACGAGCAAGGCCACGGCGAAGGTCGTGGCCGCGGGGGCCATCACGATGGCGGCGTCGGTCGAGACGAGCCGGGCGATCGCCACCACGACGCCGGTCGCGATGGCCGCGCCCAGGCCCACGATCAGGCCAGACACCAGCCACGTCCCGCCGATGCGCTTGTTGCTCACGCCACCTCCCAACCCGGGACACTCCCCCCGTGGTCCGTGCACTATGCCGTGTCCCGGCGGCAGGCGTCGCGCAGTCCGTGCCGCGCTGGGCGCGGGGTGCTTGACGATCCGCGCGCCGGACCATAGCATCAACGCCGTTTTATATGAAGCCCCGTTGATGCGTCGTTCCGGATGCGTCGGCGGTCCGATGACTGGAGGCGCAGCCCGGACGGTGCCCACACCCGCACGAATCCGCTCCACCATCGCCACCATCACCTCGCCGCCGCAGGACCTGCGCGAGGTCGCGGTGGTCCACAAGGCCCTCTCCGACCCCACGCGCCTGCGCATGATCCAGCGCCTCGCCGAGGCGCCCGGCACGGTCACGGACCTCATGCGTCACGTCGACCTGTCGCAGCCCCTCGTCTCGTGGCATCTGCGCCGGTTGCGTGCCGCGGGTCTGGTCGAGACGCGCCGCCAGGGACGCGAGGTCATCTGCACCCTCTCGTCCGACACCTTCGACCGCTTCCACGAGCGGGAGCGGGAGCTCCTGGGGCTCGCCTCGTGAGCGCCCCGACACCCAGCGCGCCGCCCCGGCCGTCCGCCACGCCCAAGCGCGACGAGATGCGGCACATGGTGGACCCGCTCGCGCGGCGGATGGCCGACGCCGGCCTCACCGCCAACCACCTGACGCTCATCGGCTTTGGCATCTGCGTCGTGGGCGCGCTGCTGGCGGCCATCGAATGGTGGCTGCTCGCGGGCATCATCGCCACCGCGGGCTCCGCGTTCGACATGTTCGACGGCGCGGTGGCCCGCGTGACCGGCACCACGAGCAAGCTGGGTGCGTTCCTCGACAGCACCTTCGACCGCTGGGGCGAGGCCATCGTCTACCTCGGCATCGTCATCGGCTGCTCCCATGCGGGCTTCGAGATGGGCGTCTGGCTGGCCACCGCGGCCATGGGCTCGGCGTTCATGGTCAGCTACGCCCGTGCTCGGGCGGAATCCCTCGGCTTCGCGCCCGGCAAGGGCATGGCAGCCGTCGGCCTCGCGCCACGCGAGGTGCGTGTCGTCATCCTGGGCATCGGGCTCGTCGGCGCGGGCCTCACCGGCGGGGTCGCCCCCGGTGCCACCGGCCAGACCATCCTGGGCGGGGCCCTCCTCGTCATCGCCGTCCTCGCCACCATCACCGTCATCCAACGAATCCTCTTCACCGTCAAGCAGGCAGCCTCGGAGGTCGATCGTCCATGAGCACCAACGGCAAGTCGTCCAGCAGCGGTTCGAACGGCCACGGCGAGGCCACGGGGGCCCGGAGGCCCATCCGCGTCGCCATCGTCGGCGTGGGCAACTGCGCCAGCTCCCTGATCCAGGGCCGGTACTACTACGAGAACGCCGCGGACGACGAGTTCGTGCCAGGTCTCATGCACGTCAACCTGGGCGGCTACCACGTCCGCGACATCGAGTTCGTGGCCGCCTTCGACATCGACAAGAACAAGGTGGGCAAGGACCTCTCCGAGGCCATCTACGCCAAGCCCAACAACACCTACGTGTTCCAGCAGGTGCCCAAGCTGGACGTCAAGGTCGACCGAGGCATGACCCACGACGGCCTGGGCAAGTACCTGTCCCAGGTCATCGAGAAGGCACCTGGGCCCACGGCGGACGTGGTGGGGATCCTCAAGGAGCGCAAGGTCGACCTGGTCGTGTCCTACCTGCCGGTCGGCAGCGAGGAGGCGACCAAGTGGTACGTGGAGCAGGCGCTCAAGGCGGGCGTCGGCTTCATCAACGCAATCCCGGTGTTCATCGGTCGGGAGCCCTACTGGCAGCGCCGCTTCGCCGCGGAGGGTCTGCCGGTCATCGGTGACGACATCAAGAGCCAGGTGGGCGCCACCATCAGCCACCGCGTCCTGACGCGGTTGTTCATGGACCGCGGCGTGCGGCTCGACCGGACCTACCAGCTCAACTTCGGCGGCAACACCGACTTCCTCAACATGCTGGAGCGGGAGCGCCTCGAGTCCAAGAAGATCTCCAAGACCAACGCCGTCACCTCCATGCTCGACTACGAGCTCGACCCCGACGACGTCCACGTGGGCCCCTCGGACCACGTGCCCTGGCTCAAGGACCGCAAGTGGTGCTACATCCGGATGGAGGGCACGACGTTCGGTGACGTGCCGCTCAACGCGGAGCTCAAGCTGGAGGTCTGGGACAGCCCCAACAGCGCGGGTGTCATCACCGATGCCATCCGCTGCCTCAAGCTGGGCCTGGACCGTGGGCTCTCGGGCACCCTGGTGGCGCCCAGCTCGTACTTCATGAAGAGCCCGCCCATCCAGATCCACGACGACATCGCGCTCAACCGCGTCGAGGCGTTCATCAAGGGCGAGGACAGCGAGACGCTCGTGGGCACCGAGACCGCCAAGCCCAAGGCCACCCGCAAGATGGCCAAGGCGCGCCGCGCGGTCGAGACCGACGTGTCGTCCCAGATCACCGTGGAGCACGCCAAGGCGGGTTCCGCCGCCGGCTGAGCGCACACCCACTGACGCTCCGCGAGACCGCCGGCCAACCGGCGGTCTCGTTGGTCCCGGGCCAGCCGTCGACGCTCGCGACGCCCGCCTCGTTTCGGGCTCCGGCACGCGATCGTGGCACCATGCGCGGGTAGCCCATGACCCACGCCCCGCGGCACAGACCCGACATCGCGCCCAGCCCCAGCGGGTTCGCCCAGAGCGCTTCGTGAGCGAGCCCAGGGAGGCGGGCGAGCAGCACACAGGCGTCGACTACGCACCCCACCGGCGGAACCGGAGCGGGCGGTTCGCGCATGCCCTGGCGCGCGCCCGGGAACGGAGCGTGGTCCGGCTGTACCGGGCGTCGTCGTTCACGCTGGGACACACCACCACCCGGGTCACCGAGCCTGCCGCTCGTGCGGTCTCGCTGGGCGGCTACCTCGGCTGGCGCTCCAAGCGCCGCATCGTGCAGGCGAACGCCGCGCACATCCTCGGGCTGCCCGCGGACGATCGGGCCGTCCGGGGGCTCGCCCGACGGACCTACACGTCCTACTCCCGGTTCGTGGTGGAGCTCATGCGCCTCCCCACGCGACCGGCCGACGAGCCGCTGCGGCTGCTGCCCCCCACGGGTGCCGCCCACGAGACGTTCCAGGAGGTCTGGGCCCGCTGCCAGGCGGAGGGCCGGGGCCTCATCGCCGCGTCGGGGCACATCGGCAGCATCGAGATCTTCGCCGGCTCTTATGCCCTCCAGGGCGTGCCCACGTACGGGCTCGCGGACGACACGGCCTACCCGGAGCTGTTCGAGTTGCTCAACAGCCAGCGCGCGCGCTGGGGCATCCGGATCATCGGCTGGCGCAACCTGCGCGAGATCTACCGCGTGCTGCGTGGCAGCCCGGCGGCGTTGGGCATGGTCGTGGATTGGGGATACCGGCCCGAGGACGTGCCGGTCCGGCTGTTCGGCGCGTGGACCACGCTGCCCGCCGGACCAGCGACCCTCGCGGCGCGCACCGGCGCCATCATCCTGCCCGTGGCCGCCTACCACCGGACCGATGTCGGCGGGTATCGCAACGCGAGCGCCCAGCCGCTGGAGGTGGCCGACACGTCCCCCCGGTCCATCGCCATCGCCACGCAGGCCATCGCGGACGCGCTCGAATCGTTCGTCCGTGCGGCGCCCGAGCAGTGGCACACGTTCAAGCCCATGTGGCCCGCGACGGAGGCCGAGTCCCGCCGCCTGGAGGCGCGCGCGATGGCCATGCTCGCGGACGATGCACCCGCGAGGTCCCGGGGCAGGGGCGCATGAGCGGCGGCGTCGCGGCGGCGGGCCTGCGGGGAGCCGGCTCGCGGCTCGCGGCACGCGTGCTGCTCCTCGGCGTGGCGGTGCTCCAGCGGCTGCCCGACGGCCCGGTCTACGGCCTGGGCTTCCGCGCCGGGCGGCTCGCCAGCCGGTTCATGGGCGAGCGTCGCGCCCTCGCGCGTGCGAACCTCGCACGCGTGTGCCGGTCCTTGGCCACGACCGACCACGCCAGCCCTCGGGTGGTCGCCGCAGCCCACGACGAGCGCGTCCTGGACGACCTGGTCCGGGACGTCTTCGGCCACTGGTTCGTGTCGTACCTCGAGGGCGCCATGGCACCCCGCTATGACGCGGCGGCGCTGCGGCGGCGCGTGCGGCTGGCCGACCCGGCGCTCACGGCGGCGGCACTCGCCCCAGTGGCCGACGGCGCGCCAGGACCGATCTTCGCTGGGCTCCACCTCGGGTCGGTGGAGATGGCGGGGCTGTACGCGGCCCGCACCGGCTCCATCCGCGTGGCCGGGCCCATGGAGCGCGTCGCCAACCCCGTCCTGGCGGACTACTTCCAGCGCACCCGGGGCGCCATCGGCTTCGACCTCATCCCCATCCGCGACGCCTCCACCGAGCTCCGCGCGCGGATCGCGGCTGGCGAGGGCGCCGCGCTCGTCGCGGACCGACCCATCGGCGGTGCCGGGACCAGCGCCCGCCTGTTCGGGGCCACGTGCCGGCTCCCCGCGGGCCCCTCGGTGCTGGCGGTGGAGACGGGCGCCCCGCTGTACGCGCTGGCGGTCCTCCGCGATGGCCAGGGTGGCTGGGTGGGTCACATCGAGCGAGTCGAGGTGCCGGTCGCGGGCAGCCGACGGGAGCGCGTCCGGACCACGCTCGGGCGACAGGTGGTCGCCTTCGAACGGCTCGTCGCGCACGCACCCGAGCAGTGGTGGACACTGTTGTTCCGCATCTGGGAGGACATCCCGCCGGCATGACCCACGAGCAGCCAGGCGCCGACCACGGCCCGACCGAGCCCCCTGACGAGGCGGCGCCCGTGGCGGCGTGGCCGGAGGGCGCGCCGCCCCCACCCGACCGGCCCATGAGCCGCGCGGACCTGCACATCCACACGCTCGCGTCCGACGGGGTGGATGGGGTCGACGCCATCCTGGACGCCGCCGTCGCGGCCGGGCTCCAGGTCATCGCGATCACCGACCACGAGCGCATCGATGCCGCCGTCGTGGGCCAGCGCCTCGCGCGGGAGCGCCAGCTGCCCGTGGACGTCATCGTGGGCGAGGAGATCACGACGCGGAACGGCCATCTCGTGGCGCTGTTCCTGACCCAGCGCATCAAGCCATGGGGACGCATGCGCGACGCGGTGGCCCAGGTGCACGAGCAGGGGGGTCTGGCCATCGTGGCGCATCCCCTGGTGCCCTACCCGTTGTGCGCCAGCGAGGGGACCATCCGCCGGCTGCTGGACGAAGCCGACCCGGCACGTCACCCGGACGCCATCGAGGCGTTCAACCCGACCACGGCACGGATGCGCTGGAGCGCCCGCGTCCCGGCCTTCGCGTTCGAGGCCGGCCTCACCCAGGTGGCCAGCAGCGACGCCCACAAGGCCACGTCGGTCGGGCGTGCCATCACCCGGTTCCGGGGCGACGACGCCCAGGCCCTCCGACGCGCCATCGTCGAGGACTCCACCGCCTGGGAGGGGACAGGGTACGCGTGGCCCGAGCAGGTGGGCATGTTCCGCCAGCAGACCGCCAAGAACGTGCGAGCGGTCCGTGACACCGTGCGCCACCGAATCCTTGGCAAGGGCAACGGTCGCGACCTGGGCTACCCCCGATGAAGATCGGGCTGGTGACCCCCTACATCTACCCGCTCCCGGGCGGCGTCAACCAGCACGTGCAGGAGCTGTACGAGAACCTCGTGGTCCGTGGGCACGACGTCCGGATCATCAGCTCCACGCACGGACCACAGAAGTCGAGCGAGGGCGACATCATCCGGCTGGGCTATGGCTGGAGCGTGCCCACCAACGGCTCGGTCGGGACGCTGACCGTGTCGCATCGCTACGGGCAGCTGGCCCAGGAGATGCTCGACCGGGAGCGCTTCGACGTGCTCCACTTCCACGAGCCCTTCGTGCCCTTCCTGTCGCTGGAGCTGCTGCGGTTCTCCACGAGCGTCAACATCGGCACGTTCCATGCCTACTCGGGGCAGAGCCTGTCGTACGAGTTCGGGAAGCGGATGCTCCAGCGGTTCGCCCGACGGCTCCATGGTCGGATCGCCGTGAGCGCCGCGGCGATGCACTTCATCAACCGCTACTTCCCGGGCGACTACAAGGTCATCCCCAACGGCGTCGACCTGCGCGACTTCCAGCACGTGGCGCCCTTCGCCCGCTGGCGCGATGGGACGCCCAACATCCTGTACATCGGCCGCTTCGAGACGCGCAAGGGCGCCATGTACCTGCTCAAGGCGTTCCGCCACCTGCGTCGCGAGGGCCTCGACTGCCGACTGCTGATGATCGGCGCCGGCCCCCAGGAGCGTGAGGTGCGCCGCTACATCGCCACCCGCCGCCTCCAAGGCGTGGAGCTCCTCGGCCGGGTCAGCGACCAGGACAAGATCCGTGCGCTCGCGACCGCGGACGTGTTCGTGTCACCTGCCACGGGCCAGGAGTCGTTCGGCATCGTGCTGCTGGAGGCGATGGCTGCCGGGGTGCCCATCGTGTGCTCCGACATCCATGGCTACAAGGGCGTCGTGCGTCGCGGCGAGCAGGCGCTGCTGGTGCCACCCAAGGACGTGACCGCGCTCTCGGGAGCCATCGGCACGTTGCTCCGCGACCCTGCGCTGCGGGCCCGGATGGGTGCCTCGGGCAAGGAACGGGCGGTCCAGTTCGGCTGGGAGAACATCACCGCCAAGGTGGACGACTACTACGGCTTCGTCATCCGCCGCCTGGCCGCGCAAGGCGCGCTGCCGAGCGGATTTCACGCGCGGATCCCGGAGGCATCCCCGCGAGGCCCCGCACAGGCGCCGATCCGGTGACGGCCGCCGCCGTGCCGCTCGATGCCGCCGACGCCCTGCTCGTGGGAAGGGCCTGGCGACCCGACGTCGCCGGTCCCTCGGTCGTCGTGGTGCGGGGTGGCGAGCTGGTCGACATCTCGGCGGCCTACCCGACCATGCGCGACCTCTGCGAGACCGCCGACCCTCTCGCGGCGGCCGCCGTCGGCGGTGAGCCGGTCGGCCGGCTTGACGACATCCTCGCCAACACCCCGCGCGAGACTCGCGACCCGGGCCGTCCGTGGCTCCTGTCACCGGTCGACCTCCAGGCGGTCAAGGCGGTCGGCGTCACGTTCCCGGTGTCGCTGCTGGAGCGCGTCATCGAGGAGCGCGCCGGCGGGTCCGCCGAGCGGGCGCTGACCATCCGGGCGGACGTCGAGCGTCTGGTGGGCACGGACCTGGCCGCCCTGCGCCCGGGCTCGCCCGAGGCGATCGCGCTCAAAGAGGCGCTCATCCGGCAGGGCGTGTGGTCGCAGTACCTCGAGGTAGGCATAGGCCCGGATTCTGAGCTGTTCACCAAGGCCCAGCCCATGTCGACCGTCGGCCACCTCGCCCAGGTGGGCATCGGCGCCGGCTCCTCATGGAACAACCCGGAGCCCGAGATCGCGCTGGTGGTCTCGGCCATGGGACGCATCGTGGGTGCCACGCTGGGCAACGACGTCAACCTCCGGGACGTGGAGGGGCGGTCAGCGCTCCTGCTGGGACGCGCCAAGGACAACAACGCCTCGGCGTCGCTGGGCCCCTTCATCCGGCTGTTCGACGCCGGCTTCGGCCTGGACGACATCCGGACCGCCGAGGTGCGGCTGACCATCGAGGGGGCCGATGGCTTCCGGCTCGAGGGCCGCTCCGACATGGGCCGCATCAGTCGCGACCCCGCCGACCTGGTCGCCGCCGCGATCGGCCCCGACCACGGCTATCCGGACGGGCTGGTCCTGTACCTGGGCACGATGTTCGCGCCGGTCCAAGACCGCGACGCCACCGGCATGGGCTTCACCCATCACGAGGGGGATGTGGTCTCGATCTCCTCCGAGCGGCTCGGTGCGCTCCAGAACACGGTGGTGCCGAGCACCCAGGCGGAGCCGTGGACGTTCGGCGCCGCCGCACTGATGCGCAACCTGGCATCGCGGGGCCTCATCTAGCCCTCGGCCTCCCCGGGGTCGCCCATCGGCGCAGTGCCGGGGTCCTCTGGCACGCTGATGTCCGAGAGCAGGACGGCCTCGACACCAGCGCGTCCCGTGATCCGTCGGTCGTTGGTGACGAAGCACGTCGCACCCGCCTTGCGCGCGGTCGCCATGTGGATGGCGTCGCCCAGGTCGCGACCGCTGGCTCGGCCCCAGGCGGCGTCGATGGCGATCTCGTCGCCGACTGGCACGACGCGGACGTTGGGCAGCGACCGAAGCTCGCGCGCGTAGCGCTCCACGACTGCCCCATCCCCACGACACGCCGGGTGGGCGAGCACCTCGGTCAGGACGATGGCGGACACGACCCCTTCCGCCAGCCCCTCGTCGAGACCGTCGATGAGGGCCTGGGCCGCATCCGCTTCCCTGCCGGCAGCCTCGAACAGATAGATGAGCACGTTGCTGTCGATGCCGATGCGGCGATGACGTTCGAAGAGCTCGGCCACCGTCATCACGAGTTGTTCGCCGTCCACTCGTCGCGGAGCTGCCGGACGTACTCCACGGGGTCGACGCCCTCCCAGACCTCCTTGTGCAGGCCACGCAGTCGCGCTCCGGCCAACTGACGGCGCTTGATGACCATCGCGTCACCCACGATCTCCACGCTCAGACGGTCACCCGCCGCGATGCCAAGCGCCCTGCGAGCCTCGCTTGGCACTGCGATCTGATGCTTGGTGCTCACCTTGACGCTAATCATGCCGTTGATGATAGGCGGCTGCCTGTCGATAGGCAATGGCTGCCACGGGCCGTTCGTCATCCTCGCCCCGAGCGGCGGGGGGCACGGGCCGGTACGCTTCCGACGATGCCCCTCGTCATCCGCCGCGCCGGGCCGCCCGATGCTGCCCCCCTGCACCGCCTCGCTGCGGTGACGTTCCCGCTCGCGTCGCCGCCGGACACGGACCCTGCGGACAACGCCGCGTTCGTCGCCCTGCATCTCTCGGAGGCCCGCTTCCGCGACTACCTCGCCGACCCGGCGCGCATCCTGTTCCTGGCGCTGCTCGACGATGCGCCCGTGGGCTACACGATGCTGGTGACGGGCGAGCCATACGACGCCGAGGCCGCCCAGGCCGTCGCCCATCGGCCCGCGGTGGAGCTGTCCAAGATCTACGTCCTGCCGGAGCAGCATCGGAGCGGCATCGCCGCCGAGCTGATGGGGACGTCGGTCGCGGCTGCGGCGGCGACAGGCGCTCGGAGCGTGTGGCTGGGCGTCAACCAGCGGAACGAGCGCGCCAACCGGTTCTACGAGAAGCAGGGCTTCCGGGTGGTGGGCACCAAGCACTTCCTGGTCGGCCAGCGGCTGTTCGAGGACTTCGTGCGCGAGCTGGCGCTGCCGCCGGCCGCCGGCTGAGGCAGCCGCCGCTCAGCTCACCTCGTCGAGGAGCAACGGCTCGGGTCGGCGGTGCCAGATGCGCGCCGCGACCATCACGACGCCCACGCCGAGCAACGTCGCCACGGCGACCACCGCGGTCGAGAGGTCGGCCATGCCGCCGGGCTCCGGGAGCTCGCGGTTGACGGCGAACTGGAAGTCGTATGTCCAGGTCGGCAGGAGGCCCTGGAAGGCGGTCGCGAGGCCGTCGGGCACGGGCAGGCCCGTCAGGTTCGGGTACCAGATCAGCAGGAACAGCGCTGCCGCGGCCACGACGCCCAGGGCGAAGCGCCGCGCGTCGCGCGCCCGGAGCACGAGCCAGGCGGGCGCCAGCAGCACCAGCAGCGATAGTGCGCCCAGCTCGTCGGCCGTCAGCTGGAAGGTGACGCTGCCCGCGTCGTCCACGAGGAGCACGACGGCGAGGAGGGCCGCGGCCCCGGCGGCCACGACCGCCACCACCAGGGTCGTCGGCGACGCCAGCCAGCCCGAGCCCGCCGGCGGCGGGCCGGCGCGGTACGCGCGCCAGAGCGCCCCGAGGAGCGCGACGGCCGCGACCACGAGCACCACGAGGACCATGATCGAGCGCTGGTCCAGGGTCACGTCCCGGACCGAGGCGCCGCACACCTGGCCCCCGGCGTCGGTGCCCTCGACGTTGGCCGCGCCGCACAGCACCGACCGCCCGAGCCACATGATCGAGGGCCCCAGGATGCACAGGGCCGCCCCCACCCTGGCGATCAGCCACGCCAGCCGCGCGGGGCCGTGCCACAGCTCGGCCAGGAGGTACGCCAGCGCCAGGACCACGAGGGGCACCGAGGTGTAGTAGTGGTACTGGAACGTGGCGCGGTCGATTCGCGCCCAGGGCAGCCACATGGCCAGGAAGAGCAGCAGCACCAGGGTGAGCGGCAGGCTGCGCCGGCGCCATGCCGCGACGGCGCCGAACAGCAGCGCCGGGATGCCCATCCAGAACACGACCAGGTTCCCGGAGTCGTAGATCTCGCCCGTGGTGTTGCCCGCGAAGCCGTCCTGGTAGAACCACACCGGCTTGAGGTTGAGCGGCCACGCCCACCACGGCGACTGGGCGGCATGTGGCACCCGCAGGTTGTTGTGGTAGTTGTACATCTGGATGGTCAGGTCCCAGAGCGTCTGCCCGGTGTGGCCCGCGGGCACGCCCTTCCAGAGCTGGTTGCCCAGCGCGAACCAGGGCATGTAGCTGATGGCGTAGACGACCACCGGGATGGCCACCAGGCAGCCGAGCGCGAGCAGCCAGGGCACCCCGAGGAGCCGACCGGGCGACAGCCATCCGGGACCTGCTGGCTCGGGCTGGGGCAGCTCGTCCACGGGTGGCGCCAGGGGCCCGCGGCCCACGCGCCCCGCGACGATCGCGCCCAGGCCGAACAGCGCCCCTGCCACGATCATGGCCCCGCCGCCGAGCAGCAGGCGTGACCCCGTCACGGGCCCATCGGCCGGCAGCGACGACCCGCCCGCGAGCGAGCCCGCGGCGAGCAGCGTCCCACCAGCGACCAGCCAGGCGACGGCCGTCACGAGCTCGTCGCGCGTGAGCCGCACGGGCCTGCGGACCATCGCGGCCGAGAGCGCGAGCGTGAGGCCGACCATGACCAGCAGGAAGGGCCAGTTCCGATGGGGATCGTCGCCCTGCGAGGGGTGGATGGCGAGGGCGCCCAGGACCGCGGTCAGGAACACCATGCCCAGCAGCGCGACCACGCGGCCCAGGGACGAGCGGAGCAGCACGAGCAGCACGAAGCCGCCGATGGCGTAGGCCGCCACCCACTTGGACGCCAGCGCGAGCCCCAGCAGGACGCCCACCAGCGGGACGACCAGGGTGGCCTGCCACCAGCGGCGCCAGGTGCCCAGCCAGACGGGCGCGAAGAGGGCCGCGGCCATCACCAGGAACCCGGTGACGTACACGTCGTTCATGGCGATGCGCGAGTTGACGAACAGCATCCCCTCCGCCATGGCGAGCGCGGCGGCGAACAGGCCCACGCTGCGGCGCCGGAACAGGACCCGGGCGAGCAGGTAGATGCCGGCCGCCGTCAGGGCGCCCATGAGCACCCCGGGCATCCGGTAGCCGAACGCGTTGCCGCCCACGTCGATGGTCGCGACCCGCCCGTCGGCGGCGAGCGCCAGGAGCTGCGTCCGGTCGACGCTGGGCCGGTCGGGCTGCGTGTCCAGCACGGTCGCCGCCGCCTGGAACGGCAGCGGCACGTCCATGAACACCGACTGGCCGTGCGAGTCCAGGACGTAGACGGTCGGGGAGCCGTCGCGCTCGCCCACCACGTGGAGCAGGTCCGCGATGTCGTTCCAGACGGGCTCCGTGACGGGCCCGGGCATGTCCGTCTCGCCGACCTGGTCCGGGCCGTCGTCGGCCATGTGGATCCGCTGCACCGTCGAGCCGGCCGCCACGTAGAGCACGGAGGCCCATTCGCCGCCAGGCAGGGACGCCATCCCCCAGTCCATGCCAGAGGCGCCGCCCTCGATGTCGACGCGGTCGAGCTCGTCGAGCGTGGTGGCGGCGCGGAACGAGACCCCATCGCCATCGGACACGGCGATCACGGGCACCGAGCCCTCGCTGATGCTCACGCCGGGCAGCAGCCCGGCGTCGATGTCGCCTTGGATGGCGGCCTGCGTGGCGTCGTCGACCCAGCCCGCGAGGGCGACCTCCTCGGCATCGGAGCGGAGGCGCCCCTCGATGACGTCCGGGTCCGTCGCGATGTGGTCGGACAGGTCGAGGGCGACCGCCGCCGGGTCCGCGATCTCGGCGGGTCGCGCCACGACGAGGCTGGTACCCGGCACCGTCTCGAGGCCAGCGGCGCCGGGAACGCTCGACGAGCCCAGCTCCTCGCCGGTATCAGTGTCGAACGACGCGAGGTCGCCGTCGGCCCCCAGCACCACCACGACGTCGTCCGTGACCGCGACCCGTGCCGGGTCCAGCGGACCGCCAGACGCGAGCACCTCCGGCGTGGACCCGCTGGTGGTGTCCACCACCCAGATCGTGCCGTCCGGGCCCGCCCCGTAGAGCAGGTGGTCGTCGGCGTCGAGCGCCACGGCGGTCGCGGCCATGGGGATGGTGGCGACCAGGCCGCGGGCATCGAGGTCGTAGGCGCGGACGTCGCCGCCCGTGGCCACGTAGAGGCGGTCGCCCAGGCGAGCCGGGTCGTCGTCGTCCTCGGACCACCGCCGCTCGATCGCGGCCGACGCCACCGGGACGCCCAGGTCGGACGTGCCGGTCACCCGGTGGTCGCCCAGCAGCTCGATCCCCAGCGCCATGGCGTACTTGGCGAGGTGCGGGTGGGTCCACTCGTAGATGTCGTGCGGGTCGTCGTAGCGCCAGTCCTGGAGGAACTCCATGGCCGTGCGCGCGTGGTAGACCTCGTCGAAGTACATGTCGTAGGGCTGGTCCACCCGGAACGCGCGCAGGGTGAGCGCCGACGCGAACACGAGGAGCACGACCAGCAGGTCGAGCCGGCCGAGGCGCCCCGGCGGCTCCCCTGCGAGCGTCGCCGAGCGGTCCGCCCGCAGCGGCCGGGGGGTGATCCGGTGGAGCAGCCAGTCGAGCGCGGACGGGCCCCGCACCGGCTCGTCCCAGGCCGTCGTGCCCGCAGCCGGGGCCGACCACGCGCCGGGGCCGGCGGTGCCGACGCCAGCAGCGCCCACGGGCAGGGCGCCCGTGGCGCCGGACATCACCACCGAGCCCTCCACCTCGGCGGAGAGCAGCGCGAGGTCGTCCTGCTCGCGGGCCGCGCCGCGCCACAGCCGCCAGCCGGTGTACAGGAAGCCGGCCAGCACCAGGAGCACCGCCCCGACCGCGAACGTGGGGGTCCGGGTGGCGTCACCCAGGGCCAGGTCCTGGACGTTGGGCGTGCCCCACTGGAAGCACTGAGGGTCGGTCGCGCACGTGCCGTCGGAGTAGGTGAGCACCGCGTGCAGGTTGATGAGCGTGGCGACCGACAGCCCGGCGAGCAGCAGCAGCCAGCGCCGCGACGTGACCGCGAGCATCGGCAGCAGCGCGAACACGGGCATCAGGTAGCGCTCGTGGACTCGCGTCGGGAGCACGAAGAACGCCATCGCCAGGAAGATGGTCGCGATGACGATGGTCACGCGCCGGTCCCGCCACAGCGCGTTGCCCAGGCCGTACAGGAAGCCCCCCACGAGCAGCAGCGCGCCCACCGCCACGGCCGGCACGCCCAGCAGCAGGGGCGCCTGGTCCGACTGCCAGTACGGCATCGCCCACGCGAGCGCCGCGTTGCCGTCGAGGCCCACGAGCGCCCACGGGTTGTAGGCGTTGACGGTGAGGTACTCGTAGCCGGCCGCCGTGCGGCCCATCAGGTCCAGGTAGTCGGGGATGCCCATGCCGAACGGCAGCGCGAGCACGTGGAACGCGACCAGCGCCACCACGCCCGAGGTGACGAGGCGCGGCCAGCCCTGGACCCGAGCCAGCCAGCCCCGGAGGCGCGCCGGCCCCCACGGGTCGTGCCTCGGCCCGGAGCCCGGCCGGATCAGGTGGCGGCGGAGCAGCATCACGCCCACGAGCGGCACCAGCACCACCCCGAACTGGGGCTTGACCAGGGCCGCGAGGACGCCCAGGAGCGCCGCCCCCTCGCTGTTGCCACGCACCAGCGCCGCCACCCCCAGGAGCAGCACGAGCGCCCCCACCGAGTCGGTCTGGCCCCACAGCGCCGAGTCGTACCAGGTGACCGGGTTGAAGACGTACAGCGCCGCGGCGGCGAGCGCGAGCCCCTCTGCGCGACGGGACGGCCACGCCCAGCCGAGCACCAGGCGGTACAGCAGCCAGCCGACGCCGATGTCGGCGAGCATCGCGGGCAGCTTGACGAGCGGCGTGGCGATGGCGCTCGGGTCGGTGCCACCCAGCGCCTGCGCGACCACGCCGATGGGCCACAGGACCAGCAGGTAGCCGGGCGGGTAGTCGATGAAGCCGGCGTTGGCGTAGAAGCCGCCGGGGCCCTCCCGCGCCATGGTCAGGGCCCACGACACGTAGGTCGTGATGTCCGACTCGAAGCCCGAGGCGGGGAACAGGATGTATGCGATAGTGAGCCGCAGGGCCAGCGCGCCGAGCAGCAGGACGATCAGGGCTGTGGATGCGGCCAGGGCTCGCGGCGGGGGGCCGGACACCCCCACCACCCGGTCGGCTCCACGCGCCGGGGACGTGATCAAGCCGGACCGGCCTCCAGGGGATAGGGCGACGAGGTGACCGCGAGTATAGCAACGGGCCCGTTCGCCTCCGGTCGACGGGGCATCGGGGCGTCTCCCGCCGACCGGCTCTCGCAGCGCACCGATGGTGCGCTCGAGCGGCTGCTGGGGCTCATCGGGCCGCGCTGGGTTGGCATCGGCTTCGCCATCGTCGCCATCGTCGTCTACATCTGGAGCAACCCGCACCGTTGGGGCTTCTACGACCACTTCGTGTGGCAGGCGCAGGCCTGGCTCGACGGCACGGCGGGCATCCGCTACCCCGTGGACAGCGGCGTCCGGACCAACGACTACTACCAGGACGTGCTCGACCTGGGTGACCGGCTGCTCACGGAGCGGCTGGGGCTGCCCTACGAGCCCGGCCGAGCGCTCATCCCCTTCCCGCCGCTGCCGGCCGTCATCCTCCTGCCGTTCGTGGCCGTGTTCGGGCTCGCCACCCAAGGCGCGCTCGTGTTCGCGGTGCTGGGCGGGATCAACGTCGGCCTGTGCTGGCGGATGCTGACGCGCGTCACGGAACGCCGGGACGCCGCGTTCCTGGTCACCATCGCCTACGGCTTCGGCACCGTCGCGTGGTACGCCTCGATGCTGGGCACGACCTGGTTCCAAGCCCACGTGGCGGCCAGCACCTTCCTGTTCCTGGCCATCACCGCGGCCCTGGATGGCGAGCGACACGAGGCGGAGGACGGCAGCGGGCGGGCGCTCCCAGGCCAGCTCGCGCTCCGGGGCGTGGGGGCTGGGCTGCTGTTCGGCATCGCATGCCTCGCCCGACTCACGGCGCTCTTCGGGGCGCCCTTCTTCGCGTTCGTGGGCCCAGGCCGCTCGTGGGTGCGACGAGCCGTGGCCGCCGCGCTCGGCTGCGCCGTCCCGCTCGTCCTCCTCGCGACCTACAACCTGGCCACCACGGGCCATGTGTTCCACCCGGCCTACGACCACATCCGGGAGACCGAGGTGAAGCCGGCACCGGAGCTGTACCACGAGGACTGGGGCACCGAGGACCCGCGCTACATCCTGGTCAACTGGCCGATCATGCTGCTCAACGCGCCGGTCAACGCCCCTGCGGGCGCATACGACGAGCCGTGCACCCCCACCACCGGGCTGCTCGACCAGCTCAGGCCCGACGAGGATGCCGCTTGCCCGCTGCGACCCTCGGCGATGGGCATGAGCATCTTCCTCACCACCCCGGCGTTCCTCCTCGCGATCCCCGCGCTCGTGCTGGGCTGGCGTCGCCGGCTGGTCGCCGGCGCGGGTGTCGCGGTGCTCGCCATCGCCCTCGCCGACCTCGCGCACTTCAGCCAGGGCTGGGTCCAGTTCGGCTATCGGTTCAGCAACGACTTCGCGCCGTTCGCGATGATCCTGGTCGCACTGGGCATCGTCGAGGCACGCCGGTGGCGGGTCGGCTGGGTCGTGTCGCTCCTGCTCGTCGCCGCCTCGGTGGCCATCAACGCGTGGGGCGTGATGTGGGGGGTGGAGCTCGGGTGGTGACGGACGAGACCGCCGCCATCGTCGCTCCCGTCGCCGCCCCGCCCGAGCCGGGCTGGCTCCGACGCTCGGCGCCCTACCTCGTCCCTGCGCTCCTGGTGTTCGCGGGCTCGCTGCTGCTCGACCTGCGGACGCTGATGCCCGGCCTCGGCTTCTGGGACACCGGCGAGTTCCAGACCATCGGCACCACGCTGGGCATCGCGCATCCCACGGGATATCCCAGCTACACGCTGCTGCTGTGGCTCACGTCGGTGCTCCTCCAGCCGTTCGGCGAGCCGGCGCTGCGTGCCAACCTGACATCGGCGCTGCTGGTATCTGGCGCCGCGGCGCTCACCGCCGTGGCGGTGGTCCAGGTGACCCGCCGACCGGTCATCGGCATCGCCGCGGGTGCGCTGCTGGCCGTGGCACCGCTGGCCTGGGAGAACGCCGTGCGTGCCGACCCGCATGCGTTCCATCTCTTCCTGGGGGCGCTCCTGCTGGTGGTCCTGCTCGCCTGGGCAGCGCGCGAGCGCGCAGGTCGTCCGGACGCGGGTCGCTGGCTGGTGCTCGGGGCGGTCGTGTTCGGGGTCTCGTTGGGCAACCACGCGCTGACGCTGCTCATGGCGCCCGGCGTGGCGCTGTTCGTCCTGGCGGTCAACCCGCGGATCCTGTGGCGGCGCTGGCGGCTGGTGCTCGGGTGCCTGCTCGCCGTGGCCGTGGTGACGGTGCTGGTCTACGCCTACCTGCCCCTCCGCTCGTCCATGGGCCCGCCGCTGGACTACGCCCATCCCGCGGACTGGGTGCGCACCGACGAGCAGGGTCGGGTGGTGGGCGGCTTCCGATACCTGGTCCTGGGCGAGCAGTTCCGGGGCACGTTCCACGAGTGGCCGACGATGGCCCAGGCGGCGGCCGACGTGTGGGATGTGGTCGTGCAGCAGCTGGGTCTCGCGGCACCGCTGGCGGTCCTGGGCGTGCTGGCGGGAATCTGGCGCCGGCCGAGCCTGATGGCGCTGACCATCCCCTGGTTCCTGGTCCCGGTGTGGTTCCTGCTGGGCTACGAGAACGCGGACATCGACCGCTACTACCTGGTGCCCATCCTCGTCACGGTCGTCTGGGCGGCGCTGGCCGTCGACGCCCTCTGGGACCTGGTGGTCGCGGGCTGGCGCCGGTTCGCCGCCCCCGGCGAGCCGCCTCCCCGCCGATGGGTCCGCATGGCGGTCACGGTGGTGGCCGGGGCCGTCCTGCTCGCGGGTGCCCTGCTGCCCGTGCCCACGCGCTACGCGAGCGCGGACGCCTCCGATGACACGTGGGCGCGCGAGTGGGTCGACGCCCTGCTGCCCCAGCTCGAGCCCGACCCGGTGGTCATCAGCTGGTGGAGCTTCTCCACGCCGCTGTGGTACGCCCGATGGGCCGAGGGCGAGCGGCCGGACATGACCATCGTCGACGACCGGGACGTGCTCGACGACGGCCTGGGTGACCTGCGGGACGTCATCGATGGCTATCTCGGCCAGGGGCGGCCGGTCTATCTCATCCGGCTGGATGACGACCTGCCGCCGTTCGAGGCGCGGTTCGAGCTGGAGGAGGTGCCGGACATCCCGGGCGCCACCGTCTGGCACGTGGTGGGCCGCCGCTAGGGCCACCCGCCCGGCGGGCCGCCCGGGGCGGAACCGGGCGGCCCGTGTACGATGCCCTCGTGGCCCTCCCAGACGCCCCGGCGGCCCATGCGCCGTCCCCTGCACCCATGCCCCGCTCGCCCAGCCTGAGCTGGTTCTTCCCTGCCCACAACGAGGCCCAGAACATCGAGCCGCTGGTCGCGGAGGCGCTCCGCGAGCTGCCTCGCCTGGCGGACCGCTTCGAGATCATCTGCGTCGACGACGGCTCCAAGGACGGCACGGGCGCCATCGCCGACCGGCTGGCGGCGGAGCACCCGGATGTCGTGCGCGTGGTCCATCACCCGGTCAATCGGGGATATGGCGCCGCGCTCAAGAGCGGGTTCGGCGCCGCCCGGTACCCGCTCGTGTGCTTCACCGATGGCGACCGCCAGTTCCGCATCGCGGACCTCGGGCTGCTGCTCGACCGGATGCGGGAGCCGGTGGCGGCGGGCGGCGGTCCGGACGCGCCGCGCCCCGACGTGGTCGTGGGCTATCGGATCAAGCGCGCCGACCCGGCCATCCGCCTCGCCTACGCACGCACCTACCGCGCCTGTCTGCGTCTGTTCTTCGGGCTCCGGCTGCGTGACGTCGACTGCGCCTGCAAGCTGTTCCGGCGCGAGGCGCTCGAGGGGATCCGCCTGACCTCGGGCGGCGCGTTCCTGAGCGCGGAGCTGCTCATCAAGCTCCGGGCCACGAACCGCAGCGTCGTGGAGGTGGGCGTGCCCCACCATCCCCGGCCGGCCGGGCGGGCGTCCGGCGCCAACCCACGCGTGGTGCTGCGCGCCGTGCGTGACTTCTGGCGACTGCGGATCGCGCTGTGGCTTCGCCGCGACGAGGCCCTCGCCGCGGGCGAGCCTGCGCTGGGCACGAACGGCCCCGAGGCCCTGGGCTAGGAGTCCCGGTCGGGCGCCCCGCCGCCCAGGTCGAACTCGAGGGAGTTCACGAACTCGCGGAACATCGACAGCCGGCGCTCCTGCTCGGCGCCCGGCAGCATGCCCACACGATCGAGCACCGCGTCGGCCACGAAGATCGGGGCGTCGGCGCGCACGGCGATCGCGATGGCATCCGACGGCCGGGCATCGATGTCGTACTCGGTGCCGTCCTGCTCCAGCAGGATCCGCGCACGGTAGGTGTCATCGGTCAGGTCGCTGACCGTGACGCGGCGGACGCGCGCGCCCAGCTCCACCAGGGTCCGGGTGTAGAGGTCGTGCGTGAGCGGTCGGTCCGGGAGCATCCCCTGGAGCCGGGATGCGATGGCGCTCGCCTCCCACGGCCCGATCCAGATGGGCAGATAGCGTTCGCCCTCGCGCTCCCGCAGGAGCACGACGTGCTGGGCGGAGTCGGCGTGGACGTGGACGCTCTCGACCATGACCTCGGTGACGTCGGTCGTCATGTCATCGCCTCCGGTCCGATGCGCTACCCGTCCGCCCCCGGACTGCCCTCGGGTGCCTGGGTCGCCGACAGGTCCTGCGCCGTCTGCTCCAGTTTGATGCGATAGATGCCCTCGGGGGTGGCGTAGACGACCTGCGGGACCCCCGGTCGCTGCGCGCTGCCGCTCTGGGTCACGTACATGCCTCGCACGTCGGCCATGGAGGGTTGCGGCCCGCTCGTGGCCCATTGCTGCACGTACGACCCGTCGCTCTTGAGGAACACCAGGACACGTCCCCATTGCTGGTCGTAGACGTAGAGGTACCCGGAGGGGCCGGTGCCGTCGATGAGCCGATAGCGGTGCCCGGGTCGCAGGTCCCGCGAGTCCGGCGGGTCGTCGAGGGCCCAGTCGACCTTCTTGCCGGCACTGTGCTTGACGGTGTTCTCCGGCGTCAGGGTGTAGAGGTTGTTGTCGATGTACAGCTTGAGGTAGTCCGCGACCGTCTCGTCCTTGGTCACGAGGTAGTTGGTGGGCGCGTCGAAGCGGCCGCCGTCGAGCGTGGGCGCGTACCGCAGGATCTGGTCGAGGTTGGGGTCGAGGACGTACACGTTGTAGGTGCCGGCGTCTGCGTTGACGATGGTCCCGATGTCCCGGAGGTCCTCGCCCCACACCGTGTCGCCGCCGACCCGCCAGAACTTGAGGCTGCCGTCCCGCTTGTCGTCGTACTGGATCCAGCGCCACAGCTGCCCGTTGTCATCGACCATCAGCAGCGTGGGCGTGCTGAGCGCCGTCATCGCCAGCACGCGCGGTCGGCCGACGTCCTTCTTGCTGGCGGTGTCGCCAGTCTTGATGATCTCGTAGGCCTTGGTGCGCTTCTTGTTGAGGCGCCACACCGAGTCGCCCCGGCCCTCGCTCGCGGGTGCGATGTAGTAGATGCCCCCGTCGGGCCCCACGGTCATCGCCTTGACGTCCGTCGTCTCCGAGAACTCGTAGAGGGTGCTGGCCTTGGGCGCGCCTGCGTGATAGAGCTGGTCGAGGCTGGCGCGGATCTGCTCCTCGAGCGGCCCCGTCCGGTCCGCGGGGATGCCCGCCGTGACCGCCTGCTGGAGGTCGCCCCACGCGCGTTGCAGGAGGGTCGTCGCCTGGACCGCGTCCCCGCTCAGGAGGCGGATCCCCTCGTTCGCGGTCTGCGTGGCGGACTCGAACGCCTGCTCGCCCGCGGAGACCGTGTTGATGCTGGTCATCTCGCGGCCGCGTGGCAGGAGCCACACCCCCAGACCCAGGATCAGCACCACCCCCAGCAGCCCCAGGAGCGCGAACGCGCCCCGGCGCTGGGACTCGCGCCGCGAGACCCGCGACGGGATGCTGCGCGCCGTCCGGTCGCGTCGGGGCATCAGGTCGAGCAGCCGGTCCATCGCGCCGCCGAACGCGCCCGAGACCGCGGTGGCCGCGCCGCCGAACGCACCCGTGACGGCCGTCGCGGCGCCCGCCATCTGGTCGCCGCCCGGTATCGGCCCGCCGGGCATCTCCGCGAAGGCGTCCGTGCCGGCCGAGACGGGTGCCAGCCGGCGGTCCGCCCGGGTCGCGGCGAGCTCCGTGGCCTCGACCGCCAGGACCGCGTCCGGGCCATCGCCGCCCGCCGCCACGAACAGGTGGTGGAGGTGCTCGACCGCCGACTGCGGGTGGAGCGTCACGACCGCGTTCTTGAGCTCCTCGGTGCCCACGACCTCGGTCAGGTTCCGGGACACGAGCAGGAGCGAGTCGCCGACCGCGATCTCGCCGCGCCACACCTCCACCCGGAGCGCATCGTCCGCGGGCAGGCCCGGCTGCTGCGTGTGGTCCGGGACGAGCAGCCGGGCGGCACGCACCAGATATGCCTCGGCACCCCCGATGGTCGCGACGTACAGCTCGTTGGTGCGGATGACGGCCATCGCGACCCCGATGCCCCCCGGCGGCAGGCCGCCGCCCTCGCGGCTGCTGCGCAGCTTGCGGTTGGCGCTCCGCACGGCCTTCTCGAGGCAGATGGGGACGCCGGCCGACTCGTCGTAGTAGTACTCGCGGCGGATGGTCTCGGCAACCAGCTGGGTGGCCTCTCGCGCCCGCCCGCCGATGCGCGACGAGCTCACCACGAGGTACAGGTTGCCCTTGGAGCGAACCTTGGAGCCGGTCGCTGGCTCCGTGACCAGCGTCGCGTCCGCGGAATCCGACAGCCGGTCCGCCTCGGGGACGAGGCCGTGCTTGAGTTCGAGGCGGGGACCCATGGGCGGCCTAGTCTACCGCCGAACCGACAGGGACCCGATCAACGCTTCGTGAAGGAGTCGACACCTTCGGTCCGGGTGGGGCGCACGACCACGCGCAGCTCGCCGACCTCGGGCGCACCGGCGGCTCGACCGAAGGCCGCGAGGAGGGCGCTCCCCTGGAGCCGCAGCTCCTGGGCCGTGGCGGCATCCGTGGCACGCACCACGAGCAGCGGTGGACGGACCTCGACGAGCTCGCAGTGACCAACCGCCGCCGGCACGTGCCGCGCGACGATCGCCTCCCACGAGTCGCCCTGCGTCGCGGCGGCCAGCTCCTCGGAGATGCCCAGGGCGGCCACCGCGTCCGGCAGCAGCTCGGACAGCCGACGCATCGGGCGGCGGCTCACGGGACCGCCTCGAGCGACCCCGGGCGGACCCGCCATGCCGTGGATGCCCGGACCAGGGCTGGGTCGAGGTCCTCGAGGGCGGTCGTGGTCACGAACGCCTGGGGCAGGCCCCCGATGCGCCGCACCAGATGCGCCCGACGCTCCGGGTCGAGCTCGCTGAACACGTCGTCGAGGAGCAGCAGGGGTGGGTCGCCGGCCGCCGCGGCGAGCAGGTCGAGCTGCGCCAGCTTCCAGGCGAGGATGGCGGTCCGCTGCTGCCCGCGCGAGGCGAACCCGGCCAGGTCCCGGCCGTCCAGGTGGAAGGCGATGTCGTCCCGGTGCGGCCCGACGAGCGTGGCGCCGTTCCAGACCTCCTTGTCCGCCGTCTCCGCCAGCCGGCGGCGGAGCGCGTCCTCGGCGCTCTCGCCGTCGGCCGCCGGTGCGTTCGTGACGGTGACGACGGACAGGCGACCCTCGCCCGGGGCGATCTCCCGCTGCGCCTCGGCCAGCGGCTCCGCGAGCCGTCCCAGTGTCTCGGCCCGCCAGGTCACGATCCGGCTGCCCTCGGTGACGAGCGTCTGGTCCCAGAAGCGCAGCTCGTCACGGCCCGCGGCCTCCTCCCGGATCCGTCGCAGCAGGTTGTTGCGCTGGACCAGGGTGCGGGCATAGGTCGCCATGGCGGCGGCGGCCGTGGGCACGAGCTGCGCCACGAGCGTGTCCAGGCTCGATCGCCGGAGCGATGGCCCGCCTGCCACCAGCAGCATGTCCTCGGGTGCGAAGAGGACCGTGCGGAAGGCATTCGCGAGCGCGCTCGCCCGCCGTGGGACCCCGTTCACCCGGATCCGCTTGCGGCCACCGGGGACGCCACCGGGCGCCACGAGCACGACCTCGACCGTGTCGCCGGCGACGCTGGCCCCGGTGACGCTGCCCTCGATCCGCGCGAGCGGCTCGCCCCAGGCGATGAGCTCCTGGTCGGTGGACGTGCGATGTGACGACCCGCGGCTCAGGACGACCATCGCCTCGAGCAGGTTGGTCTTGCCGGCCGCGTTGTGCCCGACCACCACGTTGGGCCCGGGCGGGAGGTCGACCTCCAGCTCGCGATAGCTCCGATAGCCGCGCAGGCTCAGGTGGTCGAGTCTCAGGAGGGGGTCCGGACCGGCATGATGACGTGGACGTAGTCCGGGTCGTCCGTGGGCCGGAAGACGCCCGACGAGAGCGGCCCGTTGAGCTCCAGCGCGAGCCGGTCCGCATCGACGTTCTGGAGCGCCTCGGTGAGGTAGCGGGCGTTGAACGCGACCGTCACGGGGTCGCCCTCGAGCTCCGCCTCCACCTGGCCCTCGGCGTCGCCCACGTCGGCGGCCGCGGCGATGGTGATCCCGGCCGACCCCTCCTCGCCGATGCGCAGCTTGACCACGTTGGCGGCGCCGGCCGCGATGAGCGCGGAGAGCCGGACCGCCTTCAGCAGCTCGTCCCGGTCGATGGTGGCTCGGGTGGTGTGGCTCGTGGGCACGACCTGCTGGTAGTTGGGGAACTGGCCGTCGATGAGCCGGCTCACCAGGTCGATGGTGTCGACGTGGAAGATCACCTGGCTGCGCGCCGGGGCGAGCATGATGTCAACCGGGTCGTCCGTGTCCGCGAGCACCCGCATCAGTTCGACGTACGAGCGCGCGGGGATTACCAGGCTGGTGTCCTCGACGGGCGACAGGACGTCGATGGTCTTGACCGCGATCCGGTAGTTGTCGGCGGCGGCCAGCGTCAGGCGCTCGCCGGCGAACCTGGTGAGCACGCCGGTCAGGATGGGCCGCGCCTCGTCGCTCGCGGCCGCGAAGGTGACCTCCGAGAGCGCCTTGCGCAGGAGCTTCTGGCTGACCCGCGTGGTCGGGCGGTCGCCGGCCGACGGGATGACCGGGAACTCGTCGGCGTCGATGCCCCGCAGGTGGGTGTGGAAGCGACCCGCCCGGACCGAGAGCGTCGTGCCCTCGACCTCCAGGTCCACCCGCTCGCCTGCCGGCAGGCCGCCAACGACGTCCGTCAGCAGGCGTGCCGGGATGGTCAGGGCACCCTCCGTGTCGATCTTGCCGGGGACCCACGACGTGATGCCGATCTCGAGGTTGGTCGCCGTCAGCTTGAGCCCGGCGTCCTCCGTGCGGAGCAGCACGTTGGCCAGCACCGGCAGGGAACTGCGGCTGCTGACCGCGCGGCTCACGGTCGACAGGCCGCGAGCCAGGTTCTCCTGCATCACGGAAAGCTTCACGTTCTGGACTCCCTCTGGGCGGTACGTGCTCGATATCTTCTCATTCCGTCACCGTCATCATGCAGTGGACGGCGTGGATGGTCGTCGTCCATGAGCGTGGCCCGAGCGTCAGGGCGGATGTGGGCCATCGATGGCCGCCTGGCGACGAGCCGTGGGATCGTGACGGCCGATCGTGGACCGACGTCGATGGCCACCCGGAGGGCACGCCAGGGCATCCACGACACGGCACCCCGCCGGCCCCCGCCATCCACGCACGCGACCCCGTGCTCCCCGGCCGCCGCGGGGATGTCCACCGCCGGTCCACCACCACGGGCCCGGTCAAGGGTGCTCGGCGACGGTCGCGCGGACGAGGTCGCGGAGGTGGTCCGGCGTGGTCAGCCCCTGGCGGTCGACCAGGAGCTGGCGTGCGACCGAGATGAGGATGCGGCTCGCTCGCAGGCGGAGGGGCGGGTCGAGCGTCTCCACGTCGGCGACGTGTGCGAAGCCGACCATGCGTCGCAGCGCCTTGGCGCCCGCGAACCCCAGGGCATCGTCCCAGATGGCACCCTGCCACGCGTCGCGCATGCCGTCCGTGAACGAGGGGTCGACCC
>JAXLXC010000031.1:0-51616 GCA_046328155.1 Chloroflexota bacterium
ACCTCGAGGTGCTCCGCCAGGCGCGCACCGGCGAGCTGGCGTTCGACGGCGCCCGGATCTCCGGCCACGCGCGGCTCCAGACGCCCGTCGACGTCCCGCTCCTGGTCTCGGCCCTCCGGCCCACGGCCTATCGGCTGGCCGGCGAGCTCGCGGACGGCGCCATCGCCTGGGTGACGCCGCCCGCGTTCCTCCGGGACGTGGCCGGCCCCGCGCTCCGCGACAGCGCCGCCGCCCATGGCCGCCCACAGCCTCGGCTCGTCGGCCATGCCTTCGCGCTGGTGACCTCGGACCCCGCCGAGGCCACGGCCGCGGGCACCCAGCGCCTCGCGAACTACACCCGGTTGCCGTTCTACCAGGCCATGTTCGCCGACGCGGGACACCCCGATGCCACGGACGGCCGCGTGCCCGACGCGCTCGCCGACGGCCTGCTCCAGGTGGGCGCCGAGGCCCACGTCGCGGATGGCCTGCGCCGCTTCGCCGACGCCGGCTGCGACGAGGTCATCGTCTCGCTGCTGCCGGGCTCGAACGACGACATCGGCCGCACCCTCGCGCTGCTGGGTGGCTGACGCGCGCGGTCAGGTCCGCCAGGGGTCGTCCATCATGGGCGACAGGCCCGCGCCGGCGGGAGACGCGCCACCGTTGCTGAAGCCCACGGTCACCCATTCCCCGAACGGGTCCATGTGATCGGCCTCGTGGAACACGGTCGAGCGGAGGCCCGTCGCCGCCGCGATGGCGGCGACCTCGGTCTTGAGCGTGGCCAGGTCCGGGAACTCGCGGAACCGGTGCACCGCCGCCATGACCCGCTCGCGCGTGGTCATGTCCATGGGATCCTGCACGAACACCCGGATGACCCGGAACCCGTCATGGAACCACTCGATGTTCTGCTCTGGCTGGGGTGTGTCCATCGCTCAAGCCTCCGTGCGACTCGCGGCCGCCGTGGCCGCACCGGGCATCATCGACCGACGGTGGGGCCGACGCGATAGGACTCTCGGGCGAGGGTGGGGGTCCGTGAGGTCGGGTCTGGTGCAGGTGCGTGCGAGCCGTGTGATCCGACCCGCCCGACGCCCAGGTGGCACCCAGTGACCACCCGGGCCACTGGCTCCCACGAGGTGGCGGCGCCCATCCGCCCGGTCCCGCATCGGCTGACCAGCCGTCAGCCCGGCGCCGTCCCCGCGGCCACGCCCCTCAGCTCGCGCGCCACCCCCAGGAACGCGGCCACCTCCGGCTCGCCCTGCCGGCTGCGCAGCGCGGCGATCTCCACGCTGCACGAACCCAGGCCGTCCACCCGATGGAACGCCACGCCCGGCTGGGGGTAGTAGCGCGAGACGTACTCCGGCACCACCGCCACGCCCCGCCGCGCGCCCACCGCGGCCAGCATCGCCTCCATCCGATGCTCGCCCACCACGAACACATGGCCCGTGGGCCAGCTGGGCGGCGTCCAGTCGCGGCGCCACGCGGTCGTCGCCATCTGGTTGGGCAGCACCACCGCCTGTCCCTCCACCTCCGGCGCGGCGCCCGCCACCACGGCCTCGACCCCCTCGCGGCCCGTGCGGCTCACCGCCAGCAGCCGCTCCGACCGGCCGAGCTCCACGGATGCCAGCGACCGAGGCACCGGGCCCATCACGAACGCCACGTCGACCCGCCCGTCCTCCAGCGCCCGATGGTGGTCCGCGAAGTCCACCTGGAGGAACTCGATGTCGAGCCGGGGGTGCGCCCGCCGGACCGAGGCCATCAGCTGCTGGCCCATGGGCGACATGTACTCGTCCGCCAGGAAGCCGATGCGCACCCGGCCGTTGAGGCGCCGGGCGCTCTGCTGCGCCTCCAGCCGGAGCTCGTCGGCGCGCTTGAGCAGGTCGATGGCCAGGGGCAGCACGTCACGGCCCGCGGCGGTCAGCGCCACCGCCCGGCTGGTGCGCTCGAACAGCGGCAGGCCCAGCTCGCGCTCCAGCGCCCGGACCTGCTCGCTCACGGACGGCTGCGCCACGTGCAGCCGCTCGGCGGCACGCGAGAAGTGCAGCTCCTCGGCGACCGCGACGAAGTACTCCAGCTGGCGCAGCTCCATCGCCGCCGATCATAGGCGGAGCCCGCAGCCAAGGCCAGCCGACACCCGATCCATCGGTCGTACCGATGGATACATCGGAAACAGGTATTGGAGATCGCGCAGGTTGCGCGCCTAGGGTGTGCCCCTCACCCGACCGAGCAGGAGGCGTCGATGATCGAGGCACCACCGTACGACGAAGCCGCGCTGGAGCGGGGCCGCCAGGCCCTCCTGCGAGGCTGGTCGACCACCAAGTCCCGCGAGCCCAACCTCATCCTGACGCGCGCCAAGGGCACCCGCGTCTGGGACTCCGAGGGCCGCGAGTACATCGACTGCACCTCGCAGGCGTGGACCAACAACATCGGCGCGGGCCACCCCAAGGTCATCGCCGCCGCCAACGCCCAGGCGGAGCAGATCATCCACGCCCGCAGCAACTTCGACACCTACCCGCTGCTGCTGTTCTCCGACAAGCTCATCCAGCTGGCCCCCGACGGCCTGGAGCACGTGGCCTACAGCCTCCATGGCAGCACCGCCGTGGAGATGGCGCTCAAGCTGGCCGCCAAGAACCGCCCGGACGCCGGGCCGCCGCTCGTCCTCTATGACGGCTATCACGGCCGGACGATGTCCTCCATGGCCGCCAGCTGGCCCCACACCCACGACCAGTTCCATCGGCTGATGCCGACGCTGGTCCGGGTGCCCAATCCCAATCCCTACCGACCGCCCCGCGGCGTCTCGCAGGCCGACCTCGCGGGCCACTACGCGGACCTCCTCCGCGACACCATCCGACGCGGCGTCAACGGCACGCCGTCGGCGTTCCTGATGGAGCCCATCCAAGGCAACGGCGGCCACATCGAGTTCCCCCGCGAGTACTACCAGCTCGTCCGCCAGGTGTGCGACGAGGAGGGCGTGCTGCTCATCTGGGACGAGATCCAGACGGGCTTCGGGCGCATGGGCGCCTGGTGGGCCTCCGACTACTACGGCGTGACCCCCGACATCGTCATCTTCGGCAAGGCGGTCGCGGGCGGCTACCCGCTGGCGGGCATCCTGGTGCGGAAGGGCCTCCGGGGCTTCGACATCGCCGACGAGGCGCTCACCTTCGGCCAGTGGCCGGTGTCCCTCGCCGCTGGCATCGCGACGCTCGAGGTCCTCGAGGAGGAGCATCTCATCGAGGCGGCGCGCGACATGGGCGACTACGCGACCGCGGCGCTCACGGAGCTCCAGTCCCGCCATCGGCTCATCGGCGACGTGCGTGGCCCAGGCCTGTTCTGCGCCATCGAGCTGGTCAAGGACCGCGAGACCAAGGAGCCGGCCCGCGAGGAGACCGGCCGGCTGTACAGCCTGGGCATGGAGCGCGGCGTGGTGTTCGGCACCAGCCGCTACGCGGGCCTGGGCAACCTCGTCAAGATCAAGCCACCCCTGACCATCACCCGGGACGAGATGGACACCGTGATGTCCGTCCTGGACGACGTCCTGACCGAACTGGAGAGGTAAGGCATCGTGACCCACACCATCCGCCGCTCCCTGGGCGCCGCCGGCGCCATCGTCCTCGCCGGGTCGATCCTGGCGCCCGCCGCGAGCGTCGCGCAGGACGCGTCGCCCGCCGCGTGGTCGCAGGCGTACGCCGGCACCACGCTCAACGTCATCGCCGAGGCCACCCTCAACACGCAGGTCCTCCAGGAGCTGCTCCCCGACTTCACCGAGAAGACGGGCATCACCGTCAACATCGAGCAGGCGCCGTACGACAGCGTGGTCCAGAAGGTGACGCTCGATGCGAGCACCAACCAGGGCCAGTACGACGTGGTCTCGCTGCCCTACGAGTTCCTGGGCGCGTTCGCCACCAACGGCTGGATCACGCCGATCGACGACCGCCTCGCGGACAGCGCGTCGTTCCAGCCCGGCTTCGACCCCGCGGGCATCATCCCCGCGCTCCAGACCGCGTCCGCGGTGTGGGACGGCGCGACCTACGGCGCGCCCTCCAACAGCGCCGTGATGATGATGTTCTATCGCAAGGACCTGTTCGAGGACCCCACCGAGCAGGCCAACTTCAAGGCGGCGTACGGCTACGACCTGGCCGTGCCCACCACCTGGGCCCAGTACCGCGACACCGCCGAGTTCTTCACCCGCAAGGCGGGCGACACCGCCGCCGGCCAGCCCCTGGCCAACGACCTCGCGGGCGTCGCGATGACCGGCAAGCGCCACGTCGCCACGGTCCTCGAGTGGATGGACTACGGCTGGACGTTCGGCGGCGGCATCCTCGATGACGCGGGCAACCTGGTCATCGACAGCCAGCCGAGCATCGACTCGCTCCAGTACATGGTCGACCTCACCCCGTTCGCGCAGCCGGGCTACACCAGCGCGACCTGGGACGAGACCACGGCCGCATTGCAGCAGGGCCTCGCGGCCCAGTCGATCACCTGGGGGGATACGGCCGGGGCGATGGAGGCTGCCGATCAGTCGGCGGTGGCCGGGAAGATGGGCTATGCCAGCATCCCGGTGCTCGACGAGGGCGACACCAACATCGCCCACCTGGGCAGCTGGACCTACGTCCTGCCCACCGCCGGCGCACAGCAGGACGCCGCCTGGGAGTTCGTCCAGTGGGCGCTCTCGACCGACGTCCAGACCGAGCTCGCGAAGCGCGGCGGGCTGCCCGCCCTCACCTCGGTGTTCCAGGACCCGGAGCTGGTCGCCAGCCTCCCCTACTGGACCCAGGAGCTGACCAGCCTGTCGGAGGCCAAGAGCCGACCCCGCATCCCCGAGTGGGGCGCCATGTCGGACATCCTCCAGCAGCACATCTCCGACGCGATCTCGGGCCAGGCGACCCCCGCCGATGCCCTGGGCGCGGCGAAGACCGAGCTCGAGGCCATCCTCACGCTGCCGGTGACGCAGCAGTAGCGGGCGTCGGCCCGCTCCCCCAGCCCGTCCGATGACGGCCATCCGGGTCGCGGGAGCTCCTCCCTCCCGCACCCGCCTGCCCTGGCGACGACAGCGTCGCCAGGGCTCCCTCGTGCCCTACATGGCGCCCGCCGTCGCGGTGCTGGTCGGCATCGGGCTGCTGCCGCTGCTGTCGACCCTCAACCTCAGCTTCCGGTCCTTCAGCTACATCCTGCCGGGCCGGAACGGCGAGTGGGTGGGCCTGGACAACTACCGGGCGCTGCTCGACGACGCCAGCTTCTGGGGCGCGGTGGCGCGGACCATCGTGTTCACGCTGTCCGCGGTGTTCCTGGAGCTGGTCGCGGGGCTGCTGCTCGCCGCGGCGCTCAACATCACGACGTCCGGGCGGCGGCTGCTGGTGTCGCTGCTCATCATCCCCATGATCCTGACGCCCGTGATCATCGGGCTCATGTTCAACTTCGCGCTCAACCCGCTGTTCGGGCCGCTGGCGCGGATCATCGACGGTCTGGGCATCACCCAAGCCGAGGACATCCTGGGCACGCCCCTGGGCGCCTTCGTGTCCCTGGTCCTCGTCGACGTCTGGCAGTGGACGCCGTTCATGGCGCTCATCCTGTGGGCGGGCATGCAGGCGCTGCCGCTGCCGCCCCAGGAGGCGGCCGCCGTGGATGGCGCATCGTTCCTCCAGCGGCTGCGGCTGGTGATGCTGCCCATGCTCCGGCCCGTGGTCGTGGTCGCCATCATCTTCCGCTCCAGCGAGGCGGTCCGGGAGTTCGACAAGGTGTTCGTGCTCACGGGCGGCGGCCCCGGGTCGGCCACCGAGGTGCTCGACCTGTTCACGTATCGGACCGCGTTCGTCAACTGGGACATGAGCTACGGCGCCGCGATGGGCGTCGTGGTGTTCGTGGCGGCGATGACGTCGGCGTTCCTGTTCTTCCGGATGGTCAGCCATGGGGGGCGTGACGCATGAACGACCTGGTCACACGACGCCAGCGGCGCTTCGTGACGGGTGCCCTGCTGGTCGTCCTCGCCGTGCTGCTGCTGCCCTACGTGTGGCTCATCCTCACGTCCTTCAAGGACCGCGTCGACATCTTCAACGGCGACATCCTCAAGGGGTTCACGCCCACGCTCGAGAACTACCGGGAGGCGTTCGTGGAGAAGGGGTTCCTCAAGAACCTCGTCAACTCCACGGTCATCGCGGCCGCCGCGACCACGCTCGCGCTGCTCATCGGGGTGCCCGCGGCCTATGCGCTCTCGCGGACCCAGGGGCGTGGCGGCTCGCTCGTCCTGTTCGTGCTGCTCGCCGGGCGGCTGATGCCCGCCATCGTGCTCGCGGTGCCGCTGTTCATCCTGTTCGCGGACATCAAGCTGCTGGGCACGTATCCCGCGCCGATCATCGCGCACCTGACGTTCCTGGTGCCGTTCGTGACCTGGATGATGCGTGGCTTCTTCCTGGCCGTGCCCACGGAGCTCGACGAGGCGGCCACCATCGACGGCGCCTCGCGCCACCGGTTCTTCCTGGGCGTGCTGCTGCCGCTGACCCGGGGCGGCCTGGCGGCGACCGCCATCTTCTGCGTCATCAACTCCTGGAACGAGCTGCTGTACGGCCTCATCTTCACCAACCGAACCACCGCCACGCTGCCCGTGGCGGTGCCCGGGCTGATGACGCCCATCGGCACGTTCTGGGGCCAGATCGCGGCGGTGGGCGTGGTGACCACGCTCCCGATGCTCATCTTCGCGCTGCTGGTGCAGCGCCACATCGTGCGCGGCATGACGGGCGGGGCGCTCGCGGGGACCTGAGCCCGGTCCGGCCCGGTGCACCGAGGCACCACCTCGGGTGATGGCGGCTTGACAAGCGCCGATGCGGTCGTGATGGTGCGCGGTGGCTGGTCGGCATGTTGCGGAGGTGCCTGATGGCCCACTCGACGCACGTCCTGTCCCTCCTGGCGACCCTCGTCGCGATGCTCGTCGCGAGCGGCCCGGCCGCCATCGCGGCGGACGGCACCTGGGGTCCCAGGTCACCATCGCGCACGGCAGCGGCGCGCAGTCGGGTTCGGTGGTCCTCGAGGACGCCGCGTACCGCGGCAGGCGCGTGGCGGTCGGCTGGTCGACGCCGCTCGCGGGCGCGGGCGACACCATCCGGGTGCGCACCAGCAGCGACGGCGGCAGCTCCTTCGGCGCGCCGACGGTGGTCCGGACGCACGCCCGCCAGGCGTCGTTCGCGTGGTGCTCGGACGGCACGCTCGTGTCGGCGTTCGCCCACCACCACGATGGGTCGGGCGCCTACCTGCTCGACGTGTGGGGGATGCCCGGCGGGACCCGCTCCATCACCACGGGTGCCACCACGCCCCGCTGGCCCGACGTGGTGTGCCCCGGGCCGTCCCAGGTCGCCTGGGTCGCCTGGGTCGCGGACGACGTGGTCTTCCTCGCGCGGGCGACCACGACGGACCCGGGCCTGCCCGCGACGGTGGTCGTGGGAGCCGCGAGCGCGATGTGGTACGGCCCGGTGCTGACGGCGTCGGGCGACGGCGTGCTGGTC
Organism: Chloroflexota bacterium; assembly: GCA_046328155.1. Taxonomy (GTDB): domain Bacteria; phylum Chloroflexota; class Limnocylindria; order Limnocylindrales; family CSP1-4; genus JAFMJV01. Next base: position 7,467 of record JAXLXC010000031.1, read on the forward strand.
GCCTGGGCGGCACCCAGCGGCGACATCATGGGCCGGCATGCGACGGCCACGGCCGGCATCACGCTGGGCAGCCCGTTCGTCATCGGCAACGGGTCCCCCACCCACAGCGGGGCGACCCCGAGATCGCATCCGGCGGCGCGCGCGTCGTGGCCGCGTGGGACCGATGCGACGTGCGGACCCGGGCGAGCCAGGACGGTGGTGCCACGTGGGGGACGGACCGACGCGTGACCGACATCGGGTGCGACGCCGTCGACGTGTACGTCGCGCCGCGGAGCGTCGCCGTGCGCGGCACCAGGATCGCGATCGTCTATGCCATCGGCGGCCTGGGTGGCGGCGAGGAGCGCATCGTCCAGTCGACGGACGCCCTCGCCCATCGCACCAACCGGCGCCTCGCCGGGGAGCTCGACGAGGTGGCCATCGGCTACACCGAGGTCGGCGGCGCGACGCGTCTGGCGGTGGCCTACGACTCCGGCGCGTACATCCGGTTCCGACGCTGCAGCGCGGCCGCCTGCGGCGGCCTCTGAGACAGGTCAGCCGGCCATGTGGAGCAGGCCGAACGTGCCACCCAGCGATCCGCCAGGACGGCGAAGGTGCCGCTCGGGAAGGGGTCGCGGGCATCAGGCTCGCGCCGCCCGCCGCGACCGCCGCGTCGTGCGCCGCCGCCACGTCATCCACCGCGAAGTACACCAGCCAGTGGTTGGGCACCTGGGCGGGCATCTGGGGCGTCATCTCGAAGGCGCCCAGCAGGCTCTCCTCGCCATCGAGGAACTCGGTGTAGGTCCGACCCTCGCCCATCGGGCTGGTGCGATGCGTCCAGCCGAACGTCGCCTCGTAGAACGGCACCGCCGATGCGACGCCACGCGCATTGAGCTCACCCCAGCCATAGGCGTTGGTGCCCTGGACGCCAAAGCCCGTCATCTCGCCTGGCTGCCAGATGCCGAACACGGCACCCAGCGGGTCGGCGACGAACCCCGAGACGCCCAGCGCCCCGATGGGGAACGGCGGCACGACCACCCGCCCACCGGCCGCGGTGGCGGCGGCGACCGTGGCGGCCGCGTCGGGCGTGCCGATGTACAGGTTCCACAGCGACGCCGGCAGGTTCGGGTCCTGGAGGCCACCGAACCCGGCGACGTCGCGGCCATCCAGCTGGGCGCGCGGTAGCCGCCGTACTGCAGGTCGGGGCTGGTGAGGAAGCTCCAGCCGAACAGACCGCCGTAGAACGCCGTGATGGCGGCCGGGTCGCGGCTCGAGTTATCCGCCCAGATGGGGCGATGCGGCGTCGTATGGGAGCCTCCTGTCAGCGGCAGCTGCGGGCGGCACGAGGTCGGTCGCGCGAGGCGCCACGCACCCTCCATGGTGCCACCCGCCAGCGCCCGAAGCTGTCAGGATCCGAGCCCGATGACCGCCTCCAGCAGGCAGTGGTCGGATGCCGACGCATCGCAGTCCACCGCGGCATCGCCGGGCACCAGGTCGGGCGTGGTCAGGATGTGGTCGATGCGCAGGATCGCCGGGCCGTTGGGGTCGGGACCCCAGGTGGCCCCGGGCGTCCACGTCCGTGAGCCCCGACGAGAGCGGCCAGAACGACGGCTCGAAGGCGTTCGTGTTGAGGTCGCCCGCCAGGACCACCGGCAGCCCGGCTGCGGCCTGCTCGTCGATGAGCCCGCGCATCGCGGTCAGCTGCGCGTCCCGGCGGCTGGACCGGAGGGGGTTGATGGCATGCGCCGCGATGAACGCGACCGGCGTCCCATCCACGTCCACGCGGGTCACGATGACCGGCACCCACGGGTCCGACGCCTGGACCTCCATGGGATACGACGACAGGACCGCCAACCCGCCGTTGGGGCGTTCGGCCGGTACTCCTGCCACGGATAGAGCTCGGCCAGCCGCGGGTCGGCGGCCAGCTCGTCGGCGCGGGACTGCGCGACCTCGACCAGCCCCACCACCGCCGGCGCCCGGGCCACGAGCGCCTCGATCGGCCGCTCGGCCGACTCCCGTGTCGGTGCCCAGGATGTTGTAGCTCACGAGCCGGAACGTCTGGGCGCTCGCGGCCGGGGACGAGCTGGGCGAGACGGACGTGGGCGACGAGATCGAGGCCGCCCAGCCTGGCAGGGCCGCGAGGGCGATGGCCAGGAGCACGGTGAGCAGGGCGACACGGCTGCGCTGGCGACGGGCATGGCTGGGACCATCGCGACAGTATCGGGCGGGGCCATGAAGGGTGCCTGAGACGCCGAGGCCAGCGGACGCCGTACCGTATCGCCATGGCGTACGACGAGGCGCTGGCAATGCGCGTCAGGGCGCTGCTGGCCGACCGGGGCCGCTGCGCGAGCAGCGGATGTTCGGCGGACTCGTGTTCCTGGACCGCGGCAACATGGTGGTGGGCGTCATGGGCGCCGGCCTCCTCGTGCGCGCCGACCCGGACGTCACCCAAGGGCTCCTCGCCGAGCCCGGCGTCGCCCCCATGCGCATGGGCGAGCGGACGATGCGCGGCTGGCTGCGGTCGATTCGGCCGCCGTGGCCACGGATGCGCGGCTGCGGGGCTGGCTGGACCGCTGCCTCGCCGACACGGACGCGCTGCCCGACAAGGGATAGCCGCCGCCGGCCGCCACCGGGCGAGCCGGGCGTGGCCGACCGCCACCGGCGCGGGCGCGGGCCACGGCGAGCCGCCACAATGGGCGGGCATGGTGCGGTTCATCCATACCGCCGACCTCCAGCTGGGCATGACCCGGCGATTCCTCGACGCGGACGCCCAGGCCCGCTACGCCCAGGCGCGCATCGACGCGCTGGGCGCGACCGGCACGCTCGCGGCACGCGAGGACGCGCGGTTCGTGGTCGTGGCGGGCGACGTGTTCGAGACCAACCGGGTGCGACCCCGGACGGTGGGGCGCGCCCTGGAGGCCATGGCCGCCATCCCGGTGCCGGTGCTGCTGCTGCCGGGCAACCACGACCCGCTCGATGCGGCGTCGGTGTACCGCTCCCCACGTTCGTGCGATCGCGACCCCCAACGTGGTGGTCATCGAGACGACGGAGCCCATCGAGCCGCCGGGCGTCGAGGGCGTCCAGGTCGTCGGGGCCCCATGGCTCACCAAGCGACCGCTGGAGGACACCGCCGCCGGGGCGCTCGAGGGCATCGACGCGCCCGCGCCGGGCGTGACGCGAATCCTCGTGGCGCACGGCCCCATCGACTTCCGGGGCGAGGCGCACGAGCTGTTCACCCTCCGCCAGGCGGTGCTGGAGGCGGCCGTGGCGAGCGGCCGCGTGGGCTATGTCGCACTGGGCGACCGTCACTCCACGACCAGCGTCGGGGACACCGGCCGGATCTGGTACGCCGGCTCCCCCGAGCCGACGGCGCACGACGAGACCGACGCCGGCAACGTCCTGGTGGTCGACCTGGACGACGAGCGGTGCGAGGTCCAGCGACGTCGCGTGGGCACCTGGGAGTTCGTCTCCCGCACCCTCGAGCTGGCCAGCGGGTCGGGACCCGACGAGCTGCAGGCCCTCCTGGATGCCCTCCCGGACAAGGACCGGACCGTGGTCCGCCTCACGCTCCAGGGGGTGGTCTCGCTGACCGACCATGCCCGCCTCCAGCGGACCATCGAGGACGCGCGCGAGGTGTTCGGGTCCATCGAGGCATGGGAGGCCACGAGCTCGCTCCACGTGCGTCCGGACGACGACGACTTCGCCGACCTGGGGCTCTCGGGCTTCGCGAGCGCCACCGTGGAGCGGCTGCGGGGCATGGCCGCGGCCACGGGCGACGACGCCGACGTGGCGCGGGACGCGCTCTCGCTGCTGGTGCGTCTGGCCCACGGTCAGGGTGCCGCCGGGTGAGGATCCTGCGCGTGTCGCTGGGTGACTACCGCGGCACGGCCCAGCGGACCGTGGAGTTCGCGCCCACCGGCGTGACCATCGTCGAGGGGCCCAACGAGGTCGGCAAGTCGAGCATCCCCCAGGCCATCGACCACCTGTTCGACGACCTCGACTCGAGCGCGCGCCGGGAGCTGGTGGCCGTCCGCCCGGTGGACCGGGACGTGGGCCCCGAGGTGACCGCCGAGGTCGAGACGGGGCCCTACGCGTTCACGTATCGCAAGCGCTTCCTGCGCCAGCCCATCACGGAGCTGCAGCTGCATCGGCCGCGCGCCGAGCAGCTGACGGGTCGCGCCGCACACGACCGGGTGCAGGCGATCCTGCGCGAGACGGTCGACGTCGCGCTCTGGAAGGCGCTCCGGGTGTCCCAGGGGGACCTGGTAGGCCAGGCCCGGCTGGCCGGGCAGGCGTCGCTGGCCCAGGCGCTCGACCGGGCCGCGGGCGAGGCGCCGGCGGGCGACGAGGAGCACTCCCTGTATGACGCCGCCCACGCGGAGTACCTGCGCTTCTGGACCGAGACGGGCCGCCGCAAGCAGGACGAGGTCGCCCTCGAGCGGTCCATCGACGAGGCGACCACGCGCATCGGCCGGCTCGAGGCAGCCATCCAGGGCATCGAGGCGGACGTGGAGTCGAGCCTCGACCTGCGCACCGAGAGCCGGCGGCTGAGCGAGCACCGGGTCGCGCTCCGGGTGCGCGTCGAGGAGGCCCAGACGCACGTCGATGGGCTGGCCACGCTGCAGGCCGGCGTGCAGGCGGCCGAGCAGCGTCTGGAGATCGCGCGCCTCGCCGCCGCGACGGCGCGCCAGCACGCCGAGGCGCGGACGGCGGCCGTGCTCGCGCTGGACGTCGCGACAAAGGAGCTCGCGGGTCTGGAGGCCGCGGCGGCGGACGACGCGACGGGGCTGGAGCAGGCGCGCGTGGCGCTCGTCACAGCCGACGACGCGCTCGCGGCGGCGCGCGAGGAGCGTGACCGCGCCCGGGTCTGCGCGGACATGGCGCAGGCGCGCGCCGGGCGTGAGCGCGACGCCGCGACCCTGGTGGAGCTCGAGGACCGCTATGCGCGGGGACGCGCCGCGAACGCCGCGATGACGGCCGCGGAGCCCGATGCCGCGCTCCCGGTCACGACCCCGGTCCTGGCCGCGATCGAGGGCAGCACCGTGCGGTGGAGCTGGCGCAGGCGCGGCTGGAGGCGGCCCGCCCACACGTCGAGGTCACTGCCCGGACGACCCTCCAGGGCACGCTCGATGGCGCGCCGCTCCGGCTCGTCGCGGGCGGCGTGGCGTCGCAGCGCGTGGACCACGAGCTGACGCTGGACCTGCCGGGCGTCGCGACCATCGTGGTCAGCGCGGGCTCGGCTGGCGACCAGCAGGGCGCCGAGCTGGCGCAGGCGGAGTCGCGCCTGGCCGAGCTGCTGCGCGACGCCGGCGTCGCCGACGTTGCCGAGGCGGAGCGGGTCCACGAGCGTCGGGAGGAGGCCGCACGCGTCGTCGCGGAGCAGCGGCGCGTCCGGGAGGGCGTGCTCCAGGGGACGTCCGCCAAGGAGCTCGCCACGCGAATCATCGCGCTCCGGGAGCGGCTGGCCGCCCAGGACCTGGTGGCAGCGGGCGCGAGCGCCGCCGATGCGTCACCCAGCCTGGAGACCGCCCAGCAGGCGCTCGTCGCGGCCGAAGGCGCGCTCCGGGCGGCGGAGCAGGCACGCGACGAGGCCCGCGGGGAGCTCCATCGCATCGAACTCGCGGCGGGGCGACGCGAGGACGGCCTGCGGCACGCGTCCGATGACGTCGCCGGCCGGCGGGCGGCGCTCGAGGTCGCGCGTGCCACGATGACGGACGACCAGGCGTCCACGGCCGCCGAGGCGGCCGCGTCGGCGGAGCGAGCCGCGTCGGACGAGCTCGACGCGAGCCGCCTGGGGCTCGCGGGCCAGGGGCTCGACGAGGCGCGTCAGGCGCTCGCGGAGGCAAGACGCGCCCTGGACCAGACCGATGTGGAGATGCGGCTGGTGCAGGACCGCCTGCTGGAGGTCACCACGCGACTCCGCGACCACGGCGAGGATGGCCTGACCGAGGACCTCCAGGAGGAGCAGTCGCGGCGCGACCACCTGACGGCCGAGCTGGGTCGGTACCGGGCCCAGGCGTCCGCGCGGCGCCTGCTGTTCGAGACCCTGCGCGAGGAGCGCGAGCGGGCCCAGCGCTCCTACGTGGCGCCCCTGCGGCGGGAGATCGAGCGGCTGGGGCGGATCGTGTTCGGCACCGGGTTCTCGGTCGAGCTCGACGAGTCGACGCTCGAGGTCGCCAGCCGCACCCAGGATGGGCGGACCATCCCGTTCCAGGGGCTGTCGGTGGGTGCGCAGGAGCAGATCGCCATCATCGGCCGGCTCGCCTGCGCGACGATCGTGGCACCCGACGGCGGGGTGCCCGTGATCCTCGACGACGCCCTGGGCAACTCCGACCCGGACCGGCTGGTGGCGATGGGCCAGGTCCTTGCCGCGGCGGGCCGGCACAGCCAGATCATCGTGCTCACCTGCCAGCCCGAGCGCTATGCCCACGTGGAGGCGGCACGGGTCGTGCGCCTCCCCTAGGAGAGCGCCGGGATCACCTCGGACACGAACCTCTCGAGCGTCTCGGCGTCGTAGGGCGGCGCCAGATGCGCCACGAGATGGCGGAACCCGGCGTCCACGTAGCCCTGCCAGCGCTCCGCGAGCTGCGCGGCGGACCCCGTGGCGAACTCCCGCTGCGTGCCCCGGTTGTGGTCCTTGATGTGCTGGACCGCGCGCGTGGCCTCCGCCGGGTCGTCGCGGACCAGGATCGGGCCCAGGCTGATGGACCGCTCGATCTCGTCGAAGTCCCGACCCAGCTCGTCGCACCAGCGACGCAGCACGTCGGCCTTCTGGCGCGCCTGCTCGGGGGTCACCTGCGCCGCGTTCCAGGCGTCCGCGAAGCGGGCCACCGTGCGCAGCGTCTTGCGCTCCCCCACCCCGCCCACCAGGATGGGCAGCCGCCGCTGGAGCGGCGGCGGGTCGTTGCGCACGCCCTGCGCGTGGTAGTGGACCCCACGCGCGGTGGCCTGGCCGTCGCGGAGCATGCCGTGGACCAGCTCGACCGCCTCGTCCAGCCGGTCGACCCGGTCGCCCACGGAGCGCCCGAAGTCGATGCCGAAGGCGGTGTGCTCGGGCTCGAACCAGGCCGCGCCCAGCCCCAGCACGGCGCGACCCTCGGACAGGTGGTCGAGCGTCGTCACCTGCTTGACCACGAGTCCCGGGTTGCGGAACGTGTTGGCCCCCACCATGAGGCCCAGCGTCACGCGCGAGGTCACCTGGCTCCAGCCGCCCAGGACCATGTAGCCCTCGAGCATCGGCCCGTCCGGCGAGCCCAGGATCGGGTACAGGTGGTCCCACGTCCACAGCGAGTGATAGCCCAGGCGCTCCGCGTCGAGCGCCGTGTCGCGCATCGCGGGCCAGTCGGTGTATTGGTTCCACACCAGGACCCCGGCCCGCACCGGGGTGTTCGTCGCGCTTGCCATGGGGTCACCATACACGCGCCCCGGAGGTCCGCGCGCGCCGCGGACCCGCGGTCAGTCGTCGAGGCGCCTCTCGAACCAGTGGCTGGCATACCGCTCGTCGTTGAAGGCCGCGACCTCGCGATACCCCGCGCGCCGATACATCGCGATCGCCTCCACGAGCGCGCGGTTGGTGTCGAGCCGGAGCGTCCTGGCCCCGAGCTCGACAGCCCGACCCTCCAGCCGCGCCAGCAGCCGACCACCCACGCCCATGCCGCGGACCTGCGGCGCGACCCATAGCCGCTTGACCTCCGCGATGCCCCCCGGATGGAGCCGGAGCGCGCCGCAGCCGACCGGCTCCCCGCCCATCCGGGCCACGAGCACCAGCCCGAGCGGCAGCGTCAGGTCGCCGGGATCCGTGCGCCGGGCGAGCGCCACGTCGAAGCCCGTGTCGAACCGACGGTCGAGCTCCGCGTAGTAGCGCCCGAAGCACCATCGCACGTCCGGGTCGCTCGCCGGCACCTCCACGATGGCGACCGTCGAGCGCATGAGCAGCCGCTCCACCTCGCGCATCGCCTGGGTGAGGCGGGTGCGGTCGGCGTCGTCCAGCGGCTCCAGGACGCCGTCGGCGAACGCGTCCGACCGTCGGTCGAGCTCGCCCCGCTCGGCGTGGCCGGCCGCGGTCAGACGCACCAGCCGCACCCGCCCGTCCGAGGGGTCCGGGGCGACCACCACCAACCCGGCGCGCTCGAGCGAGCGCAGCAGCCGGCTCACGTAGGCAGGGTCCAGCCCGAGGCGACGCCGCAGCTCGCGCACCTCGGCGCCGTCCGCCACCTCCCACAGGAGCCGCGCCTCGCCCAGGGCGAGCGCGCTGCCCAGGAAGCGATCCTCGAGCGCGCCGATGACACGCGTCACGGTTCGGTCGAACGAGCGCACCTGGGCGACCTGTCGTGCGTGGCTCCCCGTGGTCATCCTTTGACTATAGTCAAACGATGCCGCCCGTGCAGGCGAGTCGCCCGGCGCCAGGGCGTGGTGCGCGCGCCGGGGGCGGGGTGCGCGCGACTACACTCCGATGATGACCCTGACGCGGATCATCATCGGCGGCGTGGCGCTGGTCGCGGCGGCGCTCATCGTGCCGGGCATCCACCTCGCGTGGGGCGACGAGCCCATGCGGACCGCCATCGTGGTCCTGGTGCTCGCGGCCCTGTTCGGGGTCATCAACGCGTATCTCAAGCCCATCCTGCGCGTGGTCAGCCTGCCCGTGAACCTGCTGTCCATGGGCCTCGCGTCGTTCGTGCTCAATGCCGCGCTGCTGCTGCTCCTCGCGTGGCTGGTCGGGGCGGTCTGGGAGCCGGTGCTCCACGTGGGTGGCTTCCCGCCGACCGTGGACATGGAGGCGCTCACGGCCGCGGTGGCGGGCTCCATCGTCATCAGCGTCGTCACCACCATCCTGTCGGCCCTGACGCCCGACTGACGCGACCGAGCACCGGAGGCAGCCGACGACATGACCCGGATGGAACGAGCGCGGGCCACCTCGGGCTCGCCCTACGAGGCCCCCATCGGCTTCAGCCGGGCCGTCCGAGTCGGCGACCGCGTCGTGGTCGCCGGGACGGCCCCGGTGTGGCCCGACGGCGAGGTCGACCCGGACCCCGAGGCGCAGGCCACCCGCTGCCTCGAGATCATCGCGGAGGCCCTCGGCACGCTCGGCGCGGCACCGGCTGACGTGGTGCGCACCCGGATGTACCTCACGGACCCGTCCGACTGGGAGGCCGTGGGGCGTGCCCACGGCCGGGTCTTCGGGGACATCCGGCCGGCCGCCACCATGGTGGTCGTCGCGGCCCTCCTCGACCCCCGCTGGAAGGTGGAGATCGAGGCCGAGGCCCTCATCGGCTAGGCTGACCCGATGCCGCGTCGCATCCTCACGTTCACCGAGCCCGACCGCTTCGCCGCGGGTGCCATCGGGCCTCCCGGCCAGCGCACGTTCTTCCTCCAGGTGGTGGACGGGCGGCGGGTCGCCTCCGTCGTGCTCGAGAAGGTCCAGGTGGCCCTGCTCGCCGACCGGATCACCGCCATCCTCGCCGAGCTGCGCGCCCGCGAGGTCGCCGGCGCGCCCGAGCCGGACGCCGACGAGCTGCCCAACGACGACGACCGACCCCTGGACGAACCCATCGGCGACGCCTTCCGGGTCGCCTCCCTGACCATCTCATGGGACGGCGAGGAGTCGGACATCACCGTCGAGGCACGCTCCGGCTACGGCGACGAGGACGACGACGACGAGGGCTCCGAGGAGGACCCGGACGAGATCCCCGATGACGCACCCGAGGGCCCGGACGTGCTCCGCGTCCGGCTCGACGGCGCCGCCGCCCTGGGGTTCGCGCGTCGTGCGGCGCGGGTCGTGGCGGCCGGCCGGCCGCCCTGCCCGTTCTGCGGCGAGCCGCTCAACCCGGAGGGCCACGTGTGCGTCCGGACCAACGGGTACCTCAACTGACCGAGGGCGAGACGCACGCCCAGACCTGGGCCTCCGACCCGCCGCTCGGCACGGCAGAGGCGCTGACCCTGCTGCGCGATGGCGAGCTCGAGGTGGTGGGGCGTGTCCGCGATGCCTCCAACGTGGTGCTCTACTGCTCGATCGCGCTGCCCGGGGAGGTGACGGCCGAGCACCACGTGGCCTACAAGCCCATCCGAGGCGAGCGACCCCTCGACGACTTCCCGGCCGGCTCGCTGGCCAACCGGGAGGAGGCGGCCTGGTGGGTGTCCGAGGCGCTCGGCTGGTCGGTCGTGCCGCCCACCATCGTCCGCGACGGGCCCGCCGGACCCGGCGCCGTCCAGCTGTGGATCGAGACCGACGAGTACGTCGATGCCCTCCGGATGATCCTGGTGCGCGACGACCGGCTGCGACCCATGGCGCTGTTCGACGCGCTCGTCAACAACGCCGACCGCAAGGGTGGTCACCTGCTGGTGACCACCGAGGGCCGGGTCCATGGCGTGGACCACGGCATCTGCTTCGCGACGGAGCCCAAGCTCCGGACCGTGCTCTGGGGCTGGCGCGGCGAGCCGCTCACCGACGCCGAGCGGGCGGACCTCGAGCGGCTGGACGACGAACTGACGGGAGGGCTGGGCGACCGGCTGGGCCAGCTGCTCAGCCCGCGGGAGGTGGAGGCGCAGCAGGCCCGCGCCCGTCGGCTGCTGGCGGATGGCCGCCTGCCGCTCCCCGACCCGTACGGCCACATCATCCCGTGGCCGCCATTCTGAGATGCGTTCGTCGCGTGGGCCGGGCGCCCGCATGGGCGATCGCGGACGCCTCCGGGTAAGGTTGCGCACCGACACCCCGACGCCCCAGCGGAGGAGCCATCACATGCCCACCCTCGCCCGTGGCCCGATGCGGGCCCTGATGACCATCGTGTCGGTCGTGCTCCTGGGCTCCGCCCTGGCCGCGACCCCCGCCGCGGCTGCCGGCAGCATCAGCCTCTCCGAGGTGCTGAGCGGCTACAGCGACCCGGTGTTCGTGACCGCGCCCGAGGGCAGCAGTCGCACCATCTTCATCGTCGAGCGCGTGGGTCGGATCCGCGTCGCGACCTACAGCAACGGCGCCTACCACAAGGCCGGCACCTTCCTGGACATCCGGAGCCGGGTGAAGTCGACCTACGGCGAGCAGGGTCTGCTGGGGCTCGCCTTCGACCCCAACTACGCGAGCAACCGCCGCTTCTATGTGGACTACACCCGCAAGGGCGACGGCGACACCGTGGTCGCGGAGTTCCGACGCTCCAGCTCCAGCAGCACGCGCGCCAGCTCCGGGTCGTTCCGGCAGGTCATCCGGATCGACCAGCCCTACTCCAACCACAACGGCGGCATGCTCGCCTTCGGGCCCAGCGACGGCTACCTGTACATCGGCATGGGCGACGGCGGCGATGGCGGCGACCCTGGCAACCGGGCCCAGAACAAGAGCAACCTGCTGGGCAAGATCCTGCGAATCAACCCGCACAGGAGCGGCAGCCGCCCGTACACCGTCCCGTCCAGCAACCCCTATGTGGGCCGGTCGGGCGCTGACGCCGTCTGGTCGTATGGCCTGCGCAACCCGTGGCGGTTCTCGTTCGACCGCTCCACCGGCGACCTGTGGATCGGCGACGTGGGCCAGGAGCGCTACGAGGAGATCGACCTCGCGACCCGGTCCAGCGGCGCCGGCAAGGGCGTCAACTTCGGCTGGCGCAAGTGCGAGGGCAACAAGAAGTACCCGGGGTCAGCCACGTGCACCACGGGCAAGCGGCCGCTCCGCGTGTACAGCCACGGCTCGAACGGCTGCTCCGTGACCGGCGGCTACGCCTACCGCGGCCCGGGCGACACCGCCTGGCACGGTCGCTACGTCTACGGCGACTATTGCTCGGGCAAGGTCTGGGTCATCAGCAAGTCGGGCTCGCTGCGCGCCAGCCGGGATACGAGCCATCTCATCACCAGCTTTGGCGAGGATGGCTCGGGTCGCCTGTTCCTGGTCGCCAAGAGCGGCCGGATCCTCGCGGTGGGGTTCTCCGGCACGCCCTGACGCTATGGGGCGATGGTCAGCACGCAGCTGCCACGCGCCTCGGTGAAGGTATCGACCCGGACCAGCACGGTCGCGGTCCAGTCGCCGGTGAAGGGCATGACCGCGCTCCCGCTCCATCCCCGGTCGCCCTGGGTCAGCGTCACGTCCACCGGGGCCCCCTGCGTGTAGGCATGGGTCAGCTCGGCCGCCACGTCCACGACCCCCGCCGGCACGCCGGCGACGAGGACCTCGGTGGGACCCGGCGTGCCCGGTGAGGCGATGACGGCGGCGCCGAAGCTGGCATCGCCCTGCCCCAAGGTCATGCTGCAGCGGGGCGAGGCCATGACATGGCCCTCGTGGCCCGCGTGGCCCTGGTGCGGGCCGACCAGCGTCAGGGCAGACGAGATGAGGGCGACGGCCACCAGCAGCACGCTGTCGATGAGGAACAGCCGCCGGTAGATGCGGCGCTCGGGGGTCCGGGCAAGGCGGCGGCGCCCCCAGGCGCCCAGGAATGCCGCGATGCCCACGACGCCGACCTTGGCCAGCAGGACCCAGACGTAGATGGTCAACCCGCCCTCGAGGCCGTTGGTCAGCAGCAGCGCGCTCGCCGAGCCGGCGGCGACGAGCACGAACAGGGCGACCGTCGCGAGGCGGGAGAAGCCCTGGGTCACCGCCAGCCCGAGCTCGTCGCTCGCGGACCGGTCCCACAGGACGAGCGCCACGGCGGGAGCCGCCCCGAGCCAGGTGACTGCGGCGAACAGGTGGATGGCGGTCGTCACCCCGCTGGCTGGGGAGTCGGTCGAGTGGCCACCCCACGCCAGCAGCACCACCGCAGCGACGCCGAGCATGGCAGCGAGCCTGGTCCTTGGTGGTCGGAGCAGCAGGCAGGCCAGGAGCGCCACGAGCAGCGCGAGGCGCACCATCGCCGACCAGGCGTACTGCGTGCCCAGCCACGTGGCACCGCCGTCCACGGCCTCGATCCCCAACCACGCGGCGATCGCGACGATGGCCACGGACGTGGTGCCCAGCCACAGGCGACGCACCCGCAGCGTGCGTGCGCCAAGGACGGCCCAGGCGACGCCGGCGCCGCCGATGACCAGGAGCATCAGGTCCGACAGTCCGCGCGTGGCCCAGAGCGACCACTCGAGGGCCGATGGGAGCGCGCTCATGCCAGGTCGGCCTGCCGAATCGACGTCGCCCACGCCGAACGACGACGTGCCGTGGACCACGTGCCCGTCGGCGCTCACGATCGACCAGGCCATCACGTACCAGCCCGCGTCGAGCGGCTCCACTGCGACGCTGACCTTGGGACCGCTGACTGACGCATCGCCGATGCTCGCGAGCGACCCATCAGGACGGATGACGCGGAGGCCGCCCGAGGCGAGGCTGACATCCTCGTTGAATGTCACCGACACGCTCGGCGGCGATACGAGCAGCCGGGCACCATCGACCGGATCGAGCGCCTCGACACCCGAGTGCGCGGCCACGCCGCCCGGGATGAGGCCGAGGAGGAGGGCGAGGAGGAACGGCGCGACGAGGGAGCGGACGAGCCACCCCCTCGCGCGCGCGACATCCCGCATCGCGGCGGGACGGGGCATCAGGGCGCCGTCGTCGCCTCGGGCGCCACGACCGTGACGGTCGGTGCCGGATGCTCCAGGGTCTCGGGATCCTGCCCCTCGGCGGGGATCTCGATCCAGGCCACCTGGCTGTCGCCGCAGTACTGGACCGTGGGGAACATCACGGTGCCCGGCGTCTCCGGGAAGATCGCACGCAGCCAGAACTTCGCGTACTGGCTGTCCGGGAGCTCGCCGCCCGACCACTTGACGGACGTGACGACCGGCGCGGTCAAGGCATCCAGCTCCTCGTCCGTGAGCGGCGAGGCGGCCGGGTCGAGGGATGGCGCCGGGGGCGTGGTCGATACGACGTCGATCTGCCAGCCGGGCATGAGTGCCGGCTTGACGCTCGTGACCCCGGCGGGGATCTGGACCTCGAGCGCCGTGGTGGCGGCGCCCTCGCACCCATGGGGGACCATCAGCGCGAACTCGGTGCCGTAGCCACCGCCCGTGACGGTGGTGCCGTCCGAGACGAACACGTGGGCCGAGGCGGGCACGGCCACGGCAACGAGGAGCGTGGCGCCGGACACGACGCCGGCCAGTCGGCGCGAGATTCGGGGATGCATCAGTTGGGTCTCCTTGCGTGCATCGAACGGACCGTCACCCGCGGACGACGGCTCGACGCGGTTCAGATGGGGCGCGGGGAGGCGATGGGGCGTGGCGGCGCCCTCCCCCGACGCTGCTCGTGCGGTCGGCGATCGGGGACGTGGCCGAGCCAGGGTGGCAGCACCGGGGCGCGACGGGGACGGTGGCAGGCGGCCCTGGTGTGGAGGGTGGTCGCGTGGGCCAGGTCGCGGCTGAAGGCCGAGCCCACCCAGGCTGTGAGGAGCTGGAACAGGATCCCCACCACCAGGATGACCCACAGACCGTGGTCGAGCAGCTCATGCCCGACCTGGGCGGGCGACATGCCCACGGCGAGTCGCTCCGCGAGCTCGATGCCCACGAAGGCCGCCACCTGGATCGACGCCAGCGTCCGGAAGCGGGCGGCTCGCGGGCGTCCGGATCGCCCGCCCGCGATGGCGGCGGCGACCACGGCCACGAGCGCCAGGGCCAGGGCGGGGTTGACGGTGGCCAGCCAGCCATGCCCCGACGCGTCGAGCGCGGCGGCATGCACATGGGCGTCCGGGTACACCACGTCATAGGCGGCGACGTGCCCGATGAGGAGCCCGATGGTGGCCCAGCCAGCGGTCGTGATCGCCGCCGCCCGGCCACGAGCACCCATCAGGGCGCCATGCTGTGCATCGGCCCCATGCTCTGCATCGGCGGCGGCGTCGCGCCCTGCACCTGGACCCCGCCCAGGGTGTGGGTGGTCATCAAGGTCTCCAGCATCTCCACCGCGGAACCCGGCTCCACGAGCACCGGCGAGTGGGTGGTGCCAGTGGCGAGGGTGACCGTCCGGACCAGGGAATCGCCTTGGTCGCCCATGGCGATTCCCCCGGCCAGCGCGTCGCGCAGGAGCTGGAGCTGGTCCTGGGTCAGGGTGAGCCGCTCGAGCGTGTCGCCGTGACGCATCGTGACCTTGCCATCGTCCTGGACGGTGAGCTCCTCGTGGAACCCGTCGGGCCAGTCACGCCCGTAGGTGACGAGCGTGGCCGCCTGCCCGCCGCCGCACGCCGCAAGCAGCACCGCCAGCAGCACGACGACCGCGGCGCCCAGACGCCCGGCTTGCGTGGGCCTCATGCGCGTCCTCCCTGATGCGGGGCGCGGATGCCGACGATCGAGACGACCCAGACGGCGATCACCAGCACAGCGTACGTCACGCACCAGAGGCACACCGCGTGGATGACGAACAGCTCCAGATACGTCAGCCAGCCCAGGATGGGCAGGCTGACGAGCCCCACGAGATACGCCAGCCAGAGGCCGCGGCGGTCGTGTCGGCGCCACCACCACAGCGACCCGAGGACCATGGCACCGGCCCCCATCAGCCCGAACGCCGCCACGGGGATGCCCAGGAACTCCGAGTAGCGGCTCTTCTCGACGGTCTCGCAGCCGGACACGATGGCGCACACCGGCGCGGTGCCCGACAGCTTGACCCACGTCAGGTACGCGGTGACGCCAAGCGCGAGCAGCGACAGGGTGGTCATGAGCGGGCCCACCCAGCGCCGTCGGTCGGCGGTGCCGGGCGCCGGATTGCCCGGCTGTGGCCCCCGGACGCGTGTCGCGGCCGGGTCGGGGGACCAGCTCACTGGGGGGCCGGGGATGCCGCCGCCAGGAGCCCGTCGATGTACTCGGCGAGCGTCTGATACGGCGGGGCACCGGTGACCTGATAGCCGTTGATGAACAGCGTGGGCGTGGAGCTCACGCCGGCGGCCACGCCCTCCTGGGTCTCCGTCGTCACCGCCGCGATGAGGTCAGGGTCGTCGAGCGCCGCACGGAACGCGTCACGGTCCATGCCCAGCGACACCGCCATGTCGGCCAGCACGGTCCGGTCGAAGCCGCCCTCGTTCTCGCCGTCCTGGTTGTGGAACAGCAGGTCGTGGTACTTCCAGAACCCACCCGCGCCCAGGAGCTGCTCCGCCGCGCGTGCCGCGACCGCGGCGTCGATGGACTCCTGGCCCAGGAACGCCATGTCGTGATACACGAGCCGGACCTTGCCGGTGGCCACGTACTCCTCGAGCAGCTTGGGCTCCGTGGAGCGGCTGAAGATGCCGCACGCGGGGCACTGGAAGTCCTCCCAGAGGTTGATGGTCACGGGAGCGTCCGCGGCACCCACGGCGCGTCCGTCGATCAGGTCGGCCGGGCGGTCGAGCTGGGTCGTGGCGAGGTCCCGGCTGGTGGACTGGTTGAGCACGCCGCTCGTCAGCAGGAGCACCACGACCACGACCGCGCCGATCAGGAGCGCGGCGATGGTGAGCGGCACGATGGGCGAGCGGCGCGCGGGTGTCGGTGCGGGTGTCCGGCGGCTGCTGCGTTGGGTGGTGGTCGTTGACACGAGGTACCTCTGGTCGCGTGGCACGGTCACCGAGCGGGACGGGCCGTGCGTGGTCGGGTGCCCTGCGTGCCGGGTGCGGCGCCTCGCGAAGCGCCCGGATGGGGATGCTGGCTACAGGGCGAACGATGTCCCGACATGCGGCGGGGCGCGACTGGTCAGGAAGCCCGCCACGCGACGCGATGCGGGCGCGATGGACTCGCCCGGTCGGCGCTGGGACGCGGGGGCGCGGTCCCATGCGACCGCGGGGGCGGCACACCGGCCGAGCAGCACCCGGCGGCGCCAGCGCACCAGCGCCACCACCAGCGACATGACGAGGCTGGCGGCCAGGATGATCAGCAACGGGAGCAGGCCATGGCCCAGGGCCACGTCGATGCCACGGAACGATGCGCCGGCGGCCAGCGCCTCGAGGTTCTCCTGGATGGTGAACATCAGCACTGCCAGGAGCGTCAGGCGGACCCAGGTGCCCGCGACCAGACGCAGGTAGGACCCCGGGCCCGTGCGCTCGGTCACGGCCAGCGCGGGGGTCGTGGCTGCCTCCCGATGGAGGCGCCGCAGCTGGACGACCGCAAGCGCGCCCAGGAACGCCGAGGCGACGGCGACGCCGACCCACAGCCCCACCCAGTAGCCATCGTGGCCCAGGACAGTCATGGCGGCGCGATACGCCGCCGCGCCTGGGTACATCAGCTGGTAAGCGGTCTCGTGAGCCAGGACGCAGGCCAGCAGCGCGAGCACACACCACGCGACCCGCTCGCCGCGCGCGGGCGCGGCGACGGATCGACGGACGGCGATGGGGTGTGGTCGCGACATCTCAGCACGATGATGCCACCAACCGCGTTCGGGGCGCCCCTGCCGAACGGCCCGTTCGCGGCGCGCCCCGACGGGACAGCCTCGGCGTGCCGCCTAGAGGTCGTCCACCACCTGCGGCCGGCCGTGATAGGTGACCACGGGTGCGTCGGCCCATGCCGAGCGACGACCGCGCACCAGCTGCCACGCGAACGAGACACAGAACAGCCCGGCCTCCAGCAGCACGATGGTGGCACCCGACGAGATGTCCAGCCAGTAGCTGGCGTACATGCCCGCGGCGCCCGCGGACGCCCCCAGCGCCGCCGAGAGCACGATCATCCGCGAGAAGGAATCGGTGAGCAGCCGGGCCGTGGTGGCGGGGATGATGAGCGTCGCCGCGATGAGCGTGACGCCCACCACGTTGATGGACGCCACGATGGTCGCCGCCAGCGCCAGCGCGAACAGCGCGTCCATCCAGCCGGTCCGGATGCCGAAGATGGGCGCCACCTCGGGGTCGAAGGTCATGAACAGCAGCCGCTTGTAGCCCAGGGCGATGAACACCGCCACGCCCACCGTGACGACCGCGACCACCGTCAGGTCGAGCGGCGTGACGCCCAGGATGTTGCCGAACAGCGCCGCCTCGAAGTTGGTCGTGAAGCTGCGGGTCTTGCTGATGAGCGCCACGCCCAGCGCGAAGCTCGCCGTGGTCACGATGCCGATGGCCGCGTCGGCGCCGATCCTGCGACGACGCGCCACGGCGTTGATGACCAGCGCCGCGCCAAAGGCCCACAGCCCCGCACCCAGATAGAAGTCCCACGCGGCGACGTACGCCACCACCGCGCCCCCGAACACCGCGTGCGACAGGCCATGCCCGATGTAGCTCATGTGCCGAAGCACGACGTACACCCCGATGAGGCCGCACAGCAGGCCCACCAGCACCGAGACCGCAAGCCCCTGGCGGAAGAAGGCGTACCCGAACGGCTCGGACAGCAGCTCCATCAGCGGGACGCCCCGGCGTCGTGGCTGTGGGGGACGCCATCGTGCTCGTGATGCGCGTGCTCATAGCCGTCATGGGTGTGGCGCAGCGCGTCCCGCATCCGGTGCGGCGCAGCGTCCGCGACCAGCACGTTGCCATCCTGGCGCACGATGCGCAGGTCGGCGTCGTAGGTCGCGTTGAGCACCTCGGCGGTGAACACGTCGTCGGGGTCGCCCTCGGCGATGATCCGGCGATTGACGCACACGACCCAGGGCAGGTGCGCCGCGACCGAGTTGAGCTCGTGGGTCGTGAGCACGATGGTCACGCCCTGGCGGTTGAGGTCCGCGAGCAGGTGGAGCACCTCGTCGCGGGTCCGGATGTCCACGCCGCTGGTGGGCTCGTCGAGCAGCAGCAGGTCAGGCTCCGCGATCATCGCGCGCGCCAGGAACACGCGCTGCTGCTGGCCCCCCGAGAGCTCCCGGATCTGGCGCCCGCCCAGCCCGCCGATGCCCAACCGCTCCAGCACCCGGTCAGCGTCCGCCTTGTCGGCGCGGTTCGTCCAGGGCCGGAAGGGGGCCCGTCGCCAGGCACCCATGAGCACGACCTCGCGCACCGTGGCCGGGAAGTCCCAGTCGACCGTCTCGAGCTGGGGCACCCAGCCCACGTTCGCGGGTCGTCCGGAGGTGACGTCGCGCCCATCCACGGTCACCCGACCCCGAAGACGGGGCACCTGGCCGACCATCGCGCGCAGGAGCGTCGTCTTGCCCGCGCCGGACGGCCCCACGATGCCCACGAGGGTGCCCCGCGCGAAGGTCAGGCTGACGTCATCGAGCACGGCCGGACCGCCGTAGCTGGCGGAGACGTGCTCGAAGCGGACGAGCGGGCCGTCCGGCCCGCTCGTCGGCACTTGCGACTCGGATCTGGTCAGGGTTGCCAGGTGTCGGTCACCGGGTAGTCCTCGAAGATGGCCGTCCCCTGCCCGCCGAGGGCATCCATCATGATCTCCATGTCGTTGCGGAGCATGCCCATGTAGGTGTGCTCGGGCGCGTCCTGGGCGCCCGGCGGCTCGTCGTCGCGCAGCGCGTCCACGAACGTGGCGCCGGTCTCCGCGGCGATCTGCTCCAGCACGGCGCTCGGGAACACCTCGCTGCCGAAGACGGCGGGCACGCCCGACGCACGGATCTGGTCGATGAGGCGGGCCACGTCCTGCGGGCTGGGGTCGCTGAAGTCGGATGCCTGCACGGCGCCGATGACCTCGAAGCCGTACTCCCGCGCCCAGTACGCCCATGAATCGTGGTACGTCAGCAGCTTGCGGTTGGCCTCCGGCACCGTGGGCACGACCTCCCGGATGCGGGCATCGAGGTCGTCCAGGTTGGCCTTGAGTCGGTCGTAGTTGGCCGCGTAGTAGTCGGCGTTGGCGGGGTCCGCCTCGCTGAACCAGTCGCGCATCAGCGCCGCGTATCTGATGGCGTACTGGACGTTCATCCACAGATGTGGGTTGGGGTCGCCCTCGGACTCCGGGAAGCTGAAGTCGAACAGCCACTCGTCCTGGGTGATGGTGTTGTCGCCCAGGAGCTTGATGGGCGTCTCGGCTCGCTTCGATGCCTCCGCCAGGTCCAGCGTGGGCTGCTCGAGATGCAGCCCGTTGACGACGATGAGGTCGGCGTTGGCGAGCACCCGCGCGTCCGAGGGCGCCGGCTCGAAGGTGTGCGAGTTCGTCGCGTCCGGGACGATGCCATGGAGGCGGATGCGGTCGCCGCCGATGTTGCGGGCGAGCGAGCTGATGGGCGCCACGGTGGTCGCCACGTCGAGCACGTCCGGCTCGCCGGTCAGCTCGTCCTGCCAGCCCAGATGGGGCACCGGCGCCACGCTCGGCGACTGGGCCGCGGCGGGCGCGAGGGCCAGGGCGCCCGCGAGGGACGCGACGAGGAGCACCGACAGCCGGGTGCGACGTGTCATGGGGACCGACCTCCTGAGCGTCCGGGTCTGCGTTGACGCGGCTATCACCATACCTTGCAATAGCAGCAGACCGCAACTGCGCACCGGTATACTCGGCCAGGATGACCATGGAGACCGACGCCCCCGCTCCGACCGACCGCCGCTGGGCCGCGGCGCGTGACGAGCTGCATGCGCGTGGCATGCGCTGGACGCCCCAGCGCCGCCTGCTCATCGAGGTGCTGTCTCGGACCACGGGCCACATCACCGGCGCCGAGATCGTGGAGCGCTGCAAGGCACTCGACCCCTCCACCATCCCGTCCACGGTGTACCGCACCCTGGACGTGCTGGAGGAGCTCGGGCTGGTGCGGCACGCGCACGGCGCCGACGGCCGGGAGGAGTACCACGTGCTGCCGCGGACCGAGCACGGGCACCTCCACTGCTCGCGCTGCGGTCGGAGCTGGGACGTCGAGTCGGACGAGGCGGCGCAGCTCATGGCCGCGCTGCGCCGCGACCGCGGGTTCGAGATGGACCTGTCGCATCTCACGATCTCCGGCCACTGCGCCGACTGCCGGGGTGCACGGGTCTCCTGATCCGGGACCGAGCGCTGGCCGATGAGAACAGCACCTGCGATCGGTCTGAGTGGTTGCTGACAGGTCCTGACGGGACGCCATGGCACGCTGCGCCATGCATCGCGAACTGGGAGGTATCGGATGACCCATGACCATGCCTGCGCGCGCGCGACCCGCGCGGGGCTCGACGCATGAGCGTCGTCATCGAGGCCGTCGACCTGGTCAAGGTCTATCGGTCCCGCAAGTCGGAGGTGCGCGCCCTCGACGGGCTCAGCCTCCAGGTGGAGGAGGGGCGGGTGCTCGGCCTCCTCGGGCCGAACGGCGCCGGCAAGACCACCACGGTTCGGATCCTGGCCACGCTGCTGCGCCCGGACTCAGGTCACGCCACCGTGGCCGGCTTCGACGTGGTCCACCAGGCGCAGCAGCTGCGCTCGGTCATCGGGCTGTCGGGTCAGTACGCCGCGGTGGACGAGAACCTGACGGCACGCGAGAACCTATGGATGTTCGGGCGGCTGTACCAGCTGCCCTCGCCAGCCGCGCGGACCCGGGCCAGCGAGCTGCTGGAGCAGTTCGACCTGGTGGACGCTGCCGACCGGGTCGTCAAGACCTTCTCGGGCGGCATGCGTCGTCGCCTCGACCTCGCCAGCGCGATCATCGCGCGCCCACGCCTGCTGTTCCTCGACGAGCCCACGACTGGGCTCGACCCACGCGGTCGGATGGCGATGTGGGAGATCATCCGGACGCTCGTCCGGGGCGGCGCCACGCTCCTCCTCACCACCCAGTACCTCGAGGAGGCCGACGAGCTGGCCGATGGCATCGTGGTCATCGACCACGGCAAGATCATCGCCCAGGGCACCGCGGACGAGCTCAAGGACCAGGTGGGCGGGGAGCGCATCGAGGTGGTGGTCCACCAGCGGGCCGACATCCCCGGCGCGCTGGAGCGGATCCGGCCCCTCGGCACCGGCGAGGCCACCCTCGACGAGCACACCAAGCGCATCACGCTGCCCTCGTCGGGCGGCGCCCAGGCGCTGGTCGCGGTGGTCGGCGCCCTCAACGAGGCGTCCATCGCCATCGACGACATCGGCGTCCGACGCCCCACGCTCGATGACGTGTTCCTGGCACTGACCGGGCACGCCGCGGCGGATGGCCAAGGCCCCGAGCCCGACGATGCCACGACCACCGCGAACGGGAGGGCCGCATGAGCACCCTGACCCCCACCCACACGCCGCATGTCGGCGTGGGCGGCATCCGCCAGGCCATCTCGGATGGCCTGGTCATCGGCTGGCGCAACCTCAAGCGCATCCCGCGCATCCCGGAGCTCGCGATCTTCGCGATCATCCAGTCGATCATGTTCGTGCTGCTGTTCGCGTTCGTGTTCGGCGGCGCGATCCCGCTCCAGGGCTACAGCGACCCCAACGCCTATCGCGAGTACCTGCTGCCCGGGGTGTTCGCGCAGACCATCGCGTTCGCGTCGGCGACCACCGCCATCGGCATGACCGATGACATGGCCAAGGGCATCATCGACCGCTTCCGCTCGCTGCCAATGGCGCGCTCCGCGGTGCTCACGGGGCGCTCGTTCGCGGACGTCATCTACAACGCGGGCATCCTCGTGGTGCTCATGATCTCCGGCTGGTTCGTGGGCTGGACGGTGCGCACGGACGTGCTCCAGTTCCTGGCCGGCCTCGGGCTGCTGCTCCTGTTCGCCTTCGCGATGTCCTGGATCGGCGTCTGGCTGGGCCTGTCGGTGCCATCGGTGGAGGTGGGGCAGCAGGTCTCGTTCATCGTCATCTTCCCCATCACGTTCATCTCCAACGCGTTCGTGCCCATCCAGACCATGCCCACGTGGCTCCAGCCGTTCGCGGAGTGGAACCCGGTGAGCACCCTGACCGCGTCGCTGCGCACGTTGTGGGGCAACCCCAACCCCTACGCCACGGACAACCTGCCGTCACAGCAGCCGATCCTCATCACGCTGCTGTGGGTGGCGGTGATCCTGGCCGTGTTCGTGCCGCTGGGTGTGCGGAAGTACCGATCGGTGAGTCGGTAGTCAGGCGCTGGCGGGCACGCTCCGGCGGACCCACGGCCGCCAGTCGGTGAGGTACAGCACCAGCACCGGGATGAGGTACGCGAGCCACGCGATGACCTGGAGCGCGGAGGGCGCCGAGCGATAGCCGAACATCCCGTTGAGCACCGAGCCGATGGGTGACGTCTGTGGCAGCACGCGCGACAGGTCGAACAGGGGCGGCTGCGTGGGCAGGTAGCCGGCCTCCGTGAACTCGCTCACGGCATAGACCACGAGCCCGGCGGCCACGAAGATGAGCACGACCCCGGTCCACGTGAAGAACCGACCCAGGTTGACCCGCACGCCCATCGCGAAGATGGCCCAGCCGATGGCCACCGCGAGCGCGAGGCCCACCAGGCCACCCATGACGGCGCCCGACACGTCGCCCTGCTGGGCGCCCAGGATGGCCAGGAAGAACAGGGCCGTCTCCAGGCCCTCCCGGATGACCGCGAAGAACGCGATCCCCACGAGAGCGCTGGTGGTGCCGGCGGCCAGCGCGGCGGAGACGCCCGCCTCCAGCTCGCCCTTGATGGCCCGACCCTGGCGGCGCATCCAGAACAGCATCCAGGTGACCACGATCACCGCCAGCACCGCGGCCAGCCCCTCGAGGGTCGCCTGGAGCTGGAACGGCAGCCGTCCGATGGTGCCCACGATGAGCACGCCCAGGGCGATGGAGATGGCGACCGCCAGCCCGACGCCCAGCGCGATCAACGGCAGCACGTCCCGCCGACCCACCTTGGCGACGTACGCGGCGATGATGCCCACGATGAGGGCGGCCTCGAGCCCTTCGCGAAGCCCGATGAGGAGGGCGGCGGTGAACGCGGCTGTCATAGGCCGCCCATGATGATCCCGACCCGTCAGGTCGTCAATAACGCTTGACCGTGATGGTCAAGCGCTCCTGAGCGATGTCGCCGAAGGCGGTCGAGCGGCGTCCCCGTCGACGGCATGGAGCGGCCGCCGGGACTGGGGGGCACCGGCGGCCGTCCGAGCGGGAGAGGCGGGTCAGGGCGTCGCTGATCCGACGGGTGCGGGTGGTGACGACCCGACCGCGCCGGTCGTCACCACGAGCGTCCCCTTGAGGCCAAGGCTCTCGTGCCCAGGCAAGGAGCAGAAGGTGATGTAGGTCCCGGCTGCCGGCAGGGTCAGCGTGAGCGTCGCGTGCTCGCCTTGGCTCAGGTCGGGCGTGGCCCCCAGGACCGTGCCCGCGTCGTCTCGGATGGTCAGGTTGTGGGGCGTGGGCCCGTCGTTGACGACCCCGAAGGAGACCGTCGTGCCCTGGACCTGGATGTCGCCGGGCGTGACCGTGAAGTCCGCGAGCGTCACCGGGACCGTCGCGATCGCCGATGCGCCGGGGGCCATCGAGGCCGCCGGCGATCCCGCCGAGGCCACCGGCGCCATGCTCGGGGCGGGGCTGGGTCCCAGGGCGGTGGCGCCGCCAGCCAGGGCGAGCAGCGCCACCACGGCCAGGGCAGAGCCCGACGCGACGCGTCGGACCCGCTGCTGGCTCGGCATCACTGGAAGGAGTCGGGCTTGGCGGCGACGATGGCTGCCGAGAGCGGGTCGCCGATCATCTGCATGTGCTGCGCCGCGAGCAGGTCGGCCGCGGCGGCTGCCTGGGCGTCGTCGCCGGCCTGGGCGTCCACGACCGCCTTGGTCGTCAGGACGTGGTCGGTGATGAGGCTCGTCAGCGCATCCTCGGGCAGGCCGGTCGCACCCGCGAGGAAGCTCGCGAACTGGGGCACGTAGACGGTCGTGAGGTTCTCGACCGCCATGTCCTGCATGTCCTGGTCCTTGGTGGCCACGCCGGTCGTGTAGTCCACGAAGAACCCGTTGTGGGCGCTCCAGATCTGGTTGAACGCGTCCTGGGCGTCCTGGCCATAGAGGGTGCCGATGGCGCCGCCGATGTCGGTCCCGTTGGTGCCGAGCACATCGAGCGCTGCGGGCGTCTCCTCGGAGCCACCTTCGAGCGCCGCGTCGGTGGCGAACGTGGCGAGGTACAGGTGCTCCTGCAGGAGCTGGTTGAGGGCGACCCGGAAGTCGACCGCAGGCGTGTTCGCATCGCCAGCGACCATGTCGGGATGCTGGGCCACGATCGCGCCGGCCAGGGCATCACCGATCATCTGCATGTGGGCGTAGGCCGTCCGGATCCCGTCATAGGCGGTGGCCCAGTCCTTGGCCGCCTGCGCATCCACGACGGTCTTGGTCTGCAGGACGTGGTCCGTGATGAGGCTCGTGACCGCGTCGAGCGGCAGGCCGGTCGCACCCGCGATGAAGTCGGAGAACTGCGGGACGTACTCCTCGGTCAGGTCCTTGACCGCCGTGTCCTGCATGTCCGTGTCGCCGGTGGCGACGCCCGTGGTGTAGTCCACGAAGTAGCCGTTGTGGGCGCTCCAGATGGTGTTGAAGGTGTCCTGGGCGTCCTGGCCGTACACGGAGCCGATCATGGCCCCGAGGTCCGTGCCGTTGGTGTTGAGCAGCGTCCCGTAGGCCTTGAACTGCCCCTCCTCGCCCTGGAGCGCCGCGCCCGTGGCCTTGAACGCGAGGATGATGTGCTCGCCCAGCTTGAGGTCGAGCGCGGTCCGCAGGTCGGCAGCCGCATTGGCGGTGGCGCCCATCGCGGGGCTGGCCATGGTGGCCATCGAGCCCATGGGGGCCATGGAACCCATGGCGTGATCGGTCATGACCGGCGCGGGCGATTGGGCCGCGGCACCGGCGGCGGTCACGACCAGCACGCCGGTCGCGATCGCGGTGACGAGACGAGGCTGCACGAGTGATCCTCCCTTGGGGGGTGGCCGCCGGCACCTCCAGCGAATCCGCCCCATCGCCGGTGGTACGCAGCCATGCCCCGCATGGATCACTGGTCGG
The DNA here is from genome assembly GCA_046328155.1 of Chloroflexota bacterium. GTDB lineage: Bacteria > Chloroflexota > Limnocylindria > Limnocylindrales > CSP1-4 > JAFMJV01. The sequence goes on from JAXLXC010000031.1 coordinate 33,074, forward strand.
GCGCGATCACCTCGTCGGAGGGTGCAAGCCGTCGCAGGTCGTCCAGCAGCCGGTCGATGTCGGCCTCGCTGGTCATGGGGTTCATGACGCCGGCCCGCAGCCACGTCGCGCCACGCAGGCGCGTGGTCGAGAGCCAGCCATCGCCGTCGGCCTCCAGCGCCGCCTGGAGGCGATCCTGATGCCGGTCGAGCGCCTCGCCCGCCAGCCCCGGTGCCAGATGCCGGAAGCACACCACGCCCAGCTCCGGCTCGTGCGCCGCCTCGAAGTCGGGCGCCCCTGCCACGAAGCCATGCAGGTATGCGGCGACGTCCGCGGTCCGCTCGACCAGCTTGCCCAGGCCCGACGTGCCCAGGTGGTGCCAGCTCATCCACAGCTTGAGCGCACGCCAGCGCCGGGTGCCCTCGAAGCCCAGGGTGTAGAAGTCGAGCGACTCGGCCGTGTGCGTGTCGTGGGCGACCGCGGTGTCACCGCCGCCTCGGTAGTACTCCGGCCGTCGCGAGAACACCCGACCCAGGAGCGAGCCGTCCCGCACCACGAGGCCACCGATGTCATACGCCTGGAAGAACCACTTGTGCGGGTCCACCGTCACCGAGTCCGCCAGCTCGAGGCCCGGCACCAGGGGTGCCATGCGGTCGGAGAGGCGCGCGGCTGCGCCGTAGGCCGCATCGACGTGGAACCACAGCCCCTCGCGTCGCGCGATCTGCGCGACGGCCGGGACGTCGTCGATGGAGCCCGTGTTGGTGGTCCCCGCCACGCCCACCACCGCAAAGGGCGTCAGACCGGCGGCTCGGTCGGCCCGGACGGCGTCACCGAGCATGTCCACCCGGACCCGGAAGCCATCGTCGCTGGGGATGCTCACCAGGGTCTCGGAGGGGAAGCCCAGCTCGTCCAGCGCACGTCCCACCGAGAAGTGGCCCTGGTCCGAGACGTAGACCCGGGCGCCCTCCAGCGCGGCCCCGCGCGGTGGCCGGTCGAGGCCCCGCAGCTCGGCAAGCCGCACGTCACGGGCGAGCGCCATGCCCATGAAGTTGGCCATCACGCCACCGGAGGCGAGCAGCCCGAAGCTCCCCTCCCCGTAGCCCACCAGGTCGCACAGCCAGCGCACGACCTCCTCCTCCACGAACGCGGCGACCGGGCCCGCGTGCCACACGTCGACGCCCTGCTGGGCGATCTGCGCGAGGAGCTCGCCGACCACCGACATCACCAGCGGCGGGGGCGTGAAGTAGCTGAGCACCCGCGGGTGCCACGCGTTGAGCATGTGGGGCGCCATCCGCGTCGTGAACTCGTCGATCACCTCGGCGGCGGGCCGGGGGTCGACGGGCGCCGGCGCCGGCCCGCCCGTGCCCTCGAAGTACACGGCGCGCAGCGCCTCGGCACCGGGCGGATCGCCCATGCCCCGACGCAACGCCTCGCCGTACAGGTAGTCGAGGGCCGCGGCCCACGCCTGGGCGCCCACGCGCTCGAGCGCCGGGCGCGACGTCGCGGCGTCCCGGACGTCCAGCAGCTCCGGCTCCGGGTGCCAGTCGAACGGTCGCGGGTGGTCAGCCATCGAGCCCGGTCACCTCGCGGACCCACGCGGTCAGGAGCGGCAGCAGCTCGGGCGTGAAGGTCTGGTCCAGGGTGGGGTACTCCGTCGTCGCGCCGGTCACGGCCGTCTGGAACAGATGGTTCGCATCGACAATGGTCTCCACCCGCGAGCGCGCGTCGCGCCCACCGAGCGCCGCCGTCAGCGCCGCGGACTCGGGACCGGCGATGACCTGGACGTCCTTGCCACCGAACAGCCCCAGCACCGGCGCGTCGACCGTGGCCCAGTCCCGGGATGGGTCGGCGGCCAGCAGGGAGCGGAACCAGGGCGTGGTGAGGGTGGGCAGCTGGGTGCGGACCAGCTGCTCGATGAACGCCTCGCGGTCGCCAGCCTGCTGCTGCTCGGCCGGGTCGAGCGAGTCATAGCCCTGGCCAGCCACCTCCCGGAGGACGGCCTCGAGCTCCGCGGGGTCGTCGGCGAGGGCCGCGTCATAGATCCGCCGGTTGGCATCGGCGGTCGTCTGCGCCTCCTCCTCCGTCAGCCCCTGGGACCTGGCGATGGCATAGGTCTGGTCGACCAGCAGCTCCAGCCCCGGCCTGACCATGGGCGCGAGCCCGACCACGAACGCCACGTCGGGGTCGTTCGCGGCGATGGAGGCGATGTACGCGCCGCCCTCGCTGTGGCCCAGGACGCCCACCCGGTCGGCGTCGACGTCCGGCTGCTGACGCAGCCAGTCCAGGGCCGCCTGGCCGTCCGCGGTGAAGTCGGCGATGGTGGCGCTGGCATAGTCCCCGGTCGAGGCGGCCGTCCCCCGGTCGTCGTAGCGCAGCACGGCGATGCCCGCCCTGCCCAGGGCGTCCGCGAGCAGCGCGAACGGCTTGAGCGTCATGCCCGCCAGCGCCTCGTCGCGGTCCTGCGCGCCGCTGCCGGTCATCAGCACGACAGCCGGATGGGTGCCCTCGCCATCGGGCACGGTCAGCGTCCCCGCGAGCGTCACGTCGGCGGCCCCACCGGGGAACGCCACGTCCCGCTCCGTGTAGCCGATGCCGCTGGGCAGGGGCGTCCGGGTCACCTCGAGCGGCGCGAGCGCATCGACCGCGGGCAGGAGCACCGCGTCCACCAGGGCGTCGCGCTCCGAGGGCATCGACACCAGCAGCACGATGTACGAGGTCCCCGCGTCGCTGGCGAGGGCCAGGTCCGCCACGTTCCCGCCGACGGGCACGCGGTACAGCTGCCAGTCGAGGCCGGCGGCGCTGGTGCGGGTGCCGACGCTCTCGGGGACCGAGGTCAGGCCGAGCTGGGGCAGCAGCGACGGCCAGAGGCTGTCGATGGGCACGGGCGCCGCCTGCTGCGCCAGGATCGTGGGGTCGCCGGTGGTCGCCTGGCGCGCCCGGATCCCAGGCCCCACGACCGCCCAGCCCACGGGCGCCACCGAGCTGATGGCATACCCCGCGTCGCTGATGGGCTCGAGGACGACGGGCGCGGCCGAGCCGGCGGGGGACGAGGACTGCGCCGCCACGCCCGCGGGCGCCGCGAGCAGGGCCACGAGAATGACGAGCAGGCTCGCCAGGAGCCGCGACGGACGGGAGGCACGCATGCCCCAACGGTACAGGACCTCGCCCGTGGCGCCTGTGCCCACGCCGCCCCGGTGACCGAGCGACCCGGCGGGCACGGCTGGCCCCGCGTTGCGGTCGGTGCTCAGGGCGCGGATGGCTCCCCAGGCGACCGCGCCGCGTCGCCGAAGGCTCCGGCCGCCCGCAGCCTCGTCACGTCGACCGGGGCGTACCCCAACTCATCGAGGATGGCCTCCGTGTCCGCGCCCAGCGACGGCCCCGGTCGGTAGCTGGGCTCGAACCCGCCCACGTGGAGCGGCAACCCCACCGATCGCACCCGACCGAACGTCTCGTCCGGATACTCCGCGAGCATGCCCCGCCCGGTGAGCTCGTCCACGTCCAGCGCCTCGGCCATCGAGCGCACCGGTGCGATGGGCACGACCCCCCGGAGCAGCGCCAGCCACTCGGCCGTGGGGAGCTCGGCGAACCGGGCGCCGAGTCGTCCCAGCACCTCGTCCCGATGCCGTCCCCGCGCCGAGAACGAGGCATACCGCTCGTCGTCGGCCAGCTCTGGCAGCCCCATGACCCGCACGAGGTCGACGAAGAAGCGCTCCTTGGGACACGCCACCGCGACATGGCCGTCGGCCGTCGCGAAGAACTGGAACGGGACCACGGACGGATGCGCGGACAGCGGCAGGCGGCGCGTCTCGAAGCCCGAGCTGAGCAGCCAGGTGGCGGGATAGGACAGCATCGCCAAGGCGCTGTCGTAGAGGTTGGTGTCGATGTCCCGGCCCACGCCCGTGCGCTCGGCGTCCCGCAGGCCGGCCAGCAGCCCCACCATGGCCGTGAGGCCGCAGATGTAGTCCGCGAGCGAGAGCCCGCTCTTGGTCGGTGGGTCGTCCGGGCCGCCGGTCAGGGATGCCCAGCCGGATTCCGCCTGCACCAGGGCGTCATAGCCCGGCAGGAGCGCCTGGCCGGGGGCGCTGCCATAGCCCGTCAGGGCCACGCACACGATGCGCGGGTTGAGGTGCGCGAGGTCCCGGTAGCGGATGCGCAGCCGCTCGGGCTGGTCGCCCCGCAGGTTGCTGAACACGGCGTCCGCGCCAGCCACCAACCGCTCGAACACCTCGCGGCCGGCGCCGGACTTGAGGTCGAGCGAGATCGAGCGCTTGCTCCGGTTGAACGCCTCGAAGAACAGGGAGTCCGTGCCCGACTGGCCCGGCGGGATGTAGCGGCTGACGTCGCCGCCCATCGACGGATCCTCGACCTTGATGACCTCGGCACCGAGGTCGGCGAGGTACATCGTGCCGAAGGGACCTGCGCCGTACTGCTCGACCGCCACGATTCGCGTCCCGGCCAAGGGCGCGCCGGCTGGCTGGGGCGTGCCCGCGGACCGGGGTGCCGGATCGGTCACGCGGCGGTCAGGCCGCGGTGGTGCGCCGGTCGACGGTGTACCGGTCCACGTAGTCCCAGTCGAGGCGGGTGCCGAACCCAGGTCGGTCCGGGAGATGCAGCCGACCGTCCCGCAGGAACGTCGACAGGTCGCTGAGCGCCCAGAAGAACGGGTCGCGCTCCTCGTCGAAGCACTCCACGTACGTGTGGTCGGGCACCGAGGCGAGCAGGTGCGAGGACACCTGGGGCTCCTCGTGGTGACCCAGCTGGACGCCGTAGGCCGCGCACACGCCGGCCGCCTTGCGCCAGATGGTCGGGCCACCCGCCCACGACGCGTCGAAGTTGGAGACGTCGATGGCGCCCTCGGCAACCAGGTCGCGCAAGCCGTGGAGGGTCACCTCGCTCTGGCCCGCCGTGATCGGGATCCCCGTCTGGAGCCGCACGTCACGCATCCAGCGCCGGTCGTTGGTCCAGCGGCAGGGCTCCTCGAACCAGCGCAGGTTGAGGTCGGCCACCAGCCGACCGAACTCCACGGCCTGCGCCCGCTCGTACCCCTGGTTGGCGTCCACCATGATCGCGAAGTCCGGGCCGGCTGCCTCGCGGGCCACGCGCACCCGCTCGGCATCCTCGCGTGGGGTCCGCCCGCCGACCTTGAACTTGACGCCGCTGAACCGCTGGGCGTAGCCCGCGATCAGCTCCCGCGTCTGGTCCAGGTCCAGGTGGTAGTAGCCACCGATGACGGACATGGGCAACGAGTCGGTGACCGAGCCCCACAGCCGATGCACCGGCAGCCCGACCGCCTTGGCGAGCACGTCCCAGACGGCCGTGTCCACGCACGCGATGGCCTGGAGCGCGAGGCCCCGGTCGCGCAGGATGTTGTTGGTCGAGGGCTCCATGGCGCGCCAGGCGCCCTCGGGGTCGGACGCCGAGCGACCGATGACCCGTGGCGCCAGCTCGTCGTGGATGATGCCCACGATGAGCAGCAGCTCGTCGTCCGTGTCGCCGTTGTAGACCTCCGACACGAGGCCATCGGCGGTGTGCAGCCGGGTGATGATGGTGGTCCTGTTGACCATCGAGTAGGCGCTGCCCACGAAGCGACGCGCCAGCGGTGCGCGGAGCGCGATCGTCTCGATGCGCTCGATGCGCAGGTCCGAGCGATCGAGCACGGGCGACTCCGGGACCGAGCGTCCCGCAGGCGTCGCGCGGCCGGCCTCGACGGGACCGGCCGTGGTCACCGGCCGGTCGCGGTGCGCGCGGCGGCCGCGATGCGCTCGGCGGACGGGATCATCTCGTCCTCGAGGCTGGGGCTGTAGGGGATGAGCAGGTCGTGGGGCAGGGCCACCGCGATGGGCGGTGCCTTGAAGGTGACGCCACGCTGCACCAGCTCGCTGATGATGGTGGCGCCCCAGCCGCCCTCGTGCCACTGCTCCTCGGCGAGGACCAGTCGGCCGGTCTTGCGGACGGAGGCCTCGATGGTCGGCAGGTCGAGCGGGCGGATCCAGCGCAGGTCGATGACCTCCGCGGAGATGCCCTCGCCCGCCAGCGTCTCGGCTGCCTGGAGCGCGCGCTCGACCATCAGCAGCGTGCCCACGATGGTCACATCGTTGCCATCGCGAAGGACCTGGGCACCACCGATGTCCGAGATGACGCCCCGCTGGACCATGCCCTTGCGGGGGTACAGCGCCTTGTGCTCGTAGAACAGCACCGGGTCGTTGTTGCGGATGGCCGCGCGGAGCATCTCGTAGGCCGCCTGCGGCGACGAGGCGACCGCGATGCGCATCCCCGGCTGCGCCATGTACCAGCTCTCGGCCGTGGCGCTGTGCTGGGTGCCGAAGCGGCCACCGCCGCCACCCATGACGCGCACCGTGACCGGGACCGTGAACTGGCCACCGGACATGTAGCGGTACTTGGGCAGCTGGTTGACGATCGCGTCACCCGCCGTGGGCAGGAAGTCCGCGAACATGATCTCGACCACCGGTCGCATGCCCGTGATGGACATGCCCAGGGCGACGCCCATGAAGCCGTTCTCGCAGATGGGCGTGGGGAGCACGCGACCCGGGAACCGGTCGGGCAGCCCGATGTTGGTCTTGAACACGCCGCCGTCGGCGTTGACGTCCTCGCCCATGAGCACGACGGTCGGGTCCTCCGCCATCGCGTCCTCGAGCGCCGCGTTGACGGCCTCGCGGTAGGTGAGCTCGACCGCCTCGGCCTCGGTGGCCGCCGCCGGCGCGGCCTCAGTCAGCGTAGACATACTGGCGGGTCTCCTCGAGGGTGAGCACGGGTGACTGCGCGGCGCGGTCGGCCGCGGCGTCGATGTCGGCCTGGACGGTCTCACGGACCCGCTGCTGCTCGTCCGGGGACAGCAGCCCCTCCTCGGCCAGTCGGGTGCCCAGGATGTCGATGGGGTCGCGCTTCTTCCACTCGTCCAGCTCGCCTGGCGCACGGTACTTGGCAGGGTCGGTGCGCGAGTGGCCGCGATACCGATAGGTCTTCATCTCCAGGAGGCTCGGCCCCTCGCCGGCCTTGGCCCGATCGAGCGCCGACGACACCTCGCGGTAGACGACGTCCACGTCCTGGCCGTCCACGATGATTCCGGGCATCCCGAAGGGGTCGGCCCGACGCGCCAGGTCCTTGGTCGCGGTGGTGGTCATCTGGGGGCTGTACTCGCCGTACAGGTTGTTGGTGATGATGAACACCACGGGCGTCTTCCAGACGGCCGCCATGTTGAGCGCCTCGTGGAAGGTGCCGATGTTGGTCGCGCCGTCACCGAAGAACGTGAGCGCGCCGTGCGGCTTGCCCTGGAGCTTGAACGAGAGCGCGGCACCCACGGCGATGGGCAGGCCGGCACCCACGATGGCATTGGCCCCGATGTTGCCCAGCGAGGTGTCGATGAAGTGCATCGAGCCGCCCACGCCCTTGGAGCCGCCCGCGGACCGCCCCATCAGCTCCGCGAAGCCGGTCTCGGGCGTCATGCCCAGCGCCAGCGCCTCGCCATGGCCCCGATAGGTGTTGGTCTGCACGTCCCCCGGTCGCATCGCCGAGATGGAGCCGACGGAGACCGCCTCCTGACCCTGGCACAGATGCGTCGTGCCCTGGATGAGGCCGCTCATGAACAACTCCTGGACCTTCTCCTCGAACAGGCGGATGGTCCACATCTGGCGGTACCAGCCGACCCGCCGGTCGCCGTCCGCAGTTCCAGTCATCTCGTCGCTTCTCCTCTCCCGACCTCGGTGCGGCGGGGGCATGCCACCGCGATGCGCCGGTCCAGGGCCCTGCGGGCGCGGTCCTCGGACATCGTCGGTACCGTTTCCAGTCTGGTCGCCCATGGTGGCATCGACGGTCGTCGGGCGTCAACCGCGGCGACGATCAGGAGCGGTGCGCGGCCGGCTCACTCGTCCGTCGCGACCAGGTCCCACTCGACCACGTCCTCGTACCCGGACTCGTGGTAGTTCCAGCATCGGCCGGTGATCCGGGTGTCGCCACTCGAGATCCGCCATTGGCGGTTGGCGCAGCTCGGGTACTGGTCGCTCGACTCGTCCGCGAACGGATCGGGGTCCTCCGGCCAGGGGATGGAGAAGAACGACCCCGGTCCCCGGTCGCCCTCCCACCCGACACATGGCTGGTCGGGCACATGGAAGGTCCCCGAACCCCAGAAGCGCACGTGATCGTCGTCGGTCGGGTCGAGGAACAGCATCTGATCGGTCGGGAACACGACCCCTCCCGGCGCCAGGCTGCCACGGGTCGATGCCGAGCAGCGTGGCCTCGTCGGTGCCGACACGTCCCAGGACCAGTCGATGCTGCCGGTCGGGATGTAGCTCGTGCAGTCCCGGTCGTCGCAGTACCGGACCGTCGTGAGCGGCTGCAGCCACGCGCCGGTGAACGTGGCTGTGGCGGTGCCCCGGTAGGACGCCTGGTTCCAGGTGACCGTCTGGCGCATGGTGCCCTCCCAGCCCCAGGGCGCCACGTACCCGTCGCCGGTCGCGTCGGGGTCGAGGCGCGGCAGCGCTCCGGTCGCCGCGCCGACCAGCGCCTCCATGGCCGGTCCCAGGAGATCCGCCTCGGCCGAGACCACCCACAGCCCATCGCCATCGGCGAGCACGCCAAAGGGGTAGGGGTCGGACCCCAGGGGTCCCTGGCTGAGGTACGTCACCGGCCGTCCGGCGACGTCCTGGTCGGTCCGGGTCAGCTCGCCGAAGCCCAGGAAGTACACCGCGAGGATCGCGTCGCGCAGGGCCTGGGCGTCGCCATCGGGCAGCTGGAAGCCCGTGAACTGGACGTCCCCGTCCTCGCCCGCGGACGCCCACACCATGCGCACCTCGGCGCGGGTCGACCCCTGCGCCGCGAGCGCGGCGTCGAGCGCGTCAAGCTCCGGGTGCGTCTCGCCCGGAAAGGCGTCGGCGAGCCACGAGCCCAGGTCATCGGTGAGGTCCAGCCGCACGGCATCGTCGGCGATGCGGGCCGGCAGCCGGGTCTCGAGCAGCCCGTCCGGCGTGGACGCCGCAGCGCCCTGGTCCTGCGCCGATGCGATGGGCGCGGGCAGGACGCCGGGCAGCACGGCGGATGCGAGCACCATGGCCAGGAGCGGGCCCCTGCCCCAGGCGGGGCGTCGCGAGCGGATGGCTCCGTGGGTCACGGCTGCGAGCATCTGGGCAGCGTAGCGCCTCGGTGCTCCCCGGGAGGTGGTCATGCGCCTCCCGGCATGCCCCTCGGCCGAGCCCCCCGTATCGCGGGCGTGGGCGGCCGCCGTGCCACGGTCGCTGTGCTACGGTTTCCGCAATCGTTCCCGGGACCACCGTTCCCGGGCACGGCACGGGAGGGGATCCGCGGATGGGAGCTCCGAACGACGCGGGCGCGGGGGGGCGCCGGCGCGCAGGCACGTCGGCAGCGGGCATGGCGGCGTCTGGCGACGACCTGCCGGTCGCGCTGGGCATGGGGGCCCGACGGCGCGCCAGCATGCGGGAGGTCGCCGACCTCGCCGACGTCGCCATCTCCTCGGTGTCGAGGGTGCTGTCGGGTCATCCCGACGTGAGCGCCCAGATGCGCGAGCGCGTGCTGTCGGCCGTGCGACGCCTGGAGTACGAGCCCGACTTCCTGGCCCAGAGCCTGCGTCGTGGGCAGACCCTGTCGGTGGGCTTCGTGCTCGCCGACATCTCCAACCCGCTGATGGCGGACATCGTGCTGGGCGCCGAGGCGATCATGCGGGCCGCCGGCTACTCGCTGCTGCTCATGAACTCCGAGAACGACCCCGAGCTGGACTCGGCGCACATCCGCTTCTTCCAGAGCCGCAGGGTCGACGGGATGATCCTGTCGCTGGCCAGCGAGACCGAGCCGCAGACCCTCGAGACCATCGCCCAGGCCGAGGGGCCGTCGGTGATGGTGGATCGCGCGGTGCCCATGGCCATCGGGGCGAGCGCCGTGGTCAACGACCACCGGGCGGGCATGGAGGCCGCGGTCGAGCACCTCATCGACCTGGGCCATCGGCGCAGCGCGCTCATCACGGGCTCCAGCGCCCAGCTGCCGGGTCGCGAGCGCATGGAGGCGATGCGCGCCGTCGTGGCGCGCCGCGACGAGCCCGTGGAGGCGATCTACCGACCCGGGTCCTTCTCCGCCGAGCATGGCGAGGCCGCAGCCCGCGACGTGCTGTCGGCGGACGAGCCGCCCACGGCCATCATCGCAGGCGGCAACCAGCTGCTCATCGGCGTGCTCCGGGTGCTGCGGGAGCGCAACCTGCGGATCACCCGCGACGTGTCGCTCGTGACGTGCGATGACGTGCCCCTCTCCGAGCTCTACGAGCCACCCATCGCGACCATCGATCGCGACACCGTGGGTCTGGGTCGGGTCGCCGCGGAGCTGCTGCTGGGTCGCCTCATCGCGGGCGACGAGCCGCGCACCGAGGTGCTGCCCACGACGTTCACGCCGCGAGCGTCCTGCGCCCCGCCGGCGCGCTGACCCTCGGCCCGAGGGCGGGCCCCACCGCCCCCGGCGCCCGCCACGGCCTGCGGGAAACCATCCCGGAAACGTTGACAGCTGGGGGACCCGATCCGATACTCTCTCGGCACCTCGCCGCATCGTGGGGGCACCCCGCCCAGCCCGGGGGACGGCGAGCCGAGGAGGACCGGTACATGCGCAACGGACTGCGCGGCGCAGGGATGGCCCTGGCGTCCGTGAGCCTCATCGTCGCGGCGACGGCGCCGGCGGTGGCCCAGAGCCCAGCCGCGGCATCGCAGGCGCCGGGCGACTGGCCGCTGAGCGGCACGCTCCGCGACGGCAGCACGTTCACGCTGGCGCCCCGCATCGCGGAGAAGCTGGCCGCGAACGCGGACGACGACCCTGCCAACGATGTGCCCATCCAGTACGTCTTCTCGTACGGCTCGGCGAGCATCCCGCTGTTCTCGCCTCAGTACGAGGCGGGCTATCAGCGGAGCATCCCCGCGGCGCAGGCGATCCTGCCCCAGCTGTCGGGCACGCCCATCGCGCCGGCCTCGCAGCTGCAGGACCCCAACCTCCAGATCGCCCAGATCTCGGCGCTCTGGCAGGCCGGCCTCATCGACTGCCTGTCCATCCAGTCGACGGGCGCCAACGCGTTCACCAAGATCGTCAACGACATCGAGGCTGACGGCATCCCGGTGTTCACGGTGGGCGTCGAGTCGAACGGCAACGAGCTCACCAACTACACCCAGATCTCCCACAAGGAGGGCCTCCAGGCGGCCCAGATCGTGGCGGACTGGATCAAGTCGTCGGGCAACGACATCAAGGTCTTCGCGGTGTCGGGTGGCGACCCCACCCAGAACTGGGCACAGGGCCGGATGCAGGGCTTCATCGATGGCATCACCGAACTGGTGCCCGATGCTCGGTTCGTCAACGATGCGGCGTCCGGCCTCAACACGTCGTATGACCCCGCTGCCACGTATGACGCCTACAAGGCGTTCCTGCTGGGCAACCCCGACGTCCAGTTCATCGAGAACGTGGACATCGGCGCCGAGCATGCCGACCGCGCCATCCAGGACTCCGGTCTCGACGGCAAGGTGTTCACCATCGGCTGGAACGTGAGCGCGGGCCAGCTCGATGCGGTGGAGCAGGGCACCCAGGTGGCGGCGCTCGACCAGCAGTGGGGCAAGCAGGCCGAGTTCGGCGCGCTGGCGTGCGCTGACTTCCTCAAGAACGGCATCATCCGGCCCAACGACCAGGTGCTGCTGCCGGTGACCAAGGAGAACGTCGTCCAGGCTCGAGCGGACTTCGAGGCCCTGACGGGAGGCTGACCTCTCCCAGGCCACTAGCCAGGGGCCGGGCGGACCGAGGCTCAAGCCTCCCCGCTCGGCCCTCGACTTGTCACGCACCCAGGAGCTGACGCGGCATGACCGGACCCTCAGCACTCACACCCCAGACCGCCACGGGCGGAGGCGGGCCCGCCTGGTATGGCCGGGCTCGGGACGTGGGCGTGCGGGTCGGCGGCCTCGCCATCGCCATCGTCATCGTCATCGTCGTGTTCACGGCGCTGAGCAAGCCCAACACGTTCCTGACGTGGCTCAACGCCATGGTGATCCTGCGCTACATGAGCACCATCGCCATCGTGGCGCTGGGTCTCACGCTGGTCATCGTGGTCGGCGAGATCGACCTCTCGTTCGGCTTCATGTACGGACTCGCGGCCAATCTCATCTCGGTCTCGTGGATCATGTGGGGCTGGCCCATCTGGGCCGCCATCATCCTCGCCTTCGCGGCCGCGGCCCTCCTCGGTGCGGTCAACGCGCTGCTCGTCACGCGGGTCGGCATACCCTCGTTCATCGTCACCCTCGGGACCGGCCAGCTCGTGTTCGGCCTGACGCTGTGGGTGTCGGCGACCGCGACGCTCAACCCGGCCTACCCGCCCGCGGGCAAGGTGGTCTCGGAGTCCGAGGTCGACTTCTTCTTCGGCCTCGCCAACCAGAAGCTGCCGTTGGACATCCCGATGCAGGGGCTGTGGATGATCGGCGTGGCGATCGTGGTGGGCTTCGTGCTCAGCCGGTCGTTGTTCGGCTTCCGGCTCAAGGCCATCGGTGGCAATCCGGAGGCCGCCCGGCTCGCCCGGCTCCCCGTCGTCAAGTACAAGCTGGTGGCGTTCATCGTGTGCGCGATGCTCGCGTCGCTCGCGGCGATGCTCGACTTCGCGTTCATCGGGTCCACCCAGCCGAACCTCGGGCAATCGCTGCTGTTCCCGGTCTTCGCGGCCGTCATCATCGGCGGTGCGAGCCTCTCGGGTGGGCGCGGCACCGCCATCGGCACGCTGAGCGGGGCGCTCCTGCTGGCCATCATCCAGGATGGGCTGGCGCTGCTCACGGTCGCCACCTACATGCAGCAGTTCGTCCAGGGTGCGGTGACCATCGCGGCCGTGGTGCTCGACCGGTTCACGGCACGCTTCCGGCGATGACCGGCACGCCGGGCGGCCTCGAGGGCCTGCGGATCGATGGCCTGCGCAAGTGGTACGGCGACACGCGCGCGCTCGATGGGCTGGACATCGCCGCGCGGCCCGGCGAGATCCTGGGCATCGCTGGACCCAACGGTGCCGGCAAGAGCACCCTCATCAAGATCCTCGCGGGTGAGACCCGAGCCGACGTCGGCACGCTCAGCCTCGACGGCGCGTCGTGGGACCCCTTCCTCGACCGTGACCGGGTCGCCGTGGTGCACCAGGAGGCGCAGCTCTTCCCGAACCTGACCGTGGCCGAGAACCTGATGGTCGGGCGGGAGGGGACGCGCGCGCTCCGGCGTCGATTGGACGACCAAGAGCGACGGCTGCTCGCGGACCTCTCCATCCTCGACCTGGCCGACCGTCGGCTCGAGACGGTGCCCCTGGCCGCACGACAACGAACCGAGATCGCCCGGGCGCTGGCGCGGTCGGCACGCGTGTTCCTGTTCGATGAGCCCAACTCGGCGCTCACGGACGAGGAATCCAGCGACCTGTTCCGCCGGATGCATGCCCTCGCCGGGGCGGGCCATGTGGTGCTGCTGGTCAGCCATCGTCTAGCGGAGCTGGTCCAGCATGCGGGACGCGTGGCCATCATCCTCGACGGCGTCTGCACGCGGGTGCTCGAGGGGAGCGACCTGACACAGGATGCCATCGCCTCGGAGCTGGTCGTGGGCCAGGCGGCACGCGAGCCGCGCGAGCAGATCACGGTCCACCTGGGCGACGAGGCACGGACCATGCTGTCGCTCCGGGACTGGACCCATGACGGGGGCGAGTTCCAGGGCATCGACCTGCACATCCGCGCCGGCGAGATCGTGGCGCTGATGGGGGTCGAGGGTTCGGGCGCACGCGAGCTCGTGCGTTCCGTGGCGGGCTTCGAGCGCACCACCGGCCAGATCGAGATCCGGTCGCGTGCGGAGCTCGAGGCCCAGGGCGCGGGCGACAGTGGCTTCGTGCCCGCCGACCGTCAGGCGAGCCTGTTCGGGAACCTCACGGTGGGTGACAACATGGTCGCCCGGCTCGATCGTGAGATCGCTCCGGGTGGTGCGCTCCGACGCAGGCGGATGGAGCGCATCGCGCACGAGCTGCGCGAAGGCTTCCGGGTCAAGGCAGCCTCGATCGGGATGCCCATCCGTGCACTGTCCGGCGGCAACCAGCAGAAGGTCGCCATCGCGGCAGCCATCGTCAAGCGGCCCGAGGTCCTCGTGCTCGAGGAGCCGACCCGGGGCGTGGACATCGGCTCCAAGAGCGAGATCTACCGGATCATGCGGAGCTACGCGGCCGAGGGCCACGCCGTGATGATCTACTGCACCGAGGTGCCCGAGGCGTTCGAGGCAGCCGACCTGGTCTACGTCGTGTCGGAGGGTCGGCTCTCCGAGCCGATCATGGTGATGACCCATCCCGACGTCGAGTCGCTGGCCCGCGCCATCACCCGGCTCGAACGGCACGGGGCGGCCCAGCCCGCCGCCTGACCCGCGTGGCCAAGCCCCGGGTCCTCGTGGGGTGCCTGTTCCAGGAGGGTGACTCCTTCGCGCCCGGTCACACCACCTGGGACACGTTCGGCATCGCCGGGGTGCTCGTGGGCGAGGAGCTGCGGCGTGACCGGCTGCCCGAGGGCAAGGAGCTGGCCGCGGCATGGGACTCCCTCGGGGCGGCCGGGCTCGACGTCGTGCCCGCCGCGTTCGGCTGGGCGCCACCGGGTCCGCCCGTGGATGCGTCGGCCTACGGACGCCTGGCGGACGCGATCGTGGGGCGCGTCGATCCGAGCATCGAGGGCGTCTACCTGCAGCTGCACGGCTCGATGGTCGTCGATGGTCTGGACGACCCCGAGGGCGAGCTCCTGCGGCGGGTCCGGTCGCGGCTCCGGCCCGGGGTGCCCATCGCTGCCTCGTTCGACCTGCACGCGACCATGACGCGGGCACGCGCCACGACCCTCGACGTGCTCACGGCGTACGGCACGTGCCCCCATGTGGACCTGGCGCGGGCCGGCGGTGCCGCCGCGCGGGTGCTGGCCGCTGCGATTCGCGCCGAGGTCAGACCCGTGCTCGGCTGGGCGCCCCTCGCGATGACCGCGCCACCGGACCGCCATGACGATGCCTTCCCGCCCTTCGCGGAGCTCATGGCCGCATGCCGGGCCGCCGAGGCGGAGCCGGGAATCCTGGCCGCGGCGCTGCTGCCCTCCCAGCCATGGCTGGACGTGCCGGACCTCGGCTGGTCGGCCGTCGTCACCGCGGATGGGGACCCCCGGCTGGCGGAGCACGTCGCACGTCGCATCGCAGCGATGGCATGGGACCGTCGGGAGGCGTTCCTGACGGGACGGCGGCTGCCGGTCGGCGCGGCACTCGCCGAGGCGCTCGCTGGACCCGCGCCGTATGTCGTCGCCGACGCCGGCGACGCCACCAACGGTGGCGCGAACGGCGACTCCACCGAGCTGTTGCGCGCCGCCCTGGCACATGCCGACCGACGGATCTTCCTCACGGTGACCGACCCGGTCGCTGCGGCGCTGGCCCGGGCGACGCCCGTGGGCTCGCCCCTGGAACTCACCGTCGGGCATGGCGGCGCGGGTGCGTACGACGCGGCGACGGCCGTGTCAGGGGTCGTCGTGGCACATCCCGAGGGGACCTTCCGGTATCGACATCCGTTCTCCAGCGGGCTGCGGGGCGACCTGGGCATCTGCGCCGTGCTGGCCATCGGCGCCATCCGGCTGGTGCTCCACGGCCTGCCGGTCGGGCTCATCGACCCAAGCCCCTACGAGGGCGCGGGGCTGGACCCTCGTGACGCCGAGGTGATCCAGGCCAAGTCGCACATCAGCTATCGCGTGGGCTTCGACCCGATCACGCCCCGGAGCGTGGTCGCCGCCACGCCTGGCCCCACGACCGCGGATCTCGCGTCGCTCCCCTGGCGCCGACGATCGCGTCCGCTGTGGCCCCTCGAGGAGCCACCCGGTCCCTGGCGTCGGCCGGCGTGATGGGTCGACGGCGCGCTCGCGACACGCGGTGGCGGCCGCGGGCCGTCACCACACGCGGGCCGTCACCACATCACGAGGCCGCCGGTCTGGTTGATGGCCTGCCCGGTCATGTAGCCCGCCTCGTCCGAGAGCAGGAACCAGATGAGCCCGGCGCACTCGTCCGCGGAGGCGGAGCGACCCATGGGCACGCTCTTGAGCCGCGCGACGCTCAGCTCCTCCACCGTCATGCCCCGGAGCGGCGCGACCTGCTCCAGCACCTTGTCCTGCATCGGCGTGTCGATGATCCCGGGGCACACGGCGTTGACCCGCACGTTGCGTGACGCCAGGGCGTAGGCGAAGGAGCGCGTGATGCCCAGCACCGCCGCCTTGGACGAGGAGTAGGGCGTCACGTCGATGGTGGACGAGAGCTTGGCGGAGCTCGACGAGAGGTTGACGATGGCGCTGCCGGAGGCCATGCCCTGCCCCAGCGCCTGGCACAGGAAGAAGGTGCCCTCCACGTTCACGGCGTACAGTCGCCGCCACTCCTCGAGGCCGACCTCCCAGATGGACCGCACGAACAGGATTCCGGCCGCGTTGACCAGATAGCGCACCTCGCCGGCCGCCGCCACGATCGCCTCGCGACCGGCCGGCTCGGCGACGTTGGCGACCAGCGTCTGGGCGCCCTCCGCCTCGATGGTCCGCAGGCCCTCGCCGTCGAGGTCCACCGCCAGGACGCTCGCGCCCTCGCGAAGCAGCCGTCGCGCCGTCGCCAACCCGATGCCCCGCGCCGCGCCGGTCACGACCGCGCGCGCGCCCTCAGCTCCGCCCACCGTTCCCCCACCGCTGCGAAGGCGTGCCGCGCACTGACGCGACCGCCGATAATCCCCACCGGAAACGGTTGCATCGTACATCGCGAAGGTGGCTATGAGGCAGACGGCAGACGATCGGGTGGTGGTCGTCACGGGTGGTGCCCGCGGCATCGGCGACGCCATCGTCGAGCGGTTCGCGGCCGATGGGGCGCGGGTCGTGTCCCTCGACCTGGGCGACGCCGAGACGCCTCGCGTGGGTGCCCGCTACCTCCAGGCGGACGTGGCCTCGCATGCCGACGTCGCCGCCGCGTTCGACGACATCGACGCCCACGAGGGCCGCGTGGACGTGCTCGTGAACAACGCCGGTATCCAGCGCGTGGCCCTCACCGACCGGTTCGACCCGGTCGTCTGGCGCCAGGTGGTCGACGTCCACCTGTTCGGCATGTTCCATTGCTCGCAGGCGGCACTGCGCCGGATGCTGCCCGGCCGATCGGGCTGCATCGTGTCCATCTCCTCGGTCGCCGCGTTCGCGACCATCCCGGGGCGTGGCCCGTACTCGGCCGCCAAGGGTGCCATCGCGTCGCTCACCCGGACCATGGCCGCCGAGTATGCCGAGGTCGGCATCCGAGTCAACGCCGTGGCCCCCGGCTCGGTGCGCACCAAGCTCATCGAGCAGGGCATCGCCGACGGTTCCATCGACCTCCAGGCGCTGCTCTCGGAGATCCCGATGCGCCGACAGGCGGCGCCGTCGGAGGTGGCGGCGGTGGTGCGGTTCCTGGCCAGCGAGGACGCCTCGTACATCACCGGCCAGACCATCGTCGTGGATGGCGGGTGGGCCAGCCAGGGGATGCGCGACCGCCCGGCCTGGCTCGACCCCACCCGGGACGACTGACGACCTGTCGGGCCCGCGGATGGCCTCGGAGGCCACCCCGGGTATGCTCGGGTGGGACCGTCGACCGCGCCTGACCTGGCACTCGACGCGACCCTCGCTGGAGGACCGACCCATGGCATCACGAACGCACCGCCTCGCCGTCCCACTGTCGCTGGCCGTGCTCGCGGCATTGGCAGCGTCCCCTGCCGCCGCACAGTCGCCCTCGGCCGCGGCGCCGGGGACCGGGCTCGAGGGCACCTCGTGGGAGGTGACGTCGGTGGCGGGGACGCCCAGCTCGGGCGCCACCTTGGTCTTCGCGGACGACGTGGCTGGCGGCTTCGCGGGCTGCAACAACTTCCGGGCCGGCTACCAGGCCGCCGACGGTAGCCTCGCCTTCGGCCCGGCCGCGACCACGCTCAAGGCATGCGATGCGGCCGTGATGGCCTTCGAGCAGAGCTACCTGGCGGCCCTGGCCAGCACCGCCAGCTATGCCATCGGGGATGGCACCCTGACGCTCGCCGACGCATCGGGCGCGGAGGCCGTCGCGTTCGCCGCCCAGACACCGGCCTCGCTCGAGGGCACCTGGGAGGTCACGGGCTACCTGGTCGGCTCCGGTGACACCGCCGCGGTGACCTCGCCGCTGGTCGGCACCCAGCCCATCCTGACGTTCGGCTCGGACGGCACCGTCAGCGGCACCGCCGGCTGCAACCAGTTCAGCGGCGGCTATGGCGTCGAGGGCAGCGACATCACCATCGGCCCGCTCATGTCCACCATGATGGCGTGCGCCGACGACCTGATGACCCAGGAGGCGGCACTGATGCAGGCGCTGGAGGGGGCGGCCACGTGGTCCGTCAGCGGCACCACGGCCGAGCTCCGGGGCGCCGCGGACACCCTCCAGGTCACGCTCTCCAGCCTCTCGGCGACCCCCTTCGGGGGCTGACGCAGGTCGGCCGCGGGCGCGTCCTGCGCGCGCCCGCGGGGGGGCGCGTGGTGGGGCGGGCGCGGCGTG
>JAXLXC010000032.1:0-47661 GCA_046328155.1 Chloroflexota bacterium
ATCCCCGTAGGTCCTTGGGTGACCGACGCCCCCAGCGACTGACCCACGCCACCTGTGCGCTGCGGCGGGGACCGCCGCGCCGGCTGGCGCCCCGGTGGTGCGTCAGCGCTGGCACGTGCGGCACCAGCTGGTCACGAACCCACCCGGCGAGATCTCGCTGATGGTGGTGCCGCAGCGGGGGCATGGCGTCCCGCCCTTGCGGTGCACCCGCAGGAAGTCCCGGACCTCGACCTCGTAGCGAGGCGGGACCCGCTGCCGGAGCTCCTCGACTGCCCACGGCAGTACCGAGCGCATCGCGTGGTAGAGCGTATCGACCTCGTCGGCCGCGAGCGACGAGCGCGTGCGCAACGGCGCGAGGCGGGCCTCCCACAGGATCTCGTCGGCGTAGCCGTTGCCGACCCCGGCCACGAAGGTCTGCTCCTTGAGCAGGTTCTTGAGCTCCCCGCGATGCCGCCGGATGCGCTGCCGCCACGTGTCCAGGCCCAGCGCCGGGTCGTCCGCATCCGGTCCCATGCCCTCCCAGCCCGCGATGGCACGATCCACGCCTGCCGGCACGAGATAGACCTTGCCCATCCGCGTCGGGTCCCGATAGCGCATCTCGGTTCGCGAGTCGTCGGCAGGGATGCCGGCCGCGGCTGCCGTCCATGGCGCCGCATCCTCCGGTCGACCCGCCCGAGGGCCGAAGGTGAGCACGAACGCCGTGCCCTGGAAGGCCTTCGCGCCGGGCAGCGCCATGCCCAGGCGGCCGGTGAGCATCGGGTTGTTGACGATCCGGTCGCGGTCGAACTCGAACACCAGGAACTTGCCCCGCCGCCGGACGGAGCGGAGCGCCTGTCCCTCGAGTGCCGCCAGCTCCCGTGTCGTCGCGCGCATGACGAGCGGCTGCACCACGTCCGCGCCCACCACAGGCCGGCCGACCAGCCCCGCGTGGAGCGCGTCGGCGAGGATCGCGAGGTCGGGCAGCTCGGGCATCCGAATCCCTCCGGGGGATGCAGCGTGACGGGTGGTCCGTGCGTGTGCGCTGTGGTAGGCTACATGGGCACCGCTCGAAGGGAGAGCGGAGCCTTGCGCGCCCGGAACGGAGGAGTCTGTCGGAGCCCACCAGCCACACGGACGACCAGCCGAAGCAGGAGGCCCGGGCGTGTCCCGGGCTCTGTCGTCCCCGGGAGTGGGAGCTGACATCCGAGGAGAGCACCACACCTTGACCGAACCACAGCAGGGCGACGCCGGCACCCAGCCCGCGACCACCGCCATCACCGCCGACGAGCCGCGGACCACCACCGAGGACGCCCCCCAGGCGACGGAGGCCGCGGACACCGCGGCCGAGGCCATCGCCGAGGCCCCGGCGGCCCCACAGGAGACCGCGGTCGCCGAGGCGCCCCCGGAGCCGGACGGGGAGGCCGGACCGGCCGAGGCCGCAGCCGCCGAGGCGCCCCCGGAGCCGGACGTGGACGCCGCCGCCGCGGTCGCCGAGGCGCCCCCGGAGCCCGACGCCGAGACCGTCCCGGCCGAGGCAGCCCCCGGTGGGGACCACGGGCTGTCCGCGGAGGACCTCGAGTCCGCCCCTGCCGCGGAGCCCGAGCCGGAGCCCGTCGCTGTCGACACGCGCCCTGAGCCCACCACCATGGAGGAGCTGCTCAACGAGCAGTCCGGCGACATCCGGAGCCTCAAGCACGGTGACGTGGTCGAGGGCACGGTGGTGCGCATCGACAAGGACGAGATGCTCGTCGACATCGGCGCCAAGTCCGAGGGCGTCGTCAGCAACCGCGAGCTGTACGGCCGCAACACGGAGGCGCAGCCACAGCTCGCCATCGGCGACACGGTCCTGGTCTACGTCCTCCAGCCCGAGTCGAACGAGGGACATGCGGTCCTGTCGCTCCGGCGCGCCGGCCTCGAGCGCAAGTGGCGCGCGATGCAGGAGCAGCTGGATGCGGGCGCCATCATCGAGGCGCCGGTCATCGACCACAACAAGGGCGGCCTCATCGTCGACTGTGGGATCCGGGGCTTCGTGCCCATCAGCCAGATCGTCGACTTCCCGCGCCGGCCCCAGAACGAGCAGCCTCGCGACGCCGCGCAGGAGATCGCCGAGAAGCTCCAGCCGTACGTCGGCCGGAAGCTGCGCCTCAAGATCCTCGAGGTCAATCGCAAGGCCAACCGGCTCATCCTGTCCGAGAAGGTCGCCCTCTACGAGGAGCGCCGCGAGAAGCGGGACGAGCTGTTCAGCAGCCTCCAGGTGGGTCAGCACGTCAAGGGCAACGTCCGGTCGATCGCGCCGTTCGGCGTGTTCGTGGACCTGGGCGGGATCGACGGGCTCGTCCACAAGAGCGAGCTGTCGTGGAACAAGGTCAACAACCCCGAATCCGGCTACCAGGTCGGCGAGGAGGTCGAGGCCGAGGTCATCGACATCAACCACGAGCGCGGCCGGATCAGCCTGTCGATCCGCCGGCTCCAGCCCGACCCGTGGAACTCCACGGTCGCGGACCTCAAGGTCGGCGACATCATCGAGGGCACCGTCACCAAGATCGTCAACTTCGGTGCGTTCGTGCGGGTGCGGGAGGGCCTCGAGGGGCTCATCCACATCAGCGAGCTGTCGCACCAGCGCGTCGCCCACCCGGGTGACGTGGTCCACGAGGGCCAGCGTCTCAAGCTCAAGGTGATCTCGCTCGACTCGGAGCGTCATCGCCTCGGCCTCAGCCTCAAGCAGGCGGAGGAGGCACCGGCCCGACCGGAGCCCCGCGAGCGTCGCCCGCGCCCCGAGCGCGGCTACGACCCGTCGCAGGCGGTGCAGGAGCCCGAGGGCGGCATCGACAACACGCTCGCGGCTGCCTTCGCGCAGGTCCGCGCGCAGGTCGCCGCGCAGGAGCGCGACCGCGAGACGGCCTCGGTCGTCGAGGAGGTCGCGGAGGCTGCGGTCGCCCAGGATGTCGCCGACCTCGAGGCCGGCGAGGAGGTCGCGGAGGCTGCGGTCGCCGCGGACGTGGCCGACCTGGAGGACGCCGAGGCGGCCGTCGAGGCCGACCTGGCCGACCGGGCGGTGGCCTTGGCCGAGGCCGAGGCGGACGCCGAGGCGGAGCTTGCCGCAGCGGCCCCCACCATGTCCGCCGATGACCTCAACGACGCACAGGCCGACCTTGCCGAGGCCGAGATGACCGCCGAGGACGACCTCGAGGCGGAGATTGTCGCGGTCGCCGAGGCGGAGGACGCCGCCGAGGAGGCGGTGGCCGAGGAGGTCGTCGCGGTCGCGGAGGCCGAGGACGCCGCCGAGAGCGCCGTGGCCGACGAGATCGTCAGCGTCGCGGAGGCGGAGGCCGAGCTCGACGAGGCGGTCGCCAGCGAGACGGAGGACTCCCAGGGCTGACGCCTGGCGCGCTCCAGCACATCGGTGATGACCCGCCCGAACGGCGGGTCATCGCATGTCTGGGCTTGGCCCGGCGTCCCATCCTCGCCCGATGAGCACCCACCGTCATGCGGACGCGGCATGACTGGGTGTTAGCATTGGGTCAGGTGCCACCCGGTACCTCCCCAGCACGGAACGGATGTCCTCGGCTCCCATGGATCGGTTCGACAAGTTCACGGATCGCGCACGCAAGGTCCTGACCCTCGCGCAGGACGAGGCGCAGCGGTTCAACCACAACTACATCGGCACGGAGCACCTGCTCCTGGGCCTCGTCCGCGAGGGCGAGGGCGTCGCCGCGCGCGTGCTCGAGAACATGAACGTCGAGCTGGCCAAGGTCCGGACCGCGGTCGAGTTCATCATCGGCCGCGGCGACCGCCCCGTGGTCGGCGAGGTGGGGCTGACGCCCCGCGCCAAGCGCGTCATCGAGCTGGCCATCGACGAGGCACGCCGCCTGGGCCACAACTACATCGGCACCGAGCACCTGCTGCTGGGCCTGGTCCGCGAGGGCGAGGGCATCGCGGCGGGTGTCCTGGAGTCGCTGGGCGTCAACCTCGACAAGGTGCGCCACGAGGTCATCCGCGTGCTCTCCCAGTCGAGTGCCGCGGCACCCACCCAGGAGACCAAGCGCGCCAGCAAGACGCCCACCATCGACCAGTTGGGCATCAACCTCACGGATGCGGTCCGAGCCGGCAAGATCGATCCCATCATCGGTCGCGAGAAGGAGATCGAGCGGGTCATCCAGATCCTGTCCCGACGCACCAAGAACAACCCCGCGCTCATCGGCGAGCCGGGCGTCGGCAAGACGGCCATCGCGGAGGGGCTCGCGCAGCGGATCGTCGCGGGCGACGTGCCCGAGACGCTCGCGGACAAGCGCGTCCTGACCCTGGACATCGGCTCGCTGGTGGCGGGCACGAAATACCGCGGCGAGTTCGAGGAGCGCCTCAAGAAGATCATCGAGGAGCTCCGCTCCACCTCGGACGCCGTGCTGTTCATCGACGAGCTGCACACGCTGGTGGGCGCGGGGGCGGCCGAGGGCGCGATCGACGCCGCCAACATCCTCAAGCCGCCCCTGGCTCGTGGCGAGCTCCAGTGCATCGGCGCGACCACGCTCGACG
This sequence comes from Chloroflexota bacterium, assembly GCA_046328155.1. Lineage (GTDB taxonomy): Bacteria > Chloroflexota > Limnocylindria > Limnocylindrales > CSP1-4 > JAFMJV01. The sequence continues at coordinate 4,513 of JAXLXC010000032.1, forward strand.
AGTACCGCAAGTACATCGAGCGCGATGCGGCGCTGGAGCGACGGTTCCAGCCGGTGATGGTGGAGGAGCCCACCCTGGAGCAGACGGTCGACATCCTGTTCGGCATCCGGGCCGGGTACGAGACGCACCACAAGGTGCGCGTGACGGACGAGGCCATCCGCGCCGCCGCGGACCTGTCGATCCGCTACATCACCGACCGCCACCTCCCGGACAAGGCCATCGACCTCATCGACGAGGCCGCCAGCCGGGTCAGGCTCCGCCACAGCTCCGCGCCCCCCGAGCTGCGGGCCGCGCAGAAGGAGCTCGAGCGCATCGCCAAGGAGAAGGAGGCGGCGGTCAACGACCAGGAGTACGACCGAGCGCAGCAGCTCCGCGATGCGGAGACCTCCGCCCGCGCGACCATCGACCAGCTGCGGTCGGACTGGCAGGCCACGCTCGCCGAGCACACCCCCGAGGTTGGCGAGGAGGACATCGCGCAGGTCGTGTCCATGTGGACCGGCATCCCGGTGACCCGCATCGCCCAGGAGGAATCCGAGCGGCTGCTGCACATGGAGGAGGCGCTCCACAAGCGCGTCATCGGGCAGCAGGAGGCGATCGACACCATCTCCAAGGCCGTCAGGCGCGCGCGCGCCGGCCTCAAGGACCCCAAGCGGCCCATCGGCTCGTTCATCTTCCTGGGCCCCACCGGCGTGGGCAAGACGGAGCTCGCCAAGGCCGTCGCGGAGTTCATGTTCGGCAGCGAGGACGCGCTCATCAAGATCGACATGAGCGAGTTCATGGAGCGCCACAACGTGAGCCGCCTCGTGGGTGCCCCGCCAGGCTACGTGGGCTTCGAGGAGGGCGGCCAGCTGACCGAGGCGGTCCGCCGCAAGAGCTACTCGGTGGTGCTGCTCGACGAGATCGAGAAGGCACATCCCGAGGTGTTCAACATCCTGCTCCAGATCCTCGAGGACGGGCACCTGTCGGACGCCAAGGGCCGTCGGGTCGACTTCCGGAACACGGTCATCATCATGACCAGCAACGTGGGCGCCAAGTCGCTGCTCAAGGACACCACCCTGGGCTTCCGCCCCGTGTCCAGCTCGGAGGAGCTGGAGCGCGACCGGCAGTACGACCGGATGAAGGACAAGGTCATGGAGCAGCTCAAGAGCCAGTTCCGACCGGAGTTCCTCAACCGGGTGGACTCGTTCGTGGTGTTCCGGTCGCTGACCGTCGAGGAGATCCGGGAGATCGTGGACCTGCTCCTGGCGCGGGTGCGCGAGCAGCTGCGTCAGCAGCAGATCGTCCTGGAGATCACCCAGGAGGCCAAGGACCACATCATCAAGCTCGGCTACGACGCCGACTACGGCGCCCGCCCGCTGCGGCGGGTCATCCAGAGCATGGTCGAGGACCCCCTCGCGGAGGCGCTGCTGCTGGGCCGCTACCAGCCTGGCCAGACGGTGGTCGTCGACCGGTCGCCGGATGCCGGGCTGACCATCGAGCCGCTCGTCGAGAAGACCCCCGTCGAGGCGTAGGCCCGTGACCCGGGCCTGGTCTCTGGGCGCCTCGGACCGCTAGCCGTGGCACGCCCCGAGAGTCGCTACGTCTGCCAGGCCTGTGGCGCCGCATCCGCGGCGTGGGAGGGCCGCTGCCACGTGTGCGGCGAGTGGGGCTCGCTCGTCGAGACCCTCGTGCGACCTGCCACGCGGTCGGCCACCACGCGGTCCAGCGGGGCCGCCGGGGAGGGGCCGCGCCCGCTGGGTGCGGTCGCCAGCAGCCCCGTGGAGCGTCTGCGGGTGGGCATCGACGAGGTGGACCGGGTCCTCGGCGGCGGCCTCGTGCCGGGCGCCCTGGTGCTGCTGGGCGGCGAGCCGGGCATCGGCAAGTCGACGCTCGTGATGGAGGTTGCCGCCGGCGTGGCGCGCGGTCGCGACGCGGGCTCCACGGCGGGATCGGGCGTGCTGTATGCGACGGGCGAGGAGTCGGCCGAGCAGCTGCACCTGCGAGCGGCGCGGCTCGACCTTCTGGGCGGGCGGGCCGGTGCCCTGATCCACGTGCTCGCCGAGACGTCACTGGAGGCGGTGCTGGGCGCCGCCGATACCGCGAGCCCCGGGCTGCTCGTGGTGGACTCGATCCAGACCCTCACGGTGGATGGCCTCGATGGCCCCGCGGGATCGGTGGGCCAGGTGCGCGAGGCGGCCGCGCGTCTCGCGGCGTGGGCCCATGCCCACGGGACGCCGACGGTCCTGGTGGGCCACGTGACCAAGGACGGCAGCCTTGCCGGGCCTCGCACGCTGGAGCACCTGGTGGACGTGGTGCTGGTGCTCGAGGGCGACCGCTACGGCGCGCTGCGGTTGCTCCGCACGGCCAAGAACCGCTTCGGGTCGACCGAGGAGACGGGCGTCCTGGAGATGACCGGCGCAGGGCTGCGTGACGTCCCCGACCCGGCGCGGGCGTTCCTGGGCGCGGAGCGGCGCGACGAGCCCGGCGTGGTGGTGGCGCCCGTCCTCGAGGGTTCGAGGCCGGTCCTCGTGGAGGTGCAGGCGCTGGTGGCGCCAGCGGGCATCGGCGTGCCGCGGCGGGCGCTCGTGGGGGTGCCCGCCGACCGGCTGGCGCTGCTCGTGGCGGTGCTCGGCCGCCGCTGCGGGGTGGACGTGTCGCGCCACGACGTGTACCTCAGCCTGGCGGGGGGCGCGTCGGTGGAGGAGCCGGCGCTGGACCTCGCGGTCGCCCTGGCGCTCGCCTCGACCGCCCGCGACCGGCCCATCGACCCGGGCACGGTCGCCTGTGGCGAGGTCACCCTGCTGGGTGGGCTCCGACCGGTGCGCGGCCTCGAGCGTCGACTCCGGGAGGCCGCCCGTCTGGGGTTCCGGCGCGCCGTCGTGCCGGCCGGGGATGAGGCCTCGCGTCTGGGGGGCCGGCTGCCGGGAACCCCGGATGGCTTCGAGGTGGTCGGCGTGGCGACCCTCCGCGAGGCGCTCGCCGCCGTGCGTGCCGACGCGTCGGCGACCTCGCGCATCCCGGTCGATCCGGTACCACTGGGGTAGGGTCCTGCCTCGACGCCTCTGGTAGCCTCCGGCAGTCATGGATCGCTTCGTCCGGCTGCTGGGCGGGAGTCTCGGCCTCATCGTGGCCATCACGCTCGCGGGCGTGGCGGACTGGGGTTCCACGTTCGCCGGCACCCCCGGAGGCTTCGGGTTGCTGCTGCTGTGGCTGGTGGCGTGGGTGGTCGCCGGCTACTCGGTGCTGCCGCACATCACCGTCCAGCCAGCCCATCGGATCATGGGTGCGGTGGGCGACCTGTCCGCCGGCGAGTTCGCTGCCGCGGTCGTGGGGCTGACCATCGGGCTGTTCCTGGGCATCCTGCTGGGCCTGCCGCTCTCCAACTTCCCCGACCCCTACGGCTGGCTGCTCCCCATCGGGGTCTCCGTCGTGCTGGGGCTGGGGATGATGGGCCTGACCATCGCCAAGCGCGACGACCTGGTGGAGGCGGCCCGGGACATCGGCCTCATCCGCCCGCCCGTGAACCCGCAGGTCGAGGGTGAGGTCCCCGGGCCCCCCGTGTACGTCGACACGAGCGCCATCATCGACGGGCGGCTGGTGGACGTGGTCGCATCCGGCTTCCTGGGCGGCACGCTGGTGGTGCCGCGCTTCGTGCTGGGCGAGCTGCAGCACATCGCCGACGACGAGGACACCGCGCGGCGCAGTCGTGGGCGACGTGGCCTCGATGTGCTGTCCGTGCTCCAGAAGGACCATCGGGTCGAGCTCGACCTGTCGGACGAGGACGCCCCCGACGTCAAGGCGGTGGACGCCAAGCTGGTCGCCCTCGCCCGCGCGCACGGCGGCGCCGTGCTGACCACCGACTACAACCTCAACCGGGTCGCCCAGCTCCAGGGCGTGCGGGTCATGAACCTCAACCAGCTGGCCAACGCGATGAAGCCCGCGTTCCTGCCAGGCGAGGCGCTTCGGGTCCGGGTCATCCAGGAGGGCAAGGAGCCCGGCCAGGGCGTGGGCTTCCTGGACGACGGCACGATGATCGTGGTCGAGGGAGGCAGCTCGTTCCTCCAGCGCGAGCTCGAGGTCCACGTGACCCGGGTGCTCCAGACGGTGGCCGGGCGGATGGTCTTCGCGCAGCCGGTGGCAGGGTCGTCCTGACCCTCCCGCGCGACCGCGGGTGCCCGGGCCAGCCGGGAGGCCCGCCATGCGGCACCATAGGCGGATGCGTCCCCCCGCCGGGCCCACCGGCAACGTCCCACCCCTCGTCGCGCCCTTCGCGGATGCCGTGATCGTCGCCGCCGGCGCGGGCACGCGCATGGGCGGCGTGGACAAGGCGGCGCTCGAGGTGCGCGGCCGCCCGATGCTGCGCTGGGCGGTCGATGCCATGCGCGGCGCCCGGAGCGTCCGTCGCGTGGTCGTGGTCACGGCCCCGGACCGCGTCGACCACGTGCGCTCGCTGCCGTGGCTCGCGCCCGACGTGATGGTGGTGCCGGGTGGCGCGCGTCGGCAGGAGTCCGTGGCGGCGGGCGTCCGGGTGACGGATGCCGAGGTGGTCCTGGTCCATGACGCGGCACGCCCGCTGGCGTCCTCGGCGCTCGCCGACCGGGTGGCCGAGGCGGCCGCGACCCACGGCGCCGCCATCCCGGTGCTCCCGGTGCCCGATTCGCTCAAGCGCGTGGATGACGGCGTCATCGTCGACGTGCTGTCCCGGGTGGGCGTCGCACGGGCCCAGACCCCGCAGGGCGCCCGCCGGGCCCTCCTGCTGCCGGCGCTCGATGCCCTCGCCGGAGGTCCCGAGACGTTCGGGGACGAGGCCGAGGTCCTCGCCCGCCAGGGCATCGCGGTCGCGACGGTGCCCGGCGAGCCGGCCGCCCTCAAGGTCACCGAGCCCGCAGACCTGCGCGCCGCCGAGGCGTTCGCCGGCGTCGCGGTCCGGCGGCACGGCTGGGGCATGGACAGCCATCCCTTCGGCCCGGGCGACGGCCTGCGGCTCGGGGGCATCGAGATCCCCGACGCGCCGCGGCTCCATGGGCACTCGGATGGCGACGCGGTGCTCCACGCCGTGTGCGACGCGCTGCTGGGTGCCGCGCGCATGGGCGACCTGGGGCGGCTGTTCCCGGCGGGCGACCAGCGGACCAGGGGCATCGACAGCCGCGAGCTGGTGCGGGAGGTGGTGGCGCGGCTCGCAGACGTGGGCCTGCGACCCACCCGCGCGGACATCGCCATCCGCGGGGCCCGTCCCCGCCTGGGTGCCGCGCGACTCGACCGCATGGCGCTGGCCATCGCCGACCTGCTGGGCCTGCCCGCCGACGGCGTGGCCGTGAGCGCGGCCACGGGCAACCTGTCGGGCGACGAGGGGGCTGGCCGGGTCATCTCGGCGACGGCGCTCGCGGAGGTGGCGGGATGAGCCTGCGCTTCCGCAACACGCTGGGGGGTGCCATCGAGGAGTTCGTGCCCATCGACGCATCCAACGTGCGGATGTACTCCTGCGGGCCGACCGTCTATGGGCCGCCCCACGTGGGCAACTTCCGGAGCTTCGTGTTCGCCGACCTGGTGCGGCGGTACCTCGCCTGGAAGGGCTACCGCGTCACGTGGGTGGTCAACATCACCGACGTCGACGACCGGATCATCCGGGACGCCGCCCAGCAGGGCGTGCCCATCGACGACATCACGGCGCGCTGGGCGGCGGTCTTCCTCGATGACATGGCACGCCTGCGGATCACCCCGCCCGACGCCATGCCCCGCGCCACCCAGCACATCCCCCAGATGGCCGCGCTCATCGCGACCCTCCTCGACAAGGGCCATGCGTACCGCACCGACGATGGCTCGATCTTCTTCCGGATCGCCTCGTGGCCGGCCTATGGGGCGCTCGCCCGGCTCGACCCCAGTCAGCAGCGCGTGGGGGAGCGGGTGGAGGCGGACGAGTACAGCAAGGACGACGTGCGCGACTTCGCGCTCTGGAAGGGCCCCCGGGAGGGCGAGCCCTCGTGGGACACCCCGGTCGGGCCGGGCAGGCCGGGCTGGCACATCGAATGCTCCGCCATGAGCATGCGCCACCTTGGGCAGTCGTTCGACATCCACACCGGGGGCATCGACCTCATCTTCCCGCACCACGAGGACGAGATCGCCCAGTCGGAGGCGGCGACCGGCGAGCGGTTCGTGCGCACCTGGCTCCACTGCGACCACCTGCGCGTGGGCGGCGAGAAGATGGCCCGCCGGAGCGGCCACTTCCTGCGCCCATCCGACGTGCTCGCGGATGGCTGGTCCCCGCGCGCCCTGCGATACGCGCTCCTCGCGGCGCACTATCGCGCCCCGCTCGAGTTCGGGGACGAGTCCCTGCCCGCGGCAGCCGCCGCCGTGGAGCGGCTGTCCACCGCGCTCGCGGCGCTCGACCTCCACGCCGGGAGCACGGACACCAGGCCCGACGACCCGCAGGTGGCATCGACCCTGGCGGCCGCGAGCGCTGCCTTCGAGACGGCCCTGGACGATGACCTGTCCATCGCACCGGCACTGGCCGCGGTGTTCGACCTGGTCAAGGACCTCAACCGGCGGCTGGCCGACGAGTCGATGTCCGCGAGCGACGCCCGCCGGGCGGCCGAGACGCTGCGCGACCTGGACCGGGTGCTGGCGGTCATGGAGCCGGATGCGAGCGACGCCCAGGTGCCCGAGCAGGTGACGGCGCTGCTCGAGGAGCGGGTTGCGGCACGGGCAGCCAAGGACTGGGCCCGATCCGACGCGCTCCGCGATGCGCTGGCCGCACAGGGCATCGTGGTCGAGGACACGCGCGACGGCCAGCGCTGGCGCCATGCAGAGGGGACGGGCGATGGCACGCTCTGAGCGAGCCACGAGACGACGACCGACGACAGCCCGAGGCGACGGCAGGCGTCCCTCGCGTGACCACGGCCGGCCCGGGGTCCGCTGGCGGGCCGCCGGGCGGCCCGGGCGGTCGTGGCCGGCCCGCGGGTGGCGCAGGTCGTGGGCCCGCCCCCGACCGGTCCGGGGCGGGACGTCCGCGGCCCGTCGAGCCCGGGAGCCACGTCGCGTCCCCACGGGGACGCATCCGGCGCTGGGAGGATGCACCGGACGCGCGACGCCGCGAGCGCCCGACGGACGACCGGTACGCGGCGCGCGCCTCCCGGGCCGCGCCCCGATCGGCCGGCTGGTGGCCAGCGGCCCTGGGAGGCGGATCGCGGTCGCGGCGCCGGCGGCGACCGGCGCTCGGGCCACGCCCAGACCACCCGGCCCGCGTGAGGGCGTCGACATGCCGTGGGCACCTGGCGACCGCCCCCAACGACCCGGATGCGCCGCCATTCGCCCTGACCACCGCGCTGGGCCGGCACGCGCTGACGAGCCAGGCGACCCTACCGGCGTCCCGCGGGCCGCGCCCGCCCGCCGGCCGGCCGCCCGTCCGCGCCGCGGGCGCCCAGCCCCGGCGGCATGGCGCCACCGGAGCACATCGCGGAGGACGAGGAGCTGGTCGCTGGTCGGCGCCCGGTCGAGGAGGCCTTCGCCGCTCGTCGGCCGGCCCGCCGCCTGCTGGTCGTGCCGGAGCGGCGCGCCGCCCTCGAGCAGCTGGTGCTCCATGCGACCGCGCTGCGGATCCCCGTGGTGGAGGTGGAGGGAGGCTCGCTGACCGCGCTCACGGGCTTCGACGGCCACCAGGGCGTCGCCCTCGTGGCGGAGCCTCGCCGCTGGGCCACCATCGACGACGTGCTCGCCCGGGCCACGCGAGCGTGGGGAGCCGCCCTTCGTGCTGGTGCTCGACTCGCTGGAGGACCCCCAGAACGTGGGCACCCTGCTGCGCAGCGCCGAGGCCTGCGGCGTGCACGGCGTGCTGTTCCCCACGCGCCGCTCGGCACCCATCGGGCCATCGGCGATCAAGGCGTCGGCGGGCGCCGTGGAGCACCTGCTCCTCGTGCCGCTCGACGACCTCGGCGGCGGCCTGGTGGACCTGCACGCGTCCGGGCTGCGCCTGGTGGGTGCGGACGAGTCGGCGTCGCTGGCATACCGGGACGCCGACCTGCGCGGGCCGCTCGCGCTGGTCGTGGGCAGCGAGGAGGGCATCGCGGGGCATGTCCGCAGGCGCCTCGACCTCACGGTGCGCATCCCGATGCACGGCCGGGTCGGCTCGCTCAACGCCGCGGTGGCCGGCTCGGTGCTGTTGTTCGAGGCGGCCGCCCAGCGTCCGGCACCGGCGCGCCCGCCCGCGGACGCGCAGTCGATGCCACCCGCAGCCGACGAGCCCGCGGCGGTCGCCCAGGACGCCGCGGAACCGGTCGAGACGGTCCGCCTCCGATGCCGGCGAGGCGGCCCACGAGGACGAGGTCGTGGCCCAGGCGCCCGCAGCGGACGTGGACCTGCTGCCTGACGAGCCTGCCTGAGCTGGGTGGCCCGCGCGTCGCGGCCGATCGGGGTACCCTTGTCCATCGGGAGCCGGCCCCGGATGGGGTCGCATCGTTGCGTGCCCTGACGGGAGTGCGGTATCCTTACCCGTCGCCGCCGACGTAGCTCAATTGGTAGAGCAGCGGTTTTGTAAACCGCCGGTTCCGGGTTCGAGTCCCGTCGTCGGCTCCAATCGAAGAGGCCGCTGCGCCGGCCCGCCTCCTCACCATGGCCCCCGGGCCTGAGAGGTACGCGCAGTCCGTGGGTAGGTTGAGCAGGTGGTGAGCTCCGCTGACTGTAGATCAGCCGTCTTCGACTGTGGGGGTTCGATTCCCTCCCTGCCCACCACTTCCCCCGATCGGTCGTGACACCGGCCCACATAGCTCAGTGGCAGAGCACTTCCTTGGTAAGGAAGAGGTCTTGGGTTCAAATCCCAATGTGGGCTCCACCCTCAGCACAGTGACGGGCGCAGCCCTGCACAGGAGTCGCCAGGCAACGAGATGGCCAAGAAGAAGTTCGAGCGCACCAAGCCCCACGTCAACGTGGGCACCATCGGGCACATCGACCACGGCAAGACGTCGCTGACCGCGGCCATCACCAAGTACCTCGCGCTCAGGGGCGAGGCGGAGTACCGCGCCTTCGACACCATCGACAACGCGCCCGAGGAGCGGGAGCGGGGCATCACCATCGCCATCGCCCACGTCGAGTACGAGACCGACGCCCGCCACTACGCCCACGTCGACTGCCCGGGGCACGCGGACTACATCAAGAACATGATCACGGGCGCCGCGCAGATGGACGGCGCGATCGCAGGTGGTCGCGGCCACCGACGGCCCGATGCCCCAGACCCGGGAGCACATCCTGCTCGCCCGCCAGGTCGAGGTCCCCTACATCGTGGTGTTCCTCAACAAGGTGGACATGGTCGACGACCCCGAGCTCCTCGAGCTCGTGGAGCTCGAGGTCGGGAGCTGCTGTCCAAGTACGAGTTCCGGGCGACGACATCGGTCGTGCGGGGCTCCGCGCTCCAGGCCTCGAGGCCCCGACGACCCGTCCGACCCCGCCTACGCCCCCATCCAGGAGCTGATGGACGCGGTCGACTCCTACATCCCCGACCCCGAGCGGGCCGTGGACAAGCCGTTCCTGATGCCCGTCGAGGACGTGTTCGGCATCAAGGGCCGGGGCACCGTGGCGACCGGGGGTCGAGCGGGGCGTCGTCAAGGTCGGCGACGAGGTCGAGATCGTGGGCGTCAAGGACACCCGCAAGGTCGTCGTCACGGGCGTCGAGATGTTCAAGAAGCTGCTCGACGAGGGCCGCGCCGGGGACAACGTGGGGACCCTCCTGCGGGGCATCGAGCGCGAGGAGATCGAGGCGCGGCCAGGTGCTCGCCAAGGCCGGCTTCCATCAAGCCCCACCCGGTTCAAGACCCAGGTCTACGTGCTCACCAAGGAGGAGGGCGGCCGGCACACCCCGTTCTACAACGGCTACCGCCCGCAGTTCTACCTGCGCACCACCGACGTCACGGGGGCCATCACGCTCCACGGCGGCGCCGAGATGGTCATCCCCGGCGACAACGTCGAGATGACCGTCGAGCTCATCACCCCCATCGCCCTCGAGACCGGCCAGCGCTTCGCCATCCGCGAGGGCGGCCACACCGTGGGCGCCGGGGCCATCACCGAGATCCTGGAGTAACCGACTCGTGGCCAAGGTCGAGAACCGACCCGTCATCCAGCTCGCGTGCACGGAGTGCCGGGAGCGGACCTACACGACGGAGAAGAACAAGAAGAACGACCCCGGGCGCATCGAGCTCAAGAAGTACTGCCCGCGCTGCCGGCGTCATACCATCCATCGGGAGGCCAAGTAGCCTCGGCCACCACAGGGGTGTAGCTCAATTGGCAGAGCACCGGTCTCCAAAACCGGCGGTTGTAGGTTCGAGTCCTATCGCCCCTGCCACCCCTCCCAGCCCATCATGAGGGACCCACAGGGACTGTGATCGCTCGGATCCGACGCTTCATCGAAGAGTCGTACTCGGAACTGAAGAAGGTCGTCTGGCCCACGCGCGAACAGGTGCGCAACCTGACCGTGCTGGTGTTCGTCGTCAGCGCGGCGGTCGGCGTGTTCATCGCCGTGGTCGACCTGTTCTGGACCGAGGTCGTCCGGATCGCAGTCAACATCCTATGAACCAGACGACGCGCACCGCCGGCCAGCGCCCCATGATGGGGCGCCATCCATGAGCGAGTTCCTCGACCATCTGACGCAGAAGACGCCCGAGAAGCGGTGGTACGTCATCCACACCTACTCGGGCTACGAGAAGAAGGTCAAGACCAACCTCGAGCACCGCATCGAGTCCATGGGCATGGATGACAAGATCTTCCAGGTCCTGGTGCCCGAGGAGGACGAGATCGAGATCCGGGCCGGCCAGCGGGTGACCGTCCAGAAGAAGGTCTACCCGGGCTACGTGCTCGTGGAGATGGTCCTCGACCCGGACTCCTGGTTCGTCGTCCGCAACACGCCGGGCGTCACCAGCTTCGTGGGCGGCGGCAACATCCCCGGCTCCCGCAACGAGCCCATCCCGCTCGAGGAGCACGAGGTCAAGCAGATCCTGCGCCAGATGGGCGTGGAGACGCCGCGCTACCGCGTCGCCTTCCAGAAGGGCCAGAGCGTGCGCGTGACGGACGGCCCGTTCGCGGAGTTCATCGGCACGGTCGACGAGGTCAACCCCGAGCGCAACAAGGTCAAGGTGCTGGTGAGCATCTTCGGCCGCGAGACGCCGGTGGAGCTCGACTTCCTGCAAGTCGAGAAGCTCTGAGCCCCGCGCTCCCCGAGTCTGAAAGGCACGACTGAGACATGGCAAAGAAGATCCGTACGGTGATCACCCTCCAGCTGCCGGCCGGCAAGGCCACCCCGGCGCCGCCCGTCGGCACCGTGCTCGGTCCCCACGGCATCAACCTGGTCGAGTTCACCAAGACCTACAACGAGCGGACCGCGGCCCAGACGGGGCAGGTCATCCCGGCCCAGATCACCATCTTCGAGGACCGGAGCTTCACGTTCATCCTCAAGACGCCCCCGTCCGCGGACCTGCTGCGCAAGGCGGCCGGCGTCGACAAGGGCTCGGCGACCACGAGTCGCACCACGGTGGGGTCGGTGACCCGGGCGCAGGTCCGCGAGATCGCGCAGCTCAAGATGGCCGACCTCAACGCCAACGACCTCGACGCGGCTGCCCGAATCGTCGAGGGCACGGCGCGCTCGATGGGCATCGAGGTCACCGGCTAGCGCCATCCACCAGCGTCCCGGCCAGCCGGCGGCCGGGACGTCGACACCCGCCGGCACGACCACCCCGCGTCATCAGGGGGAGGCCCACCCGGGCCGCACGGAGGAACCCGACATGCCCAGCCATGGCAAGCGCTATCTGGAGCTCGCCAAGCTCGTCGACCGCACTCAGACCTACGAACCCGACGCCGCAGCCGAGCTGCTGCGGGACACCGCCAAGGTCAACTTCGACCCCAGCGTGGAGGCGCACATCCGCCTCGGCGTCGACCCCCGCCACGCCGACCAGATGGTGCGGGGCACGGTGGTGCTGCCGCATGGCGTCGGCAAGACCGTGCGCGTCATCGTGTTCGCCCAGGGGGACAAGGGGCAGGAGGCGCTGCGCGCCGGGGCCGACGAGGTTGGTGGCGAGGACCTCGTCAAGCGCATCGAGGCCGGCTGGCTCGACTTCGACGTCGCGCTCGCCACGCCCGACATGATGGGCCAGGTGGGCCGCCTGGGTCGCATCCTCGGCCGACGAGGCCTGATGCCCAACCCCAAGTCCGGGACCATCACCTTCGACCTCGAGCGTGCGGTGCGCGAGGTCAAGGCGGGCCGCGTCGAGTTCAAGGTGGACAAGGGCGGAATCATCCATGTCCCGTTCGGTCGCGCCAGCTTCTCCACCGACCAGCTGGTGGAGAACCTCGCGGCGCTCGTGGATGCGGTCAACCGCGCCCGGCCCAGCGCCGCGAAGGGCCAGTACATCCGCAACCTGACGGTCGCCACGAGCATGGGCCCCGGCATCCGCGTGGACGTCCCGGGGATCCTGTCCCGCGCCGCGGCCTGACGGCTCCGGCGCGACCGTGGGTCGTGCCGTACCATCCCTGATGCGCGTCGGCTGAGGTCCGGCGCATCCAACGACAGACGTTCCGCCACAGACAGCGTGCGTCCGAGACACCCACGGGTGTCGCGCCGTGGCCAGCGAGGCCACGGACCGGACCGAAATCGACGACCGGACCCGGCCAGCGGCCGGGGGACGCCGACGGGCACGCCGAGGCAGGGGAGTGACCAGCGGGCCTCCGCCCGTGTCGGCTGCGACGCAGCACGGCAGGTCCCTGCGCGGGACACGCAGCAGGGACGCCGGCTGGCCGGCGCCCGACACGAAAGGAGGCACCATGCCGACCGAGGCGAAGCGAGCCACGGTCGCCGAGCTGGCCGAGGCGTTCTCGAACGCCACATCCGCCGTCGTGGCGACCCACAGCGGCCTCAGCGTCGCCGACCTGGGCCGCATCCGCGCCGAGCTCCGCGGCAAGGGCATCTCGTACCGCGTCGTCAAGAACCGCCTGGGCCGCATCGCCGCGGAGCAGGCCGGACGACCGGAGCTGTCGCCCCTGCTCAAGGGGCCCAGCGCCGTGGCGACCGGCGGCTCGGACGAGGCGGCGTTGGCCAAGGGCGTCATCGACGCGCTCCGGCCGTTCCGGGACATCCAGGTCCGGGGCGGCACGATCGGCGGCACCACCGTCGATGCGGCGGCCATCACGCGACTGGCGACCCTGCCCCCGCGCGAGGTCCTGCTGGCCCAGCTGGCCGGTGGGATGGCATCGCCCATGACCACCATGGCCGGCCTGCTGGCGGCGCCCCTGCGCAACCTGGGCTACGCCCTGGCGCAGCTGCGTGACCAGCGCGAGGCCGCCTGACCCGAACCCATCCCGCGCACCGGGCGACCGCCCGGGACGCAGCTGACCCCACGACCAAGGAGACCGACGACATGGCAACCCTGACCCAGGACCAGCTGCTCGAGGCCATCGACGGCATGACCGTCCTCGAGCTGTCCGAGTTCATCAAGAAGTTCGAGGAGCGCTACGGCGTGACCGCGGCCGCCCCGGCCGCCGCCGCCGTCGCCGCCCCCGCGGCGGGTGGCGCACCTGCCGCCGCGGCCGAGGAGCAGACCGAGTTCACCGCCGTGCTCACCGAGGTCGGCCCCAACAAGATCCCGGTCATCAAGGTCGTGCGCGAGCTGACCGGGCTGGGCCTCAAGGAGGCCAAGGACCTCGTGGATGCCGCCCCCAAGCCCATCAAGGAGGCGGTCGCCAAGGACGAGGCCGACAAGATCAAGGCCGCCCTCGAGGAGCAGGGCGCCAAGGTCGACATCAAGTAGCCCCTGGCCGGCGAGCGCCGGTCGACGCCATATCGAGGCCCGTCCCGGATGACCGGGGCGGGCCTCCGTGTCGTTCCGGGTCCCGGGGAGGCAGCCGCGCGGGCTCTCCGCCTCCCGCCCAGGTTGCGCGCCTCGGGCGTCAGGCGCGCCTTGGCGTCATGCAGCGCTGGCGACGCCGGGCGCAATGCGGTGCGCCCTTTTGGGCGCCATGCAGCGCTGTCGCCGCCGGGGCGGCGGCCGCCCCGGGCGACAGGCGTTGGGCCCTCGTGCCGCCGACCGCCGCTCGCGCCAACCCCGCCGCGAGCCAACCGGCAGCTCATTCCGCCCGTCCTCGCACACCCTCGTGCGGGAAGGGCTAGTCAGGGTCCCCGATGTGCGGTACCCTGCCGCGTTCGGCCGGCGACGCTCCGGTTGACAGCCCTCCGTCCCGGCGGTACTATTCCCGTTCGGTGAGCGTGGCCCCCTTGTCTCTTGATCCTGTCCGCAGTATGCCCCTGCGCCGCGTTCCGCCTGCCCCCGCGATCCCCGGTCCTCGTCCTCCCCGCCAGGAGCTGCCTCATGCCCTCCACCTCCCTCATTGATGCCGCCCGGCACAGCGCCCTTCCCGAGCGGAAGCGCTACAGCCGGATCCCCGAGGTCCTGCCCATCCCGGACCTGATCGAACTGCAGCGGGACTCGTTCCGCTGGTTCATCCAGCACGGGCTCCGGGAGCTGTTCGACGAGATCAGCCCCATCCAGGACTTCACCGGCAAGGTGATGGAGCTGCACTTCGCCAAGGCCGACGCGCGTGGCGCTGGCGCCAGCCGCCCGCCCTTCGAGTCGCTCGACCTGGATGGCCAGGTTGCGTGGTACGGCTATGGCTTCGGCGAGCCCAAGTACTCCGAGCTGGAGTGCCGCACCCGCGACCTGACCTACTCCCGGCCCCTGTACGTGAACGTCGAGCTCCACATCAAGGAGACCGGCGAGCAGCAGGAGCAGCGGGTCTACATGGGCGACTTCCAGACCATGACCGAGCAGGGCACGTTCATCATCAACGGTGCCGAGCGGGTGGTCGTGAGCCAGCTGGTGCGCTCGCCGGGCGTGTACTACACCTCCGTCGAGGACCCTGCCACCGGCCGCCCCCTGTACAGCGCGAAGGTCATCCCCAACCGGGGCGCTTGGCTCGAGTTCGAGACCGCGGCTCGGCACATGCTGTACGTCAAGGTCGACCGCAAGCGCAAGCTCGAGGCCACCAAGCTGCTGCGCGCCGTGGGCTACGAGACCAACGACGAGATGGTTGCGCTGTTCGCCAAGGTGGACACCGGCGAGGTCCCCTACATCACCTCCACCCTCGAGCGGGACAGCACCAACACGCGCCAGGAAGCGCTCATCGACGTCTACAAGAAGCTGCGCCCCGGCGACCCGCCGACGGGTGACAACGCCGAGAAGCTGGTCGAGAGCCTGTTCTTCAACTTCCGCCGCTACGACCTGGGCCGCGTCGGCCGCTACAAGTTCAACAAGAAGCTGGGCCCGGTCGCGGAGCGCATGGGCATCGAGCTGTCCTCCACCCAGCGGACCATCAGCCGCGAGGACATCGCGGCCATCGTGGGCCATCTCATCGAGCTGGACAACGGCCTGGGCCAGGCAGACGACATCGACCACCTCGGCAACCGCCGGATCCGCGCCAACGGCGAGCTCATCCAGAACGCCTTCCGGGTGGGCCTGCTGCGCATGGAGCGCGTGGTCAAGGAGCGCATGACCATCCAGGAGGTGGACAAGGCCACCCCCAACGCGCTCATCAACATCCGGCCCGTCGTCGCGGCCATGAAGGAGTTCTTCGGCGGCAGCCAGCTGTCGCAGTTCATGGACCAGACCAACCCGCTGGCCGAGCTGACGAGCAAGCGTCGCCTGTCGGCGCTCGGCCCGGGCGGCCTGTCCCGCGAGCGCGCCGGCATGGACGTGCGCGACGTGCACCACAGCCACTACGGCCGGATCTGCCCCATCGAGACCCCCGAGGGTCCCAACATCGGGCTTATCGGCTCGCTGGCCACCTACGGCCGGATCAACGAGTACGGCTTCATCGAGACGCCCTATCGCAAGGTGCGCCGGACCGTCGCCTGGGATGACCCCCAGATCGAGCGGGAGGTCGCGGATGCGGACGTCGCGACCAAGGCGGGCGAGGTGGTCCTCAAGAAGGGCAAGGCCTTCACGGCCGACGCCATCGCCGAGCTCAAGAAGCAGAAGGCCAGCGCCTTCCCCATCCGCCCTCGGGTGACCGACGAGATCGTGTACCTCGCCGCGTACGACGAGGAGGAGCGCTACGTGGCGCAGGCCAACGCGCGCCTCGACGACAAGGGCTACTTCGTGGACGAGGTCGTGCCCGCCCGCTATCGGGACCAGTTCCCGGAGGCGCGGCCGCAGCAGATCGAGTTCATGGACGTGAGCCCCAAGCAGGTCGTGTCCGTGGCCACGGCGCTCATCCCGTTCCTGGAGCATGACGACGCCAACCGCGCGCTCATGGGCTCCAACATGCAGCGCCAGGCGGTGCCCCTGCTCCAGCCCCAGGCGCCCATCGTGGGCACGGGCATGGAGGCGCGAGCCGCCCAGGACTCCGGCCAGGTGCTCATCGCCAAGCGCGGCGGGACCATCCTGTCGGTGACCGCCGAGCAGATCCTGGTCGAGCCCGACGAGGGCAAGGCCGGCGAGCTGGACACCTACCGGCTGGAGAAGTTCGTGCGCTCCAACCAGGGCACGTGCATCAACCAGCGACCCATCGTGGACGTGGGCGCTCGCATCGCCGCGGGCGACGTGCTCGCAGACAGCAGCTCCACGGACCATGGCGAGCTGGCCCTCGGCCAGAACATCCTGGTCGCGTTCATGAGCTGGGAGGGCGGCAACTACGAGGACGCCATCGTCCTCTCCGACCGCCTCGTCCGCGAGGACATGTTCACGAGCATCCACATCGAGAAGCACGAGCTCGAATCCCGCGACACCAAGCTGGGCCCCGAGGAGATCACCCGAGACATCCCCAACGTGGGGGAGGAGTCGCTCAAGGACCTCGACGAGGACGGCATCATCTACGTCGGCGCGGAGGTCCAGCCGGGCGACATCCTGGTGGGCAAGATCACGCCCAAGGGCGAGACCGAGCTGACCGCCGAGGAGCGGCTGCTGCGCGCGATCTTCGGCGAGAAGGCCCGCGAGGTGAAGGACTCCAGCCTCCGCCTGCCGCATGGCGAGCGGGGCAAGGTGGTCGACATCCGCGAGTTCAGCCGTGACGAGGGTCATGAGCTGCTGCCGGGCGTCAACCGCCTGATCCGCGTCAGCGTGGCCGCCAAGCGCAAGATCTCGGTCGGCGACAAGATGGCCGGCCGCCACGGCAACAAGGGTGTCGTGGCCAAGATCCTGCCCCAGGAGGACATGCCCTTCCTGCCGGACGGCACCCCCGTCGACATCATCCTCAACCCGCTCGGCGTGCCCAGCCGCATGAACATCGGCCAGATCCTCGAGACCCATCTGGGCTGGGCGCTCCACGAGCGCGGCGTCCAGAATGGGACGCAGGTCCGTGCTGCCACCGCCGTGTTCGACGGCGCGACCGAGGACCAGATCAAGGCCGAGCTCGCCGACGTGGGCCTGCCCGAGACGGGCAAGGTCCGGCTGCGGGACGGACGCACGGGCGAGCCGTTCGAGCGCGACGTCACCGTCGGGTACATCTACATGCTCAAGCTCCACCACCTGGTGGAGGACAAGATCCATGCCCGGTCGACCGGCCCGTACAGCCTCATCACCCAGCAGCCGCTGGGCGGCAAGGCGCAGTTCGGCGGCCAGCGGTTCGGCGAGATGGAGGTGTGGGCGCTCGAGGCGTATGGCGCCGCGAACATCCTCCAGGAGCTGCTCACCGTGAAGTCGGACGACGTCATGGGGCGCGTCCAGACCTACGAAGCCATCGTCAAGGGCGAGGACATCCAGGCGCCCGGCGTGCCGGAGTCGTTCAAGGTCCTCATCAAGGAGCTCCAGTCGCTGGGGCTCAACGTGGAGATCCTCAACGAGAACGAGGAGGAGATCCACTTCGCCGAGGACGCCTCGGCGTATCCGCTGCCTGACCTGGGCGGCATCAACCTGGCTGGGTTCGAGGACTAGGACCCGGCGGGACGATCGCCCGCCCGACCCGGAGCCGGTGCCGGCCGGCTCCCCGCGCCCTGGCGCCGCCCATGGGCGGCACGAAGGAGAGACATGCTCGAGGTCAACAACTTCAACGCCATCCGCATCTCGCTCGCCAGCCCCGAGCAGATCCGCGACTGGTCGAAGGGCGAGGTGACCAAGCCCGAGACCATCAACTACCGCACCCTCCGCCCCGAGAAGGACGGCCTGTTCGACGAGCGCATCTTCGGCCCGTCGCGGGACTGGGAGTGCTACTGCGGCAAGTACAAGCGGATCCGCTACAAGGGCATCATCTGCGACAAGTGCGGCGTGGAGGTCACCCGCGCCAAGGTGCGTCGCGAGCGGATGGGCCACATCCAGCTGGCCAGCCCCGTCAGCCACATCTGGTACTTCAAGGGCACGCCCAGCCGGCTGGGCATCCTGCTCGACATCAGCCCCCGCAACCTCGAGGCGGTGCTGTACTTCGCCAAGTACATCGTCACCTGGGTCGACGAGGACGCCCGCGCCCGGCTGCTCCAGCAGCTGGACGAGGAGCTCGAGGGCAAGGGCCGGGGCGGCAAGGCGCTGGCCGACCTCGAGGACCAGCTGCGCGCCGACCTCAACCGCGAGTCGGACGAGCTGCGCGCGGGCCTCAAGGCGTTCCGCACGGAGCGCGAGGAGGAGCGCGAGGCCCGCACCTCGCAGGTCGCCGACGCGGCGCGCGCCGCCGAGGAGGCCATCGCCGCCCTGGGCAAGGGCGTCGCGAGCGACGCCATCCTGTTCCTCGACGAGGTCATCGTGGCCGCGGGCGAGAAGGCCGACAAGGGCACCGACAGCGCCCTCAAGGAGGCCGCCCGCCGCGAGGTCGAGCGCGTCAACACCGAGATCCAGGAGCGCGAGGCGGCCGAGGAGGCTGCCGTGGGGCAGCGCATCGCCGACCTGCGGCTCCAGATGGACGCCCAGCTCGAGGCCGAGCAGGAGCGGCTCAAGTCCGAGGCCGAGGGGCTCAAGGAGGAGATCCGCAAGGCCCGCGACGAGATCGGTCGGATCAAGGAGGGCGACCTCCTGCCGGAGGTCGCGCTCGACGGCTGGAGCTTCCGCGAGCTGGACCGCAAGTACGGCTCGGGGATCCGCGGCGCGCAGCGCCTGTTCGGCGCCGGCATGGGCGCCGAGGCGGTCCGCGAGCGGATCGGCCGCTACGAGTTCGAGGACGAGGCCAAGCGGCTCCACAGCGAGGTCCGCACCACGTCCGGGATGCGTCGCAAGAAGGCCATCAAGCGGCTCCGCCTCATCGAGGCGTTCCGCCGGAGCGGCACGCGCCCCGAGTGGATGATCATGTCGGTGCTCCCGGTCATCCCGCCCGACCTGCGACCCATGGTCCAGCTCGATGGCGGCCGGTTCGCCACGTCCGACCTCAACGACCTCTACCGGCGCGTCATCAACCGCAACAACCGGCTCAAGCGACTGCTGGAGCTGGGTGCCCCCGAGATCATCATCCGCAACGAGAAGCGGATGCTCCAGGAGGCGTGCGACGCGCTCATCGACAACGGCCGGCGCGGCCGGGCCATCGCGGGCACCGGCAACCACCGCCTGAAGTCGCTCAGCGACATGCTCAAGGGCAAGCAGGGCCGGTTCCGCCAGAACCTGCTCGGCAAGCGCGTCGACTACTCCGGCCGCTCGGTCATCGTGGTCGGCCCGGAGCTCAAGCTGCACCAGTGCGGCCTGCCCAAGAAGATGGCCCTCGAGCTGTTCAAGCCGTTCGTCATGCGCCAGCTCGTGGAGAAGCAGTTCGCCCACAACATCAAGAGCGCCAAGCGGATCGTGGAGCGCGTCCGACCCGAGGTCTGGGACGTCCTCGAGGAGGTCATCAAGGACCACCCGGTGCTCCTCAACCGCGCCCCCACGCTCCACCGACTGGGCATCCAGGCGTTCATGCCGGTGCTCGTCGAGGGCTCCGCGATCCAGATCCATCCGCTGGTCTGCTTCGCCTTCAACGCCGACTTCGACGGCGACCAGATGGCGGTCCACGTGCCGCTGTCCCGTGCCGCCCAGGACGAGGCGCGCCGGATGATGCTGTCCACGGCCAACCTGCTGTCGCCCTCCGATGGCGGTCCGGTGGTGGCGCCCACGCAGGACATGATCCTGGGGTGCTACTACCTGACCCTCGAGCGCGAGGACGCCGAGGGCGTGGCGCCCGTGCGCTTCGCCGACGAGCAGGAGGCCCTCCTGGCCTACGAGATCGGCCGCATCGACACCCGCGAGGAGATCGAGGGGCTGCCCAACCACAAGGTGGCGCGGCTCGACCTCCACACGGTCGTGGAGCTGCCGGTCCAGACCTGGGACGGGTCGGCTGGCGAGGCGGGCGAGCTGGTCCTGCGCGAGGTGCGCACCACCATCGGCCGGCTGCTGTTCAACCAGATCCTGCCCGACCAGCTGCGCTTCCTCAACCAGACCATGAACCGGGCACGCCTGCGCGAGACGGTCGCCCAGTGCTACCAGATGCTGGGGGCCATCGAGACCGCCCATCTGGTGGACGGGATCAAGTCCATCGGCTTCCGCTACGCGACCCGGGGCGGCATGACCATCTCGGTCAGCGACATCCCGGTGCCGCCCAACAAGCGGGCCCTGCTGGACAAGGCCGACACGCAGATCAAGAAGATCGACGAGCAGTACCAGCGCGGCCTCATCACCGAGGACGAGCGGTATGCCCAGGTCGTCCAGATCTGGCAGGCGACCACCGCCAAGGTCTCCGACGACATGGCCAGCCAGATGGAGCCCGGTGCGAAGTCGTCGGTCGCCGGTGGCTCGGTGTGGATGATGACCAGCTCCGGGGCCCGCGGCAACAAGGGCAACATCGGCCAGCTGGGCGGCATGCGCGGCCTCATGGCCGACCCGACCGGCCGGATCATCGACGTGCCCGTGCGCTCCAACTTCAAGGAGGGCATGACCGTCCTGGAGTACTTCATCTCCACCCACGGCGCCCGCAAGGGCCTCGCGGACACCGCGCTGCGCACCGCCGACTCGGGCTATCTGACCCGGCGCCTCGTGGACGTGGCGCAGGACGTCATCACGCGTGACGACGACTGCGGCACCCAGGAGGGTGGCTGGATCACCCGCAAGGAGACCGAGGAGTTCGCGGGCACCGAGCCGGACGCCTTCCGCAAGCGGATCGTCGGCCGGTTCGCCGCCGGGCCCGTCTACGCCCCCAAGGCGAAGAAGGGCGCGGACCCCATCGTCGAGCGCAACCAGGAGATCGACGAGCCGCTCGCCAGGCTCATCGACGAGGCCGGCGTGGAGGAGGTGCTCGTCCGCTCGCCGCTCACCTGCCAGTCACGCTATGGCGTCTGCCGCACCTGCTATGGCCGCAACCTCGCCACCGGCGAGCGCGTGGGCATCGGCGAGGCGGTGGGCATCATCGCGGCGCAGTCCATCGGCGAGCCCGGCACGCAGCTGACGATGCGGACGTTCCACACGGGTGGCGTGGCCGGCGGCCTCGACATCACGGCGGGCCTGCCGCGCGTCGAGGAGCTGTTCGAGGCCCGGATGCCCAAGGGCAAGGCAGAGATCAGCCACATCGACGGCGTGGTCGAGATCATCCAGACCGACAACGGCGGTCGGAAGGTCAAGGTCACCAGCCGCGAGGAGTTCGACGTGCCGCTGCGGATCAGCGGCGACCACGAGCTGCTCGTGGGCGAGGGCGACACGGTCGAGGCCAACCAGGTGCTCGCGCGCCTCGAGGGCGGCGAGTCGGTGGACGAGGTCCGGGCGCCCGAGCGCGGCCATCTGGTGCGCACCGACCAGGGCCTGTCGGTCCGCAGCGAGGACGTGGTGGAGCGCGAGTACGCGATCCCCCACAACGCCAAGCTGCTGGTCGAGAACGGCCAGCAGATCCGTGCCGGCGACGCCATCACGGACGGGCCCATCAACCCCCAGGAGTACCTCGAGACCCGGGGTCGGGAGGCGGTCCAGCGCTACCTCGTCAAGGAGGTCCAGCGCGTGTACCGCAGCCAGGGCGTGACCATCAACGACAAGCACATCGAGATCATCGTCCGCCAGATGATGCGCAAGGTGCGCATCGACCAGCCCGGTGACACCGAGCAGCTGCCGTTCGAGCTGGTCGACCGGTTCGAGTTCGAGGAGATCAACAACAAGGTCCTCGCGGAGGGTGGCGAGCCCGCCACCGCGGAGACCGTGCTGCTGGGCGTGACCAAGGCGTCGCTCAACACCAGCAGCTTCCTCGCGGCGGCGTCCTTCCAGGAGACCACGCGGGTGCTGACCGAGGCGGCCATCAACGGCGCCAAGGACCGCCTCGTGGGCCTCAAGGAGAACGTCATCATCGGCAAGCTCATCCCGGCCGGGACGGGCGCGCCGGCCAACGTCGCCGCCCGCCGCGAGGCGGACCGACGCGCCGCCGCGGAGGCGCTCGCCGGTGGCGAGCTGCCCGAGGGCTTCGGCGCCGAGGCCAACCCGTTCCTGGGCGACGGCGACGGCGTCCCCGAGGGCCTGCTGGGGGTGCCCGCCCCCGGCGCCGAGGCCAACCCGTTCCTCGATGACCTCGGCGGCGACGACGATGGCGACGAGGACGACGTGGACGACTTCAACCCGCTGCTCGGTGGCGACGCCTGAGCCGCGGGCCCACGGCTCGACCAGCACAGGCCCCGGGCGAGATGTCCGGGGCCTTCGTCCGTCCGGCAGCCGACCTCGGCAACGGCGGTCGATGGTCTGGCCACCCTCGACGCAGGGATTCGTCCCCCACGCGTCGTTTGACGCTCGCCAACGCCGCTGATACACTCCTCGTTCGCGGCTGGCAACGGCTGCGTGCGTCCATGCGAGCGTGAGCGGCACATCCGCTGCCGGGCTCCATCGGCCGACCGGTCCCGGACGGCATGCCGCCCGAGGCGCCGGGCCACCAACCTGAACAGCCGACCCGTGGTCGCCCGTGCGTCCCCGGGGTGGGACGGACCCGTGGGTCCGACCCGAGCATCCGACGACCGAATCAAGGAGTCCGCGTTCGTGCCCACCATCAGCCAGCTCGTGCGCAAGGGCCGCCAGCCCAAGCACTCGAAGATCAAGGCACCAGCGATGCGCAAGAACTGGAACAGCCTGCGCCAGCGGCAGCTGCCCATCCCGGGCGCGCCGCAGAAGCGCGGTGTCTGCCTCCAGGTGCGGACCATGACGCCCAAGAAGCCGAACTCGGCCCTTCGCAAGATCGCGCGCGTGCGGCTGTCGAACATGATGGAGGTCACCGCCTACATCCCGGGCATCGGCCACAACCTCCAGGAGCACTCGGTCGTGCTCGTGCGGGGCGGCCGGGTGAAGGACCTCCCGTCGGTCAAGTACCACATCATCCGGGGCACGCTCGACGCGGCCGGCGTCCGTGACCGAAAGCAGAGCCGTTCCCTGTACGGCGCCAAGAGGCCCAAGTAATGCCCCGTCGAGCCCAGATCCCGCGCAAGGCCAAGTACGCCCCCACCCTCACGCGCACCACGGACCGCTTCGTGGTCAAGCTGATGAAGGATGGCAAGAAGGGCCTGGCCGAGCGCATCCTGCGCCAGGCGCTGGCGCGTGCCGAGGCGTCCGCCCATCGCCCGGGCCTCGAGGTCCTGGAGCAGGCGCTGCGCAACGCGACGCCCATCATCGAGGTCAAGCCGCGCCGCGTGGGCGGCGCCACGTATCAGGTCCCCGTGGAGATCCGGGGCGACCGGCGCATGTCGCTGGGCGTCCGCTGGCTGGTCCAGTCCGCCCGCAAGCGCAACGGCAAGAGCATGAGCGAGAAGCTCGCGTTCGAGCTGGTGGACGCCATGAACGGTCTGGGTGCCGCCGTCAAGCGGCGCGAGGACACGCACAAGATGGCCGAGGCGAACCGCGCCTTCAGCCACTTCAAGTGGTAGAGGGGACTCGTCACCGTGGCTCGTGAGGTCCCGCTCGCACGCACCCGGAACATCGGGATCATCGCGCACATCGACGCCGGCAAGACCACCGTCACCGAGCGCATCCTCTATTACACCGGCCGGATCCACAAGACCGGCGAGGTGCATGAGGGCGCGGCCACGATGGACTGGATGCCCCAGGAGCAGGAGCGCGGCATCACCATCACGGCCGCGGCGACCACGGCGTTCTGGGGCGACCATCGGATCAACATCATCGATACGCCCGGACACGTGGACTTCACCGTCGAGGTGGAGCGCAGCCTGCGCGTGCTCGACGGCGCGGTGGTCGTGTTCGACGGCGTGGCGGGTGTCGAGCCCCAGTCCGAGACGGTCTGGCGACAGGCCGACCGCTATGGCGTGCCACGCTTCTGCTTCATCAACAAGCTGGACCGCACGGGCGCCGACTTCTGGCGTGGCGTCCAGTCCATCCGCGACCGGCTGGGCGCCAACGCGGTGCCCATCCAGATCCCTATCGGCCAGGAGGACACCTTCCAGGGCGTCATCGACCTGGTCGAGATGAAGGCGATCTACTACCGCGACGACCTGGGCAAGCAGATCGACGTGGTGGATATCCCGGACGCCCTGCGCGCCGAGGCGGAGCGGCACCACATCGCCATGGTCGAGGCCGTCGCCGAGATGGACGACGACCTGATGCACAAGTACCTCGAGGGCCACGACCTGACGGTCGAGGAGATCCGGCGCGGCATCCGCGAGGGGACCCTGGCGACGCGGATCATCCCGGTGCTCACGGGCTCCGCGCTCAAGAACAAGGGCGTCCAGCCGATGCTCGACGCGGTCGTCGCGTACCTCCCGTCACCCATCGACGTGCCCGCCATCAAGGGCATCGACCCGCGGACCGGCGCGGAGACCGCGGTGACCATGAGCGACGACGCGCCGTTCTCGGCGCTCGCCTTCAAGATCGCCGCCGACCCGTACGTGGGCAAGCTGGCGTTCTTCCGGGTCTACTCCGGCACGCTCAAGGCCGGCTCGTACATCCTCAACGCCACCAAGGACAAGAAGGAGCGCATCGGGCGCATCGTCCAGCTCCACGCGAACCACCGCGAGGAGATCGACGAGGTCTACTCCGGTGACATCGCGGCCGCGGTGGGCCTCAAGGACACCTTCACGGGCGACACCCTGACCGACCCCGACCATCCGGTCATCCTGGAGTCGATGACCTTCCCCGAGCCGGTCATCGAGGTCAAGGTCGAGCCCAAGACGAAGGCCGACCAGGACAAGCTGGGCGTCGCGCTCCAGCGGCTCGCGGAGGAGGACCCGACGTTCCGGGTCAAGACCAACCCCGAGTCGGGCGAGACCCTCATCGCGGGCATGGGCGAGCTGCACCTGGACGTGCTGGTCGACCGGATGATCCGCGAGTTCAAGGTCGCCGCCAACATCGGCAAGCCGACCGTGGCCTATCGCGCCACCATCCGGCGTGCCGCGGAGGGCAACGGCCGGTTCGTGCGGCAGACCGGCGGCCGCGGCCAGTACGGCCACGCGGTCATCAAGGTCGAGCCCAACGAGACCGGCGCGGGCTACGAGTTCGTGGACAAGATCGTGGGCGGCATCATCCCGCGCGAGTACATCAAGTCCGTGGACGCGGGCATCAAGGAGGCCCTCGAGTCGGGGCCCTACGCCAACGTGCCCATGGTGGACGTCAAGGCGACCCTGTTCGACGGGTCGTTCCATGACGTCGACTCGTCCGAGATGGCGTTCAAGATCGCCGGCTCGATGGCGCTCAAGCTCGCCGTCGAGAAGGCCGACCCGATGATCCTGGAGCCGATCATGAAGGTCGAGGTGACGATGCCCGAGGAGTTCATGGGCGACGTCATCGGCGACCTCAACTCGCGACGCGGGCACATCGAGGGCATGGACAACCGCGGGGGCACCCAGGTGGTGCGCGCCCAGGTCCCGCTCTCCTCGATGTTCGGCTACGTCACGGACCTGCGGAGCATGACCCAGGGCCGGGCCAGCTCCTCCATGGAGTTCTCCCACTACGCGGAGCTGCCGCGAGGCATCGCGGACGAGCTCGTCCAGCGGGCGCGCGCCTCCTAGGCCACGTCCATCACCCCGACACACCACCAGGCGGCAACGACAGGAGTCACGAGGGCAACGAGATGGCCAAGAAGAAGTTCGAGCGCACCAAGCCCCACGTCAACGTGGGCACCATCGGGCACATCGACCACGGCAAGACGTCGCTGACCGCGGCCATCACCAAGTACCTCGCGCTCAGGGGCGAGGCGGAGTACCGCGCCTTCGACACCATCGACAACGCGCCCGAGGAGCGGGAGCGGGGCATCACCATCGCCATCGCCCACGTGGAGTACGAGACCGACCGGCGCCACTACGCCCACGTCGACTGCCCGGGGCACGCGGACTACATCAAGAACATGATCACGGGCGCCGCGCAGATGGACGGCGCGATCCTGGTGGTCGCGGCCACCGACGGCCCGATGCCCCAGACCCGGGAGCACATCCTGCTCGCCCGCCAGGTCGAGGTCCCCTACATCGTGGTGTTCCTCAACAAGGTGGACATGGTCGACGACCCCGAGCTCCTCGAGCTCGTGGAGCTCGAGGTCCGGGAGCTGCTGTCCAAGTACGAGTTCCCGGGCGACGACATCCCGGTCGTGCGGGGCTCCGCGCTCCGGGCCCTCGAGGCCCCCGACGACCCGTCCGACCCCGCCTACGCCCCCATCCAGGAGCTGATGGACGCGGTCGACTCCTACATCCCCGACCCCGAGCGGGCCGTGGACAAGCCGTTCCTGATGCCCGTCGAGGACGTGTTCGGCATCAAGGGCCGGGGCACCGTGGCGACCGGCAGGGTCGAGCGGGGCGTCGTCAAGGTCGGCGACGAGGTCGAGATCGTGGGCGTCAAGGACACCCGCAAGGTCGTCGTCACGGGCGTCGAGATGTTCAAGAAGCTGCTCGACGAGGGCCGCGCCGGGGACAACGTGGGGACCCTCCTGCGGGGCATCGAGCGCGAGGAGATCGAGCGCGGCCAGGTGCTCGCCAAGGCCGGCTCCATCAAGCCCCACACCCGGTTCAAGACCCAGGTCTACGTGCTCACCAAGGAGGAGGGCGGCCGGCACACCCCGTTCTACAACGGCTACCGCCCGCAGTTCTACCTGCGCACCACCGACGTCACGGGGGCCATCACGCTCCACGGCGGCGCCGAGATGGTCATCCCCGGCGACAACGTCGAGATGACCGTCGAGCTCATCACCCCCATCGCCCTCGAGACCGGCCAGCGCTTCGCCATCCGCGAGGGCGGCCACACCGTGGGCGCCGGGGCCATCACCGAGATCCTGGAGTAGTCATGGCACGGCAGCGGATCAGGATCCGCCTCAAGGCATACGACCACCGGCTGCTGGATCAGTCCGCGCTCCAGATCGTGGAGACGGCCCAGCGGACCGGCGCGGACGTGGTGGGCCCAGTGCCGCTGCCGACGCGCATCGAGAAGTACACCGTCCTGCGCTCCCCGTTCATCGACAAGGACAGCCGGGAGCAGTTCGAGATCCGCACCCACAAGCGGCTCATCGACATCCTCGACCCCTCGTCCAAGACCGTGGACGCCCTGATGCGGCTCAGCCTCGCGGCTGGCGTCGACATCGAGATCCGGATGTGAGCAAGCCAGGCATCGGCCTTCTCGGCCGCAAGGTCGGCATGACACAGATGTTCCAGCCGGACGGCACCATGGTGCCGGTGTCGGTCCTGTCGGTCACGCCCAACACCGTGACCCTCGTCCGGACCCCCGAGCGGGATGGCTACTCGGCCGTCCAGCTGGGCACTGGCACGGCCAAGCGGCTCACCCGGCCGCGCCTGGGGCAGCTCAAGGGGCTCCCCCGCGTGCGGGACGTGCGCGAGACACGGGTCGAGGATGGCGCCGCATACGAGGTCGGCCAGACCTTGCGCGTCGACCTCTTCGCCGCCGGCGAGCAGGTCGACATCACGGGCGTGTCCAAGGGCAAGGGCTTCGCGGGCACCATCAAGCGACACCACTTCCGGCGCGGCCCCGAGACCCACGGCTCCGACTCGCATCGGCAGCCTGGCTCCATCGGTGGCGGCACGACCCCGGGTAAGGTGTTCAAGGGGACCGGCATGGCCGGCCGCATGGGGCACGACCAGGTCACCGTCAAGAAGGCGACCATCCTCGGGGTGGACGCGGAGCGCGACCTGCTGCTCGTCAAGGGCCCCGTGCCCGGGCCGCGCAACGCGCTGGTCATGGTCAGGAAGGCCTAGCGATGCCCGTCACCACCACCCTGTTCACCAAGTCCGGAGCGGAGTCCGGCACGGTCGAGCTGCCCGAGGCGCTGTTCGCGGCGCCGGTCAACACCGCGGTCCTCCATCAGGCGGTCGTGGCGCAGCTGGCCGGCCGCCGCACGGGCACCGCCGACACCCGCACCCGCGGCGAGGTCCGCGGCGGGGGACGCAAGCCATACCGCCAGAAGGGCACCGGCCGAGCCCGCCAGGGTTCGCGCAGCGCCCCCCACTACGCGGGCGGCGGCGTGGTCTTCGGTCCGCACCCCCGCTCGTACGTCCAGCGTCTGCCCAAGCGGATGCGCCGGCTGGCCCTCCAGGGCGCGCTGACCTCCAAGCTGGGCGATGGCGCCATCAAGGTCGTCGCCGACCTGGACATGGAGGCCATCAAGACCCGCGAGCTGGTGGGCTATCTGGCCGCGCTTGGCGCCAGCGGTCGCGTGCTCGTGGTCGAGGCCGGCAAGGACGAGCGGCTCGAGCTGTCGGCGCGCAACCTGCCGGGCGTCAGCGTCATCCGGGCGGATTCGCTCAACGTGGTCGACGTCCTGGATGCGGACACCCTGGTCATCACGCAGCCGTCGATCGGCACGATGGCGGAGGTCTACGCATGACGCTCCAGGCGGCGCAGGTCATCCTGCGCCCGGTCATCAGCGAGAAGTCGATGGACGCGACCCAGCTGCACAAGTACACGTTCGCGGTCCATGACGACGCCAACAAGCTGCAGATCAAGCAGGCGGTCGAGGAGCTGTTCAAGGTCAAGGTGCTGGACGTCAACGTGTCCACCACCAAGGCCAAGGAGAAGAGCCGCAACCGTCGTCGCGGGCGCGTCCAGGGCTACACGTCGCCCTGGCGCAAGGCGGTCGTGACCGTCCGGCCCACGGACAAGATCGAGTTCTTCGAGGGGGTGTAGGGATGCCGCTGCGAAGCTACAAGGCGACCTCCCCCGGTCGGCGGTTCATGACCCGCTCGACCTTCGAGGAGATCACCACCGACACGCCCCACAAGCCGCTGCTGGAGTCCCAGAAGCGGGGGAGCGGGCGCAACAACCAGGGCCGGCTCACCGTCCGCCATCGGGGCGGCGGCGAGAAGCGCCACTACCGACGCATCGACTTCAAGCGTGACAAGTGGGGCGTGCCCGCCAAGCTCGCCACGGTCGAGTACGACCCGAACCGCTCGGCCCGGATCGGGCTGCTCCACTACGCGGACGGCGAGAAGCGCTACATCCTGGTGCCCCACGGCCTCAAGGTGGGCGACACCGTCATCGCCGGCCCCGAGGCCGAGGCGCGCGTGGGCAACGCGCTGCCGCTGTCCTCGGTGCCCCTGGGCACCCAGCTCCACAACATCGAGCTGGTGCCCGGCAAGGGCGGCCAGATCGTCCGCTCCGCGGGCGCCTCGGCCCAGCTCCTGGCCAAGGAGGGCGACACCGCCCAGATCCGGCTGCCCTCGGGCGAGGTCCGTCGCCTCGACGTGCGCTGCATGGCGACCGTCGGGCAGGTGGGCAACCTGGACCACGAGAACCAGAGCTACGGCAAGGCCGGTCGCTCGCGCCACATGGGCCGGAGGCCCGAGGTGCGCGGCGTGGTCATGAACCCGCGGGACCATCCGCATGGCGGCGGCGAGGGCAAGTCGCCCACCGGCATGCCGCCCAAGACCCCGTGGGGCCAGCCCGCCATGGGCCATCGCACCCGGCGCAACAAGACCACCGGCCGACTCATCGTCCGGTCCCGTCACCGCAAGAGCTAGGGAGGCACGAGATGTCGCGATCCCTCAAGAAGGGACCGTTCGTCGAGTCGCGGCTCCTTGGCCGCGTCCAGACGATGAACAAGAAGAACGAGAAGAAGGTCCTCAAGACCTGGTCGCGCGCCAGCGTGATCTTCCCGGACTTCATCGGGCACACCATCGCCGTGTACAACGGCAAGAAGCACATCCCGGTCTACGTGACCGAGAACATGGTCGGCCACCGCCTCGGCGAGTTCGCCCCCACCCGCACCTATCGCGGGCACGGCAAGCACACCGAGCGGTCGACGGCGCTCAAGTAGGAGTCCGTCGATGCGCGTGTCCGCCACCGCCAAGTACATCCGCCGCTCGACGCGCAAGACGCGCCTGGTCACCCAGGCGATCGTCGGCAAGCGGGTCGAGGACGCCGGCGGCGATCCTGCGGTTCATGCCCCAGGGCGCCGCGAAGGACGTGGCCAAGGTGCTCAAGAGCGCCACGGCCAACGCCGAGAACAACCATGACCTGTCCGCCGACGACCTCGTGGTCGTGGCGGCGATCGCCGACGAGGGCCCGACCATCAAGCGCTTTCGCCCGCGCGCCCAGGGACGCGCGTTCCCCATCCACAAGCCGATGACCCACGTGACCATCGTGGTCGAGAGCAAGGAGGCCTAGGCATGGGACACAAGGTCCATCCTACCGTCAAGGCGTCTCGCGCACCTGGAACGCCAAGTGGTATGCCGACCGCGACTACACGGACCTGCTCAAGGAGGACATGGCGATCCGCCAGCTCGTGGGCAAGCGGCTGGCCAACGCCAGCGTCAGCCAGGTCGAGATCGAGCGCGGCATCAACCACGTCACCGTGACGGTCCATACGGCCAAGCCGGGCATCGTCATCGGCAAGGGCGGCCAGAACGTCGAGGCGCTGCGCCAGGCGGTCGGCAAGCTGACCACCAAGAAGGTCAAGCTGGAGATCAAGGAGATCCGCCAGCCCGAGCTGGACGCCACCCTCGTGGCGGCCAACATCGCGCAGCAGCTGGCGCGCCGGATCGCGTTCCGCAAGGCCATCAAGCAGGCCATCCAGCGGACCATGAAGGCGGGCGCCAAGGGCGTCAAGATCTCCGTCTCGGGCCGCCTGGGCGGCGCCGAGATGGCGCGGCGCGAATGGGACCGTGAGGGACGCATCCCGCTGGGCACCCTGCGCGCCGACATCAGCTACGGCCAGGTCCTGTCGCGCACGACCTTCGGCGCCATCGGCGTCAAGGTGTGGGTCTACCGCGGCGACGTCCTGCCCGAGCGCACCACGCCGCGCGAGGCGATCCCCGCCACGACGGCATCGGCGGGAGGGGCCTGACCATGTTGATGCCCCGTCGCGTCAAGCACCGCAAGCAGCAGCGCGGCCGCATGAGCGGCCCCGCCAAGGGCGGCACCACCATCGCGTTCGGCGACTACGCGCTGATCACGGAGGAGCCGGCCTACATCACCAGCCGCCAGATCGAGGCAGCCCGACGTGCCATGACCCGGTACGTCCGCCGCGGCGGCAAGATCTGGATCCGGATCTTCCCCGACAAGCCGGTGACCAAGAAGCCGGCCGAGGTCCGCATGGGCTCCGGCAAGGGCGCGCCCGACCACTGGGTCGCCGTCGTCCGACCCGGTCGCGTGCTGTTCGAGATGTCGGGCGTCCCGGTGACGGAGGCGGCCGAGGCGATGCGCCTCGCCAGCCACAAGCTGCCCGTGGACGTGAAGTTCCTGGTCCGCGAAGGAGCCGGCGATGGACATCAGTAGGGCGCGCGAGCTGTCCGACCGGGAGCTCCTGGCCGAGCTGGCCCAGGCGCGTCGGCAGCTGTATGACCTTCGGTTCCAGCTGGCGACCCGCCAGCTGTCGGACTACAGCCAGATCGCGCAGACGCGGCGGTCGATCGCCCGTCTGCTGACCGTCCAGACCGAGCGCGAGCTCGGCGCAGGGACGGGTGTCGGCGCCCGTCGTGGAGGTAAGGCATGAGCGCGGTGCAGACGCGCGCGGCGGGGAAGCGCAAGGTCAAGGTCGGCCGCGTGGTCTCCGACAAGATGGACAAGACCATCGTGGTCTCGGTGGAGCGCCTCAGCCGGCATCGGCTCTACAAGCGCGTCATCCGGCTGACCACGAAGTTCAAGGCCCACGACGAGCGCAACGAGGCGCGCATCGGTGACACGGTGCGCATCGAGGAGTCGCGACCGCTGTCCGCCACCAAGCGCTGGCGCCTGGTGGAGGTGGTGTCGCGGGCCGTCGAGGGCTCGACCGAGCCCGTGGTGGCCACCGAGGCCGCCACCGAGGAGGCCATCCACGCCGCGGCGCACCCGGGGCGTGAGGTCGCCGAGACCGGGGACGAGGTGCCTGCGTGATCCAGACCTCCACGAGGCTGCGCGTCGCCGACAACACCGGCGCCCGGGTCATCGAGTGCATCCGCATCCTGGGCCGGTCGCAGAAGACCACGGCGGGCGTGGGCGACGTCATCGTCGCCGCCGTCAAGCAGGCCATCCCCAACGCCGCCGTCAAGAAGGGCGACGTGGTCAGGGCGGTCGTGGTTCGCACCGCCAAGGAGTATGGCCGGCCCGACGGCAGCTACATCCGCTTCGACGAGAACGCGGCCGTGCTCATCAACAACCAGGGCAACCCGCGGGGCACCCGCATCTTCGGGCCCGTGGCGCGCGAGCTGCGTGACAAGAACTACATGAAGATCATCTCGCTCGCGCCGGAGGTGCTCTGATGCCTCCCGTCGCGACCAAGCAGCGCCGGACGCGCGTCCTGGACATCCGCCAGGGCGACCAGGTGCTCGTGCTCGCGGGCAAGGACGCCGGCAAGCGCGGCGTGGTCCAGCGCGTGGTCACCAACCCGCAGGGCTGGAAGAAGTCGACCGCACGGTATGGCGCCGGCTGGCAGCGCACCTCGCCGCTGGCGGGTGCCTCCGTGGTCATCGAGGGCGTCAACATCGCCAAGCGGCACACCAAGCCGCGCTCGAGCGCCGGTCGGACCGACCGCCAGCCCCGCATCCAGCAGGGCGGCATCCTGGACATCGCGATGCCCATCGACATCAGCAACGTGATGGTCATCTGCCCCTCATGCTCGCGGCCCACGCGGATCCGCCACATCGAGGCGGCCGATGGCCGGAGCGTCCGGGCGTGCGCCCATTGCGGCGAGGCCCTGACCACCCGGGAGAAGAAGCGATCGTGAGCGAGCTTCGCGAGCGGTACCACGCCGAGGTCGTGCCGGCACTCCAGAAGGAGTTCCAGTACGCCAACGCGATGCAGGTGCCGCGGCTGACCAAGATCGTCGTGAACATCGGCCTCGGCGAGGCCCTGCGCGACGCGAAGGCGGTGGATGCCGCCGTCAACGACATGACCCTCATCACGGGCCAGAAGCCGGTGGTGACCCGGGCCAAGAAGTCGATCGCGCAGTTCCGGCTCCGCACGGGCAACGCGATCGGCGTCACGGTGACCCTCCGCGGCGAGCGGATGTGGGACTTCCTGGAGCGGCTGACGCGCCTGGCGCTGCCCCGCATCCGGGACTTCCGGGGCGTGCCCTCCCGCTCGTTCGACGGGCGTGGCAACTACTCGCTCGGGCTGCGCGAGCAGCTCGCGTTCCCGGAGATCGACTACGACCGGATCGACCGCCTGCGCGGGCTCGAGCTGAGCATCGTCACGACGGCGACCAACGACGAGGAGTCCAAGCGACTGCTGGCGCTCCTCGGCATGCCGTTCGCCAGCTGACGAGAAGGAGCGCAGGATGGCCAAGAAGTCCCTCATCGCCAAGGCCGAGCGCAAGCAGCGCTTCCCCGTCCGGGCGTACCACCGATGCTCCGTGTGCGGTCGCCCGCGTGGCTACATGCGCCGGTTCGCGCTGTGCCGAATCTGCTTCCGGGAGCGCGCCCTGCTGGGCCAGCTGCCCGGCGTGACCAAGTCGAGCTGGTAGCCCCATGAACGTCTCCGACCCCATCGCGGACATGCTCACGCGCATCCGCAACGCGAGCCGCGCCCGACACGACGACGTGCTCGTGCCGGCGTCGCGCACCAAGCTCGCCATCGCGCGCATCCTCAAGGACGAGGGCTTCATCGAGGACTTCTCGGAGTTCCAGGAGGGCCCTCGCTCCCAGCTGCGGATCCGTCTCCGCTACGTGGGCCGGGTGCCCGTGGTCAGCGGCCTCAAGCGCGTCAGCAAGCCCGGCCTCCGGGTCTACGCCGCCAAGACGGACATCCCGCGCGTCCTGGGCGGGCTGGGGGTGGTCATCGTCAGCACCAGCCAGGGGATCATGACCGGGCAGCAGGCACGCAAGGGCCAGCTGGGCGGCGAGATCCTGGCGTACGTCTGGTAGGTCGCCATGTCCCGCATCGGTCGTCTTCCCATCACCGTCCCCGCCGGCGTCGACGTCTCCGTCGATGGCGCCCGGGTCTCGGTCAAGGGCCCCAAGGGCACCCTGAGCCGGGACATCGCACCTCGGCTGACCGTCGTCCGCGAGGACGGCGTGCTGCGCGTCGAGCGTCCTGACGACGCCAAGGAGTCGCGCGAGCTGCACGGCCTCACCCGCACCCTCATCAACAACATGGTCACGGGCGTGACCACGGGCTATCGCAAGGGCCTCGAGATCACCGGCGTGGGCTATCGTGCCCAGCTGGTGGGTCGGAAGCTCCAGCTCAGCCTGGGCTACAGCCACCCCATCGAGGTCGACCCGCCCGAGGGCGTCGCCTTCGAGGTCGAGACCCCCACCCGCCTCGCGGTCACGGGCATCGACAAGGAGCTGGTCGGCCTCGTGGCCGCCCGGGTCCGCGCGATGCGCAAGCCCGAGCCCTACAAGGGCAAGGGCGTCCGCTACAGCGGCGAGGTCATCCGTCGCAAGGCCGGCAAGGCCGGCAAGATCGGCGGCAAGAAGTAGGCCACGGGCGCCGGGAGCCACCCGGCGCCGATCCCTGACGGGCCGGTCGTCATCGTCCGCCCCGAACAGACCGAAGGAGAACCCAGAGCACCATGGCCACGGCCGACAGGGGCGCCGCCCGCCGCAAGCGCCACACCCGGATCCGCCTCCATCTGGCGGGAACGGGTGAGCGGCCGCGGCTCGCGGTGTTCCGCAGCAACACGCAGATCTACGCCCAGGTCATCGACGACACCGTGGGTCGCACGCTCGCCAGCGCCTCCTCCATCGAGGCGGCGCTCAAGGGCGGCGGCGGCACCAAGGTGGAGCGCGCCGCCAAGGTCGGCGCGCTCGTCGGCGAGCGCGCCAGGGCGGCCGGCATCACCAAGGTCGTGTTCGACCGCGCGGGGTTCCGGTACCACGGGCGGATCAAGGCGCTCGCCGATGGCGCGCGCGGGTCCGGCCTGGACTTCTAGGAGGACCCCATGGCACGCATCGATCCCAACAAGCTGACCCTCGAGGAGCGGGTCGTCCAGATCAACCGCGTCGCGAAGGTGGTCAAGGGTGGCCGCCGCTTCAGCTTCAGCGCGGTGGTCGTGGTGGGCGACGGCAGCGGTCACGTGGGCGTGGGCCTGGGCAAGGCCGGCGAGGTCCCCGAGGCCATCCGCAAGGGCGTCGAGGACGCCAAGAAGCATCTCATCCGGGTGCCGCTCGTGGGCACCACCATCCCCCACGCCATCACCCAGCAGTTCGGCGCGTCGACCGTGCTCCTCAAGCCCGCCTCGCAGGGCACCGGCGTCATCGCCGGCGGCTCCGTGCGCGCGGTCGTGGAGGCGGCAGGCGTCAAGGACATCCTGTCCAAGTCGCTCGGCTCGACCAACCCGGTCAACGTGGTGCGCGCCACGCTCGAGGCGCTGCGCAACCTGCACAGCGCCGAGGAGCTCTCGGCGCGCCGCGGCAAGCAGCTGCGCTCGTTCATCCCGGGGCAGCCCAGCCCGCAGCTGGCGGCGGAGGCATCCGATGGCCGGTAAGCTCAAGGTCACGCTCCGCAAGAGCACCGTCAGCACCACCCAGCGGGCCCGCGGCACGGTCCGCGCGCTGGGCCTCGATCGCATCGGCGACACCGTGGTCCTGCGCGACGACCCCGTGGCCCGGGGCATGGTCCGCACGGTCCAGTACCTCGTCAGCTGGGAGGAGATCCCTGACGAGGCGCCGACCGGTCGGAAGGCCGCCGCGGCCCAGGAGGACGACAAGTGAAGCTCCATGACCTCCGACCCGCGGATGGCTCGCGCAAGGCGCGCATCCGGGTCGGCCGTGGCATCGCCGCGGGCAAGGGCAAGACCGCGGGTCGTGGCACCAAGGGCCAGAAGGCCCGCGCCGGTGCCTCGATCCCCGCGTGGTTCGAGGGTGGTCAGACGCCCATCCACATGCGGGTGCCCAAGATCCATGGCTTCCGGCCCATCAACCGCATCGAGTACCAGGTCGTCAACATCGGCCGGATCTCGGCCTATGCCGAGGCTGGTCGCCTGGGCGAGCTGCTGACCCCCAAGTCGCCCTACACCGTCAACCCCGAGGTGCTGCGCGCGGCTGGGCTCATCACCAAGGAGCGCCAGCCCGTCAAGATCCTGGGCGCGGGTGACGTGGCGGTGCCCCTGTTCGTGCTCGCCGACGCGTTCACGGCCGGCGCCCGCAGCAAGGTGGAGGCCGCGGGCGGCTCCGTCCAGACCATCGCCGAGGCGGCCGAGCCGGCCGGCACGGTCCAGGTCCAGCCGGCCCGCAAGGCCCGCGCGACGAAGCCCGCCACCGAGGAGGCTGCGGCCCCTGCGGCCAGCGCCGAGCCGGTCGCGGACGAGGCGACCACGGCAGCGGGCGAGCCCAGCGAGGCCGACGCCGACCCCGACGCCGCCCCCCAGGGCTGACACACGGTGTTCGACGCCCTCGTCAACGCCTTCCGCGCGCCGGACATCCGGCGGCGAATCCTGTTCGTGCTCGGCATGCTGGTCGTGGTGCGCATGCTCGCGCACGTGCCGGTGCCGGGCGTGCAGCGGGACGCGCTCTCCGAGGTCATCGGCAACAACGCGTTCCTGCAGCTGCTCGACCTGTTCTCGGGCGGCGGCCTCGCCTCGTTCTCGATCATCGCCCTGGGCGTGAACCCGTACATCAACGCCTCGATCATCATGCAGCTGATGACCGGGGTGGTGCCCCGGCTCCAGCAGCTCCAGCGCGAGGGCGAGTACGGGCGCAACAAGATCAACCAGTACACCCGCTACCTGACGGTGCCCATGGGCTTCCTCCAGGCCTATGGGTATCTCATCCTGCTGGGCAACCAGACCAGCAGCAGCGGCACCTCCGTCATCCCCAACTTCAACCTCGCCAACCTCGAGACGATCACCATGATCTTCTCGCTGGTGGCGGGCACGGTCCTGGTGATGTGGATCGGGGAGCTCATCACCGAGCGGGGCATCGGCAACGGGATCAGCTTCATCATCTTCGCGGGCATCGTGTCCCGCGTCCCGAGCGCCATCTCCACGTTCCTGGGGTCGCCCGACATCGGCGCGGGCATCGCGTTCGGCATCCTGGGCATCGCGGCCGTCGCGGCCATCGTGTTCATCCAGGAGGGCCAGCGGCGCATCCCCATCCAATACGCCAGCCGCGTCCGTGGACGGCGCATGTACCAGGGTGGCGCCACGTTCCTGCCCCTGCGGGTCAACCAGGCGGGCGTCATCCCCATCATCTTCGCGGTCAGCATCCTGCTGTTCCCGGTCCAGCTGGCGAGCTACTTCCAGAGCTCGTCGGAGGGGCTGATCCAGCAGATGTCGCAGGCGGTCATCGACCTGCTCGACCAGCGGTCGCTGCTCTACATCCTGCTGTACTTCCTGCTCACGGTCGGCTTCACCTACTTCTACACGGCGTTCACGTTCAAGCCCGACGAGACGGCCGACCAGCTGCGCAAGAACGGTGGCTTCATCCCGGGCATCCGACCCGGGGCGCCCACCCGCGACTACCTCGCCAAGGTGGTCTATCGCATCAGCCTCGCCGGCGCCCTGTTCCTGGGCATCGTGGCCATCAGCCCGATCCTGGTCCAGATCCCGTTCTCGGGGAGCGTCGTCGCGAACTTCAGCCTGGGCGGCACCGCGCTGCTCATCGTGGTGTCCGTGGTGGTGGAGACCATGAAGCAGCTCGAGGCCCAGCTGATGATGCGCAACTACGAAGGCTTCATCCGGTGAGTCGTCTGCACCTGCGGTGCAGGGACGCGGCGTGACCCGGGACTACGAAGGATCCAACCGGTGACACAAGCAACGCGGGTGGACGGCCCACGAGGGGCCCTCGTGGCACCGTCCGGCGTCATCGTCATGGTCGGCGCCCCGGGTGCCGGCAAGGGCACCCAGGCGCCGAGCGCCTCGCGAAGTCGCTCGACCTGGTCCCCATCTCCACGGGCGACCTGTTCCGGTCCGCCCTGCGGGACGGGACCTCGCTGGGAGCGGAGGTCCGCAAGTACGTGGAGAAGGGCACCCTCGTGCCCGACCCCGTGACCTTGCGCGTCGTGGAGGAGCGCCTCGCCCAGGACGACGCGGCGCGCGGCGTGGTGCTCGACGGGTTCCCGCGGACGCGGGTCCAGGCGGAGGCGCTCGACGCGATGCTGGCCCACGACCAGTCGCGGGTCGCCGCGGCGCTGTACATCGAGGTCGACGCGCCCGAGCTGGTCCGGCGGCTGGCCGGCAGGCGGGTCTGCACCGGCCCGGGGCAGCACGTGTTCCATCTCGACTCCCGACCTCCCGTGGTGGCCGGGGTGTGCGACATCGACGGCACGCCGCTGGTCCAGCGGAACGACGACAAGCCCGAGACCATCCGGGCCCGGCTGGCGCGCCAGCTGCCGCCGATGTACGAGGTGGTGGACCACTACCAGGGGACCGGCGTGCTCCATGCGGTGCGTGGGGACCGGCCCATGGACGAGATCACCGTCGAGCTGCTGCGGCTCGCGCGCCGCGCCCTCGAGCAGGCCTGAGCATGGCGTTCCGTGACCGGCGGGTGACCCTCAAGAGCGCGAGCCAGATCGCGCGCATGGAGGTCGCGGGACGTCTGGTCGCGGACGTCCTCGACGAGGTCGGGTCGATGGTCCGGCCGGGCGTCACCACGCTCGAGCTCGACCGCGTCGCGGAGGAGCTCATCCGGTCGCGAGGCGGCATCCCCTCGTTCCTGGGCGTGCCGGGTCCCGTGTCCGCCTACCGGCACAGCCTGTGCATCAGCATCGACCAGGAGGTGGTGCACGGCATCCCGGGCAAGCGACGCCTCGCCGAGGGCCAGGTCGTGTCCATCGACGCGGGCGCCATCGTGGACGGCTGGAACGGGGACGCGGCCCGCACGTTCGTGGTGGGCGAGGTCCCGCAGGCCACGCGCGACCTCGTGGAGGCGACGCGCCGGGGCATGCTCGCGGGCATCGCGGCGGCGCAGCCGGGCAACTTCCTGGGCGACATCGCGGCGGCCGTGGAGGACGTGGCGCTGGAGCATGGCCATGGCGTGGTCCGGGCGTTCGTGGGCCATGGGATCGGCACCGAGATGCACGAGGAGCCCCAGGTCACCAACTAC
Organism: Chloroflexota bacterium; assembly: GCA_046328155.1. GTDB lineage: Bacteria > Chloroflexota > Limnocylindria > Limnocylindrales > CSP1-4 > JAFMJV01. The sequence continues at coordinate 43,757 of JAXLXC010000032.1, forward strand.
CGCACCGGCAGCCGTGGCCGTCGCATCGAGCCCGGGCTGTGCCTCGCCATCGAGCCCATGTTCACGCTGGGCGGCTACGGCGTCCGGGTGCGCGCCGACGGCTGGACCGTCGAGACCACCGACGGCAGCCTCGCCGCGCACTGGGAGCACACCATCGCGGTGACCGCGGATGGGCCGCGCATCCTGACCATCAACGACCGAGCGCCCGCCGAGGAGCGGGGCATCGGGGCCGTCGGGGTGGCCTCGTGACGCCGACGGCCGTGGCGCATGCCGCAGGTTGCCGCGACGACCGCGAGTCTGGTACACTCTCCGTTCGTGCGCCGGGTGCTGCCCGGCCACTCGTCGCGTGTGACCCCGGTTCGCCCGCGGGTTCGCGCCTGGGACACCCAAGCATCCATAGCAGGTACGTGGTCCGCCTGTGGCCAAGCGAGATGCGATCGAGGTGGAGGGCACGGTCATCGAGCCGCTTCCCAACGCCATGTTCGAGGTCGAGCTGGAGGACAGGCACCGGGTCCTGGCCCACATCAGTGGCGAGCTCCGGACGAACTTCATCCGGATCCTGCCGGGGGATCGGGTCCGCGTCGAGCTGTCGCCCTACGACCACTCGCGCGGTCGGATCACCTATCGAATCAAGTGACAGAACGGGGTCCATGTGAAGGTCTCGGCGTCGGTCAAGACGCGTTGTGAGCGCTGCAAGGTCATCCGCCGGCATGGCACGGTGATGATCATCTGCACGAATCCAAAGCACAAGCAGCGACAGGGGTAGGCGTGGCACGCATCGCGGGCATCGACATCCCGCGCGAGAAGCGCGTGGAGATCGCCCTCACCTACATCTTTGGCATCGGCCTGCCCACCAGCCAGAAGATCCTGGCCCAGGCCAACGTCAACCCGGACACGCGCGTCCGGGACCTGACGGAGGAGCAGGTCAACCGGCTCCGGGACATCATCGACCGGCGCTACAAGGTGGAGGGCGACCTGCGCCGCGAGGTGGCGCTCAACATCAAGCGCCTCCAGGAGATCGGCTCGTACCGCGGGCTGCGTCATCGACGCAACCTGCCCGTGCGCGGCCAGCGCACCAAGACCAACGCACGCGCGCGACGCGGTCCCAAGAAGACCGTGGGCGTCCGGCGCAAGAAGTAGCACACCCACGACCGACGGCGCGCCCCCGGGCGCGCAGTGACGACAGGAGCACGACCCCCAGATGGCGGAACGCAAGCGCGCAACGAAGACGCGGCGACGGGAACGGAAGAACGTGCCGGCGGGCCACGCCCACATCCAGGCGTCGTTCAACAACACCATCGTGACCATCACCGACCTGTCGGGCGCGACCATCGCCTGGGGCAGCGCGGGGCTCGCGGGCTTCAAGGGATCCCGCAAGAGCACGCCCTACGCCGCCGCGCTCAGCGCGGACGGGGCCGCCAAGCGCGCCATGGAGCACGGCATGCGCCATGTCGAGGTGTTCGTGAAGGGCCCGGGCGCCGGCCGCGAGCAGGCGATCCGCTCGCTCCAGGCCGCCGGCCTCGAGGTCACCGCCATCACCGACGTCACGCCCATCCCCCACAACGGTTGCCGCCCGCCCAAGCGGCGCCGCGTCTAGGACCCCCGACCATGGCTCGCTACAACGGTTCCGTCTGCCGCCTGTGCCGGCGCGAAGGCATGAAGCTGTTCCTCAAGGGGGACCGCTGCTATACCCGCAAGTGCGCCTTCGAGCGCCGCGCGACCCCGCCTGGCCAGCACAACGTGCGCCGGCGCAAGGTCTCCGAGTACGGCGTCCAGCTGCGCGAGAAGCAGAAGATCCGGCGCACCTACAGCGTCCTCGAGCGCCAGTTCAAGCGCTACTTCGAGACCGCCGAGGAGCGCCCTGGCGTCACCGGCGAGAACCTGCTCCGCCTCCTCGAGACCCGCCTGGACAACGTGGTGTTCCGGATGGGCTTCGCCAGCAGCCGCGCCCAGGCGCGCCAGCTGGTGAGCCACGGCCACTTCGCCATCAACGGGCGTGCCACCACCGTGCCCTCGCACCAGGTGCGGGACGGCGACCGGGTGGAGGTCCGCGAGTCCAGCCGGTCCACGGAGTACTTCAAGCAGGCCAAGGACGCGCTTCGCTCGGCGCAGCGTCCCGACTGGCTGACCGTCGACGCCGACAAGCTGGCCGGCAGCGTCTCCGCGCTGCCCCGCCGCGACCAGATGCCGCTCGAGCTCAACGAGCAGCTCGTGGTCGAGTACTACTCGAGGTAGCACCCACCCATGATCGAACTGGAGAACGCGCAGCTCGAGCCCGTCGAGGAGCTCGAGACCTACGGCAAGTACGAGGCGAGCCCGCTGGCCGCCGGCTATGGCGTGACCATCGGCAACGCCCTGCGGCGCGTGCTGCTGTCCTCGCTCGAGGGCGCGGCGGTCACCTCCATCCAGGTCCGCGACGTCTACCACGAGTTCGCGAGCATCCCGGGCGTCAAGGAGGATCTGACGCAGATCATCCTCAACGTCAAGAAGCTGCGGCTCAAGAGCTACGCCGGGCATCCGGTCCAGCTCAAGCTGGTCAAGAACGGCGCGGGCGCGGTCACGGCGGCGGACATCACGGAGTCCGCGGACGTCGAGATCGTCAACCCCGAGCAGCATCTGCTGACGCTCGACTCCGACGGCGTGACCGTCGAGATCGACCTGACGGTGGAGCGCGGCGTGGGCTATCTCGCCGCCGAGCGCGCGGAGCAGATGCCCATCGGCGTGATCCCGGTGGACGCCATCTTCACGCCCGTGCGCAAGGTCAACTACCACGTGGAGAACACCCGCGTGGGCCAGATGACCAACTTCGACAAGCTGACCATCGAGATCGAGACGGACGGCACCATCACCCCCGAGGAGGCGCTCTCCCGCGCCGCGGAGACCCTGGTGGCGCAGTTCGGCCTGTTCACCTCGTCGGGCAAGCAGGTGGCGCGCGCGGCAGGGGCCGTGGCCGGTGCCGGCTCCATCCCGCAGAGCATGCTGGACATGCCCATCGAGGAGCTCGACCTCCCGATGCGTGCCTACAACTCGCTCAAGCGCAACAACATCGTCAAGGTGGGCCAAGTCCTGCAGCTGCAGGACGAGGACCTGCTGCGGATGCGCAACTTCGGCAAGAAGTCGCTCGACGAGATGAAGGAGCGGCTGCGCATGCGCGGCTTCCTGCCGCCCAGCGACGAGACGGAGCTGGGCGTCGGGCCCTCCGACATCGACCTCGATGACGAGGACGACGACGAGGACGAGGAGGACTGAGCGTGGCCCATCGCATCGACGGGCGCAAGCTCGGTCGCAAGACCGGCCCGCGACTCGCCCTGTACCGCAACCTCATCGTGGCCGTCCTGCGTTACGAGCAGGTCAAGACCACGGAAGCCCGCGCCAAGGAGGTGCGTGGCCAGGTCGAGCGGATGATCACCCTTGCCAAGGAGGGGACCCTCGCCTCGCGCCGGCGAATCGTCGCCGAGCTGCCCGAGGAGCCGCTCGTCATCGACAAGCTCATCAACGAGATCGCGCCACGATACGGGGATCGCAGCTCGGGGTATACCCGGGTCGTGAGGGTGGGCCAGCGTGCTGGCGATGCCGCCCCCATCGTCCAGCTCGAGCTCGTCTGACGCAGCCGCCCGAGAGGGCGGGTCCGTGCGGTACGCCGCACGGGTGGAATACGACGGGACCGGGTTCGCCGGGTTCCAGGCGCAGCCTGGTGCCCGGACCGTCCAGGGCGAGCTGGAGACGGCGCTCCGCGGCATCAGCGGCGGGGGTCGGATCCGGGTCGACGGGGCGGGCAGGACCGACGCGGGCGTCCATGCCGCGGGACAGGTGATCGCGTTCACCTGGACGGGGCGACGGATGTCGGCGGCGGCGCTGGGTCGGGCCATCGGGGCGGTGCTGCCGCCCGATGTCGCGATCGGCAG